>PAUU01000063.1 GCA_002713825.1 Acidiferrobacteraceae bacterium | reverse complement strand
TCTGCCGTGATCTGAATCTGAGTCTTGAGCCGGGAATGGTCTGGTCGATTCTGGGTCGCAACGGTATCGGAAAGACCACGCTTCTGCGGACTCTTGCGGGCCTGAGACCCTTGAAACGGGGTCATATCCGGCTCGGGAGAGATCCTCTTGATCAGCTGACCCGACGGAGTCGTGCACAGAAGATTGGTCTGCTGTTTCAGAATCCAGAGATTCAGTTTCCAACGACTGTCAATGAGACCGTAATGAACGGGCGCCATCCGTGGATCCAGAGGTGGCGGGACTCGAGCGAGCACGATCAATCAATTGTTGAGCGGGAGTTGAACCGCGTCGGTCTCCAGGACTTTGGAAGTCGCGATCTCTCTTCATTATCCGGCGGCGAACGGCGACGGGTGGAGCTTGCCGCGTTGGCCGCGCAAGAGACAGAACTGGTGTTTATGGATGAACCGGTTAATCACCTCGATCTTCATTTTCAGACCCAACTGCTCAAGGAGTTCCTTGCCGAGTGTCGAGCCAAGGCGCGGGCGGTCGTGATGGTCATGCATGATGTCAATCTCGCTACGCGCTTTAGTGATCACCTGCTTTTGTTGTATGGTGAGGGAGAAACGCGCCAAGGCCCGGTAGAGCTGATCGCGAACGAAGAAAATCTGTCTAGGCTTTACCAGCACCAACTCCACCGCTATCAGGTGGGTGACACATACTTTTTTTATCCGGCATGAGTGTGATCTCAAAAACGTATGCAGTTAAAGCGGTCCAAGTTCGTGGCACTCTGCTGAGAGCACAATGCTGACCCTGATTCTCGGAGGTGTCCGCTCTGGCAAGAGCCGCATGGCAGAGCGCTTGGCTGCTGATATCTCAGACCAGATCGTTTATGTTGCCACTGCCGAGGCAAAGGATGTTGAAATGCAAGAGCGGATTGCCCTGCACCAAACACATCGACCGGAGCATTGGAAAACTATCGAGGAACCGATTCATTTAGCTAAAGCGCTCTTTGAGTATGGGACGGCCGAAAACGTCGTCATAGTCGATTGCCTTACGTTGTGGATAACAAATCTTCTCTTGACCGACGAGCGATTCAAAACGGGAAGAGGCGAGATTGAGGCGCTGATCACGGAGTTAAAACGAGGACGACACAATCTGGTCCTGGTGAGCAATGAAACGAACAGCGGCGTGGTACCCATGGACGCACTGAGCAGACGTTTTTGCGATGAGATCGGAGTTCTGCATCAGACACTTGCAGCGCTCGCAGACAATGTGATCCTGATGGTGGCCGGGATACCAACTTGGGTGAAGCAGACAGTCTAGAGGGAAATCAATGGAGCAATCGGAGAATGACTGGATTGTTGCTCCAGCAATGCCGGTGTCTGAAAGGGCCCGCGAGGCAGCGCTGGCCCGACAGAACAGCCTGACAAAGCCGCCCGGTTCACTGGGTCGACTAGAGGCGTGCGCGGTGCATCTCGCCACACTGCAGAATACCGACGTACCCCAGACCAAACCCGCCTATATCGGTGTCTTTGCGGCAGACCATGGTGTAGCGGCGGAAGGGGTCTCCGCGTTTCCCGTGGCAGTGACGGGAGAGATGGTAAGAAATTTCGCTCGCGGAGGTGCGGCGATCTCAGTCATGGCCGCGCATCTCGGCGCCAAATTGGAAGTGATTAATCTTGGTCTCGTAAATGATCCGGGTGAGCTCGATAGGGTCTCCCGATTGGACCTCGGTCCAGGAACCGCGAACTTTGTCAGCCAGCCGGCGATGAACGCTTCGCAACTGACAGAGAGTCTCGACGCTGGGCAACGAGCAGCGGGGAAAGTGGTTGAAACTGAAAGTCAACTCTTCATTGGCGGAGAAATGGGCATTGGGAATACCACTAGCGCCAGCGCACTTGCCTGTGCTCTGCTGGGTTTGCCGCCGGAGGATCTGGTCGGGCCGGGAACCGGGCTCGATTCAGCAGGGGTCAGGCACAAGTCGGATGTGATTAGCCAGGCGCTTAAGCATCATGACGCGGTTATTCGCGAGGCGCCGCCAATGATGATCTTGAGACATCTTGGAGGTTTTGAGATCGCAGGACTGGTCGGCGCTTATGTTGGCTGTGCTCAGAAAGGCAAAGCAGTGCTCGTGGATGGATTTATTGCCTCAGTGGCGGCATTGGTTGCCGTCAAAGCCAATCCTTCTATTGCGCCATGGCTTTTTTACTCTCACTGCTCAGCAGAGCCGGGACACAAGCATGTTTTGGCGGCCCTGAAAGCAGATCCGTTGCTGGATCTCGGTATGCGACTGGGAGAGGGGAGTGGAGCTGCCGTTGCGGTTCTCGTGCTTGAGGCGGCCTGCCAACTGCACAGCTATATGGCGACGTTTGTCGAAGCGGGCGTCAGCGAGGCCTCCGATTAGCGGACCGCAAAAGCGACTATGGCGTTATTGAATCCCGATTCTGTGTCACGAGAGCTTCGTCGCTTTCGGGTGGCCGTAGGCTACTTTACCCGTATACCGATGGGCACCATCTCTGGATTCTCAGATAGCGATCTTGATCACGCCAGTCAGTATCTGCCTTGGATTGGGCTCGGTATCGGCGTCATCGTAGCGGGCGTATTCTGGTTCTCGACACTCTGGCTGCCTCAACCTGCAGCGGCAGTGCTGGCCGTCGTCGCTGGACTGCTGTTGACAGGCTGTTTCCATGAGGACGGCCTGGCCGATGTGTGTGACGGGTTTGGCGGTGGGTTTGCTCCGGCGGACAAGCTTCGGATCATGAAGGACTCGAGGATTGGGACCTATGGCGCCACGGCTCTGTGGGTCGTCCTTTCTCTGCGGACAGCGATACTGGCTTTTTTGGATCCTGTTCTAGGCGTCGTGTTACTTGTTGTCGCTCATGCACTTTCCAGGATCGCTCCTCTGGTTTTGATCTATCTACTCGATTATGTGCAGGACGCCGAGGCGTCCCGGGCAAAACCTGTGGCGCAGGGTGTACCCTCCAGAGGGCTTCTGGTCGGACTGGCAGTCGTCGTGCCCCTGGGGCTCTGGCAACTGCAGCTCACGGTGGTTGCGGCCCTTATCCTTGTGGTTGCTGTCTTCCTACTGGCACGATTGTGTGTGCACCAGATTGGGGGATATACCGGCGATTATCTTGGCTTTTCACAGCAGATTTCAGAGGTGCTTATCTATCTCTCAGCGAGTGGTCTATGGCTCTCTACCTGATTCGGCACACTAGTCCTAAAATCCCAGAGGGCGTTTGCTATGGACGTCTCGATCTTGACGTCAGTGATGCCTTCCCTGTTGAGGCGCAACAGGTTAAGCGAAGAATTAAAAAAACGTACTCGAAAGTTATTGTGAGCCCGTTGCGCCGATGTCTGAAACTAGCCGAGTATTTGAATATACCTTTTGAAGTCGATTCTAGAATTCAGGAGATGGATTTCGGAGAATGGGAAGGCATACCGTGGTCGGAAATCAATCCGAAGGAAATTGACGCTTGGGCAAACGACATTGTGGGTTATCGAGTACCCGGTGGTGAGCGATTTCAGGATGTAATCGAGCGTGTGGACGAATTCCTCTCAGAACTTCCTGGAGAAGACAATCTCCTTATCACTCATTCAGGTGTAATTAAGGCGTGTTGGGCTTTGCGTGGAGTTCTCAGCGTCGAAATGGCAGCCAAGAAGTCCATGGATTTCGGCGATTATCTCTGTCTTCCTTAATTCTAGCTTTGTGACGAAGGAGTGTTTTCGTGCTACTTAATCAGCCGTCGCCTGAACAGCGCGGTCGCGATCCAGGTGGTTACCAGTCCGAATCCACTTAGCGCGGCGAGATGGAACCCAAGGTCTGTGATGGGTTGCCCGACGACGATTGGCCGAATAATTTCAACCGCGTGGGTCAGAGGCAGTAGTTGCACAAAAAATTGAGCTGTATCTGGAAGGCTGGCGACGGGATAAAACACGCCACACAGGATGAACATCGGCGTCATGACGAGTGTGAGGTAGAAGCTGAAGTGATCGTAAGACGTAGCGTACGCCGTGACAATGAGCCCAGGCGCGGCAAAGCAAACTCCAGTTAGGAAGACTACAGGTACCACTAGCAATGCATCCCAGTTGCTGACTACACCTAGCAATGCCGCGACCGCAAGGATGGCGGTTCCGCTCATGAGGCTCTTGGTTCCGCACCAGAGGAGCTCGCCGAATACGATATCATCTACCTTTGTGGGCGTTGCCAGGATCCCTTCGTATGTTTGTTGGGGCACCATTCGAGTATAGACCGACCACATTGACTCCATGCTGGCAACGTTCATCGCCGACCAGGCGATAAATCCCGAAGCGAGAAAAGTAAAGTAAGGCATTCCGTCGAGTTCACCAACAAACCTCCCAAGACCGTAACCAATGCCTAAGAGGTAGAGCAAAGGCTCAGCAAAGTGAAAGAGTAAACTGGTGGTCATTACTCTGCGCCACACCAATGCATTACGCCGCCAGACTGCCAAACATTCAAGACCAGGACGCGGCGGAGTGAGTATATTCATCCCCGAAGTGCCCGTCCTGTTAGCCGTAAAAACACATCTTCCAACATGGCTCGGCGATGCAGACAGAACATACCGATTAGTTCTTTGGAAAAATCCTCTAGAGCCTGGGAGTCGTCAGCGTATATATAGAGACTTTCACCTGCTTCCTCAGTTCGCCAATTCGCTGGCAGAGACTGGATCCGAATTTCTTTGACGTCTCCCCGGATCTCAAGTACCGTGCTCTCGCAAAAAGTTTCGATCAGTTCTGACGGACTTCCTTTAGCCAGCAGGCTCCCCTCATCGATAACAATTACATCATCACAGAGCCGTTCAGCCTCTTCCATGTAGTGAGTAGTAAGCAGAATTGTCTTGCCAGATCGCTTCATCTGATGAATTAGCGACCAGATCATGTGTCTTGCCTGGGGATCCAGTCCGGTTGTGGGCTCGTCAAGTACAAGCAGTTGTGGATCATTTACCAGAGCACGCGCAAGGGTTAGTCTGCGTTTCATGCCTCCGGAAAGTGTGCTGATTCGGTCATTCGCTCGAGGTGCAAGCTCTACCATGTCGAGCAACGTCGGGATCCGCTCATCCATGACCTTTGGATCAAGTCTAAAGTAACTACCGTACATCGCTAGGTTCTCTCTTACCGTAAAGTCAGGATCGAGATTATCGGCTTGGGGCACAACGCCAGTCCGCTGGCGGATGGCTCTTCGACCATGATTGATATCCTGACCGAAGACCTCGAGCACACCTCCAGAGCGGGGCGATTGGCCGAGCAGCATGCGTAGCGTGGTGGTTTTGCCGGCCCCGTTTGGTCCCAATAGGCCAAAGCAGCTCTGGGGTTGAATGTCAAAGCTGAGATCAACAACGGCGACCATGTTGCCGAACGCTTTTCGAATGTCGCGACAGTGAACCACTGGCGAAGGACGGGTCTGATCAGTCACGCAGGCGGTCAATGTTGGGTCATTCTGGAAACTGAGTGTTACACCAATGCGGAAGATCAGCGATGGAGTCTAATGCGTCGTCACAACCCGCGGGCACAGACTCCTTTGCGCTGTTTCCCGTCCGGACCAGCAGGCTGCGCAAGCCTGCGTTAATGGCTCCATCAATGTCGGAGGCAATGCTGTCTCCGATCATCACGGTATCTGCCCGGGCGAAGCCGGTACGGGACAGAGCGGCGTCAAAAAAAGCGCGCTGGGGTTTGCCAATGACGGTTACAGCTCCGTCGATCACCGACTCGATGGCCGCCACGATCGGTCCAAGACCGATGCGGATAACGTCGCCATCTGGCCAGGTCGCATCGCGATGCAGGGCGATTACCTCTGTCCCCTGCAAGGCCAGACGCTGGGCGATATCGATTTCTCCAAAATCTGCCCAAAAAGATTGTCCGATAACTACCGCATCAGCAGGTTCCTCCTTGCGCGACACGGTATGGCCGTTCTCTTCGAGCAAACCCGCCAGGCTGTCATCCCCAATAAGAAAGCACCGTGCAGCATCAAACTTATGGGTAAGGTATTCCACGGCAGCGAGGGAGACAGGGAGAATCTCGTCGGCACTCACTTGATAACCAAGATCGGCGAGTTTTTCCTGAATATCGCTCGCTGACATCCGGGAGGTGTTGGTCACCAACAGGAATGGAAACCCCCGGCTACGAAGATAGGCAAGTACGCCAGGCCCTTTGGAAACTGGCGCAGAACCCCCGTAGAGGACGCCATCGATATCGATGAAAAAAGACGGTGTAGACAAGGCTCTGCCGGGACGCATTTGCTGTCTCCGTAGTCTAACGTCCAGCGTGAAGTCGTGGTACTGTGATCCGGTATTATCGGGCCGCAAGGCAATCTCATTTACTGTTTTTCAAGGGTCTCTTGGTTATGGGCGAACCGACTGCTGATTTGAAGTCGCAGTTTCTGGCTTGGCAATGCCTTGTGCGGCAACGGGCTATGCGAGTGGGCGACGGACGACCGACGTCTGGAATGTGTCCGCATCTGTCATTGGCCGACGGTGGGAGTTACTCTGGTCAGGTCACTTTGCTCATCATTCGGGCAGAGGCCGCACATGATGTTTCCCAGTTTCGGCATATGGTGCAAAAGACCCATGATCCCGCCGATCGTTACAAAGCGGCGATCAAGTATCTTTCCGCTACGTATTACCAGAAGCCCCAGGAGTTTTCAGACGAGATGACGGGCCTTTTCAATGCGGAGGGTTTGCTGGCTCGGGCTCTTTGTGCTCGTGGGTCGTGCATTCTTGAGTTCAGCCAGTTTGGCTCACGCTACCGATTGCCCTGTTCGGTTCGCGAGTTGGAAGAAAACACGCGAGCGTATGAGACGACTTACTGGCACAACCGACTTTTCAATTCGCGAACACCGGCCGATATTAGGATTCTCGGATTTTTGCCTGACTGGAGTGACGCGACGTTTGAGGAAGCTAGAAGTTCCGATTAGTTGGGTCTTGTCCGAACGGCTCCAACGAGATCGTTTCGTGCTGTATCGAGGTGGTCGTAGATTGTGTCCAATGCAGAATCCAGATTCCTCTTGGCAATCATGTTGTACAGGTGGCGATGGTGAGCATTGTATTGAGCGATCCGTTCCGGCACGAGGATCGACTCCTTCATGGCTGCCCATTGGTCGTGGCTGCGGGTTTCATTGACGAGTTGGTAGAGCCAGACCATCAGACGATTGCGGGTGCATTCTGCCATTGCGAGGTGGAACTCAGCATCAGCCTTGGAGAAGGTTTCCGGATCCCCGGCAGCCGCTTCCACCTTGAGAAGGGCTTTGCGCATTCGTTCGATATCCATGGCAGTTGCATTAGCGACGGCAAGACGGACGATCTGTGGCTCTATTCCGAGACGGACCTCGATGAGTTCCAGAGGACTGGTGACATCTGCAATTTCGGTGTGTTCAGAAAACTGCCGGTAGGTCACAAAAGTGCCGCTGCCGATCTGCCGATCCACCATCCCAAGTTCCTGGAGGCGTCGAAGCGCCTCGCGAATCGTGCCCCGAGATGTCTTGAAGAGATTGGCCAATTCTCGCTCAGCAGGGAGCCGCTCATTCAACCCGTAGGCTCCCTCGACTATGGCCCGCCGTAATTGCGCAGCGATGCCTGCGGAACCTCCGACGGATACCGCCTCCGGGAGAGACGGCAGGGGATCGCTGTGATAACTGAGTTCCTGATATTCCTGGCCCATTCGAAACCTCTTTCGCGAAAATCCCACGCCCTATTGGTTTAAACCAAATAAATACCAAATACTGTATCGGTATAAATTCGGATTAGACTATTACATCATGAAACAGATTAATCAAGGCAAAGAATTTCATTTTTTTCTCTAAAAATAAACTAACAATATGATTGCTTTTTGAATTTTTCAAAGAAGTTCCATAGGCTTTAAATTGGTAGGTTCTACTATGATTCTCTGAGGGCAAACTAGGACCAAGAATGAATTGGGCGAATTTGATAACCATGAGGCGTCAAATTGGCGCTGAATTAGGAGGAGACTGCTCGAAATGGCTTTTCCCACAAGCTCAAAATATGTGATCGTCGGCGCAGGGATTCATGGCTTAAGCACCGCGTATCACCTGGCTTTGGAACTCAAGAGGAAAGGAGCGGGCGATGGGTCAGACATTCTTGTCGTCGACAAAACCTCGATCGCCGCCGGCGCATCAGGCATTGCTTGCGGCGTTGTGCGCAATAACTACTTCCAGCCGGCCATGCGCGAACTCATGGCGCATAGCGTAAACGTTTGGGAGAGCGATCCTGAAGCTTACAGTTACCACTCCGTTGGTTACATGCAGATTAGCCCCGAGGTGATGCGCGAGGATGTATCGACCATTGCGGAGCAACAAAAGGATATCGGTTACGAGTCGGTTTTTATTGAGGGTGCTAAAGATTCTGCTGAATATATGCGCGGCCTTTTTGATGATTGGCAGGCCGAGGGCATCACTTCGGTTCTGCATGAGAAGCCAGGTGGTTACTCGAACAATACCCGAGCCATGTATGGCTTGGCCGGCAAAGCGGAAGGAGAGGGCGTTCGAATTCTGACCGGCGTGACGGTAAAGGGATTTGAACGCGGTAACGGCAGCGGCGCTATTACAGCAGTGGCGACAGACCGGGGCACAATTGAATGCGATTACGTAGTGCTCGGAGCAGGCCCCTGGGTGAAAAGCCTGTGGGAAATGCTTGAGTTGCCACGCGCGGTCAGTATCAAGGGTTCAGACGGCGAGATGCATCATGATATTCCGATGTGGATTTTCTGGTCGCTGCAGGAAGGGACATTGGGGGTGGATCCCAAAATGCAACGGACCAACGATGGTGAGATGCCCCCTGTGATTCATGTCGACTCTGACGCGCCGTTGATCTCGGATGTCGACGGTTCGGTGATTACAGAGGAAATGTGGGGCATCTATTACAAACCGGATTTTCACTTCAATGGAATTCAAGGCGGTGCAGCCCCCTTTAAGGTGCCGACCGAGCCGGACAAGGTCGCGGTAGATCCTTACGGTCCGGATTCACCCGATTTTGTGGTGGGGACCGAGTTTGCACACATGTGGTGTTCAGCGCTTGCTCACTGTCAGAAGCGTTTTGAAGGGCAGACGCCAGAATATAAGGACGAGCCGTCTGGCGGTATCGGCGCGTTCACTCCGGACAGCTTTCCAGTATTCGATGTATTTTGTGAGAACTGCTATGTGATTGCAGACTCCAATCACGGATACAAAATGTTGGGCGTGGGGAAGCTTGTCGCAGAAGAGGTCGCTGGAGCCACAAGCGCCTTGCTCGAACCGTTTAGGTTCTCAAGGTATGCGCAGGGTAATTTGCACCCGGTATCTAACAGCCCATTTCCTTGGAGTTGATGAGGATTCTGCAAAAGAACAATCGGAAAACGATGAAAAAACTGTAACGAGCTAAAAACCAAACTGATCGAAGACGTAGTTCGAAAACTAAATAAGGAGAGGAATTGAAATGAGCGATCTTGAAGCCCATGTTAACCAACCAGGACGAGACGACCTCGTCAAGCAGGTCAGGGAGAAAATAAAGGAAACCGGTGTCGACTATATTTATTATCAGTTCGTTTCGGTCACCGGACGAATCGTTGGTAAGGGCATTCCATCCGCACATTGGGAGCGCATAGCGGAAAGAGGCTTCCAGTTGGTATACGGCTCAACCGCAAATCTATTTGTTGATCGCCATGGTAACTATATTGGTTATGGCCCTGAATCCTCTGAACTTGTAGGGATTCCAGACCCGGAAACTTTTTGTCAACTGCCCTGGGACAAACGGGTCGGCCGTGTATTCTGCACTTTGTTTCGGAATCGCGAGGAGATCGAGAATCCGGGTGGCGCGTTAACTTCAGATTGCCGCGGTAATTTGCGCCGAATTCACAATGCCTTCCAGGACAAGCATGGGCTCGATATGCGCTGTGGCACCGAGCCTGAGATGATGTGGCTAAAGCGCGGTGCGGACGGCAAGCCAGATGGCGGTGTGACTAAGCCTAATTGCTATCACATTGATCAGTTCGAAGAACTCCGCCCCACCTTCATGAAAGTTATTGAGTATGCCCAGCAAATGGGTCTCGATATCATCCAGGGTGACCATGAAGATGCGCCCGGACAACTGGAGTTGAATACCCAGTTTGATGACGTGTTGCGTAATGCCGATCGGCTGACTACTTTCCGACAAATCTGCGCGCAGGTCGCGCGTGAAAATAACCTGATTGCTTGCTTCATGTCGAAGCCATTTATGGGAGTTTCGGCGAACGGCTGTCACCATAATATGTCGCTTTGGCGCGGCGGTGAGGACGTGGTCAACACGCTTGGGTTTGAGTCCCTGCCAGGTATGGAAGGAGCTTTCAGCTATCGGGTCGGCGGTGAGAATACTTTTATGCCGGATCCATCGATCGATCAGCGCGCCCCTGGCCCGATCGGTCTGCAGTCTATCGGTGGCGTCATCAAGCACTTGGGCGCATTGACGTCCATCGGTTCTTCGACAGTTAACTCATATCGTCGCCTGTGGGATACTGGTTTCTGGGCGCCAATTTTTGCTGACTGGGGCTATCAAAACCGCACCTGTGCGTTGCGTGTATCTGCGCCTGGGCGATTTGAGTACCGCTCGGTTGACTCGATGGTGAATCCATATCTGATGGGTTCCGCGTTGTTAAAAGCTTTCGATGACGGCATTGAGAACGATCTCGATCCGGGTGAGGCCGAAGAACGCAATATTTATGAGGCGATTGACGCGGGCAAAGACGTAAAGAAGTTGCCCATGTCGCTGGGTGAGGCTTTGGACGAATTGCGCAATGATGAAGTTATTAAGTCTTCAATGCCTGGCGATATGTTTCGGGTGTTCGAGCATTACAAGCGCGACGAATGGGAGCGCTTTATGCATACCACCACTGAGTGGGATACGGAGACTTATCTGGATTGCTTGCCCTGAAATAACAGTGCCCAAAGGAGAGGGGCGCAGCAGGCGCCCCCATTGGGTTCTGAGTTTTGTATCTCAACAATTACTTATACGGAGGTTAAGGTCCTATGTGCGGGATAGCCGGTTTGATTCACCGGGGTAAAAGCAGCAACGTCGGCCGAGAGTTGACGGACATGCTGCAGTCGCTTAAGCATCGAGGCCCGGATTCCACGGGTTTCGCGCTCTACGGCAACCCCAAGTCTGGAGAGCACGTAATGCGGTTCAAGGTCGCAGAACAGGAAGATATGCGTCACGGTTTCCAGATTCACGATCAGGTGCGCGAGCGCAGAGCAGAGGTTGATCGACGTCTTGATGAACTGGGCGCGCGTCGCGTCAGCGAAGACAAGGCTACTGAGTATGCGTACCGTTATTGGATTTCCTATGACGGTGATATGAAAAAGCTAGCCGACTACGTCGAAGACGTAGAGGGTGCCGAGATTCTTTCTATCGGCAATGCGCTTGAATTGGTCAAAGATCTGGGAGACGCGACCGTGGTCTCGGGTCAGTATGGTCTTGGCGAGTTTGGCGGCACTCATGCCATCGGGCATACCCGAATGGCGACTGAATCCGACGTGGATATCCGCTCGGCACACCCGTATTGGGCTTACCCGTTCAACGACATCTCGGTTGTGCATAACGGCCAGTTGACCAACTACTGGGGGTTTCGGCGTGAAATGGAGCGCCGTGGCCACCGGTTCATGTCCAACTGCGACTC
>PAUU01000062.1 GCA_002713825.1 Acidiferrobacteraceae bacterium | reverse complement strand
TCTTTATACAGTTAGGAATATGATTTTTAAAAATGTATTGAATCACAATGAATTACTTAGTGATATCTAAAAATCTTGGACAAGTTGTCAGATAAATTCGAACGTTAAACATGCCGTTCAGATCCTACGATACCTTAAGAGTCTTTACGGTCGTTGCTCGTCATGAGAGTGTTACGGCCGCTGCCCAGGAGTTGAATCTCTCCAAAGCATCCGTCAGCTATCAGATCCGAAAACTGGAGGACGAGTTGGGGTTTACGGTATTTGATCGAAAGGGTTAGCGACTGCATATTTCCCCGAAAGGGGAAAAATTGATGCACAGCGCGCAACTGGCTTTCGGGCAACTCGATCGGGGAATCCGTGAGTTAAAAGAGGCCGCGCCCGAGATGATCACAATCGGGGCGCTCACCTATTTCTTTTCACGCTGGTTGTCGTCCCGGTTGATGTTATTCATGGAAGCCAATCCAAGTATCGCTGTTCGGGTGGAGCCAATTATCGGCATCGATGATCTGGCCTAATCTAATATCGACGTCGCGGTCTGCTGGGACGTGGGGAATTGGGATAAGTCTGATCACGAGCTCGTTAGAACACTTCTTTTTAATTGTTCAGCTCGACCAACAGCGAATGCCTCCGTGACAGAGCAGGTGAAAAAATCGGACTTGAGCGAGCCCTCTGAGAAATACCGCTGCTAGCAGATAGCTCAGGAAGTGGAGGATGGGAAGAATGGCATCAACTTGCCGGACTGCAATATCACCCGATGCAAAACCGTCTCGTGATTCCAGATTCCAACGATCGTGTACAGGCCGTCATCGATGGTCAGGGCATCGCGCTGTGGGATGATCTGGTCCAAAATGAACTGGATTCCGGCGAGCTCTTCTTTGTATCGGAATTGGCGATTGAGGCCGCTGGGTATTATCTATCTTCTTCGTCCCCAGTTTCGGAACGTAGCACTGCTGCTGAGACATTTATCAAGTGGATTCAGAAAGAAAAGTGAAATTTGTGGTCCCGGAAGGACTCGAACCTTCGGCTAATGAAGTATGAGTCAACGACTCTCTCCAGGCTTGTGTATGGATCAATCACATACGCGCACCGATCCCACGCGCGGCGGACAGGAAGTGACAATAAATGGCAGGAATGGACTCCTGTCGGTCAGATTCTGGTCACACGAAGTAGGGGGTGCTCACCCCTTTTTGTATTCAAATCTATAGAAAGATCCTGCTCACATGTACGCATATTTAGCTCGAATAAACGAGTTTGCATAATCACGTAGCAAGTCAGTACCGTATTTCATTATCATTAATTGGTTGGCGTATTTTTTGGTCCCAGTTTAGATTTTTGATGCGAGTCACGATATGAAAATAGAGTAGTGAGGTCTACTGTGTCATGGCGTTTACTCAGCGGCTTTGCAGCAAATCCTGTCGTTCTGGAGAAAGGGCGGCCGTTTTCCCTAGGAGGGGATTGACAGAAAATAACCCGCGTAAAATTCGGTGCTGACTAAGACGAACCCTTGCAAAACAGGGTTTGGCTAGTCATTCTGGTGGCTTTAGGTCGCGTTTCATTTCAGTATCCAGACTGAGACTAATCTTGGGAATTTAAAATGTCCGACATCAACCTAAAAACGATCGTCTCCCAAGAACACCGGATGCTGATCGATGGAGAATTATGCGATGCGGCTGATGCGGCCATGGTGGATACGATCAATCCTGCGAACGGTCAAGTTATAAAGCAATTTCCTGACGCCTCCGGCGAAGACCTGGATCGCGCAGTCAGATCGGCACAGAGTGCCCAGCCAGAATGGGCGTCGCGCACGCTCGGCGACCGCCAGCGGTGCCTGGGGGAAGTTGCCGCGATTCTGAGGCAGTATTCAGCGGAACTAGGCGCCCTCGACTCTCTGGAGAACGGAAACGTGTATTCCCACATGCGTCACGATGCGGAGGGTGGCGCGTTCATGGCTGATTACTTTTGTGGTATTGCGAATGAGCTTAAGGGGGAATCGACTCAGGTGGACAACAGTCTGCACTACACCCGCTTGGAGCCTTATGGGGTCGTGGCTAAATTACTCCCATTTAACCACCCCATCCAGAGTCTCGGGTCAGGGATTGCCGCACCGTTGCTCACTGGTAATACCGTGATTCTTAAGCCTTCTCCCCATACTGCTCTGTCGGCTTTGCGTTTCGGGGAACTTGTAAAGGACGTTGTTCCCAGGGGGGTGATCAACGTGATCAGTGGCAGTAATAGCCGGGCTGCACAAGGTTTGATGGAACATCCGGGAATTCCAAGGATGTCTGTAACTGGCAGTACCGAAGTCGGTAAGATGGCGCTCAGATTAGGGGCAGAGTCTCTTAAGACCACGACGTTGGAACTTGGCGGCAAGACGCCCATGATCATTTTTGAAGACGCAGATCTCGAACTGAGTCTGGCTACGGCGCTACGCGGCATGAACTTTAAGTGGCAGGGACACTCCTGTACTTCAACTTCTAGGGTGCTGGTTCACGAATCGTTGCATGATCAATTTATCGAGGAGCTGGCCAAACGGTTCCGCGCTGTCAACGTTGCCATGCCCTTCGATCCCGCTTCCGAAATGGGATCCATCAGCCATCGGGCTCAGTTCCGTAAGGTCATGGAATACATCGAATCCGGGCTGGCGGAAGGAGCCACGCTGGTATGTGGTGGCAACCCTATCTTGGACGGTGACATGGCGCAGGGATTATTTATCTCTCCTGCGATTTTTTCCGATGCTACTCCCGAAATGCGCATTGCCCGGGAAGAGATATACGGCCCGGTGATTACTGTGCTCAAATGGAAAGTGGATGAAGAAGCCCTGGTAATTGCCAACTCCGTACCTTATGGGTTAGCTGCAGTGATTATGGGTAATAACCTGTCACGCGTCCACCGAATGGCCAGTCGCCTGGAATGTGGATATGTCGAGGTCAACGGCCCCGTCTCTTTCTCTCTAGGGTCCCCTTTTGGCGGAGTCAAGTCCAGCGGCACCGGACGCGAGGGCAGTATGCAGGAACTCTTGAGTTATACCCAACTGAAGTCGATTAACGTCAGGCTCTGAGAATATTTTCGGTTAGGGGGCGGTCATGTCCAGCAAAGACTATGACTACATCATTGTAGGAGCAGGATCTTCCGGCTGCGTACTGGCTAACAGGCTCTCCGAAGATCCAGACATATCGGTGCTGCTACTGGAAGCCGGCCCTCGAGACCAGAGTATCTTTCTAAAGATGCCTAGTGCTTTCGCCCATGCCATCAACAGCAGAAAGTACGACCAGAATTTTGTCGGTGATCCGGAGCCCTACCTGGATAACCGCCAACTGCATTGTCCCCGGGGCCGGGTACTTGGCGGTTCGTCTTCCATTAACGCCATGTGCTTTGTGCGCGGCAATTCACTGGACTTCGATAAATGGGCAGAGTCCACTGGCTTTGACGACTGGGCTTATGACCAGTGCCTGCCATATTTCAAGAAGCTTGAAACATTCAGCAAGGGAGAAAGTCGCTTCAGGGGTGGCTCTGGACCGCTATCAGTTATCGCGCCAGAGTTCTCCAATCCTCTTTGTGGAGTATTTGCAGATGCGGTCAAGGAATCTGGTTACCGCTGGAATCCAGATGTAAATGGCGAGCACCAAGACGGATTCGGGCCCATGGACCAGACCATCCGGAACGGCCAGCGAGAGAGTGCTGCAACCGCTTACTTGGACCCGATCCGAAGCAGGAAGAATCTACATATAGTATGTAACAGCACGGTCTCACGAATTGTGCTGGAGGGTGATCAGGCAACAGGTGTAGAGATCTTCTCGGACGAGAACTTCCGCTCTATCCGGAGTCGGCGGGAGATCATCCTTAGTGCGGGGGCGATCGATTCCCCTAAGCTGTTGATGTTATCTGGAATTGGTCCCGCTGAGCATTTGCTGGATACCGGCATAGATCCGGTTCTTGACCTGGCCGGTGTCGGCCGAAATCTTCAGGACCACGTGAATGTTAGCGTCAAGTATGCATGTGAACAGCCTGTTAGCCATACCCGGTTGCTCGAGCCCCATCGAAAAATGCTAGTTGGCCTGCAGTGGTTGCTGACAAGAAAGGGGCCTGGAGCAACCAATCATTTCGAGATTGCGGGATACGTAAAATCGCGGATCGGGATTGATCGTCCGGACCTGCAACTTCTCTTTATTCCGCTGTTAGTGGATGATGATGGAAGAGCTCCGAAACAACCCCACGGTTTCCAGGTCGCCCTCTCCCTGTTGCGCTCTAACAGTCGTGGCTGTGTGGAGTTGAAAAGCGCTAATCCTTGCGACCCACCTTCCATTTTATTCAACTACTTGGAATCATCCCGGGACTATGTCGAGCTGCGAAAAGGCATTGAAACGACCCGCGAAATTTTGGGTGCCAGTGCGTTTTCGCCTTTCCTGGGCTATGAGATTGCCCCGGGAAAACCAACTTCGGAAGGCAAGCTGGATGCTTTCATCAAGCAGACCCTGCGTTCGACCAAGCATCCTTGCGGTACCTGCAGGATGGGTCAGGATGACGAGTCGGTGGTAGACCATCAGTGCAGAGTGCACAGTGTTGGTGGGTTAAGAGTGGTTGATGCTTCAATCATGCCCGAGATCACCAGCGGCAATACCAATGCTCCGACTATCATGATTGCAGAGAAGATTGCGGACCGGATACTCGGCAACACACCTCTTTCGCCCGAACCTGTGAGTTTTGATAGTGCCCAGTAACAGCGATTACGACGTAGTTGTCATCGGCGCTGGCCACAACGGCTTGACTTGTGCTGGATATCTGGCTCGCGCAGGTTTGAAAACATTGGTTCTGGAGCAAAGAGACTGGGTCGGGGGACTCAGTACTGAGTATGAATTCATGCCGGGTTACAAGGCATCAATGCCGAATTCTCCGGGTTCTCTGGAACCCAAGGTGGTTGCGGATTTGGAACTTGCGAAGTTTGGCCTTCGGTTTGTTCCGCCAGATCCCTCGCTGGTTGTTCCATTTCCCGATGGCAGGGCAATGGTCGCATGGCGAGATCCGGAGAAAACTGCCGCGGAAATACGGAAATTTTCTGAACATGATATCGCTGCGTACGGACAATTTTTTGAGTACTTGAATTCGTTTGCAAAGAAGTTTGGTGTCTCGCTTTTTAAGCCACCACCGACCCTTGCTGAGGTAACGCAGAAGTTGCAAACACCGGAAGATGAACAGGCTTTCTCCAGTATTGTATTGGGCAGTCTTAAAGATCTGCTCGATGGATGGCTTGAATCTGAGCAGCTTAAATCCGTGATCGCAGCAATTAGCGCCACCTCAAACTTGGCTGGCCCCTATACACCCGGTACTGCGTACCTACTCCTTATGCGGCCATTATCCCTGGCGTCATCCAGCATTGACGCAGCCCATGATCCCCGCAAGCAGTACCTAAGAGGGTCTACTGGGCTCCCCGTGGGTGGAATGGGTGCGGTTACCAAAGCCATGCAGGCGAGTGTAGAGGCCTACGGGGGAGAGGTGCGAGTTGGGGCTCCGGTAGTGCGGATTATCTCTGGATTACAAGGTGTGGAAGGGATCGAGCTTGATAACGGTGAGTTCATCCGCACAAGTTGCGTTGCTTCCAACCTGCATCCGAAAACAACCCTTTCGGAGTTGCTTGACGATTCGAACAATGAAATGGAATTCAGCCAGGAAGTGGACAGGCTCCCCAACCGGGGATCCGCATTCAAGCTGGCATTGGCACTGGAAGGCTTGCCCTCGTTTGCTGCCGCTCCAGCCGGGCTCGAACGGGAATACGCTAGCTGCCAGTTCAGACTTGCGCCGAGTCTAGATTACATGGAACGAGCTTATGATGATGCGAAATTCGGGCGCCCTTCAGAGCATCCGATCATCTTGGGGTTGATTCCTTCTGTGACCAGCCCGGGCATGGCTCCTGAAGGTAAGCATATTATGAGTTGCAATATCTGGCATGCCCCGGTGGAACTGGCTGAGAGTTCGTGGGAGACAGAGCGTGACCGCATGGCCAAACGATGCATAGAAACCATCAGTCAATACATGCCTGACCTAAAAGATCGTTTGATAGATTACAGAGCCTTGAGCCCCCAGGACCTGGAAAACGAGTTTGGACTGCGGGATGCCAACATCATGCACCTCGACATGTTGCCGTCAAGAATGTTTGGACTGCGCCCATTACCTCACTGCGCAGACTATAGGACACCGACGCGAGGACTGTATCTTTGTGGCTCGGGAACCTGGCCAGGTGGTACTGTAAGCGGAATTCCCGGGCACAATGCTGCCCAGGAGATCATCCGGGACCATGTAGAGAGCGCGAAATGACAAACGAAGAAATAGTATCGTTCCTCAATAGTCAGTGGCCCCCTTCAGTCGAAACCCTTCAGGGGCGCGCAACCGGTTTCGATCAGGACGCAAGCACCCTCGTCATGTCGTTCGAGACCGATGAACGCTTTTGCCACTCCGGCGACATCGTTCAGGGTGGCTATATTTCAGGGATGCTCGATGCAGTCATGGCCTACGCCGCTATCGGAATGCCCAACCTTTGCGATGGAGTGGCGACCCTGGAAATGAAGGCGAGCTTCATGCAGGTTGGACGAAACGGGTGTTTTATCGGGAGCGGACGTGTGGTTCACGCTGGTCGGAATATCGCCTACCTCAATGGAGAGCTTCACCAGGGAGATAACTTGGTCGCAATGGCGACCTCAACTGTCAAGCTCCTGCGTTCGGGCTGACCACTGATAGCGACAGTTCCGGCGGCGGCTTCCCATCCCTGGGGTCGGGCAGAATGTGAAAAGTGTTTAATTGCATGGCGAGCAGCCCGAAATAGCCAACTACCGACACCAGCTCCACCACCTGCTCTAGCCCAATACGCTTGGCAGTTTCGGAATAGACGGCGTCGGACACCTGCTTATGTTCCAGTAACTCCCAGCAGAAACTGTGGAGGACCCGGTATTCCACGGCAACTGAATTCGAAATGTCCCGGTGCAGTATTCCCTTAATGCACTCCCTGGGTACGCCCACATCAATTGCAATTGGGACATGCGCATCCCACTCCACTACATTTAGCCAGAACCGCGCAGCAATGAGAATAGCGGTCTCACGATACTGGGGGGTCAGTTGGGTATTGAATCGAAGAGCGGCGCCGAGTGCCTGGGTCGCATCCGCTAAGCCGGGTGCATGGATGAGGGCATAAAACGGGCCACCAAATTTGCCCCGTGGTCCAGAAACGATGATGTTGTAAACGTTTTTCTGAGCGTCATCCAACTCTCGCGGATCAAATTCTGGCAGTCTCGACATTTGGTTCGTCTCCCCTGATGGTGTTCGCCTACACTAATTGCAGGTGATTGTTTATACTGATTTCGCGATACCAGATTACAGCGTAACATGAGCACTAAACCCGTCATCATCACCTGCGCGGTCACCGGCAGCATACATACGCCGACCATGTCCGACCACCTCCCGATTACCCCGGGTGAAATTGCCAGTCAGGCCATCGATGCTGCGCATGCAGGCGCTGCCATATTGCACCTACATGCCCGCGATCCCGGAAATGGTCGTCCTACGCCAGACCCTGCGGTGTTCATGCAGTTCCTGCCGAAAATCAAGTCCGAGACGGATGCGGTAATCAACATTTCAACCGGGGGTGGACCCGGCATGACAGTCGATGAGCGGATCGCCGCAGCTTTGCATGCGAGCCCCGAGATGGCCTCACTGAACATGGGGTCAATGAATTTTGGCCTGTATCCATTGCTTGCTAAGTATCCTGAGTGGAGGCATGACTGGGAGCCGAAATTCCTGGAGATGACTCGGGACTTTATCTTCAGAAACACCTTCAAGGATATCGAGACCATACTCGAAAAACTGGGAGAGGGCTGCGGTACCCGTTTTGAGTTCGAGTGCTACGATGTCGGTCACCTTTACAACTTAGCGCATTTCCTCGATCGGGGTCTGGTCAAGCCGCCCCTTTTTGTACAAACCATCTTTGGCATCCTCGGCGGTATTGGAGCGGATGAGGAGAACCTGATCCACATGCGCCGTATGGCACTGAAACTGTTTGGTGAAGACCATGAATGGTCCGTGTTGGCGGCGGGACGGTTCCAAATGCCTTATGTCACCCGGGCTGGGATCTCTGGGGGTAACGTCCGAGTTGGACTGGAAGACAGTTTGTACCTCGGAAAGGGTCAGATGGCGGAAAACAACGCGCAGCAGGTATCAAAGATCCGTCGAATCTTGGAAGACCTGTCTTTGACGATTGCTACTCCGGATGAAGCCAGACAAAGGTTGGCATTAAAGGGCGGCGACCAGGTCGGCTTTTAGGACCTCTGCAAGCACCCTTGTTTAATGCTCAGGTCAGCTGTTAATCAGCTGCATACTTTTTTCAAAGAATAGGCTGTCATCCCGAGCCAACGTCTCCAGTTCATCAAAGTGATCGTCCTTTAAAACGTCGAATCTTTCCATAAGCCTCTCGCTTGTGCGGTACTGATTCGCATAGTCATCTGACTGGCGCAGGAATTCGGCGGTTTCCCCACCGCCGACTGCCACGAGTTGGGGTGCGTTTGTCACCGGAGGAATGTTGCACGGGCTTTCAGTGCGGGCCTCTGCGATGCCCATCTGGGGCCCTTCGTTGATGGACGTATGAACTAGCGGCTCCAATTCATACAGTCCCGATATGGGTATGCCGCCTCTAATTAGGTCTGGAGGCAGGCCGGCATCCAAAGAGGGCCAGTCTGTTGCCATCATCCTGGCAGTCAGATGGCCCCCTGCGGAGTGACCGGATACGAAAAGCTGGTTCCTGGAGAAACCCAAGTCTGGCGCGTTGTGCCAGACCCATGAGACGGCCTTTTGTATCTGGAATGGGATTTCCGGCATTCGAACCGAGGGAGTCAGATCATAATTCAGTACGGCCACCGAGACACCATGCCTGATAAATGATTCGCTGACAAAGCTGTACATACTTTTGTCACCCCTTTGCCAATAGCCGCCGTGGATAAATATCAGCGCGGGACTATTGGCATCACCACCTGGGAACCAGTCCAGTTTTTCTCGCTCTCCCGTACCATACGCCAAGTTAACGCTAGCGCCGGAGGCATTCCGATGTGCCGCGCTACGATCCAACCACCTGTGAACCAAGTCCTCAAAATCCCGACCCCGTCTCACCCTGAGATTGTATTCAACCTCCAGCGTGCTGGCGTCCATCCCCTTGTATTGTGCAATCATGCTCAGATTCACTTTCTTATGATTTTGATTCGGTGATAGTAATGCCTAGAGTTGTTCATTACCAAGTAGAGACTTTGCTGCCGCCCCAGCTTATTAGACTGGGTTTTAGTCTTCTTTATTTGAGAGTCAAATAAGGGCTAAGTGCTGGGGAACAATTCCTTTTTACCGAAACCGTTGCCGATGTCTTTGATACTAGGTCTTACCCATATCTTTAGACAGGACCTGTTTGAAGTTTGGTGGGCCCGGAAGACCTGGGATCACCACATAAGTTACTGAAATAGCGGGAAGTAATTCTCGTCCCTGAAAAGTTACCGTCAATGCTACCGTCATTAGTGCCGGATTTGGATGATCTGGGATGGACGCCAGTAGATTAAAGCGAACGCTGTTAGTGGAAGTAGGTCTGAGGCTATATTTTGGCCCGCCCACGGGCTGTCTCATTGGCTCCACCCTAGGGTACACCCCCCCAGTGGGCTTCTTGTATTTATATATATCCCGTCCGAACAGCGGAGGGATTTAAGAGGTTTCCAAGATTGGTAGTAGAAGTTGGAATGTTGCGCCCGAGTCGCCGTCTACAAGTTCGATTGTTCCACCGGCAAATTCCATCAGTTTCCGTACGTTTGCTAGACCTAGGCCGCTTATCGCCCGGGTAGGCTTAGTCGAAAAAAGCGGTTCAAAGATTGAATCACGATACTTTTTGTCTACCCCAGAGCCTGTATCCGAGACGCGAATTTCTAAAAAATCTGGACTAGTCCTCGCTTTGGTTATCTGTAAGCCGACTGAGACGCTGTCTCCGCCGTGTTTATAAGCATTATCAATAAGACTCTTGATTATTGACTCAAGCGCTACGCCAGATAGCCCAAGGTCAATTGCTACGTCCGAACCTTCAAATAAATCCATGATTGCGAGAGAAGGAAAATCGCTCTGGATCTGTTCGACTAGGTGATGAGTGTTTACCTCAAAACGCTCAATTTGAGTAACTCGATCTGCTTGAGTTCTCTCATGAAGTTCATCAATTAATGAACTGAGCTCATTCGTCTTGGACTTAATCAGGACAATGAATTCGGAGCGCTCGCTGTCCGATAAGGTGTCAAAGTCTTCATTTAGAATCTCGATCGCACCCTGAATAGAAGTCAGTGGATTACTGAGTTCGTGAACTGTATGGGAGGCAAGGTACTGGGCGTGTTCCTCTCGTTTTTCAAGCTCATTGGCCATTTCAGTAACGCTCAGCAGAAGCTGATGATGTTCCCTAGATAAAGGCCGTTGGAGAGGAGTTTTAAACTCGCCGCGTTCTCCCTGCTTGTATCTTTTGGCTCGATCAACAATAGTGTTGACAGTATTGGACAGGCGTCGTGCCATAAAAATACTGAGAAAAACCGACAAACCGACTACTAAAACAGCGACCAAGAGAAAAATGTCTAGGTATCGTCGCGCGACCTGGAACATTGTTAAGGGTGATCGAGACGCTACCACGACGCCAAGCACCTGATTATCAACAATGATTGGAGTATTAACGTAGACCCGGGCGTTGGCTGGGCGACTAATTAATATTGAGCCTTCATGGAACAGAAGTTGCAGGTTACTGAGGTCAAAGAAGTTCCACCAGTGAATTAGTTTTTCCTGTCCGGGCTCTGGCTTCTTTTCTCTTAAGTTCCAGACGGCTGTTCCTTTGAGAGCTGCTTGTACCTCTTGGCGATTTGCAAGCGAAAGGCCAACTTCCTCGTTGGACGAAGCGAGTACGGTTCCGTAAGGGTCGAGGATCCGGATGCCAGTGAGAGTGGAACTCACGCTTTTTTTAAGCGTGGCACTGAAAACCTCGCCTACCGTTTGAAAAATTGGATCTACTCTATTCCCGGGCCCAGGATCTGGGGCCGGAGGTAGAGGTGCGGGATTAATCGACTCTGCCCGACAGCCAAGACTGGTTGACGGTTCGGCTCCTGAAGGTGCTTGTTTCTCGACGCCTATTTTGGGGAGTTCGATTCCGCGTGAATCCGCTTCTCGAGCTAGGTCGTAACTGAAGAAGTGCGCTAGTAGGGTGGTTTGAGCGCAGAGATTGTCTTTGGTTTGCTTGACCAGAAATTGGCTAGCAGTAATCTTGTATGCGCCAATACTAATGCCGATTACCGTTATTCCGAAGAGAAAAAAGAATGAGCCGAGAAGCAGAACCCTCAATGAGGGTCGATGTTGGGATAAAAAGCGTCTTAGCCCCATTGCTTGAGGATGAAACCAACGCCTCGGCGGGTCTCTATGGGATCAACTCCAAAAGCCTTGAACTTATCGCGAATGCCGCGGACATGGCTGTCGATTGTTCGGTCTTCGACTACCCGATCCATCAACTTGTCGCGCGGGTGAACACGACTAGGTTCGCTGAGCATTACTTTGAGAATATGAAACTCATTCTTGGTGAGAGAGACTTCCTGGTCTTCCCAGAAGACGCGATGTTGACCTAGATCCATCCGGATCTTGTGGTGGGAGAGCGCCTCCGGATTGTTATTTTCGGCAACGATTGATGATGGCGCCTGTTGTGCGCGCTTCATCATCGCCTGGACCTTCATCACGAGCTCGCGCTTACTGAAAGGTTTGGTGACGTAGTCGTCACCACCCGCGGCAAAGCCCTGGATACGGTCCTGCTCATCCTTTTTTCCTGAAAGAAATATGACAGGAATAGTGGAGAACTCTCTTAACCTTAAACAGAAATCGATCCCATCCATTTTGGGCATTTCGACATCAAGGATGACGAGATCGGGATTATTGTCCTGCGCTACAGCCAAGCCTTCTACGCCGTCCTCGGCCTCGAAAACGGTGAAGGATTCTCGAACCAGGTTGTGTTTGATGATCTGGCGGATGCCTTGATCATCTTCTACGACAAGTACTTTATTCATCTTCTTACTTCTTAAAACAAGTTTAGCAATTGTCTATCTTTAGGGCGCAAGAACCAAGGGACTGAGCCGTAAATCCAGCAAATCTGCACGATGTCTGCACAGTCTTTCATGTGTTTTCAGGGTGTTGATTGGGCCTTGTGGCACAAGAATCACCGTCAGTACAACAGCCCGGAGATTGGTTAGGCGGTGACCGGCGGCATCGAAACGATAACAGAGTTCTTCGGTCTGGACTCCTCCTCCCTTTGTTATCGGTCCGCCGGATTAATTTAGCTCGTAAAGGAGACGGCATGGCAGAGTTGAGCGATATCTTCGAGGATGACCGGTGGCCTAAAAAAGAAGCGAAGAAGCCGGCAGTCGTAATCGATATAAAGGAATACAGCCTAGAGGCGATCTTAAGTGCGGTCCTGGGATTTTACGCAGCGTTTTTCTTCTGGGATGTCTGGTTTATCGGCGTTAAGGGTCTTGGATTTAACGCGACCATCTTTATCTATGCGCTAACCGTTCTGCTTGCAGTCACACGGGCTAAAGAGCGTCCTCTTGAATATCGCGATCTGACATGGATTGCGCCCTCACTTGTGATCGCGCTCAGTTTTAGTCTGTATCAAAACAGCTTCTTTGAGCCGCTCAACTGCTTCATTTTCCCTGCAGTTCTGATTTGGAACTTTGTCGCGAGCAGTGATCACCTTTGGGGACGGCTCTTACACACGCAACAGGCGTTAACCGATGCAGGCGTGCGCATTCTCTCTGTTGTGTTCGCGTCTTTCATGCCTGCTTGGCGAGCCTATGTTTCAGCTGTATCGAGATCATCCAAAGTGGATCACCGCACAGTTGAGAGGATCACATGGGGCATATGTCTCTTGATCGCCATATTGCCGGTCGCTATCTGGCTCTTATTCTCAGCTGACCCGCTTTTCGCGTTCCGGATTGGGAACTTAGGCACGTGGATTCTAGAGGTTGTCGATATATCCCTTTTTCTCAAGATTCCGGTTGCGATATTGGTAGCGGTGGCGCTTCTTGGAATCTGCATCCGCAAGAAAACAGGCGCGCGGGATGAAGGTGTCGTGGAGCGCACGCCTATCGACTCGCTGGTTTCGGGAATTGTTTTGTCAGGCGTACTTGCAATCTACTTCTTATTTCTCTTTGTGCAGGCGGAACAGCTCTGGATGGATTCGCTTCCAATTGAACTCGATGAGATTACCTCTTTAGTCAAAACCGGGTTCTGGCAGTTGGTTGTACTCTCCCTCATCAACGTCTTTGGCTTCATGCTGCTTTACCGAACCACGAATCGGGCCGTACAGATTCTGCTTTCCGTTTTTGTGCTCGCGTCAACGTTAGTGCTGATTTCATCAGCGCATAAGCTTTATCTCTATATTGCCTCGACAGGACTTAGCTACGAGAAGTTCTATTCAAGTTATGTCGTTGCGTTCTGTGCTGTCCTGCTGACACTCTTATTTTCCTTCTCGGTTAAGAAAAAAGCGGCCGATACGGTCAGGAGTACGCTGCTTCTTTTCACCCTCATGTACTCAGTAGTGTCTGTGTTGCCCGTCAGTCAGCTGATCTATCACGTCAACTCGGAGTTAGCCAAGACGGAAAATGCTTCTCAATGGCTGAAAGGAGGTGCTTGGGCGGAAGAGCTTTTTGGTCGAACAGAATTTGAGGTTCGTATACCTACGGTCAACAAGAACCTTAACGACTTTAGGAGTCTAGTTTCTATTGCAGAACGCGCGGGTACGGGTGCAGTACGAAAGCCACGAATATGTCTGAGATTCTGGACAGAGTCGCTCAAGGCAACAGTCATGTATGTCCACTACGGTAACTGTGAGGACCTTTGGCTAAGGATAGGTAGGCAGGGGTGGGTGATTGATCTTGAAGATTACGAACAATGGAAGGTGAGTGCAGACTCCAATTTTGCGTGGAAGTTTAAAGGAAGAGTGAACAATCTCATTAACTATGAGGCACTTTCCTTAATCAGCAATTCATTCGTAGTCTCCCGAGAGATGCTGATCCCAGAAGTCAAACAGGTAGGACAACTAGGGCAACTAGTACACCTAGGGCGAATAGAGCAAGGTTGGCATCAAACAAGTCTTGAGGACGTAATGTTTAAAAAGCAGTTCGAGAAGTATCAAAAGCAGTTCGGGAAGTATCAGAAAGACCGAGAGAGCTGGGAAGATTTCCGAAGCCGGTTCAATATCAAGAGAGAGTTCCTTGAGATCTTTGAATAGGGAGCGCCTCATGGAAACCAAGACTACGCAGAAATCACTTTTGGAATTCGTATTTGATCGAGTATCCGAAAAGATACCGCGTTATGTGCACGTGGAGGTTGTCAACGAGGCGGGTGACAGGACAGTTTGCACGGTGAAAAGGACCTCTACGGCATTAAAAGCGGAAGCAACTCAACGGACCCAAGATGACTAAGACGGGACTCAAGATCTGGTTCTGGTGGATAACCGCGTGCGGAATACTTGGCACTGTGTTGTTCACTTTTCTGCTCCTCATGTTTATTGCGGCCCCGACATTTCTATGAAGTCAGAGAAAAGAGAGCTCAGAGAACGAATTCGTGAGTTCGTCGAGCAAAACCAAAACAGCTTCGGCAAGGCTCAAAAGGCAGCGCATTCCGATCAAAAACTAAACACATTCATGAACATCAACATAGGTACAGACGAGAAGCCGAAGTATGTCTGGCGGGTGTGTAAGTGATTTATGTGTGGACATAGTGGCTGACATTTATCTATTCGGGCTTTTTATCGGCTTCGTGTTTCTTATCGCGAGCTTTCCGTATCTGCTACTAATCCAACTCGGATGGATCGCATGGTTATGCTCGCCCAAAAAGAAATCATTAGACGTGACCAATGATGCATTATCGAATCATATGTATTTGATTAGCGTTGGTTGGTTGCCCGCCATTTGCTCCAGCGTATTCATATTAAATGGTTGGCAAGTAGACAGTGGTGAAGAATATTTCAGACTACTTAAAGGATCTGAGACTCTCGAATTTAATCGATTGCTTTTTTCGATAGTGACCGTGCTTTTATTCCTGGTTTACCTACTCTTTAGGAAGTTGTCTTCTCGAATAAAAAGCGCTTCCGGCCGGGTCAGATTAAGAATCACTTTGGCAGTTGGTTTGATGCCCTTCGCATTCTCACTTTTTTCGAACTTACGGAGCATATCGTTCTGGCTAAAACAACCGTGCATGATTGGCAGGGTATGCGCTTAAATGGTGAATCTAAATATTGTTCCAGTTTTTAAGATTTTGGCAGTCATAAGCGCCACTATCTTTAAAATTTTGGTAGTTATCGTCGCGATTTTCGTATTACTGATTGGCGGTTGGATTTTTCACGCTAATTCAGGGATTCACTCTGCGGACGAAAATCATACTCGTATAAAAAGATTTGCGGAGTCCGCGTTCGAAACGTGTTCTGCTGGCGCATCTGGGGTGAAGATGATGACTCGTAAGGGCACCAGGAGAGAGCAGGTCTTACGCCCATGCTCTGGCCCCGAGTCGACTTCTCGTTTTTTTGCCAAATATATTGCTGAGCACTTCACCGCAACTGGCTGTACTAATCCATATGGAGGGCAGTCGTGTGCAGTTGCAGGAAGCAATCGAGGAACCTCACTAGGTCAGGCTCATCTATGGGGTTCGAAGATTGGGAGTGATAGGGATGATTTATTTATCGTTACCACGGTTAGCGATCATGATCTGCTTGATCCAGTGGCTATACCACTTCGGTTCAATAGGATAACTCGGGAGTAAACAACATCGGCAGCAACATATGCAGAACATTCGTCTCCTACAAATCGCTTACTGCATATTTATTTTGCTCGTTGTTGCTTTAGCCGACCTGGGCTTGATGTCCTGGTTCCGGGAATACGCAGGCCAGTATCCAGGCATTGATAAGGTCATACATTTCTTTTTGGTAGGTGGTCTTAGTTGGGTATTGATCTTTGCTTTCAATGCAAAGCGGTTGTTTCTTTGGGGATCGAGCCTGTTCGTTGGGACCATCGTGACTATCGCTTTGGTAACGCTTGAAGAGTCTTCGCAGTTACTGATAGATGCCAGACAATTTGAGTTATTGGATCTTCTGGCGGACTACCTCGGTATTCTTGTTGCGGAAATGATGGCTCGAAGAGGCTGTGTGAGTGCAAGGAGGACCAATGCTTAAACGGTGTTTGTGGAATTGGATTGTGATACCTATAGGAGCAATCGGTCTTGGGTTCTTGCCGCTGCTCGTCGTTTCTCTAGCCGATCTTGGTGTCATGTCCTTCTTTTTCAGTTATTGGATTTTTTGGCTGACTACCTTGGGATTGATGGTAGTCACTGTTTTATTTTTAAGCGATCTTTGAATGCGAGAAAAAGATATTAGATGGAAGCAAAAAAAGTTTACCTATTAACTCTTCAATACACTGCTATACAAGCATAAAGCCCATTTAAAAAGTTAACCTTTGGGCTTGCTGAGATGGTTACGTTTGGGGTTCGAAGGCATGTCTATCACACGCACACACACTCCTTTGAAATCCATGACAAAACATCAGGAGCTCTCATGATGTCGTCAATTGTTTCTGGATATAGCCCTGTGGACTGGTTCCCAGTTCTAGTCCTACTGGTACTTGTACTGCATGTCGGTTGAGCCAAATATTATGACCACGT
>PAUU01000058.1 GCA_002713825.1 Acidiferrobacteraceae bacterium | reverse complement strand
TAACTCCCGATTTCTGCCGTGGCTGTGATGCGCAGACGATTCCCCATCGGACAGTAGGCCAGCAGATTGTCTTCATCTACGCCCCCATAGCGGGGAAGCAGATGTGCATTATCTGCAGGCAGAGTGACGGAATAACCCTTGACGGGATAGATCGGCAGGGAAAACCCTAACTGACGCGACAATACGGGACTGAATACACCCAAAGCCAACACAAAAAGGTCTCCCTCGATTTCACCCCGGGAGGTGGTGACCGCGCTGATCCGATCTTGGGTTTTTGAAAAGCCCGTGATTTCAGTCTGCATATGGATCGCGGCGCCCCGTTCGGTGCAGCGTGTGGCTAGGGCATCAGTAAAGGCTCGCGCATCACCGCTTTCATCTGTCGGGACGAACAGAGCCCCGGCAATCTCATCCCGGGCATCCGCCAGACCCGGATCCCGCGCAATGACCTGGTCTCTATCGAGGGCCTCAATCTTGATTCCGGCGCTTGAGAGGATTTCACTTTTGACGGCCGCTGCTTCAAAAGACTGGCTGGAGCGATAGAAGTAGATCAGGCCGCCGGTATTACGGTCGTACTGAAAGCCGGTTTCTTGTGCAACCGTGTGCAGTCGCGACTGAGAGTACTGGCACAAACGGGTCTTGCGTAGCGTATTGGCGCGAGCGTTGTCAGCGGTGCATTGGCCGAGAAACTGCGCCAGCCAGCGCCATTGTCTGGGATTGACGCTGGGCCGGTAGCGGATGGCCTGATCATTGCGCCAAAGTGAGCGCAGCATGATGCGCGGGACGCTGGGTGATGCCCATGCAAAAGCGTGACCGGGCGCGATAAGGCCCGCGTTGGCACGGGACGTGAAATCGGCAGGTGCCTTTGCACGATCGAGGACAGTTACCTCGTGACCGTCACGAAGGCACTCCCAGGCGCTGGTGATTCCGGCGAGGCCCGCCCCCAGAATCACAATGCGCATGGCTAGCGGGGCGCCTTAATCCAGCGCCGCGATGACTCCGATTTCCACTGTGAACTGAGGTGCGGCCAGTTTGGACTCGACACAGGCTCTTGCCGGTGTGTCCCCTGGGGTGACCCAGGCATCCCATACCTCATTCATTTCATTGAAAGAGCTCATGTCTGACAGCCATATCGTTGCAGAGATGAGTTTGGACTTATCGGTGCCTGCTTCCGAGAGCAATGCATCAATTCGGGAGAGGATATCGCGGGTTTGATCTGCCGCGCTCTCACCGGGCGCGCCAAGCGCCACCTGACCTGCCGTATAGACTATGTTGCCATGAATCACCGCCTGACTCATTCGCTCGCCGACTTGAATTCGTTTTAGTGCCATTGGTTTGTGCTCCTAGATTGAAAATTGAATTGATGCCCGAAGTTTACGTGAACTCATTACAGAAAACGGTACTTGCCTCAGGTGAAATTGGGATTGCCTATGTCAGCGTTGGTATAGCCTCTTAGCCTGGAAGATAGCCCGCGAGTTCTTTTTCGACACCTTTTGGGTCGGCCTTGAGGCCTTCGCGCAGTCCGCTCGCCATCTCCCCAGGGAAGAGTTCCTCTTGACCCTCGACAATGCCATTCAGCACCGCTTTTGCCACCTCGGCGGCGGGCATCTTTGGCGGTGGAAAGTCTCGGCTCATATCCGTGTCTACCGCGCCTGGCATCACGGCAATCACTAAAGTATTGCTGGCGTCGAGTTCGGCGCGTACCCCTTCCGTTAGTCTCAGCGTTGCCGCCTTGGAGGCGCACAGAGAGCCCATCAGGGGAAGCGCCACGTGGGAGAGAATGGAGAGCATATTGACAATACAGCCGCCGCCGTTATTTTTTAGCACAGGGGCAAAGGCTCGGCACATTCTCAAGGTGCCGAAGTAGTTTGTCTCCATTTCAAGGCGGGCACCGTCAATCCCTTCGGCCGCCAGTAGCCCCGACATCCGGTTAACACCCGCATTATTGATTAGCAATTCGACATCCTGACATTGCTCGGCTGTTTCAAGCGTCGCCGTGTCGTCGGTGATATCCAGCGGGAGCGTTTCGACGACCCCCGAGCATGATTTTTCAAGATCTTCAATATCTGTCAGGTTTCTTGCAGTCGCATACACCTTTTTTGCGCCACGCTTGACGAGTGCATGTACCAGTTCACGACCGATTCCCCTACTGGTTCCGGTGACCAGCGCCGTTGTTCCCTCTATATTCATAGCCTTCGCCCTGTTTCCTGTTTCGTTTTCGTCAATAACATCCTCAAGCCAATCGCTATCAGGTTCTGGAAGCGGTACCGCCTGGATTAGTGATCGAGTGTACCGCCGCTGTGGATGCGAGAACATCCGGGAGACGGGTCCGGATTCGACCTGTCTGCCATCCAGCAGAACAATCACTTCATCACAGATACTGCGCACGACCGAAAGATCGTGACTTATAAAAATGACACACAAACCCAGTTGCTGACGTAGTTCGTCCAGCAGGTTGAGTACCTGTGCCTGACTCGACATATCCAAGCCCGAGACGATCTCATCAGCGACAATTAGGGAAGGCCGAATGGAGATAGCTCGCGCAATACATGCCCGCTGTAGTTGACCACCGCTGAGTTCTCGGGGGTACCGCTTTCCCAACGCGGGATCCAGTCCCACCTGCCGCAGCAGTTCGCAAGCCTGCTCTCGCGCCTCGTTGTTGTTGGTTGTCTTGGCATAGGTCAGCAGCGGCTGTGACACTGCATCGTCAATCCGCCTCCTTGGATTCAGTGCGGCCCGTGGTTCCTGAAAGATCATTTGCAGTCGGTTGCGGATGGGACGCAATGCTGCTTCATCCAGGCAAGTGATATCCCGCCCCTCAAACAGCAGTTCTCCTGAAGTAGGTTTGAGCAGTCGGACCAAGGCGCGCCCCAATGTGGTTTTGCCCGAACCCGATTCACCCACAATGCCAAGACACTGACCTTTGTGTGCGCGCAGATCAATGTCTCTGAGGATCGGCACCATCGGCGTAGGCTGAAACCACTGCTTTGCCGCGAAATTCGGTAAAGCGACTCCCAGTCTTTTGGCCAGGATGACTTCAGACTTGCCGTTGCTGATCATATTTGCGGGCTTCATCTAATAATTGGCTCTGGAGGCCTTCTGCCACAGGGGTCAACTTCTCATGCGGCTGGTCGTATCTTGGAATGGCCTTGAGCAGAGACCGGGTGTAGGGGTGAGAGGGCGAATGAAATACCTCGGAAACCAGACCCTGCTCGAGAATCATGCCGCTATGCATAAGACTCACCTTGTCACAGAGCTTCGCAACAACGCCCAGGTCGTGGGTGACAAAGAGGATCGTCGTGTTTCGCTCCTTCTGCAGATCACGAATCAGGCGCAGCACGCGTCTTTGTACCGACACATCCAGAGCAGTCGTGGGTTCGTCTGCAATGATGATTCCTGGTTCAGAGCTGAAAGCCATGGCAATCAGTACCCGCTGACGCATCCCGCCCGAGAGATGGTGCGGGTACTGCTTAAGCACTTCTTTGGGTTTTTTGATCCTCACCTCAGCGAGGAGCGCTTCGGCACGTTCTTGTAGCGCCCTAGGTGGGTCGGTGTGCGCCCGATTAAGAATTTCAACCATCTGTTTGCCGATCTTTTTGACCGGATTAAGAGAGGTCATGGGGTCCTGCGGAATCAAGCTGATGCCCGATCGCTCTCGGTTGCTGAAGATCCGGCCACCTGATTTGATTGGCGATCCGGTCGTGGCGTAGTCCACGTGCCCAGCTGTGACCACCGCATTGGGCGGCAGAATATCGAGGATGACGCGCCCCAGCATAGTCTTTCCGGCGCCCGATTCACCGACGAGTCCGTGCACCTCTCCTTGCGGCAGATTGAGGTTGATCCCGCGCAGTACCGGCACCAGCTTCTCGCCGGTACGCATTGCCAGGTGCAGGTCTCGGACAGCGAGTATCTTCGTCACTGACGCGTCTCCGGATCGATCACTTCCTTGATTCCGTCACCCAGAGCATTGAGACCTAGCACGGTCAGGACGACGCAGGCGACCGGCAGACCGAGAAGCCAGGGGACTTGATGGATGTACTGTCTGCCTTCCTGAATGAGATTGCCCCAGGTGGGGGTATCAGAAGCCACACTGAGTCCAACGAAACTGAGGATCGTCTCAACCACAATGGCGATACCCATCTCCAAGGTCAACAGCACAATCAGCAGCGGGATGAGATTTGGAAAAATCTCCTGAAAAAGGATGCGGACTCGGGGCAGTCCGATTGTTACGGCGGAAGAAACATAGTCGCGTTCCTTCTGCACCATGGTCTCTGCCCGGATCACTCGGCAAAACCGTGTCCAGTCAATGATCACGATAGCAATGATGACGGCGTGCAGACCTGCGCCAATCACGGCCACTAGCACAATGGACAGCAGCACTGCCGGAAAAGACATCCAGATATCGACGGCACGGGAAATCAGCATATCGGTCTTGCCTCCATAGAAGCCTGCCAACATACCCAAAACGGTGCCCAACAGTGCTGCCAGAGCGGCAGCAACTAAGGCCACAATTAGTGCGGTGCGCGCCCCATAGATCAGACGTGACACGATGTCCCTGCCAAGGTTGTCGGTGCCAAGCAAGAACACGGGGTCGCCGTTAGCCTGCCAAGAGGGAGGCAGAAAAGAGGACAGCAAGTCTTGCTCAAGCGGATCATGCGGGCTGAGCCATGGCGCGAACACAGCAGCCAGAAGCATTAGTGCCAAGACAATCAATCCGAACACCGCCCGAGGCTCGTGCAGTATGCGGTACGTCAGGGGAAGGTCTGGTCTACCGTCAGGCATACCGAAGCCTTGGATCGATCAGGGTAATGCAGATATCAATAAACAGGTTGACCAGAATAAAGAGCACGGCAAAAGTCAGTACCAGTCCCTGAATCAGTGGCAGGTCCCGGTTGATCACCGCGTCAATTGCCATGTTACCGATCCCCGGGTAACCGAAAATACGTTCAACCAGTACGGTGCCTCCGATAAGGAAGGTAAACTGTACGCCACTGAGCGCAGTCGCCGGCACTAGGGCATTGCGTAGTGCCTCCCGGTAGATGATCCTCAAGCGCCCAAATCCGCGTGTTCGGGCAAGCGTGATGTACTCGCGATTCATTTCTGCATTCAGGCAGGACTTCAGCACTCTTGCTGTAATTGCCATCAGGGGTAGAGCCAGCGACAGCGCCGGCAGAACCATGTGATAGAGCACTGAGCGGGTTACTTCAAAACGACCGCGCAACAGGCTTTCTATCAGATAAAAATTCGTCCAACTGTCGAAAGAGATGGTTAGATCCATGCGTCCGAAGATCGGCATCACTGGAATAGCGACGCCCAGTATCAGGATCAGAGATAAAGCCCAGAGAAAGTCGGGGATGGCAACGATGACGCCAATAAAGCTGTCTATGAGCCGTTCCGGCCAGCGATCTCGCCAGTAGACGCCCTTCAGAGCGAGAATCAGTGCGAATCCCACAGCAATACACATTGCAATGACAACGAGTTCGACGGTTACTGGCAGCCTCCCGGCGATCAACTCACCGACATCCTGGCGCAAACTGATGGATGTGCCGAAATCTCCGGTAAAGAGTTGACCCAGATAAATAATGAACTGATCGACGATAGACTGGTCAAGCCCGTAGTGTGCTCTCAGTTGAGCAATATCTGCTTCGGTAGCCCCGGGGCCGGTCATCATGGCGATGGGATCACCCGGGACAACGCGAAGTAGCACGAAAGTGATAGTGACTGCACCAAGCAATGTCGGCAGAGCCAACAACAGGCGGTTGATCAGATACCAGTGACTCATCAGAGCAGGGTAGCCTTAGCAGCTACAGAATGCGAAAAGTCCTGAGCTCCTGGAGCAGACAGAACTGCCAGGAACTCAGGACCTGACCGGCAAATCAGCCCTTGGGCTTGGTGGTNTNCGGCAGNACGTAGTTCGCNACGTGCGGAGTGAANTCTAGATTCGAGCGGTGAATNACCGGCTGAACCTGTTGGTAGAGNGGCAGAACATANGCNTTNTCNGCNATGTACTTNTCCACNGCCTTCCAGCCNGNNATNCGTTTNGCCTCGTCTTTCTCTCCCCACAGGGGACCGATCATGGCGTCCAGATCGTCGGTGTCCCAGGTCGAGTGCGGGCTAGGGCCAAACATCGCGAAGCCGGTAGAGTCATTCGGATCACCGATTGAATCCCCCCAGTTGTAGAATGCCGCTGGTGCCAAAGTATCCGTTGCGCGTAGCTCGTAGTGCTTGGCGACCTCATACACTTCGATTTCCGCTTCAATCCCGACTTTGCGCCACATCGCTACGACTGCCTGGATAACTTCATAGTCCTTGGGCAGGTAACCGCGTGTGGTCTGAATGGTGAAGCGCACCGGGTTATCTTTTGAGTAACCGGAAGCGGCGAGAAGTGAACGTGCCAGATCCGGGTTGTATTCCACCGTNGTGGTGGGATCAAAGGCCGCGTACTCAGGGGCCTGCAGGGTATGCAGCGGGACACCATAGCCGCGCAGGAGTCGGCTAACAATGGCCTCTTTATCAACCGCATGCACAGCCGCCTTTCGCACGTTCGCATCTTCCATGGGGCCGATATCGTTGAAAAATATCATCGCAATATCAGACACCGGTGTGGTCACGCCCGTGAGACCGGACTTCCCTTTGAGACGGTCGTATTCCTCAAAAGGAATTGCAAGGGTAATGTCGGAAGCACCGCTTTCCACTTCAGCGACGCGGCTCGTGGCATCGGTGACAAACTTGAAGATCACATTACGAAATGCCGGCTGGCCGCCCCAGTAATTGTCATAGGCCTCCATGCGTACAAAGGAACCGCGGACAAATTCCACGACCCGGTACGGTCCGGAACCCATAGGGGCTTTTTCAAACCCTTCTGCGCCGACTTTCTCAAAGTAGTGCGGCGGCANGATGTACCCCGTCAGGAACGCCATCCATTTGAAGAAGTCGGCCACGTAAGCATTGACGTCTCCAGTAACTTCGTTTCCGTTCGCTTTGAGGTTGCCCACTGAGCCCCATATCAGACCACCTACCGGGTTACCGCTTTCGGGATTGGCGGCCCGGTTAAGGTTCCAGACAATATCTTCGCCGGTGATCGGCTTACCATCCTGCCAGGTGGCGCCGTCACGGACTTTCATGTGTACCCGGGTCTTGTCTGCGTTCCAGCCCCACTCAGTCAGCACACCGGGTTTGAATGAAAGATCGGGGTTTTGATCAATGTACTGATCAAATACCGATTTCCATATGCTCTGGAGTCCCGGGTTAACCGATGACAGTCCGGTTGTTGGGTCCCAGCTCGGCAGTGAGACGTTGTAGGCGATGGTCAGGGTATCGCCTGCTGCCTGAACACTGCTTGGCTTGAGCGCCATCGGCAGTGCTCCGGCTAATGAGGCAGTTCCTGCGACCTGCAGGAACGATCGTCGATTCATGGTCATGTTGTTCTTCCTCCTGGTGTGGTGGGCGCTTCTGGGAGCGCTTGGGTAGATGACAGCGTTGTTGAGTGAAAANAGTGNTANGNGTCTGCTAGNCAGAACTGCATTANATAGGTTTACCNTCGCTTGANGACCATGNNCCCATGAGCTCATTTGAGGGCAGGGATTCATCCTGAAGNTTCCTNGCNCTCTCACCACCTGCAACAGGCAGNCCTTCGGNATCGAGTTTGCCTATCTGGACCAGCACCGAGGCCTGGTCCCAGTAGATGTGTTCGTTGTAGAGCTTGTCCCCGCGAAAACATACGATGGCCACTAGTGGTACTTCGACATAACGTCCGGTCGGTTCAATACCCGGAAGCATCCAGTCAATTTCGCTTGTGTGCGTAAAGCAAAAGACCATCTCATCCACTATTCGGTCGGCCCCTACAGTGCGTGATATCGGGATCANCTTGGTATCTTCGGGATTGTTGTTGACGAAGTGATACTTGTAAAAACGTTTCAACTGGTCATGGCCAACGCCGCCCGTCAGGGTGGGGATGTGATTAACATAGGGTGAGGCCACCATCGTTGCCATCGTGGCGTCTACATCGCGGGTGGCGAACTCGTGATAGCAGTGCGCATCCCACAGTTCGCTGAGATTAAAGTGAGGCCCGAGGGCGCGGCGAAAACATGCCATTGAGCGTGAATGCGCCATCATCGCTGAAGGTTTGTGATAAGAGTCTCTTCCGGGTGTATTGAAGGCATGATCGGTACCGGCGTAGGTATAAATCTCGACTTCAGAACGTCCTGAGAAAGCTCCGGTGATCTGCTCGCGCGCTTCGGCCGGCACAAACTGATCAAGTTCTGCAAAGTGCATCACCATCGGGCAGGTGATCTGGTCAGCGAGATCAAGGTCTGCCTCGATCCCGACACCGTAATAACAGACCGCTGCATCGATGCCGCAGTGGGCGGCAGCGAGGTAACTGAGTTTGCCTCCTAGACAAAAGCCTACGGCGCCGACTTTTCCCTTACAAGCATCGTGCGCCTGCAAGGCTGATGTAGCCGCCTGCATATCCTCGATAGCCTTGGCGATATCAAACTCTTGATAGAAACCAAAGGCCTTTTGGAATTCTTCCTCGCTGTATCCGAGTTCAACTCCAGGCTCCATGCGCCAGAAGAGATCCGGTGCCAGAACGGTATACCCCTCTTCGGCGTAATAGTCTGCAACGTCACGAATGTGCCAGTTGATTCCGAAGATTTCCTGCAAAAGCAGGATGCCCGGCCCTGAGCCGGTTTCGGGCGTTGCCAGGTAGCCCTTGAATTGACCCGAGCCGTCTGCTGCGGTGATGTCGATATACTTGCCTGCCATTCTTTTATCCTATGACCTAATCAATTGCGCAAAAGTCATACTTATCATACATTAGTTGCCGTCTCATGATAAAGCGAGTCAACAAATTGCACATTCTTTTCCTGGAGGTTGACCCCCGTTTATACGAGGCATCGAGATGACTCGTATATGCGTCTTTTGTGGATCCAGTAATGGTGATCTAGAGGCTTATGCTGAGGGCGCTGCGGCATTCGGGTCATTGCTGGCTCAACGGAACATTGGTCTTGTCTATGGCGGGGCGTCTGTCGGGTTGATGGGGGCAGTCGCTGATGCGGTGTTGAGAGCAAACGGCGATGTCACGGGTGTGATTCCACAGTCTCTGGTGGACAAGGAAATCGCACATCCTTCGCTGACAAACCTGCACATCGTAGAAACGATGCACGAGCGCAAAGCGTTGATGGCTGACCTGTCAGATGGATTTGTCGCTTTGCCGGGCGGTATCGGCACGCTGGAGGAGCTTTTCGAGATGTGGACCTGGGCGCAACTCGGCCTGCATGACAAGCCATGCGTTTTGCTNAACATAGCGGGCTACTACGATCAGCTTATCGGATTTCTGGACAAGATGACCAACTCAGGTTATCTGGAAGAAGTTAGTCGTTTGCAACTGCAGGTAGCCCTTAGTCCTGAAGAAGCCGTGATCGCCTGTGAGGAATAACGCCGCCTGAGGCGGATACTCCGAAACGGCAGCTTTTTGTGACGGGAGCGCCCCCGGGTTTGAGGGTCTATGGGTTGAAACTAAAAGTCAGATGAGTTCAGAAAAAATCACTTTCCTGATCCGTGCGATTCATGATGCGTTGCAATCAAGGGAACAACTCGACGGGGTGCAACAGACCATTGCCCGGTTGGACGCATTGGGCCTCGATAGCCAACGGTGCTCACCGTTGCCGCCCCAGATACCGCTCCATTTCGAGAGCGAACTCAAGGCAGCGGTGGACCATATTCCAGCTTCCCTCAAGACAGTCGCAGAGGCCTTGTCGGCAGCCGCGCCAACTCTGAACTGGAATGCGGAGACGGACAGCAGTGCCGGATATTACGAAGCAGGAGCAGATGTCGGACAAAGTTTTCTAGACGGTAACCTGGTTTGCCGTCTGGTTGGGCCAAGCGAGAGCTTTTTCTTAAGCCAGGATCTTTTTTTGAGTTTGTTCTTCCTCAAGCCTCGCACGCTCTATCGGGATCACACTCATCAGGCCTCCGAGATGTATTTCAACCTGACGGGCCCTTGCGGTTTTCGGTTAGGCGATGAGGACTGGGTTGATTATCCCGCCGACTCGGTGATCTGGAACCCGCCTTCAAGACCGCATGCGACCCGCGTTTACGGGACACCGTTTTTGAGCGCTGTATCCTGGGTCAGCGATCTCGATAGTGTCTGTCGAGTGGTGCCCCGCGACGATTGGCAGGGGCTTGAGGCGCAACTGCAGGTCAATTGAGCCGTTAGAATGATCGGTTTATGTGTCATCGACGCAGACCCGCAACATTGGATCTGAATTGAAAAATCTCTGGAATGAAAACGATGCTGTTGCGTGTGGGGAAGATGCTCTTGCCCTCAGGGTGTATTCGTCGCGCTTGATCGGGCAAGCCTCCGACCTGGTACTGCATGGAGGTGGGAACACCTCCGTTAAAGCAGAGTTTTCCGATATCTTCGACGATCGTCACGAAGTTCTATATGTCAAAGGCAGCGGTTGGGATCTCGCTACGATAGAAGTGCCAGGATTTGCTCCGGTCGCGCTCGATGCCTTGTTGAAGCTATCCCGCTTTGGCGTGCTGAGTGATGCCGACATGGTCCGTGCCCAGCGGGCTGCCATGCTCGACCCTGGCGCTCCCAATCCGTCTGTTGAGGCTATCTTGCACGCGTTGATTCCATTTAGGTATGTGGATCACACCCATGCAGATGCCGTCGTGACGCTGACCAATACACCAGGTGGGGAAGCGCGTGTTCGTGAGATATATGGTGATCGACTATTGGTGGTGCCGTATGTCATGCCGGGATTCGTGCTGGCAAAAAAAGTTGCACAGATGACTGAGGATATTGACTGGTCTACCCTGGAAGGAATGATCCTGATGAATCACGGGATCTTCAGTTTTGCCGATGACGCCTGGGAAAGTTACGCCCGTATGATCGATCTTGTGACTAAGGCGGAGCAGGCGTTGGGCGAGGCCTCGCCTGTCGCGAACGACACAGCAGAAGCATCCGCCCTTGAGCTCGCTGCGATCCGATATGAAGTGAGTCAGGCCGCAAACCGCCCTCTGCTGGCGGCGTTTGACGGTGGTGTGCAAAGTTGCGGGTTTGCGAGACGTGGCGATGTAAAAAGTATCGCTACGAGAGGACCGTTGACGCCGGATCATGTGATTCGCACAAAGCGGGTTCCTCTGGTAGTGGAAGATGATCCTTCTGACGCAGTCGCAGGTTTCATTTCGGAATACCAGGACTACTTTGATCGCCACACAGACGGAAAGCTGACGCGATTGGATTGCGCCCCGCGGTGGGGGGTGTGGCAGGGCCGGGGTATTATGGCTTTCGGGGCGCGGCCGGGCGATCTGGCAGTGGTCGGCGATATCGTCTCTCACACTATTGCTGCTATCGAAACGGCGGAGCGCCATGGCGGATGGTGCGCTTTACCCGAAGCAGACATTTTTGCTGTCGAGTACTGGGAGCTTGAGCAGGCAAAACTCGCAAAATGTGCAAGTTCGCCTGCTTTTCAGGGACGCTGTGCTCTCGTAACCGGAGGCGCCAGCGGTATCGGATATGCCTGCGCGCTTGCGTTGTCGGAGCAGGGTGCACAGGTAACAGTTCTCGACAAAGACCCTTCGGTTCTGAAAGTCTTTGATGGGACAAACATTCAAGGACGAGTTTGTGATGTCAAGGATGCTGATGCCGTGCGTGACGCGGTGGCCGAATCGGTCGCGGCTTTCGGGGGCCTCGATATTCTGGTGAATAACGCCGGGATCTTCTGCGCGAGTGACGAGGTAGCGGATATGCCCGAAGCTGAGTGGCAGCGCTCTCTGGACATCAATCTGACGGGAGCCATGCATGTTGCACGGGAAAGTATTCCTTACCTGCGCCTTGGCTGGGAGCCTTCCTTGATTATGGTCGGTTCAAAAAATGTGCCGGCACCAGGTCCCGCTGCTGGGGCCTACTCGGTGGCTAAGGCAGGCCTGACCCAACTGGCCCGGGTATTGGCGCTTGAACTGGCGGGCGATGGCATCCGGGTGAATACCCTGCATCCTAACGCCGTGTTTGATACGGCAATCTGGACCGACGAGGTACTTGAAGGCCGGGCCGCACACTATGGAATGAGCGTTGAGGACTATCGCAGAAACAATCTGCTTCATCGGGAAGTCACGTCAGCGGATGTCGCCGCAATGGTTTGCGCGATGGCAGGCTCGGCATTTCGCTGCACGACAGGTGCGCAGCTTCCGATTGACGGCGGCAATGAACGGGTTTTGTGACTGATGGAGTTATGGATAAACATAAAGAGACAGTCTGGCAGATCTTCAAAGCCGTAGAGATTGATTTTGGGAGTGGATTGCAATGAATAGGATTCAGCAACGCTTTGAGCAGATGCTTGAGCCTTCGGGCATTCAAATTAATGGGTCAAACCCCTGGGATGTGCAGGTGCATAACCCGGATCTTTTCTTGCGAATTGCGCGGGATGGCACGCTGGGGCTGGGCGAGGCCTATATGGATGGCTGGTGGGATTGCGAAGCGCTTGATGAGATGATCACGCGGGGTTTTCGGGCCGGTCTTGAAGACCAGGTCCGCAATAACTTTCGCTTTCTTATTTACCTCATCGGCTTTCGCCTGTTTAACCGCCAGAGTCGCGTCCGGGCGTTTCAGGTAGGCGAGCAGCATTACGATATCGGCAATGACGTTTTCGAGCAGATGCTCGATCCGCACATGAATTACAGCTGTGGATTCTGGGAATCGGCCAGTGGCCTTGATGAGGCCCAGATTGCAAAGATGGAGATGATATGCGCCAAACTGCAGCTCGAGCCGGGAATGAAGGTGCTGGATATTGGATGTGGTTGGGGAGGGCTGGCACGCTGGATGGCCCAGCATCATGATGTGCATGTAACCGGAGTGACGGTATCCGTAGAGCAAGCCAAGCTGGCGCAAGAGCGCTGTGCTGATTTGCCGGTGGAGATCACAGTGAAGGATTACCGGGAACTCGAAGGCAAGTTTGATCGTATTGTGTCTGTCGGCATGTTTGAACACGTCGGTCAGAGAAACTACCGGACCTTTTTCACCAAGAGCCGTTCCCTGCTCAAGGATCAGGGATTATTTCTTCTGCACACCATTGGCGCGGGTCGTGATGGTTTTGCAACCGATCGATGGATCGAGAAATATATCTTCCCCAACGGAGTACTGCCGCCTGCTGCGGCATTGGCGCGCCAGGCGGGAGCGTGTTTCACGATAGAGGATTGGCATAATTTCGGCGCTGATTACGATCCGACGCTGATGGCGTGGTATCGCAACTTCAATGCTGCCTGGCCGTCGCTGAAGGCGCACTACGGCGAACGTTTCAAGAGAATGTTCGACTACTACCTGTTGGCGTGTGCAGGTTCCTTCCGCTCTCGCGAAAATCATTTGTGGCAGGTAGTCCTGTCTGC
>PAUU01000057.1 GCA_002713825.1 Acidiferrobacteraceae bacterium | reverse complement strand
CTCCGGTGGCTATACTGATATCGCCGGTGCCGGTAGCGGTTACGGCGTCAACGCCAGTATTGCCGGTATCCTGGTCGCCTACGAAGATTCCGACGGAGCTGCAGATGCCAACATCTGGGGTCACTACGGAATCGGCCTGGGTGGCGGCGCCAAAGCGATCATCGAAATCATGAACGACGGCACCGATACCAAAGGTATTGGCATGCTGCGCATGGACTTCTAAGATCTGTTGTCCAACCAGGCCTCGCGGCTTGGTGTAAAAAGGGCGCCGAAAGGCGCCCTTTTTATTTGGCTCTCAGGATAGAGCCATTATCAAAAAGCTCTCGTTAACCCTGCCTATTCTCCTGCGAGGGCTGCGCGAAGCGGCGCAAGATGTTGCTCGTAATTTCTCCACCGCTCAGTAGAGCCCGTATTAAGAGGGTTACGCACCTGGTAGAGGCTTAAGGTGTCTACTCTGCCAACGGTTTCCTGATGAGAAAGACACGCATCGTTCCAACTCAAGCCGAGGTCTTCCAGCAAAGGCCTTAAGACTTTTTCCGGCTCGCTCACAAGCTCCTCGTAAGACACCGTCACCAACTGAGGACCAAGAAGTGCCTGCCAATGGGCCATGAGACGTTGATAGCTTCTGAAATAATGACCAAGATCGGCCAGATCATAGGCAAAGTCGATGCCCGCAGGAAAGACCTGAAAAAAGTTTGAAAGACAGGTGTCCAATGGATCTCTCTCACAATGCACGACGACCGCTTTGGGAAACAGCAACGCCGCAAACCCAAGATGCAGAAAATTCTGGGGCATCTTGTCGATGACTTTCCGTGCCGTACCGGTTCTTGCGGTGAGCGCATCAAGGTAGGCTTGTTCCTGGGCATCAAGAAGATCAGGGGCGATCTTGGCAATACATTCAGGCCAGGGTTTTTCACCGGCCTCAGTCAGCCGCCGGGCAGACTGGGCAAGGGTGCGCAGTTCTCCCGCTGTCTCTACATCAGGGTGCGTGCAAAGGACCTGCTCGAGAAGCGTCGTGCCTGAGCGCGGCATCCCGACGATCATCAACGGCGTGGTCGACGGACTGCCTTGCCCTTTGAGTTGGCTCATCAATTTCGGCGTAAAGACATCGATGATTCGATCTACATGCGCTGCGAGCGCTTTTGAATCAAAGTCAAGCTGGTCTCGGCAAATCGCATTCGCTTTCTGATAGTGCGCAAAGGCGTCATCATACGCTTGGCAGTCATCAAGCGCCTTGCCAAGCGCAAAATGAAGATAAGCCGCCTGAGAGGGTTGGAGTTGTCTGCGCTTTAGGGCAGCGCGCATCTTCTGGATCTCTCCATCCTGAGGATCCTTATAACGCTTGGCTCGTGCCACATTGAGCCAGGGTTGGCCAAAAAGCGGTTCACGCTCGGTCAAATTCTTCAGAAGCTCTTGCGCTTTGGCCTCTTGCCCCAAAGACGCCAACACCTGTGCAAGATCGTTCTGAATCTCCACGTCATTCGGAAACGTCTTAGCGAGTTCGCTATAAAGATTTTGCGCGGTTTCAAGATCCCGCGACTCGTAGGCCAGTTGTGCGCGCTGGATCTTGATCTCGATCGAATTGGGATGATGGCCCTGCGCTTCATTACAGGCATCACTCGCCTCCTCGATGCGATCCCATGCCGTCAGTGCCCTACCGAGCGATTGCCATAAGGGGATAACGCCCGGATGGGCTGCACAGGCCTCGCGGAGGGTTTTCTCAGCGGCCTGCATCTGCCCTCTTGCATCCTGCACCCTCGCCAGCGATATGATGAGGTCGGGCTCTCCTGGCGCGAGAAAAAGCGCTTGGGAGAACGCCGCTTCTGCGCCTTCCAGATCACCCAACATGGCTTTCGATTCAGCGATTCCTGCGGCCGCATGCGGATGACTTGTGCTGATAGTCTCAGCCTGGCCGAATGCCTTGAGCGCCCGCTCACCTTTTCCGGTCATCAGAAACAGTCTGCCCAACCGGATCCATCCCGCAATGGCGTTTGGCTCTGCGTCAACGCCCTGTTGGCACTGCCGGATTGCCAGATCTGCTTTCCCCTGGCCCAAGAACGCATCTGCCATAGCGAAATGAACATCCGGATCCTGAGGCGCCGCTTTTTCCACTTTCTTTAGGCTTGCAAGAGCACGGACAAAATCCCGCTGCTCAAGCGCTTTGATGCCCTTTTCCCAGATTTTTTTAAGATGTGCGTTATCCATCAACTTCTCATTTTCCGGCGCGCGAATCCTACAGCCCGTTAATGCAAAAAGCAGTCCGCCCGCACAAGTCAAAGAGAATACTTTGCGTGACGATCCTTGAGGAAAGTGTACATGGAACGCGTATTGGTCGGCAGATCTGGATCCAGCTCAAAAATACGGAATTGCTCAGCGTGTTCTGCAAAAGCAACGGCGGGATGATTTTCATCCATCCATGGAGAGCAAAACAATGAATTGCCGTAGTGGCTCCCTGCGCGATTAATGCTCAGGAGGTATGCCTGATTCTCCATAGCCCGCGTCATGGCAAAGCTATGCCAGGTGGCGAAAGACTCGTCCCTGAAATAGGCCCCGCAATGCAGCAGCAGATCTGCATGGTGCTCCAACACCAACGCCCGGGTCATTTCGGGGATACGGATGTCGTAGCAGATCAAGGGAGCAATCTTCCAGCCCTTGAGGTCGATGACGGTGATTCTTTCTCCCCGCTCAAAGAATTCCTTTTCGCAGGAGGCCCCATACTGACAAAGATGCATCTTGTCATAGCACGCAGCGACTTCGCCCGCCCCATTCAAAATCACCTGACTGATCCTGAACCCAGTATCTGTGCAACACGCCAGGCCAAATACCACCATTGCGTTGACGGCTCTTGCGAGTTCGGAGAAACGTGTGGCCGAAGGCCCGTCCAACGGCTCTGCAAGGTCATCTAGCATCTCAAAGGCTTCGCGCGAATACGTTATCGTACAAAGCTCTGGGAGAACGATCAGATCAACCGGTGCACTGTCGGCAAGATAATTGCTGATTCGCTCACAAACAGCGGCAACATGCCGATCACGATCAGCGGCGCAGGCCACACTCGGTATTGCGACCTGGCAACCNAGCAGTCTCAGAGGATCCCGTTTTTGCATGGTTACGGTCCCNCCCGAACGAGATCTCCCTTAGAGCGNCCTCGGCAGAGNNCCTGCCCTGATCAGGCCACCCAAAAGGCTTTTTCCAGATCGTCGAAATCCGAAGCAGGTCCTTCGAACTTGTTACGGCCAAGCTCCAGGACGTAGACATAGTCAGAGATATGCANAGCGTGGCGGATCTCCTGATCTACCAGCAAAATGGTCAACCCCTCCTGTTCGGTNAGCATCGTCAGCATCTCGTAAACCTCCTCCGAGAGCATTTTTGAAAGACCGGCAGTTGGTTCATCCACCAGCAGCATGCGGGGCTCTGCCATTAGGGTGCGGCTGATTTCTACCATGCGCTGCTGGCCACCGGAGAGCTCTCCNGTGATCTGCTTGCGCTTTTCCTTCAGGACGGGAAATCTCTCGTAGTTTGCTTCGATTTTCTCAGCAATCTGTTTTTTGTCGCGTTTGAAAGTCCAGCCGCCGAGCTCGAGGTTTTCCTCAACGGACATATCCTTGAAGATCCCTGGCTGCTGCGGGATATAGGCAAGACCGTTCAGAATTCGATGATGAGTGGGCACATCAATGATGTCCTTCCCCTCCAGCAATACCTCGCCATCGTTGGGGCGCAAAAAGCCGAACACTGCCTTAAGCGCCGTAGACTTACCCACACCGTTAGCACCAAGAATCGCTGTGATCTGGTTCTTTCGCGCCTTGATATTGAGGTCCTGAAGGATGTTGAGATCCTTGTAGTAACCCACATATAGATTACGCAACTCCAGAACGATATCGTCGTCGTTATCAGCCATCAGCAGGCCTCGTTTCGTCATCACGATGTCCTGTCCCAGAGCGGTCTTCAGTCGTACCAAGATAAGCTTCGATCACGACGGGGTCATTCTTGACCTTCTCAGGCGTATCATCGGCAATCAGGTCGCCGTAGTTCAGCACCAGCAGTCTCTTGCACAAGGCGAAGATCGAATCCATCTGGTGACTGATGATAATCATGGCCTTGCCACGTTCGTTTACCCGACGGATGTATTCATAGATCACTTCCATCAGTTTCGGATGCACGCCCGCAAAAGGCTCGTCCAGAATGATCACGTCAGGATCCAGCATGAGCAACCGGCCCAGTTCCAGCAGTTTTTGCTGGCCGCCAGAGAGCGCCCGGGCATACTCATTGCGCAGGTGCGCCATGGTCAGAAAATCAAGTACCTCAAGCGCTTCTTCTTTTACTTCATCGCTTTTGTGACTTCGTCCCTGCGCCATTGCAGGCACATAAAGATTCTCCAGTACGGTCATACGTCGAAAGGATCGGGTCACCTGAAAAGTTCGGCCCAGTCCGGCCTTGGCCACTTCAAAAGAAGGCAACTGATCAATGCGGGTGCCGTTGAGGTAGACCGTACCGCTGTTTGGCTTCACTGCGCCATCCAGCACATTGGTCAGCGTTGTCTTTCCAGCCCCGTTTGGCCCAATGAGTCCAACCATCTCTGCGCCCCTGATATCAAAAGAGATGTCCTTCAAGACATGGTTGCCGCCAAAGCGCTTGTTGAGTCGGGAGACGCTGAGTTCGATCATGACTGCGTCTCCCGACGTTCGGTGTCGGCCGGCTCGTCAGAGCGACGCGCCACCGTCTCCGCTGCCACATGGCCGCGGGTAAAGAAGTCAATAATTGGTACCAGCAGCCCGTTTCTAGCGAATCGGAGCGTCAGCATCAGCACGATGCCAAAGAACACCAGCCGCCAGAGAGTCATATCCACCGTCACACCGCCGATGGAGAAGCTTGTGCGCAGCATTTCCAGGATGAATTCGATCAGGATAGCGCCAATCGCCGCTGCGATAAAACTTTCCACACCTGCAATCACCGCCATCGCCACGACCAGGCTCATCTGCAGAATCATCAGGTTATTTGGCGTAATAATCGTGACGTAGTGTGCATAGACCGTCCCAGCCAACGCCGCCATGGATGAGGTCACGACAAATACCAGCACCTTGTACCGCGTGGTATTCACGCCCAGCGCGGCCGCTGCGTCCTGGTCTTCACGCAGCGCGCGCACAAAGAGCCCAAAACGGGACTGCGAAAGCCAATAAAGAATCGCAAGACAACCCAGCAATAAAAAGAGCATCACAAAATACGGCGGAATCTTGTCCGTTTTACTGAAGAAATGTCCGGCAATCGTGATTCCGTTTTCAAACAGGCTCGGCAGTTCGAGGCCTGCCTGACCGCGGGTGATCTGGATCTCGGCGCTGATGGTGGCGCGGAGGATCTCTGAAAAACCCAGGGTAAAAAGCGCAAGATACGCAGCCCGCAGACGCAGCACCAAAAGCCCGATCAAGAGGCCAAAAACACCGCCCACCACGGTGCCCAAGACAATCCCGAGCCACACCGGCATTGGCGTCACTTCGACCGTTCCATTCCATTTATCCATGGCCTGCGCGAGACAGTCCTGGGTCAAGGTAGTCGAGGTCACCCCGATTGGATTCTTAACGATCAGGTAGTGGCCCCCGATCGCAAACTCGGTGCAAATCCCGGTGGGTTCCGGTGAGATGAAAAAATAATGACAAAGAAGTGCAGTGGTATAAGCACCTAACCCCATAAAGGCCATGTGCCCAAATGAGAACTGGCCCGCATAACCTGCAAGCATTGACCAGCTGGACGCCAGAATGGCATAGAAAAAGCCAATGATGCAGATGTGCATGATGTAGTCGTAGTTGCCGCCGGAGTACACAAACGGGAACGCGACGAAGAACACCACAATAAGGGCGCCCANCANCTGAGGGACGTTTTGTCTTTTCAAAACTTNCCGTGCGCCCCGCTNGCGAACTTACGGCCGAACAGCCCCATNGGCCGCAGNAGCAGCATGATGGTCAGGATGATCATCCCGTAGGCCGGGATGTAGCTCGACGCCTTTTGCGGGTTGGGTACACAGCCTGTACCTGCTGCCTCCACAAGTCCGACCAGCGTACCGCCCACAAAAGCGCCCGGCAAGGATCCTAGCCCTCCCAACACTACGATAACAAAAGAGCGCATCTCGGGAATAAGACCAACTACGGGCAACCATGAAAAAGCCTGGACCAGTACGGCCCCCGATAGGCCGGCAATCATACAGCCCAGCGCAAAAGCCAACATGTTCATCCGATTCGGATTAATCCCTGTGATGGCTGCCGCATCACGATCCTGACTGACGGCCCGAAGCCCCTTGCCAGTCCAGGTGCGGTGCAGAAACAACAGCAACCCGATCAGCACCATGATGGAAAGGATCGCCGCCACAAACCGGGGATTGGAGATCGATACAGTATCGAACAATTCCATGTTGCCCCGACTCGTCTTGATCAGCCAGGGATCCGAACTGTCCGGCAGCCGGATCCTTGGAAAATCAAAAAACCGTTTTACTTTCACGGGGTTGAAGCCTGCCAAGGCTGCGACCAGATAGGTAAGCGTGAAAGAAAGCCCGAAGGTGACGAGAATGCCGTATTCAACGGGCCGCTCAACGCGTCCGTCGTACATTGGCGTCAGGAAAAGCCGCTCAAAAAGCGCCCCCATGGAGAAAGTAATCAAGCACGAACCCAAAACACCGATGAGGGGGTGCGTGCCGGGAAACCAGACATTAATGATGTAATAGACCAGCATGCCGCCGATCATGTAGAAGGCGCCATGCGCAAAACTGACTATGCCAAGGATCGAAAAAATCAGCGTGAGACCCATCGCCATCAGTCCATAAATGATGCCGATGATCAGACCATTGGTGATCTGCGACGCGACAAACGACCCGTTTGACACGCAGTTGTTCTCAGGATCTGCATTGGCGAATGCCACGGCGATGATGCCGATGACCACCAGTGACGACAGGGTAATCATCACACGGCCGATCTCGGGGCTTTTCCACCAGAGCGGTGCCAGCCCGAACGGACCGAACGCCGCGCCGATCAGCGAACCGCCTAACGTCGCGTTGGAGGTATCCAGATCTTTACGCAGATAGACTCTGCGAGTGCCGATTCCGCCGGTAACGCCCCAAAAAACTACCCAGAGGATGGTCCACCAGAAAATACTTGAGTACTGCATTGCTCAGATTTATTCCTGNCGACAGTCCCGCCACTTAGCGCAACAGATAAAAAGGGAACGGGGCGGACGTGAATCACATCCGCCCCGCTTTCAGNCTAGATNAAAGAGAACGATCAGTTCCCGACGTAGATCGGATCACCGGTTTTGTAGACGTCCGGATATACAATCGTCATCGTATTTGAAGGCTCGCCCTCTTTCTGATACTGGACCATTGTGATCGCAGGATCAGGCCACTGATGCCACCATTCATCTCCTTTGCCGTCAGCGGAAGGATCCTTCTTGGTGCCATAGGGGAAGTAGATCTGCCCCAAAGTGCCGTCATGGCTGATGTTCTCGAGCGCATCAACGATAGCGTCCCCGTTGGTGGAACCCGCTTCGTTAATCGCCTGAGCCAGCACGCCGATGGAGTCATAGGCTTCCAGCGCATAGCTTTCTACACCGGTTTTGCCGGTTTTCGCCTTGTAGTCTTCAGCAAACTTGAGAGCGGTTTCGTTATACATGGTCTCCGGGACCCCGATCCTCGCCATAAAGGCCAGATTGCCATCAGGGACGTTTTCCCACCAGGATTTACTCTCAAGCCCCGCCTGGTTGGCGTGGAACATCATATCCATCGGACCAATCCCCGCATCAGCCGCCTGCTGCGCGTAGTTGTACCCCGCTTCACCTGTCAACAGCACGATCACGTAATCCGGCTCTTCGGCTTTCACACGCTCCACGATACCGGCAAAGTCCTGCGTACCAATATCGACACCAAAGGTGGTGCTGCTGATACCTTTGGAGCCAAGACCCTTTTCGCACTCCGCCGCAGCAGGAATACCGTAGTCGGTATTCTCAGTCACGATGGCGACTTTCTTCACGCCAGGCGCTTGAGCCGCAAATTGCCAGATCACGCCAGATGCCCAGGAGCTGAGCGGAGCAATCCTAAAGATATACTTCTGCTTGTCGCCCGTGATGGTGTCGTTCCACGTTTCGGCAAAGACCACAGGGATACCACGATCATTGGCAACGTCCTTACCCGCGACACCAACGGAACTGTGATAGCCGCCACCCACAGCCACGACGCCGTCCTGGGTGATCAGTTTTTCCATCAGGGCTCGTGCCTTCTCTGGCAGGCCTTCCGTATCAGCAATCACAACCTCAATGTCACAGCCGAGTACGCCCCCGGCGGCATTGATGTCCCGTTGCGCCAGAATCATCGCGTCACGCATGGCTTCGCCGCCGGTCACAGAGCCCGGAGCAGAAAGCGGAGCAAGGCCGCCAATCTTGATGGGGCAGTCAGCAGCCAACGCTGGGCCGCTCAGCGATACCAGCCCAAACAGGCCCCCAACGAGCCCAAGCGCTGACGTCAATTTACGCATTTTTTTCATTCCTATTCTCCTCACATGATTAGTATCAGATTTTGGTTACAACCAGCTCGATACTTCCCAATCCCTGTCCGCCCAGCTATTTGGCCTACTTTTTAAACTCGCCAAACCAAAGACGAACCAAGATAGTGGAAATCATTGTCAATTAGTTTCGCAGTGGGGTCAATCCCACCATCATGAAACTCTGATAAAGATCATATCTGCAAAACCTGTTGCAATGATGTCCGCTTGGTTACACTTGGCCCGGTTTTCATCGCTTTAGAGGCTTTATGTCTGACAAATTACTTTCCATTGGCACGACTGATACGGTTCCGGATCGCAGCATACGGCAGTGGCTGCGTGACAACCGGATTGACGAGATTGAAGCCGTTATCCCTGACATGACCGGCATTGCGCGAGGGAAACTCATCCCGGCGCATAAATACAGCGAAGAGATTGGGATGCGNCTTCCAGAGGCAATCTTCCTTCAGACGGTGACGGGCGAGTACCCNGAAGACCAAAGNGCAGTGGANCCTGCGGACAAAGATATTTTCCTCAAGCCCGATCTTGANAGCTTTNGGCTCGTCCCTTGGACACAGGANCCNACNGCGCTCGTNATCCATGATTGCTTCTATGCCGACGGCAGTCCNGTTGAAATGGCGCCNCGCTANGTNCTGCAGAAAGTCGTCGANGCCTATNGNGANCACGGGTGGGANCCCGTCGTNGCGCCTGAACTCGAGTTTTACCTNATCAANCCCAATCCTGACGCGGATTACCCCCTGGAACCCCCGGTTGGCCGNTCCGGGCGCGCGGAATCAGGGCGCCAATCCTTTTCNATTGATGCCGTAAATGAGTTTGATCCCNTATTNGAGGATNTGTATGACTACTGCGAGGGNCTCGANATCTCNTTGGAGACCCTNAACCACGAGGCCGGNGCTGCGCAAATGGAGGTAAACCTGCTGCACGGTGACCCTGTGGCCATTGCTGACCAGGCCTTTCTGTTTAAACGGACAGTGCGTGAAACGGCGCTCAGGCATAAGATGTACGCCTCATTCATGGCCAAACCCATGGAAAAAGAACCAGGCAGCGCTATGCACATCCATCAAAGCGTCGTCTGCGCAAACACAAAGGAAAATGTCTTCAGTGATGCAGATGGAGAAGCCAGTTCGCTTTTTTACGCGCATATCGGCGGGCTGCAACGCTTCTTGCCAGCTTCTTTATCCTTACTCGCGCCAAACGTGAATTCCTACCGGCGCCTGATCCGATACCACGCAGCACCGATTAACGTCCAATGGGGCCTGGATAACCGTACGGTAGGGCTTCGCGTGCCGGACTCCGGTCGCGAATCACGCCGGGTTGAAAACCGGGTGCCTGGCGCCGACGCGAATCCCTATCTGGCGATTGCCGCGAGCCTCGCCTGCGGACTGCTTGGTATGCAGCAAAAACTTGATCCAAGCGCTCCCGTTACCGCAAGCGCCTATGACATGCCTTACGAATTGCCTCGCAGTCTCGAACAATCGCTGCAGGCGCTTGAGAACTCTGACGACCTCAAGGAGATGCTGGGCGTGCGTTTCGTCCAGGCGTGGAATGCTGTCAAGGAAAGTGAATATGACACCTTCCTTCAGGTGATCAGTTCCTGGGAGCGCGAACACCTACTGTTGAACGTCTAAGTTCATTCGGCGCCTCTTCGAAAACCCTATCCTTTTTCGTATTTTTGGTGTGCAAAACGCATTGACGGCGCAGATCTCTGACTTCTAAGATGAGACCCTGAGCTAAAAACACCCTCGCCAAGGAGTCTTACGCATGTCGCTTAGCACCGCTGAATACCAAGCGCTTGATCACGCCCACTTTTTGCATCCGTTTACTGATCACAAACGAATGCACGAAACCGGTGCCCGAATCATTCAACGCGCTGAAGGAGTTTACCTTTGGGACTCTGATGGACATCAAATGCTCGATGCCATGGCAGGCCTATGGTGCGTCAACGTGGGCTATGGACGAAAGGACCTCGCCGAGGTTGCGCGAAAACAGATTGAGGAGCTGCCCTACTACAACAGTTTTTTTCCAGACAGCGCATCCTCCTGTTATCGAACTCTCCGCGCTGCTTTCAGAGATTACCCAGGATCATCTGACTCACGTGTTCCTGACGAATTCGGGCTCTGAATCCAACGACACCGTTGTGCGGATGGCCCGCCACTTCTGGCAGTGCATGGGCCACCCTGATAAACAGGTCATCATCAGCAGAAAAAACGCCTATCACGGCAGCACCATGGCAGGCGCCAGTCTTGGCGGCATGTCGTCGATGCATGAACAGGGCGGCCTCCCGATTCCCGACATTGTGCATATCGGCCAACCGTTCTGGTATCGGGAAGGCGGTGACCTGTCGCCCGATGAGTTTGGCAAGAAAGTCGCTAGCGAACTGGAACAGAAAATCGAAGAATTGGGCGAGCACCGCGTCGCGGCGTTTATTGCCGAACCTATCCAGGGTGCCGGGGGTGTCATTGTGCCGCCGGCAACGTACTGGCCCGAAATCAGCGCGATCTGCAAGCGTCACCAGATCCTTCTCGTGGCTGATGAAGTTATCTGCGGCTTCGGCCGCACGGGCGAATGGTTTGCCAGTGATTACTATAGTCTGAAGCCGGACCTGATGCCGATTGCCAAGGGGCTCTCTTCGGGATATCTCCCCATCGGCGGCGTGATGGTGGCAGATCACATCACACGGGTGATCATCGAAGAAGGGGGCGAATTTGCCCACGGCATGACTTATGCAGGTCACCCGGCTGCTTGCGCAGTCGCCTCTGCCAATATTCGCATTCTGCGCGACGAAGGGATTATTGATCAGGTGCGTACCGAAACCGGACCTTACCTGCAAAAACGCTGGGCCGAGCTTGCCGATCACCCTCTCGTGGGTGAGGTGCGCGGACTGGGATTCTTAGGCGCTTTTGAGATTGTTGCCGACAAAGAAACCCGGGCCCAATTTGAGCCTTCGGGCAGTACCGGCCCGCTCTGTCGCGATATCGCGGCTAACCTGGGCCTGGTGATGCGGGCCGTTGGGGACAGCATGATTATCTCCCCGCCGCTGATCATGTCCAAGGATCAGATCGATGAACTTGTCGATCTCGCAGGAAAGGCGCTCGACAAAACACTGGAACAGGTGCGAGCCTAGGTCGATAACGGGTTCGGCGTCGGCGCAAGATGCTCAATTGCGGTTGCCACGAGAGGCTTCACCTATGGGTCCGAAATATCCTA
>PAUU01000056.1 GCA_002713825.1 Acidiferrobacteraceae bacterium | reverse complement strand
AAAGTCTTAACTGCAACCACTTATGGTTTGGCAGTGCTCAGGCCGAGGATTTCCCAGTCTTGCATGCCGCCGCGGTACCACTTGATCTTGTGGGCGGGATAACCGAATTTCAGCAGGTTTTTGATGTTGTTCGGAGATTGACCGCACCACATGCCGTTGCAGAACATCACGGCAGTTTTGGCGTTGGTGAAGTCGAACAGACCCTCGCTTTCCGAAACATTGAAGACGTCCTGCATGATCTCCGCAATCTCGATCGGGGTGGCGCCTTTTGCCGGATTCAATTTGGTCCATGGCACGTTGATGGCGCTTGGGACGGTGCCTTTGGCAACCCAATCCGGAGTGCGGGAGTCGACCACGATGATCGATGAATCGCCGTCGCTCATCATCTTGGCATAGTGAATCATTTCACGCTCTGCGATCGTTTCAACACCTGGGGACAAAACGGCGGGCTGGATGCAAAACGGAGGACAAGGACGTGAGGTCTTGGCAAAAGCCGGGTTTACTGTGTTCTTGTTGTCCTGATTACGGGTAATGTCTGTGGCTGAGCCGTTATGCATAACGGTGACGGCCATGGTGTCACCAGTAATGCCCACCGGCTTGTTGGCCTGTGCACCTAGGGGCAATAACATTGCCAGCCCTAACATGCCGGCGGTCAATAATTTCAGATTAGTCATAGTCGCTCTCCTTTTGTGTTTGTCTGTTGGTTGTTGTGTTGGCCTGTAACTTATTGGCAGTGATTGAGTCGGCAGGATCAGTCACACTCTGGTTCCTGACAGATTTCCGCATCCGGGTTGCTTTCGCACCAGGTCGCACACGCATTCATATTGGCCTCACACCACGCGTCCGCGTCGCCGTCAGCAGGTGGACTTTGCGCAATTGCGACCGATGTCCCTAGCAGAACGACTGCTGCAATAACCAGAATTTGCCTCATTGCCCGAAGTCTCCGACAACTGTTATACATATATAGTAGGGTATACCGCAACAAAGAAAAAGTTGTGAAGAGCGGATTCCCCTCTCGGGGGGCGTCCGGTGGGCAAGGACCCATTTATCAGTATGCACAGCATCCATTAATGCACAGCATCCANAAAGTAATAAGAATTTTCGCAATTTATGCTCTTGTCAGCATTGGATTAGTAATGCCGCGTGTGTTGTTGGGCGATGCGCTGGCGTACTCGCTTCAAGACCTTCAGGGAAACGCCCAACATCTCACTCAGTATCAAGACCAGTGGGTGATCGTGAATTTCTGGGCTACCTGGTGTGGGCCCTGTGTTCGCGAGATCCCGGAATTGATGTCGTTTGCAGACCGACATGTCGGAAGTGTGCAGGTTGTCGGTATCGCCTTTGAGAAAACATCAATAGATGAAATCCGCTCGTTTGTGGCAAGNCTCGACGTCAATTATCCGGTATTGATCATCGGCGAAGAACCGCTGGTGCCAATGGAGCCCCTTAAGGGCCTGCCATCGACTTTCCTGGTTTCACCAGAAGGGCAGGTAGTGCACTCGCACGTTGGCCCTGTGACTGAGGATGAACTGACCAAATGGCTGGCCCACTACGCCTCAGGCTGATCAAACTGAAGACTGAGATCAACCGCACACACATTTTTTGTGATCTCGCCGCACGAGATAAAGTCGACACCGGTGAGCGCAATTTCGCGAATGGTTTGCGCGTTGACGTTTCCTGATGCCTCAAGTTTGGCCTGTCCCCGATTGTGTTCAACCGCTGCCAGCATGTCAGAAACTGAAAAATTATCCAGCATGATCCGACGGGCGCCTGCATCGAGGGCTTGTGAGAGTTCGTCGAGTGTTTCTACCTCCACCTCAATAAGGTCCATCGTCCCGACATGGTCCTGTGCGGCAGCCAGAGCAGCAGCGATCGACCCCGCTGAGCGGATATGGTTTTCTTTAATCAAAATACCGTCGTAAAGGCCAAGGCGATGATTGCTGCCCCCGCCGCATTGCACCGCGTATTTCTGCGCCAGTCGCAATCCTGGTACGGTCTTGCGGGTATCGAGCAGTTGGGCGTTTGTGCCGTGTAATTGCCGCACCAGGGCTCTAGTGGCGGNCGCGGTGCTTGCCAGCAACTGAGCAAAGTTCAACGCGGTGCGTTCACCGGACAACACCGCTCGCGCAGGGCCTTCGATAACACACCAGATCCCTCCAGCCTTTAAATCTTCGCCATCCTGGCAGCACCAANCGATCTGCGNGCNNGGATCCAGCGCCTCAAAGACAGCATNTATCCAGTCACGGCCGCAGGCCACGGCATCCTCCCGGCAGATGAGTGTGGCACGGGCNCTTTCAGATTCNCTGATAAGGGAGGCGGTGAGATCGCCTGTGCCGATGTCTTCAGCCAATGCCAGCGCTACCTGGCCTTGAATCTGTGCTTTCGAAGGCTGCATCATTTATCGGTTGGTGAGAAGTTCACAGGCCACTGTCCGAGAGTCTCTTTATTTTTGGTGGTTGTCATAAGCAGTATGGATTCTGGGCGAAATTCTATATTGACCTTGATTCAGTCGAGTTTAACCCCATATTTAATATGTAAAAATCTTTCGGGTTCAGACGAAACGGTCTTCAAACCCGTCCGTCTTTAAGGAGGCGAATCACCATGCGAATGGACAAACTGACAACAAAGTTCCAGATGGCACTGGCTGATGCACAAAGCCTTGCGGTGGGGCGGGATCATCAATTTATTGAGCCCGCTCACTTGGTGATGGCATTGCTTGATCAGGATGGCGGCAGTGTCCGCTCCTTGCTGACCCGTTCCGGTGCCAACGCCAATACCCTGCGATCGCGGCTCGGCGAAATCCTCGATGGATTCCCCCGTGTGGAAGGCACAGCGGGCGATGTTCAAATATCAGCTGATCTGAGTCGCATGCTGAATGTGACCGACAAATTTGCCCAGAAGCGAGGAGATCAGTTCATTTCGAGCGAACTTTTCATCCTCGCGCTGCTGGAAGACCCCGGTCCGTTGTCTGAGGCAATGAAAAATGCAGGTGTGCTCAAGGATGCGGTAGAGAAGGCGATTGAAGAGATGCGCGGTGGAGAAGCTGTGAGTGACCGCAATGCCGAGGAGCAGCGGGAGGCTCTGGAGAAGTATTCTATTGATCTGACGGAACGCGCAGAGCAAGGCAGATTGGATCCTGTTATCGGCCGGGATGAAGAGATCCGCCGAACAATCCAGGTGCTGCAGCGGCGCACCAAAAATAACCCGGTGCTCATTGGCGAGCCCGGCGTAGGCAAGACCGCTATTGCCGAGGGTCTGGCCCAGCGCATTGTGAATGGAGAGGTGCCCGAAGGAGTCCGCGGCAAGCGATTGTTAGCGTTGGACATGGGNGCCCTGATTGCCGGCGCAAAATTCCGGGGTGAGTTTGAAGAACGGCTGAAGGCCGTATTAAATGATCTCAGCAAGCAGGAAGGTCAGGTCATNCTTTTTATNGATGANCTGCACACNATGGTGGGTGCCGGCAAGGCCGAGGGCGCGATGGATGCGGGCAATATGCTNAAGCCGGCACTGGCNCGNGGAGANTTGCACTGCATCGGAGCCACNACGCTNGANGAGTACCGGAAATATGTAGAAAAGGACGCNGCCCTGGAGCGCCGNTTCCAGAAGGTGCTGGTGGGTGANCCNGGNGTNGAAGACACCATNGCGATTTTGCGCGGNCTNAAGGAAAAGTACGANGTGCATCACGGCGTCGATATTACAGACCCCGCGATTGTTTCTGCTGCGACGCTGTCGCATCGTTATATCAGTGACCGTCAGTTGCCGGACAAGGCCATCGACCTCGTCGATGAAGCAGCAAGCCGGATTCGTATGGAGATCGATTCCAAGCCGGAGTCGATGGACCGTCTTGACCGGCGACTCATCCAACTCAAGATAGAAAGGGAAGCGATCAGGAAGGATACGGACGACGCATCGAGAAAGCGCCTGATTGCACTGGAGACTGAGATCCTGGAAATAGAACGTGAATATGCGGATCTTGATGAGGTCTGGAAAGCCGAGAAGGCAGCCGTTCAGGGCGGTCAGCATGTCAAAGAAGCCCTGGATCAGGCCCGCAGCGAAATGGAAGCCGCAAGACGTGCGGGCGATCTCACCCGGATGTCAGAGCTTCAGTATGGCCGTATTCCAGAACTTGAGAAGCAGTTGGCTGATGCGCAGGATTACGAATCGGGTGGCGAGACGCAACTGCTCAGAAACAAGGTGACGGATGAAGAAATCGCGGAAGTGGTTGCGCGCTGGACAGGGATCCCGGTATCCCGAATGCTGGAAGGCGAGCGCGAGAAACTGCTGCGCATGGAATCTGAACTGCACCGCCGTGTGATCGGGCAGGATGAGGCGATCCAGGCCGTATCGGATGCCATCCGCCGGTCGCGCGCTGGCCTTTCGGATCCGGAAAGGCCCTATGGCTCTTTCCTCTTTTTGGGGCCGACCGGTGTTGGCAAGACGGAACTATCCAAGGCGCTTGCAGAATTTTTGTTCGACACGACCGAATCGATGGTGCGCATCGACATGTCCGAATTCATGGAGAAGCACTCGGTGGCAAGACTGATCGGAGCACCGCCTGGATACGTCGGCTATGAAGAGGGTGGTTATCTGACCGAGGCCGTCCGCCGTCGGCCTTATTCCGTGATTCTCATGGATGAAGTCGAGAAAGCCCATCCAGAAGTGTTTAATGTGCTCCTACAGGTGCTGGACGACGGCCGCCTGACGGATGGGCAAGGACGTACCGTCGATTTCCGGAATACCGTGATTATCATGACGTCTAATCTCGGATCTGACCGCATTCAGGAGCTTGCGGGTGAGGAACGTTATTCGGAGATGCAAGCGCAGGTAATGTCCGTAGTGAGCCAGCACTTTCGACCAGAATTCATTAACCGTCTAGACGACATGATCGTGTTTCATCCTCTGCTCAAGGAGCAGCTTCATGAGATCGCACGAATTCAGGTTGCCCTCCTGTCGGCGCGGCTTGCCTCTCGAGATCTGACGCTGCGCGTCACCGATGCTGCAATTGACAAGCTGAGTGCGGCCGGGTTTGATCCCGTATTCGGTGCGCGACCCCTGAAGCGCACGATTCAGACGCAGTTGGAGAATCCGCTTGCGCAGGAAATTCTCTCGGGACAGTTTCTGCCGGGCAATACGATTGTGGCTGATGTGGTCGCGGGAGACTGGGTGTTTCGGTCGGAAGAGACCAACGCAGCGCAGGTCGCCTGATCCCATAATCCGCACGGGTTGATCACCGGTGAGATCAGAGTCTCTGTCTGCGTGGCCAACTTGGCCGCCAGGCGGTAGACTCCACGGCAGATTTCAACGGAAGCCAGCATGAAAGCAATGATCCTGGCTGCGGGCAAGGGAACGCGGGTGCGTCCGCTGACTCATGTCCTGCCCAAGCCCATGATTCCGGTTCTTGGCAAGCCGGTCATGGAGTATCTGGTGGAGCATTTGGCCCGACACGGCTTCGACCAGATCATGGTNAANGTCAGCCATCTCGCACACGCCATCGAAGGCTATTTCGGTGATGGCCGACGGTGGGGGGTCGAAATCGGCTATTCCTTCGAGGGGCATCTGCAGGACGGTGAAACGATTGCCGCCCCGATCGGTTCAGCAGGGGGTATCCGCCGAATCCAGGATTACGGCGGGTTTTTCGACGATACCTTTGTCGTCGTCTGCGGTGACGCCGTTATCGATCTGGATCTCCGGGCAGTGCTCCGTCAACACTGGCAGTCGGGAGCGGTCGCCAGTATCGTGGTGCGTGAGGTCGCCCGCGACCGTGTCTCCAGTTACGGAGTCGTTGTCTCTGATGACCATGGGCGTATCCAGTCTTTCCAGGAAAAACCTCAGATCGACGAAGCGCTTTCCCAGTTGGTGAACACCGGCATCTACGTTTTTGAGCCCGAGATAATCGATCTGATCCCCCAGGATACAGAGTTTGATATCGGCAGTGAACTGTTCCCCTTAATCCTGGAAAAAGGTCTCGCTTTTAATGCGGTCAGAGCACCCTTCAACTGGATAGACATCGGGCACCTGAGTGATTACTGGCAGGCGAATCAGCAAATGATGCGCGGGAAGATGCGGGACGTGCGTATGCCGGGAACAGAAGTGCGACCCCGAATCTGGACGGGATTGAACGTAAACGTGGACTGGGATGAGATTCGTGCGGAGGGTCCGATATACGTCGGCTCCGGATCCCGGATAGAGCCGGGGTGCCAAATTTTCGGCCCCACGTGGATCGGTCAAGGCTGCCATCTTCAAAGCGGCGCGCAGATCTCGCGCAGTATTCTTTTTGAGTACAGCAGGATTGGACCCACCGCGAGGGTTAGCGACTCGCTGGTGTTTGGCCGCAACTGTGTTAATCAGAGTGGCGAAAGCATTCCTGACACCGACGGTGCGCTGGATTGGGTCAGTGACGCCCGGGAACTCACCGGCCGTACTGACTAGACAGGCTTCAGCACATNGGCGGACAGTAGCTTTTGCTGCGTGATTTTTTCAGCGTCAGTGAGCGGTGAGAGCAGCCTTGGTCAGTAAGTCATTCACCCGCTGCACATAGGCGGCTGGTTCCGGTAGTGGGGCACCTTCGCTGAGCGCAGCCTGATCGAACAAGACTCGGGACCAATCCTCAAGCTGCGCGTGCTCGGGATTCAACTGCCTGATCAACGGATGGTCAGGATTGATCTCCATGATCGGCTTGGCATCCGGTGCGTCCTGCCCCATGGCTTGCAGAATGCGCTCGAGATTACCGCCAAGATCGGTTTCGTCTGCCACGAGACAGGCAGGGGAGTCTGTCAGGCGCTGGCTGACCCGAACCGATTTGACTCGCTCACCCAGCAATGACTGCATTTTCTCGGTTAGTCCCGCAAGGTCTTTTTCTTTGGCTTCGTTTGCCTTTTTGTCTTCAGGGCTTGCTAGGTCTTCGAGATCTAGCGCGCCTTTCGCAACTGATTTAAGCGGTTTGTCTTTGTACTCGTTGAGCGAGGACNCCAGCCATTCGTCGACGGGGTCACTCAGTAGAAGTACCTCAATNTCATTCTTGCGGAAAATCTCAAGATGGGGGGATGTGTNGGCGGCACTATGTGAATCTGCAGTGATGTAGTAGATCGCTTTTTGCCTCATGGGCATNCGCTTGAAATAGGCCGCCAGGGATTCCGTTTGCTCCGTATCGTCGCTGCGGGTCGAATTGAAGCGCATAAGATCCGCGAGCACGGTGCGGTTGTCGTGATCTTCGACGACCCCTTCCTTCAGCACTTTGCCGAATTCCTTCCAAAAGGCGGCGTAAGTCTCCGGTTCCTTTTCGGCCAGTCGACTGAGCTCGGACAGGATTTTCTTTACCGAAGCCGAGCGGATTCGGTCGATGTCTTTATTGTTCTGCAGAAATTCGCGTGACACGTTCAGCGGCAGATCAGCGGCATCGACAACACCGCGCACGAACCTCAGGTAAGAGGGCATGAGGTACTTGGCATCATCCATAATGAAAATACGCCGCACATACAAATTGATGCCGTGGCGCTGCTCACGATCCCAAAGATCAAACGGCGCTTTTTTTGGAATGAAGAAAAGCGATGTGTACTCAAGGTTTCCCTCTACCCGGTTGTGCAAAGTGGCGAGCGGGGTTTCAGCGTCGTAACTTAAAGACTGGTAAAAGTGGTGATAGTCCTCTTCCGAGATCTCGTTTTTGGGCCGCGACCATAGGGCTGAGCCGTTGTTAACCGGCTCCCATTCCCCTTTTTTCTCTTTATCCTCNGAAGGCATTTCGATCGGCAGCGAAATGTGATCTGAGTAGCGGCTGATGATGCCCCGCAGTCGAAAATCCTCTGCGAACTCCTTATCTTCATCTCNGAGATAAAGCGTAATGGNCGTACCGNGNTCCTCCCGGGTGATTGATTCGATGGTGTACTCACCCTCNCCNTCTGAGATCCACCNCACCCCTNCCTNTGCGNCCGCGCCNGCNTGGCGTGTCGTGAGNTCAACNCTGTGCGCAACCAGAAANGCGGAGTAGAACCCNACNCCGAANTGGCCGATCAGATTGGCATCNTTGGCNGCATCACCNCTCANTGCTTCCANGAATTGGCGGGTGNCCGAGCGCGCAATGGTGCCGATGTTCTCAACGACTTCATCGGTTGTCATACCGATGCCGTTATCAGAGATTGTGACGGTCTTTTCGTTTTTGTCGACACTGACTTTCAAGCCAAGTGTTTCACCGTCCTCCAGGAGGCCGGAGTTTGTCAGAGCCGCAAACCGGAGTCGATCGCAGGCATCCGAGCCGTTGGAAATCAGCTCTCGCAGGAAGACCTCCTTGTTCGAATACAGAGAATGAATCATCAGCTGTAATAGCTGTTTGACTTCGGTCTGGAAACTGTGGGTTTGAGCGGTCGCTGTCTGCGTCATTTCGGGATACTCCGGACGGCGGAAGGTGGCTTAAAAAAAACGATTCTACTTGCTATCCAAAGTGGGGCTGCAATCATGAAAATCAAGTGAATTGCCGTGGGGGGGCAAGGGAGAGAGAACGATTTTATGCGGCTCAAAACGATAACCCCCTTCGCAAATGACTGCGCTATAAGAGTGTTATCCGCTAGAATCGCGCCTGGGCGAATGCCATCGCCCACCGACGGGGCATAGCGCAGTCTGGTAGCGCACCTGCTTTGGGAGCAGGGGGTCGGGGGTTCGAATCCCTCTGCCCCGACCAGTTACTTGGCGGATCGGTACGGCGCCCGTAGCTCAACCGGATAGAGCAACGGCCTTCTAAGCCGTAGGTTACAGGTTCGAGTCCTGTCGGGCGCGCCAACCCTGGATTCCGGAATTTCTGCGAAATGCCCCGATCCTAGTGGCGTCGGGATACCGATTTATTGGATAATTCAATGTTCGCGAAAGTTTTTGTGGTGACCGTAGCTCAGTTGGTAGAGCCCCGGATTGTGATTCCGGCCGTCGTGGGTTCGAGTCCCATCGGTCACCCCAGTTCCGAACTGTGCACTTAGCACTGGCAGGTCGATGGGCCGTTAGCTCAGTTGGTAGAGCAGCTGACTCTTAATCAGCGGGTCGTAGGTTCGATCCCTACACGGCCCACCAGCCACATCGGAAGCAAAGCTCAAACCGAATCGTAAAGCTGTGGTGGTAGGGGGTTGTCAGGCGCGAAAGTGGCGGAATTGGTAGACGCGCTGGCTTTAGGTGCCAGTGGGGCAACCCGTGGGAGTTCGAGTCTCCCCTTTCGCACCAACCTTCCGAGGAGTAATTGGGTCGGATGCTCGGTTGTGGCGTAGCGATAAGGATGTAAGCCCTGTTATCGGGAAAGATTCCCTGAGCGCAGGATAAATTCAAGCAAGAGAGTAAGGCAGGCTGCACGATGGACGTATCCGTAGAAACAACAGGCGCAATTGGCCGGAAGATGACCGTAAAGGTGCCCGCCGAACAACTGGATGGTGCTGTGGCGGCACGGCTTAAGCGTTTAGCACGCACCGCAAAAATTCCAGGCTTCCGGCCGGGCAAGATTCCGATGAAGGTCATCGAGTCACGGTTTGCCAATCAGGCATTGGCCGAGGCGGCCGATGAGATCATCAGTTCAAGTTACATGGAGGCGATAAACGGCGAGTCCCTGGATGCAGCGGGACCCCCCTCGATCGAGCCCCAAAACCTGACGCGCGGTGAGGACCTCGAGTTCATTGCCAATTTTGAAGTCTTTCCGGAAGTGCCGCGGACTGATATCCAGGACCTGCCGATTGAGCGTCAGACCTGCGAGGTGGTCGATGGTGACGTTGATCGGACTATCGAGACCTTGCGCGAGCAGCGAACTACCTACGAAGCTGCCGAGAAAGCGTCGGAAGAAGGTGATCGGGTCCTGATTGATTTTGAGGGCCGCGTAGACGGCGAGGTATTCGAGGGGGGCGAAGCGAAAGATTATCCAGTGGTGCTGGGCAAGGGCGCGCTCCTGCCCGAATTTGAGTCCGGGGTCACTGGCACTCGAGCCGGGGAAGAAGTGACGGTGCAGTTGACTTTCCCTGAGGATTATCCCGGCGGACAGCTGGCCGGCAAAGCCGCCGAGTTCAAGATAAGCGTGAAGGAAGTCGGGGCGCCGAAGGTGCCCGAAATCGACGAGGACTTTGTGCGAACCTTTGGGGTGGAGGACGGATCGGAATCGGCGTTTCGCCAGGAGATTCGAACCAGTCTTGAGCGTGAGCGTGATCAGCGTGCCCGTACTCAGGTGCGACAAGCGGTTCTTGAAGCGTTGATGAAAGATAACGAATTTGAGGCACCCTCTGCCCTCGTCGACGAAGAGATCAATCGTTCCATTATGGCAGTGCGCCAACAACTGGAGCAGCAGGGTCTGCCCCATGATGCGCCCATTGACCGGGCGAACTACCTGGATGAGGCCTATCGCCGGGTGCGCTTAGGCTTGGCGATGCACGGCGTTGTACAGCGGCTTGAAATCAAGCCAGATGCTGATCGGGTACGCGAACGCGTCGAGGAAATGGGTTCAACCTACAGTGACCCAGAGCAGTTTGTCCGGTGGTATTTCGAAGACAAGAGTCGGCTTGCCCAGATCGAGTCCGCGATTATTGAAGAGCAGGCGATTGATGCGCTTCTTGAGGAAGCAAGCATCACTGACACCACTGTGAGTTTCGAAGAGTTCATGCGTCCACCGGGCCCTGCTACAGAAGCAGCAGAAGACGAAAAAAGTGACACAGAATAATCTGAATGATGAGTGAAAGAATATGATAAGTAAATTTCAAGACCCTGAACTCGCGACGGCACAGAACCTTGGTCTGGTGCCGATGGTCATTGAGACCACAGGAAGAGGCGAGCGAGCCTTTGACATCTATTCACGTTTGCTCAAGGAGCGCGTGGTGTTTATGGTCGGCCCGGTCGAAGACCACATGGCTAACCTGATTGTGGCGCAGCTGCTCTTTCTTGAATCGGAGAATCCGGATAAGGATATCCACCTGTACATCAATTCGCCGGGCGGTGCTGTGAATGCTGGTATGGCTATCTATGACACCATGCAGTTTGTTCGTCCGAATATCAGCACGGTCTGCATGGGCCAGGCTGCCAGTATGGGCGCAGTCATATTGGCCGGCGGTGCTCCAGGCAAGCGCTTTACCCTCCCGCATGCTCGAATCATGATCCACCAGCCCTGGGGTGGGTTTCAGGGGCAGGCCACCGATATTGATATCCACGCTCGGGAAATTCTCCGACTGCGAGAAAGGTTGAATCAGGTTCTTGCCTCACACACAGGGCGCGACGTGGAGGCTGTCAGTGCTGACACCGAACGGGATAACTTCATGGATGAACATGAGGCGGTCGAATACGGAATCGTGGACCGGGTGTTAAAGAGTCGTGAAGACGAATGATCCGTATGCTGCGATTCCGCAGTAATCGGGCGCTTGCAATTTTTTCTCAAAACTTGCATCGTTAGAGGCTGGGAAACAGGATAAAGTCAGAAACCTTCTGGTATTTCACTGACAGGGACACGAAGATTCATGGCCGAAGGCGACGAAGACAAGAAAGGCGAAAAACTGCTGTATTGCTCCTTTTGCGGCAAGAGCCAGCACGAGGTTCGGAAACTGATCGCCGGACCGTCTGTGTTTGTTTGCGACGAGTGTGTCGAACTGTGCAATGAGATTATTCGCGAGGAAGCCGAAGACGCTGACAGTGCTGAGACCTCCGGTCCGCGCTATCCCACCCCGCGCGAGATCTGTGAGCGTCTGGATGACTATGTTATCGGCCAGGCCGAAGCCAAGAAAGTCCTTTCAGTGGCTGTTTACAACCATTACAAGCGAATCGAGCACGAAGAGGCCAATGGCGGTTCCGCTGAGGTAGATATCTCCAAAAGCAATATCCTGATGATCGGCCCGACCGGATCAGGGAAAACGCTTTTGGCCGAAACGCTGGCGCATGAGCTTAACGTGCCGTTCACCATTGCGGATGCAACGACGCTGACGGAAGCGGGCTATGTAGGCGAAGATGTCGAAAACATTATTCAAAAGCTGCTGCAAAAATGCGATTACGATGTAGAGAAGGCTCAGGTCGGGATCGTTTATATCGACGAGATCGATAAGATCTCCCGAAAGGCGGATAATCCTTCGATCACGAGAGACGTGTCTGGCGAGGGAGTGCAGCAGGCACTGCTTAAGCTGATTGAGGGAACGGTTGCATCTGTGCCGCCCCAGGGAGGCAGAAAGCATCCTCAGCAGGAGTTTCTCCAAGTCGATACCCGCAACGTCCTGTTCATTTGTGGCGGTGCGTTCGCAGGGCTCGAGAGAGTGATTCAAGAGCGCTCTGAGAAATCCGGAATCGGTTTTGGGGCTGATATCAAGAGCAAGACGGAGGATGAACGGTTGACGGACTTCCTCAACGACCTTGAACCTGAAGACTTGGTCAAATATGGTCTGATTCCCGAGTTCGTCGGCCGGATGCCGGTAATCGCCACTCTGGAAGAGCTCGACGAAGAGGCTTTGGTCACCATTCTGACAGAGCCAAAGAATTCACTCGTCAAGCAGTATCAGAAACTGTTCGAGCTCGAGGGTGTCGAGCTTGAGATCAGGGAAGATACATTGAGCGCTACAGCGAAGCGGGCGCTGGCCCGAAAGACTGGCGCTCGCGGCCTGCGATCCATCCTGGAAAAAGCCCTTCTGGAGACCATGTTTGAATTGCCATCGATGGATAATGTCTCCCGCGTCACCGTGGATGCCAACGTCATTGATTCTGGCGCGCAACCACTCTTTATGTACGAAGAAGCCCAAAGAAGCGTCTCCAGCCAGACTTCCTGATTTTTCCATTTGAGCCAGGCGCTGTTGGGCGGTTGCCCGTTGCCTTGGCAGGCCGGTGGTTGCGTAATGCGGTGTTATCTAGGCGGCATGCAACACCCGTCGCATTCGCGTTAAGTGTGATTATCTTTTACGCGTCATTTGTGCCTGACGCCTTGAAATACCGTCATGGCGCCCTCACACTGGTTCTATGGCCCCGGCGTATAGTCTAAGACCCGGGTCGTGGTTTTCGACCTCTGAAATAAACCGACGGACACAGTGACGGATACAGTTATGAGTGAAGATTCCCCTATCGAAGACATTACACCTCGCACCCGCTACCAGATGTTGCCGCTTCGGGACGTCGTGGTGTTCCCGCATATGGTGCTGCCGCTTTTCGTCGGTCGGGAGAAATCGATTAATGCTCTCGAAGAAGCTGTCCAGTCAGGTAAACAGATCTTCCTCGCGGCTCAGCATGACGCAGCGGACGATGATCCAGCGCCCGAGAATATTTTCGGCATCGGGACGGTCGCCAGTATCCTGCAATTGTTGAAGCTGCCGGACGGCACCGTGAAGGTATTGGTGGAGGGGGTCTCCCGCGCCGGGATCGTCAACTACGTGGAAACCGAAGAAAGCTTTGTTGTCGATGCGGCACCGATCGGAGAAGGAGATTTTGACGAGCGCGAAGGAGAGGTCCTGATGCGCACGGTGACCTCCGAGTTCGAGCAGTACGTCAAACTCAATTCCAAGATCCCCCCGGAGGTGCTGACTTCTCTCAGCGGCATCGAAGACCCTGGTCGTCTGGCCGATACGATTGCAGCTCATCTGACTTTGCGCAACGATGAAAAACAGAAGATCCTCGAACTGGGAGATGTGCGGGAGCGACTGGAACATATCCTGGGCATCATGGAGTCCGAGATTGATCTGCTCCAGGTCGAAAAGCGGCTTCGCGGGCGCGTAAAGAAGCAGATGGAGAAAAGCCAACGCGAGTACTACCTGAATGAGCAGATGAAGGCGATTCAGAAAGAACTCGGTGACATGGACGATGCGCCCAACGAGATGGAAGAACTTCAGCAGAAAGTTGAAGAGGCGGGCATGCCCAAAGAGGCACGCGAGAAAGCAGAGTCCGAGTTGAAAAAGCTCCGCATGATGTCACCAATGTCCGCAGAGGCAACGGTAGTGCGCAATTACGTTGAGTGGCTGGTGCAGGTGCCCTGGAAGAAAAGAAGTCGGGTGCTGAAAGACCTTGCCAAAGCTGAATC
>PAUU01000055.1 GCA_002713825.1 Acidiferrobacteraceae bacterium | reverse complement strand
CCGGTCACAAGCGGCAGAACCGTCGCTGCAGACGCTGCCACGATTATCAAAAGCGCGGCGAGCGAACTCTTGGTGCAGTTAGAGCTGATCGATCTCTATACGGACACTGGAATTGAAACCGGGAAAAAATCCCTCACTTTTCGCTTGACGTTACAGTCGAATTCCCGCAATCTTACAGATGAGGAGGCTGACCATCTGATCGACGCAGTCTTGAAGAGACTCAGCGACCGGATAGGTGCGGAGCTTAGGTCCAGGTAGCGCAGGGATCGGTCGAAACGAAAGAAGCCAGTGCGGTCACGAGCCGCTGTCAGACGGATATCAAAAGAAAAAGATGGGCAACACGATCACCAAAGCTGACCTAGCCAACACCTTGTTCGATGAACTCGGTCTCAACAAGCGAGAGGCAAAAGAGTTCGTCGAATTATTCTTCGAAAAGATTCGCCAAGCCCTTGAGTCTGGTGAAACAGTCAAGCTTTCGGGCTTCGGCGGTTTTTCCATCCGTGAAAAGAATAGCCGTCCAGGCCGTAACCCAAAAACAGGTGAAGCTGTTCCGGTTTGCGCCCGCAGAGTGGTCACTTACCGTGCGAGTCAAAAAGTCAAAAACCAGGTTGGAGCGAACACTGACCACATTGAGTCCGTGGCATCTGAAGAACGGGTGACATCGTGACCATGCTTGATCCTGGCGCCGAAGACCTGCCCCCGATACCCGGAAAACGTTACTTTACTATTGGCGAGGTGGGTCAGCTTTGCTCGGTGAAACCTCATGTGTTGCGTTATTGGGAGCAGGAATTTACCCAACTGCAGCCTGTCAAACGAAGGGGCAACCGACGATACTACCAACGCCACGAAGTTGAACTTATTCGTACTATCCGAAAGCTCTTATATATTGAAGGCTATACGATCAGTGGCGCATGCAATCAACTCAGTGCAGCCAGCGGTGAAACAGTCGATGCAGCGGGGTCGAATAGCCGCCTCAGCGACGAGGATGTCGATGAGTTGGTAGTGGAGTTGGAGGAGATTGCACAACTCCTAAGGGCGTAGTGCCTTACAATTACCAACGTTCGGGGCGTAGCGCAGCCTGGTAGCGCACCGCAATGGGGTTGCGGTGGTCGGAGGTTCAAATCCTCTCGCCCCGACCAAAATNCAGAAACCCTGCAGAAANNTGCTTCTACACTGTCATTGGCCTTAGCCTTGTCTGAAGCTCCAACCTCTGACCATAACGGTTCATAACTTTGAGCAGGCTCGACAGCATGATTCGCCGCCTGGAGGCTCAAAGAGCNTGTCTCGCGGCGGCCACAGAGAAGGTTGAACTGCTTCCAGGTCTATTTCTTGAGTTGGGATTGGGAAACGGGCGCACTTACGACCATCTACGCGAACTGGCCCCGGAAAGAGAAATCTTTGTATTCGAGCGGAATCCGGCAGCGCATCCTGCATGTACTCCCACAGGCGAATTCCTCGTCGAAGGTGACTTCACCAAAACCCTGGCGCAACAAAGGACTCAGTTGGAAGGAAGAGCGGTACTGGCGCACTGCGATATCGGATCTGGCGTAAGGGAGCGGGATATCGAGCTGGCGAGCGCTATCTCTTCGGACCTCGACGCGCTGCTTTGTGATGGAGCGATTATCCTGTCTGATCAGGAATTTGATCGAGCGAATTGGCGTCCGGTACCGACTCCTAAAATAGTGGAACCCGGGCGTTATTTTATGTATCTGAAGATATGAAAGACGTTTGACTTAGCCATGAGCCGTTCTGATTCTATTTTTAATACCCACCGCACAATGAAGTTCCATCTGGAATTAACTGACAAGTGCAATGCNGCCTGTCCGATGTGCGGGCGCACTAAACAAATGGATCGGTGTCTGCCAGACCTGACCAAGGTCCGGAATATCGAACTTGAACTCGAGCTCATTAAACGGAATTTCACCCCTGACCTTTGCTCCAGGATCAGCGAGATCGACCTCNGTGGTGGCTTGGGAGATCCTCCGGCGGCTCGGGAGTGTCTGGAAATTTGCGAATATTTCGTCGGTTTTGGAATCAAAATCATTCTCTCTTCAAACGGGGGTTTGCGCAGCGAGGCCTGGTGGAAAAGATTAGGGGAGCTTTTTCGAGGTACCGAATCCTTGGTCGAGTTTCATATCGACGGCCTTGAAGATACCAATCACCTCTACAGGGTGAATACCCGATTCGACAAGATTATGCGGAATGCACAGGCCTATCTCGAATCCGGGGCGATCGGTGAGTGGCATTTCATCCCGTTTCAACACAATGAACACCAACTTGCCGACGCGCTGAAATTGAGTCGCGAAATGGGTTTCTCAAACTTCCGCGTTATTGACACCATCCGGTTTGGCAAAAAAAACGGTTTTACTTATCAACTGCCCGATGGAAGTATGCAAGAACTGAACCCGGCTGACCCCAGTCTCATTAACGCCCTAAGGAACGATACCGAAGAGGAAGAACCTGCCACTCATTCAGAGAATCTCGAGCAAGCCCCGACGATCCAGTGCAAGTCTGAGATTCAAAACCGTCCCTATATCGTCGCAACCGGTGCGGTCTCCGCCTGTTGCTGGATTGAGGGATCTGATGACGAGCGCCGCATGTATTCCAAAGCCGGGGTAGACCATGGGTTTTCGCACAATATTCGTCACCGCGCTCTAGAAGAGATTCTGCTGGAAGAGCCCTATCGAACCGTATACCCCCAAGCCTGGGCTGAGCAAAGCAACCCTGTATGCGTACGCAAATGTGCAAAAATGCAGCGTAGTCGCAGGAGTTTCTTATGAGAGAGTTTCGACAGACCGGGTCCCGTGTTCTGTGTCTGACCGTGGCGTACCTGGTCATGGGGCTAGGGTCACGTGTGGGGGCTGAGATTAGATCGGGCGAACCTCTTCCGCCAGTCGTTCTCGAAGAAGACAGGGGAGGTCAACTTGACGGAAGCCCCTGGAACAGCAACTCCTTAAAGGAGCGGCTACACATTCTGATGTACGTTGATCCCGACGAGGTCGAGGTTAACGCCCATGTTGAGGATGCACTTTCCCAGCAGAACTTTGATCAAGAGAAAATTCGGTCAGTCGCTGTCATAAATATGGCGGCGACTTGGAAACCCAACTTCGCGATAGACATCATCCTCAAGGGAAAGCAGGAAAAATATCCCGACACGCTATACATCCGGGACCTCCAAGGCGAGCTGGTGAAAAAGTGGGGACTGATTGACGATAGCTACCATGTTCTTCTTATCGGACGTAAAGGGGAAGTCTTGTTCTCGACCGGTGATACTCTCTCGGAGGAGCAGCTCACGAAATTACTCTCAATTATCACCGAGTCCCTTGCCGGCGACTAAGTGTCTAAATATCAAACCCTAGCATTATGATCTCGCCATTATCGGTGGGCCCACTGGCAGAGTTATGGAAATAGATCGAAGACTCACTAAAGCCTCAAATCTTGCTGTTATCGAGGACCAGGAACTCGGATTCGGCAACGTTTTCTCTGACCATATGTTGGTTCGAGATTGGACTGATGGGGGATGGGGCAGGGCGATGATCACGCCACGAGAGCCCATATCCGTTGAACCTTCTGCGCTGGGTATCCATTACGGTCAAAGCGTTTTTGAGGGTCTTAAAGCGTACCGAGGTACTCAGGATGGTGTTATCCGGCTCTTTCGGCCAAATAGGAATGCCGCGCGGCTTGAAGCGTCTAGCACCCGCCTTTGCATTCCGACCCTTCCAGCCGAAGAGTTCATAGAGTGCATACGGCAATTGGTCGCAACCGACTCGGCCTGGGTACCAAATGAGCGAGAGCATGCGCTTTATATTCGACCCATGGTCTTCGCGAGCGAAGGTCATCTCTCCGTTCGGCCCGCTCACCGCTATAAGTTGGTCATCACTACAGCCCCAGTGGCACCGTATTTCTCCTCGCAAAGCCGGGCTTTACGACTCAAGGCCGAAAACCGGTTTACACGTGCGGCGCCCGGCGGTACAGGGTCAGCCAAGACGTCTGGGAACTATGCCCCGACACTCTGGCCAATGGTATCTGCAGCGAAGGAAGGCTTTGATCAGATTCTCTGGCTCGACGCCCAAGAGCACACATTCGCCGAAGAGGCCGGTCAGATGAATATTTTTTTCAGGATTGGTGATGAAGTCGTCACGCCAGAACTCTCCGGAACCATTCTTCCGGGTGTGACNCGCGAAAGCGCACTCAGATTACTTAAAGATTGGGGCATAAAGGCCGCAACCCGGCGTATCTCCATGGAGGAACTTACCGAAGCATCTGAGGATGGCTCTCTCCTTGAGATCTTCGGCGCTGGAACCGCGGCAGTTATCGCGTCGGTCGCTTCGATCTCGTACCTCGGAAAAGAGATCTCAGCGGCACCTCATTCCGGCCGATCCCTTGCGGAGCGGCTACGAGAAGAACTCCTCGGTATCCAGTATGGAGAAAGACCGGATCCCCACAACTGGATCCAGGTCGTCGGCTGACCTGGCGCAGCACGGATTAGCGAAATACTTCTGCGCACGCTTTTCATCAAATGATTGAAGGACTCTCACTGCTACTGTTACTCTGCCTGTCGGCGTTTTTTTCGGGCTCGGAAACCGCATTGGTTACCTTGTCGCGCGCTCGGGCAGACGCGCTAGCGGAGGAGGGGCGTCCTGGCGCACACTCTCTTCGCATCCTAAAAGAGCAACCTGCACGTATGTTGGTCGCGATCTTGATCGGTAACAATCTCGTCAATATCAGCGCCTCCGCACTTGCCACGGTCTTGGCAACCCGCGCCTTTGGAAGCATGGGTCCGGGTATTGCCGTTGGCATCCTGACTATCGTTATTCTGATCTTCGGCGAGATCACGCCCAAAAGCCTGGCGACCCGCTACTCCGAGCGGATCTCTCTCTCCGTGTCCCCAGTCATTCTGGTACTGGTCCGCCTCACGACCCCGATCAGCTGGGTCTTTGAATATTTTGCGCCCGCCGCCCTGCATTCCAACGGGGGCGAAGATCCGACCGTTACTGAATCAGAGCTCATCAGCATGGCAGGGTATGGCGAGGAGGAAGGGACCATTGAAGAGAGCGAAAAACAACTGATTGAACGAGCGTTTGCCTTCACGGATCTCACGGCGGCAGATGTGATGACCCCGCGACACAAGGTATTCCGACTTCCTGCGAGCATCTCTCTCGCAGCAGCGGTCGAGCAACTCGACGACCTCCCATTCAGTCGCATCCCGCTACACGGCAAAGACCCGGATGAAATCACAGGCGTGGTTCATATCCGGGACCTGCTCATGGCAGCCATGAAATCAGAGTCCGGTAAGCGTGTCGAATCTCTGTGCAGGCCGCCATATTTCATACCCGAGGGTCAATCCTTGAATGACACCATTGCGGCGTTTCGCGAAGAACGCAATCAGTTAGCCATCGTCGTGGATGAGCACGGGATTATGGAAGGCGTCGCGACCCTTGAAGACCTCATGGAAGAATTGGTCGGGGAGATTTACGATGAAAGTGATATCACGCCGAGTGAATACACCATTCATGGACCCGACCGGATTACGATTGAAGGGGCGTCGGAACTCCGTATTCTCAGCGACCACTTTCAATCGCCGCTGTCGGGAAAGCCCACGGACTCTGTTAGCCGCTGGATTCTGACCCATGTACAGCGCATACCGGAAAGCGGGGAAGCATTCGAGCTGGATGGCCTGCACCTAACCGNGGTTCGCGCGACGCCTCGCCGAATTCAGGAAGTGCTTGTCTGGAGAGTGCCGGGGAACAACGGGCAGATAAATCTTGATTACGAGAATTGACCGTTAGTCAGGCAGTTNCCCCTTTTCTGAACCACGGTAGAGGATCCTGACGCCGCTTAATGGCGTCTCTTCGACTAACTTTTTTGACAACGTCGTGCTCTCGCTCTCCATCGCCTCTCGGTATTCCCCTGATGGNAGGGCCATGACTACTTCCGCGNTTACGGACCCACCAATGTAGTGTAGTACNAGACTGAAGTCACCCACCTCTAACGATCGCGTACCCCAATCGCTCGACGCTAGCGTCTTCCTTACGGCCTCTCCAAGGTCTGACCGAAGGGGCAGTCCGGAAGGATTAAACATCTCGAAATCATCCTCGGGATCTATATGAACCACAATGTCCGCAAGGGTTTTGAACCTTTCGNCCAAAACCTGCATTACCCGATCACCAATGTGATGACCCTCTGAAACGCTAATTAAGGGATTCACATGGATGTGCATATCCGCCAGTAGTTGGGACCCCATGCGTCGAGTCCGAATCTCATGAACGTCGATGACACCCGACACTGACAGAATCGTTTCACGCATCAACGTCAGGGTCTTCGGGTCAAGGCCTGTATCGATAAGCTCGTCGAAAGCCTCCCGGCCAATTTTGAAGGCTGCATAAAAGATGATAACCGCAACCCCCACGGCGCCAATTGCATCAGCCCAGGGAAATCCGAGCATCACTCCCAGCACCCCGGCGATTACGATTAGCGAAGACAGGGCGTCGGTCCGACTGTGCCAGGCGTTGGCCCGAAGCAGGCCAGAATCGAGTTTTTGACCGACCCGGATGGTGTACTGATACACAGCCTCTTTCGCAACGACGGAAACCGCGGCGACCACGACCGCCAGCCAGCCTGGCGTCATTAATTGGCCGTTGCCTCTCAGTCGTGATAACGCATCCCAGGCAATCCCCAGTGCAATCGCCGCGAGAGACACTGCGAGCAGTGCGGTCGCGATCGCCTGAATACGTCCGTGTCCATAGGGGTGCTCCGAGTCGGCTTCTTGGCTTGAATGACGAGCGGCGAGGATAACGAGCAAATCAGTCACGAGATCGGAGACAGAATGAATCCCGTCTGCAATCAGGGATTGTGATTGAGCCACGGTCCCGCCGGTGAGCTTGCCCAGGGCGAGCAGGGCATCTACGACACTGCCAACAACCGTAACATTTCGGATAACACGATAATCCGATGCGCCCTGGGAATTTCTGTCCATGAAGAAAGTCTATCAGTGTGTCGCGGGTATTCAATGAATTAAACTATCGCACCGGTTACCTCCCCAACCATGGGCGGACCTCTCCGTTTCTGAGATAATCGCAGCTCATCAGAAGTCGAATCACTGGAACACCTGCTCTGCTTAATGCGCATTCTTATCAGCAATGACGATGGGTACCTTGCAGCGGGACTCGCAGCACTTCAAGCAGCGGTCTCGTCGATTGCCGAAACCTTTGTGATCGCTCCCGACCGTAACCGCAGTGGGGCGAGCAATTCCCTCACACTGACCCGGCCGCTCAGAGTCAGTACAGCCCCGAGCGGCTTCCATCGTCTCGATGGCACCCCCACCGACTGTGTCCACGTTGGCTTAACCGGGCTCATGGACCCGGAACCTGATATGGTGATCGCGGGGATCAATCACGGCGCAAACGTTGGCGACGACGTTCTATACTCAGGCACCGTTGCGGCCGCAATGGAGGGACGCTACCTGGGGTTTCCTGCTGTTGCCATTTCACTCGCGGGCTCGAGCGCTCAACACTTCGATTCCGCGGCGCGGATAGCACTTCAGTTGCTGGAACGCATGCAAGAACACCCCTTGCCTCGCGACAGTATTCTTAATGTCAATGTGCCGGACTTGCCTTTCGAATCGATCAAGGGATTTAGGGCAACGAGACTTGGCTGTAGACATAAATCTGACCCTGTCATCCGCTCACAGGACCCTAGCGGCGGGGNGATCTATTNGGTGGGNCCTGCGGGGGAGGGGCAAGACTGTGGAAAGGGAACAGACTTTCTCGCCATCCAAGAAGGCTACGTTTCGGTCACTCCACTCCAGATCGATCTGACCCGCCACGGTCAACTAGAGCAGGTGCAGAGTTGGCTGACCTTGTGAGTGACACAATCCAACCCAGTGATCACGGTTTTGGCGGTTTTATCTCGCAACGTTCACAGCAAAGACTGCTGGATGCCCTTCGTGCTAAAGGTATAAAAAACGAGCGTGTGTTAGAGGCTCTGGCGAACGTCCCCAGACATGAATTTGTCGAAGAGGCCCTGCGAAGCCGTGCCTATGAGGACACCGCTTTGCCAATCGGTTATCAGCAGACTATTTCCCAACCCTACGTGGTTGCACTGATGACACAACTTGTCCTCACCGGGCGTGAACGCCTTAAGCACGTGCTAGAGATCGGAACGGGGTCCGGGTTTCAAACGGCTGTGCTTTCCCGGGTCTCTGCCCGTGTATTCTCCATAGAGCGAATCGGCGCACTGGCTGAGCGGGCTTTTCGACAATTAGAGGGCCTCGGCATTGAGAACGTGTCGCTACGCCACGGCGACGGCACAAACGGATGGAGCGCCAAGGGGCCTTTTGACGCGATTATGCTGACCGCCGCTCCAAACCGCGTCCCTGAGACCCTTTTTTCGCAATTATCGGACCAGGGCGTGTTGGTTGCACCTGAGGGCAATAACCGTCAGCAGCGTCTGCTGTACTGGATAAAACAGGACGGAATTGCAATTCGCCATCAATCAATCGATGTTGTATTTGTTCCACTGAAAACCGGTCAAGCCTGATGAGAATTTTTTCACGCCTGTATGATCTCGTTCTGTCGTGGGCAGCTCATCCTAAAGCGCCGCGCTACCTCGGCGCGCTATCGTTTGCGGAATCCTCCTTTTTCCCAATTCCACCGGATGTCATGTTGGCTCCGATGGTGCTGGCACAGCGGCATCGTGCCTGGTTCTTTGCGGCGCTTACAACGCTCTGGTCAGTAGTTGGGGGTATTGCAGGCTACCTGATCGGCATGTTTCTTTTTGGACTCGTTGCCGACCCAATTATCCAATTTTATGACGCCCAGGCGGCGTTTGAATCGGCTCGAGAGCAATTCCAGAAACATGGTATCTGGATTGTTTTTCTGGCGGGTTTCACACCGATCCCATACAAACTCTTTACGATCAGCGCAGGCTTGGCCTCTATGAGCCTGATGCCATTTGTGGCGGCCTCACTGATCGGTCGCGGTGCACGTTTTTTTCTTGTCGCAGGATTAATCTACGCCGGGGGAGAACGTTTCGAGGCGCAACTGCGCCGGTACGCAGACGGGATAGGCTGGGCTATGGTTACCTTAGTAATCATTGGGATTTTACTCTTTTATGTCTAGCCAAATATGGGAGATCGCTTTGAGACTGCCTTCGATTCTGTCGATCGTTTCCTTTATTACGCTGGTCGGTTGCGCAGGCCCGCCGGTAGTGCCGGTGAGCGACCTCACCACTACACGTTCAAACGCTTCAACTCGTATCGTGCGAGCCGGGGACTCTCTGTACACCATTTCTTGGGAAGCAGGGCTGGATTATCGCGACGTGGCCCTCTGGAATGGCCTACAACCCCCTTACGCGTTGGCGATAGGGGAGAAGATTGAGCTAAGTCCGGGACGCGTCAATACACAGGATACTCTCGTGACCCCGGCCGCAATTCCTCGGACGTCTGAACTGGTTGTCAGTGAAGAACCCGTAGAGACCTCTGAAACGCTTCCCGACCCCAGTGTCCAAGTGAATGAGCCTGAAGAACCCGTAGCCGCGCCAGGCGGGAAACCGTGGGTTTGGCCCGCCAATGGAGAGTTGCGGTCAGAATTTTCCCCCGACGACGGAAGGAACGGCATTGATATCGCCGGGTCCGATGGCAGCCCGATCCGAGCAGCAGCAGAAGGAAAGGTGGTATATGCGGGCACGGGGCTCCGCGGCTATGGATTGCTCATCATCATTAAGCATGACGAAACTTTTCTTACTGCATACGCGCACAATCGCGCGGTGAAGATCAATGAAGGTGACNCNGTCAAGAGCGGTCAGATCATCGCTGAAATGGGACAGTCCGGAGCGGACTCCGTCCAGCTACACTTCGAGATTCGCCGAGACGGCCAACCGGTTGACCCGCTTGAATATCTGCCGGACTCCTGACCGCATCGGTCTCTCACCAAAAACTATAAAGGCAGGATAATTGCAGCCAGTACGGGCCGCTCATCCAGCGCTAGGACGTTAAAAGTACTACAAGCCGCGCGTGAGCTCATAAATTCTGCGCTTCGTCCATGCTTGGCAAGGGTCTGGGTAAGTAACGGATCCGGCAGGCACTGNATCACGCCTGTGCCGATCATCAGCACATCGCTTTCCACGAGGCACAGTTGCTCCAATTGAGCCGGGGACAATGCGGAGAATTCGTGCACTTCCCAGTCTGCGGATGTACCATCTGGCGCTATGAGAAAGCTTTTTGTAAAAGTTTTTTCACCTACCACGACGCCTCTTGACCCACAAGATGCGATTAGCGTTCTGGTTTTTGAGATTTCTGCTTCGAGTTCCATGACCTTCGTCGATTTTCAGCGCGGCATCCAAATTANTTCTTGGCGACAAAAAACCGTGCCTGTAGCTTTATTGCGATAAAATTGCGCCGGCGAGGCCCCGCTCGGGGCACTTCCGTCGTTATCAGAAGGTGATTTAATTATATGAGACCCGTAAATGTGGGGGTAATCGGTCTTGGGACCGTTGGCGCTGGCACAGTAGACCTGCTTTCGCAGAACGGCGCCGAAATTGCGCGGCGAGCCGGCCGAAATATAAACGTGACTCAGGCGGCCGTGCGAGACATGAGCCGTCCCCGCGACTGCCAAGTGTCAGATATTCATATTACCGACGATCCCGCTGTCATTACGACCAATCCAGAAATTGATGTCGTCCTAGAGCTGATGGGGGGTGAAGACGAGGCCTACGAAGTCGTCTCAACCGCGCTGAAGAACGGCAAGCACGTCGTAACCGCGAACAAGGCGTTGATTGCCACCCGCGGAAATGAACTCTTTGAGCAAGCTTCACAGGCAGGATTGGTCATAGCCTTTGAAGCGGCGGTCGCCGGGGGGATTCCTGTGATCAAGGTAGTCAGGGAGAGCCTTGCGGGCAACAGGATCGACAGTTTGGCGGGTATCCTGAATGGGACGTGCAACTTTATCCTGACNCAGATCCACGANCAGGGNCTGGACTACGATGCGGTNCTNNCNGANGCNCANCGGCTAGGTTATGCAGAAGCCGATCCCTNCTTTGANGTGGGCGGANTTGANGCGGCNCATAAGCTCACGATTCTGGCCTCAATNGCATTCGGCATNCCTCTTNACTTCANNTCGNTCTANATNGAAGGNATAGAGCAGTTNCGTTACCAGGACATCATNTANGCTGATGANCTTGGGTATCGAATNAAGCACCTCGGNATCGCGCGCTCNGATANNGNNCATCTNGANNTNCGNGTACANCCCTGTCTNGTTGANAAAGANNAGCTGNTGGCGAATGTTTCGGGNGTCATGAANGCCGTTCGCATTCGCGGGGATGCGGTGGGTGACTCCTTGCTCTATGGCGCAGGCGCGGGCGCAAAGCCCACAGCATCAGCGGTTGTCGGAGACCTGGTCGACGTTGTTCGGACCTTGACATCTGATCCTGGGAACCGGGTGCCTCACCTGGCATTCCAACCCCACCAACTCGCTGACCCGAGAATGCGACCGATCACGGAAATTTCCTGTGCGCACTATCTGCGGCTGACGGTACAGGACAGACCCGGAGTCCTCGCCGAGGTGACCCGTATTCTTGGGGAACGTCACGTCAGCATTAGAGTCATCAGTCAAAAGGGCTTCGGTGATGAACAGGGTGTGGTTCCGGTCGTTATTGTTACCCACGATGCGAAAGAAGCCGATATCGCCAACGCAACGAAAATGATTGAAACATTGGAAGCGAATGCAGCGCCGATTGTTCGGGTCCGAGTAGAAACGCCCGATTAGAGCGATAGGGGCTCAAGAACTTATGCAAAACACCGCCGAAACAGGACTGATTGCACGGTATCGCGAAAGACTGCCGATTCCTGACGATGCGCTCGCCATCAGCCTCAATGAGGGAAGTACCCCTTTGGTGCGATTGAATTCTTTGTGTGATCCCAAGAGAGGAATAGAAGTCTTCGCAAAAATCGATGGAGCAAACCCGACCGGCTCGTTCAAAGACCGCGGCATGACCGTCGCGTTAACGATGGCTGTCCATGAAGGCAGCGGAGCAGTCATCTGCGCCTCGACAGGAAATACCTCTGCAGCGGCGGCGGCCTATGCGGCGAGGGCGGGCATCAACGCCTTTGTGGTTATCCCGGATGGAAAAATCGCCATGGGAAAGCTCGCCCAGGCGATGATGCATGGCGCGACTGTCATCCAAATCACCGGCAACTTTGATGACGGGATGGAGATTGTCAAATCCATGCCGGACAAAGCCCCAGTCGCCTTGGTGAATTCTGTAAACCCCTATCGACTCCACGGTCAGAAAACCGCAGCATTCGAAATTGTCGATACGCTTGGCGACGCTCCCGATTACCATTTTCTTCCCGTTGGGAATGCTGGAAATATCAGCGCGTACTGGATGGGGTATTCCGAGTACCACAGTGATGGGGAAAGCACAAAATTGCCCATCATGGTCGGCTGTCAGGCATCGGGCGCAGCGCCTTTCGTCTCAGGCACCCCCATTACCAAACCTGAGACCCTCGCGACGGCTATCCGCATCGGCAACCCCCAGTCCTGGAACCTGGCGCAATCCGCGCGTGAGCACTCCGGAGGATGGTTTACCGCTTGCGACGACAGTGCCATTCTTGCCGCACAGAAATTTCTAGCTCAAAAGGAGGGGATATTCTGCGAACCGGCGTCGGCCGTCTCGGTTGCCGGCTTAAACTTGGGTCTGGAAGAGGGTCGGATCAGAGAGGGAGCTTCTATTGTGTGCACGCTCACGGGGCATGGTCTTAAGGATCCTGACACGGCGATCGCGCAAAGTCCTCAACCGGTGCGGGTGGCCCCTACGGTATCGGCAGTTTGCGACGTGATCTTGAAATGAGTGGATTTATTAACAACGCACGCACCCGGACATGCTGAACGGAACCAGTCTCGTTTTTGATATTGAGACCGTGCCCGACGTCGAACTGGGGCGGCGATTGTACAACCTGGACTCACTGAGCGACGATGACGTGGCTCGAGCGATGCGTACGCTCCGCATGCAAAAAACGGGGTCAACAGATTTTCTTTCTCACCCACACCATCGGGTCGTTGCAATCTCGGCTGTCTTGAGGGGTCCAGATAAACTGCAGATCTGGTCGCTAGGCTCCGATGAGTCATCTGAGCGGGAATTGCTCGAGCGATTCTTTGATGGAATCGACAAATTCAAACCTGTTCTGATTAGCTGGAACGGCAATGGTTTCGATCTACCGGTTATCCACTATCGAGCGCTCCGACATGGGGTAGCGGCGCCGTTGTACTGGGAAAGTGGCGAGCGCAATCGGGAGTTTAAGTTCAATAATTACCTGAACCGCTATCATGCCCGCCATCTGGACTTGATGGACATCCTCGCCGGCTACCAGGCTCGAGCGTTCAGTTCCCTCGAGGAGGTTGCCCTCATGCTTGGATTGCCTGGCAAGATGGGGATGAGTGGGGCACGTGTCTGGGAGTATTTCCAGGAAGGTCAGATCTCAGATATACGGGCATACTGCGAGACCGACGTCTTGAATACTTACCTGGTTTATCTCCATTTTGAGAAAATGCGTGGCCTACTCGACGAGGGCGCTTTTTCAGCTGAGAAACAACGTCTCGTAGAGCTTCTCAAGGCTGCAGATGAGGGTCACCTCCAGGAGTTCCTGAGTCAGTGGCTGGATGGCACCGGCGGTGCCTAAACCCCGGGAACCATTCGAAGCAAGGATTGAGGGCTTCACCCATGATGGTCGCGGGGTGACTCGGGTCGATGGAAAAGTCTGGTTTGTCGAAGGTGCACTACCGGATGAGAAGGTCGTCGTCCGACCGACCGGAGGAAAGCGCTCTTACTCACTCGGAGTCGCCGAATCAATCCTTGAACCCTCGGCGTCTCGAGTAACTCCGCATTGCACGGCATTCGGCGTGTGCGGGGGATGCGCTCTGCAACATCTAGAATATCCTAAGCAACTTAGTTTTAAGAAAGCCAACGTTGTCGAGAACTTGGAAGGAGCGGGCGTTACCGTCCCCGAAAAGATTCTGGAACTTCAAGCGCAGCCCTGGGCCTACCGCCGTCGGGCTCGTCTTGGCGCACGACTTGTGCCAAAAAAAGGCGGGGTCCTTGTGGGTTTCCGGGAACGGAACAAGAGTTTTATCACTCCACTCTCCAGTTGCCCAGTCATTCATCCCTCGGTAGACCGTGTTCTGGTAAAGATAGCGGACCTGATCAGTCAACTAACCATCCCCGATCGGATTCCCCAGATTGAGGTTGCCGCAGGGGAAAATGGCACCGCACTCGTGTTTCGCCATCTTTCGCCCCTCACCCCGGGCGATCGCACAATACTCAGAGGGTTCGGCACCCAGGAGCAGTTGCTGATCTACACTCAGGAAAAAGGGCCGGAGACCGCGACTCCAATAGACCCCGGCGCAACACCGGAGCTCTTTTACACGCTGAAAGCCTTCGATCTTAATATTTCATTCTCAGTGACCCATTTCATTCAGGTGAATGGTGCCATTAACGAACTGATCGTTGAACTCGCTGTTGACTGGCTTGCGCCGGACAAGGATAGTCAGGTTTTGGATCTTTTTTGCGGGCTAGGCAACTTTTCGTTAGCGCTCGCCAGGCGGGCAGGGAGGGTCCTAGGCGTTGAGGGCGATGCGTCGCTCGTTAAAAAAGCCGGGGAGAATGCGGCAGCGAACGGAGTGGCGAATGCCGAGTTCGAGGCGCAAGACCTTTTCTCAGATGCACTTTCTGACTGGGATCCCGGGACTTTTTCCCATGTACTGGTTGACCCGCCCAGAAGCGGCGCTCTTGAAGCGTTAAAGACTATCTGCACAAAGGCGGCTCCCAACGCCCTAGCCTATGTCTCCTGCAACCCTGCGACGCTGGCCCGTGATGCGGCTTATCTGACCGGGTCGGGGGGATATCGGCTCGCCAGCCTCGCTGTAGCAGATATGTTTCCCCATACGACCCACGTCGAAAGCGCCGCGCTATTCGTACGCGCCCCCTAGATCGGCGGGCATCAGAAACCGATTATCCGGTTGTCCCCGTCTTTTCGTTTCCGGGGTTCTTGCTAGCTGGGGCACTCGGCGACACAGACGAGGAATTTTCCGAACTGTTGCTAGAGGTATCCCCTGAACGGGCAGGCTGATTTGACTGAGCCTGTCGGTTTCCATTGCGCTGACCGCCCGAGCGACCTCTACCGCCGCGAGAACGCCTCGGCGATTTATTACCGGCTTCAGCCTGCCCGCTATTTTGGCCCTGCCCATTCGTTCGTGGTTTTGCGTCAGAACGCGTGTTCTGACCCCGGCCCCGGTTCGAATCAGAATTGGTTCTGCGATTTTGCCGACCGCCATCACGGCGGCGATCGTCCCGCCGACCCTGGGTCTTCCTGCGGGAATCAGACCGTCCTCGAGAGCGCTGACCCTGATGACGTGCCGGGGTTTCAGTTTCAGCCTCCTCCGTCTTACCTGTGAGACGTTGCCACAATTTGGCCCAAAAACCGGGACTCGTCTCTTCGGCGGTTTGGGCAGGTGGAGGAGGGGGAGGCGGAGGAGTGTCAAGCTGATCAAGATTGACGGCTGCACCCCGTTTGTGACGACTTAGTGAGTATTCACCGGGTTGTTCCGATTCAGAGACAATCTTGATATTGTGGCTCGCGAGTATGTTTTCGCTCGCATCCAAATCCTCACTCTTCAGTCGTTGGATATTGGATTGAGAGCCATGGAGCGCAGGGGAGGGAATCAGTACGATTCGGGTCCCAAGGCGGGCCTCGATCTGATTGACCTCATGACGCTTTTCATTCAACAGGAAGGTCGCGATATCGACTGGGAGTTCCGCGAAGACGGCTTCTGTATTCTCCTTCAATGCTTCCTCCTCCAGAATCCGAAGGAAACTTAATGCCGAAGAAGTGACGTGTCGGACTTGACCCGTACCGTCGCACAACTGACAAACGCGGTAATTGGATTCGCTGATAGAGCTTCGAAGCCGTTGCCGGGACATCTCCAGCAGGCCAAAACGTGAAATGTGTCCCATTTGAATTCGCGCCCGATCACTCTGGAGTGCTTCCTCAAGACGGTTCTCGACGGTTTTCTTATTTCTGGTGGAACTCATGTCAATGAGATCAATCACGATCAACCCGCCAAGATCGCGAATACGCATCTGCCGCGCAAGTTCATCGACCGCTTCAAGGTTCGTCTGCAGAGCCGTCTCCTCTATATCGGAACCCTTGGTGGCCCTCGCAGAGTTCACATCCACCGAAATGAGCGCCTCGGTGTGGTCAATAACCAGTGCGCCTCCCGACGGCAGCTTGACTGACCGCGCATAAGCGTTTTCGATCTGATGCTCAATCTGGAAACGCGAGAACAGGGGAGTGGGGTCTTCATAGTGCTTCAACTTTGCGGAGTTGTGAGGCATCACCTGCGTCATAAAACGGGAGGCGCGCTCAAATACCGAGTCCTCGTCGATCAGAATCTCCTGAATGTCTCCCCGCAAATGATCGCGCAGGGTTCGGACAATCAGGTTGCTTTCCTGATAAACCAGAAAAGGCGCCTCCTGGCTGTTGGCAGCTTCTGCTATAACCCCCCATAACTGCAAAAGGAAGTCCAGATCCCACTGAAGTTCCTCAGGGCTCTTACCGATCCCAGCCGTACGAGCAATCAACGAATGTTCCGACGGGCATTCCAAACCCGACATGGCTTCGCGCAGATCAGAGCGCTCCTCACCATCAATCCGTCTGGAGATACCGCCGCCTTTCGGATTGTTGGGCATCAGAACAAGATAACGTCCGGCGAGGCTGATAAATGTCGTGAGCGCCGCCCCTTTGGTGCCACGTTCATCCTTCTCAACCTGCACCAATAATTCCTGGCCCTCGTCAATAACGTCCTTGATTCGGACCTGAGCCATGGGTGTCGACGGAGAGAAATTACGGAAATCAGATCGGCTGATCTCCTTCAGAGGCAGGAATCCCTGTCGCTCGGCACCATAATCTACAAATGCGGCTTCAAGACTGGGCTCAACCCGGGTAACGCGGCCTTGGTAGATATTTCCTTTACGTTGGGCGTTACTTGAGGACTCAATATCGAGATCAAGCAACTTCTGGCCATCGACAATCGCAACCCGCAACTCCTCAGGGTGGGTTGCGTTAAAAAGCATTCTTTTCATTTTTTTTCCCGTATGTGTCGGCCCTGGGTCTGAATGGCACTCCGGCCATTAATTCCGCGCAGAGACCAACGGATTAATTCTTCCGCCCTGGGGAAATCACAGGCGCAAGCGATACGGGGTAGACGAACATTAGAAGAGAGAGCGCAGCACTGCACAGCGGAGCCCAGCGGATCAGTTTCGATCCATCAGCTTGATCGGGGTATACCGATCCTTGCTTACAACTCCCATACGATGGGATGTTTTCCCTTCGCCTAAAACCGCGCGTGGGCCCTGTGTGAGGGCAGTCGCGCTGCCGGCAGTCTGCATGGCCCCATGCAGACGATATCCTGTTCGCCAGGGCGCCCAAACTCCAATCGGACACCTCCGTATCGGGACGCAAATTAAGGGGCAGTCTTAACGCGCTAGATGCGCTCCTTATTGACTTGGGGTAAGGTTCCCCGGGATTGCACTTTTGCATCCCGATTCGACTGTCCGGCGCCGCTTACGACGGCGCATGACCTTACTGGTCTGCGATTTTTCCGACAAGGCTCCTGCAGTCTACCGAAAAAATTACGGTTTTACAAACATTTATTGAACCAACTTGATCTTTTGGACACAACTGGCAAATCTAAAGTTCGCACCCGAGTCATTCTTGATAGTGAGTCGGGACAGAGGCTGGACAATTTCCTGATTCGCGAGCTCAAGGGTGTCCCCAAAAGCCACATTTACCGAATCATTCGAGATGGCCAGGTCAGGATCAACGGCGGGCGTTCGCGCGCCGCTGCGAGGGTCGGTTCTGGAGACCGGGTACGGATCCCTCCCTTAAGGCTTGCCGATCTCCACCAGGCAGAAGAAACCTCGACTGATCGGCGTTTCTTCCCTCAAATTTTGCATGAGGACAGAGATCTCCTGATTATTGATAAACCCTCGGGTATCGCCGTTCACGGAGGCACCGGGCAAAAGACAAGCGTTATCCAACAGTTACGGATCGCCTCGCCTGACTATCTGGAGTTGATTCATAGGCTTGATAAGGAGACCTCAGGAATCCTGATGCTCGCCAAAACTCGGGAGGCGTTACTGGCAATGCATTCACAGTTGCAAGCCTCCGGTTCCCGCCAGAGGGTGAAAAAAGTCTATCAGGCACTTCTCTGTGGGCGCTGGCGGGGAAAATCTCGAATTATCAACCGGCCGCTTGAAACGGTAAGACCCAAAATAGGGGAAAAACGTTCACAGGTGTCAGAAAGCGGACGGTTTGCTCAGAGCACCTTCTCACCAATAGAGCTTTTCAAGAACTTTTCTTTCCTAGAGATCGCACTTACCACGGGGCGTCTTCATCAGATCCGAGCACACGCAAGCGCAGAAGGAATGCCGGTGGCGGGAGACAAGATCTATGGAGAAAAGGAGCAAAATAAAGACCTGCGGCGAATCGGGCTGACTCGACAGTTCTTGCACGCCTCTCACGTATCTTTCGTTCATCCAAAAACCAAGAAAGCCATGAGGGTGCAGTCTCCGCTTCCAGATTCACTTCTGTCGGTACTGACCCAACTTCGCGAAGAGGTTTAAGGTGGAACCCGATAACATCCCACAGAAACACTTCCTCTGCCGATCTGAAGATTTGGATGTTGGAGGGACCGGATTGCGGTTCGAAGTGCAAAGAGATGGTGAGAATCGGCCCGCTTTCGCAGTACGCTCTACTGCAGGCATCTCAGCATTTCTTAATAGATGTGGCCATCGCGATATGGAATTGGATTGGTCGCCCGGAGAGTTTTTTGATCTGGACGCCCGCCTGCTGATCTGTGCAACCCATGGGGCACTCTACGACCCGCAATCGGGTGCCTGCAAAGGGGGGCCGTGCAACGGGGTAGGGCTGCCTCCTCTCTCCGTTACGGAGGAGGGTGGTCTGGTTTACCTAACTGACCTGAATTACAGTCTGGTCTCGAACCAGACTCCTTGAATTGGAAAAAGTTGAACAGATGACAGAGCCCAAAACGCCATCAGTTGAATCCGGGAAGTCGAAAATGAAATCGGAGAACCCTACGGAACTGGAAAGACTGGTTGAGATTTTGACCCGGGAACTTCGGAGAGACCGCAGTCGCCGTCGCTGGTTCCGGGTCTGGGCGTTTACTGCTGTACTCCTGATCGCTGGCAGCAGTCTGACTTGGTTCCTGATTGAGCCCGAACATCAGCCGTTAACCTACACAGCGGTGATCGAGATCTCAGGCCTTATTGGTCTTGATCAGGAAAATATGGCGCAGGACCTGGCATCCAGCTTTGAAGATGCGTTCAGCGCAGAGGGGACAGCAGGTGTGGTGATCCTAATCAACAGTCCCGGGGGCAGTCCTGTCCAGTCAGGCCAAGTTTACCGCACGCTCCGTGGATTGAAACAAGCGTACCCCCAGATTCCCCTGATTGCCGTGATCTCTGATATCGGTGCATCAGGCGCTTACTATATTGCTGCCGCAGCAGATGAAATCTATGTCGATCCGGCAAGTATTGTTGGATCCATTGGCGTTGTATCTGGCGGCTTCGGGTTCGTTGAGACGCTTAATAAGCTTGGTATCGAACGGCGCCTGATCACTGCCGGTGAGCGAAAAGCTATGCTTGACCCGTTCTCGCCGGCGAAACCTGAAGAAGAACAAATACTTCAAGGGATTCTTGACGATATCCACTCCCAATTCATTTACGCGGTGCAGCAAGGCAGGGGCGCTCGGCTGAAAGAGGACCCTGACGTTTTTTCCGGGCGTGTCTGGAGCGGCCGGGATGCGGTTCATCTAGGACTGGCGGACGGCACTGCGTCGCTGACCGAGGTGGCTGAAGGAATTTTGAATGCACCCACCATTATTGATTTTTCAGTGCAGCGAGACTGGCGGTCAGCCGTCTTCGAGCAACTCGGCGTCAGTATTGCGAAAACTCTGGGCCTTTCAGGTCTGCAGGTTCGTTGATTGACCAGAGTCCAAAACATCAACACCTTCGATCTTAAGCATCTCGACAAGAGAGATTAAAGGCAAGCCTATCAGAGCGGTTGGATCAGGCCCGCTCAGTTCCTTCAACAAAGCAATGCCAAGGCTTTCCACCCGGAGACTCCCGCAGCAACCGTAAGGCTCATCGAGATCCAGGTACTGCTCGATCTGCCGAAGAGACAGCGTCCGGTAGAACACACGGTAGCTAACCACGTCTTGTTGGACTACCCCTGTCGCAGCGTTTGCCAAAGCGAGGCCCGTATAGAGATGCATTTCGCGGCCCGACGACAAGGTGATTTGTCGAATCGCGTCTGCGCGATCCCGGGGTTTACCGAGAATCTCGTTTCCAAGGACGGCGACTTGGTCGGAACCAATAACCAGGCCCGCTCGCGATGTTGCCGCGATCGCTTGGGCTTTTGCTATCGATAGCCGTAAGGCCAGGGCGTGCCCATCCTCCCCGGGATTGGCGGTCTCATCGACACCTGGGGCAGCTACGCTAAATTGCATTCCCAGCCTTTTCAGCAGTTCCTTGCGAAACGGCGAAGTGGAGGCGAGAGTGAGGAAAGGGGTAGGCTGCTTTTTTGACATGAAAACATTAATACCACTACAATTACCGGGCTGCGATTGAAGCGTTCAGCTTCTACCCACCCCTTTTGTTAAATTACGTTTCGGCTATTTTAAGCCGAATAGGCACTTTTTCGAACTCGCGAGTACAGACATGGCCGTACAGCAAAATAGAAAGACACCTTCGAAGCGCGGAATGCGCCGTTCTCATGACGGCCTTGATAAGACAACTTTGTCCACTGACCCCGTAACGGGTGAGTTGCACCGACGACACCATGTGACCGCTGACGGCTACTATCGTGGCCGGAAAGTAATCCAGGAACCGGAATCGGAAGCCTAAGCATTTTCTGCTGACCCCCACCGAGGGGTTTTCGTCTGGAAAGCGTGCCTTCCAAAGACCGATTGAGGCTCTCCATCGATATGATGGGTGGGGACCGCGGTTTGCAGGTGACCGCTACAGGGGTGGGGATTGCACTGAAACGCCACCCCGACCTTCACTGTGTTCTGGTTGGAGACGAAAAACGCACCCTCGCAGCGCTCGATCCGTCCATGGATTCGCATCGAATTGAGATCGTGCACACGACCGAGTCCGTGGATATGCACGAGTCGCCCGCTTCGGCGCTTCGATTCAAGAAAGACTCCTCAATGCGCGTTGCGCTGAACCTCCTTGGATCTGGTAACGTCGACGCCTGTGTCAGTGCTGGCAATACTGGAGCGCTGGTTGCCACGGCACGTTTCGTTTTGAAGACTCTTTCAAATATCGACCGGCCGGCAATTATCTCGACACTGCCTCGAACCCGCGGCCATCTGCACATGCTTGATCTTGGGGCAAACATCGACAGCCCCGCGGAGATTCTCATGCAGTTTGCCCTAATGGGTGAAAGCATGGTCAGAACGATCGAAGGAATTGAACGCCCCAGCGTTGGACTGCTAAATGTCGGAAGTGAAGAAATCAAAGGCAGCGAAGTGATTAAATCCGCCAACAAGCGATTAAAGTCTAGCTCGCTTAATTATGTGGGCTACGTTGAGGGTGATGATATCTTCAACGGCACTGTCCAATTGATCGTAACCGATGGTTTCGCGGGAAACGTCGCACTTAAAACTAGTGAGGGCTTGGCGCAGATGCTGACTCAAGTTATCCGCGAAGAATTCGAGCGGAATCTGCTGACTCGCCTCTCCGCGCTGATCGCGGCGCCTGTTCTCAAGGCGTTCAAAAATCGCTTTGATCATCGTACCTACAATGGCGCGGTTTTACTGGGATTGAACGGAACCGTCGTTAAAAGTCATGGCAATGTGGATGGAGTCGCATTCTCTCATGCCATCGACACCGCACGGCTAGCAGCTAAAAAAGATCTCATCGGGCATATCAGACATGACCTGGAGGTATCTTTAGCCGCTATGAGACAAGCCGACGTGTCATGACGCTCTCCGCCCGCATCACCGGATCGGGATCCTATCTCCCCGCCAAAGTCCTCACCAACAAGGATCTGGAGGGGATCGTCGATACTACCGAGGATTGGATTTACTCGAGAAGCGGCATTCGCCAAAGACATATAGCGGCCGAAGGAGAATTCACTTCTGACCTGGCGCTCGCTGCATCGCGAGAAGCGCTTCGAAGTGCGGGGCGCGCTCCCTCGGACGTCGATCTGATTGTGGTGGCGACTACCACGGCGGACCAAGTCTTTCCGAGTACCGCCTGCCTACTGCAGCAGAGATTAGGCATCCACGGGTGTCCCGCGTTCGACGTCCAGGCAGTTTGCGCCGGCTTTCTTTACGCACTTGATGTGGTCTACCGATATGTTGCGACAGGGGCCAGTCGGTGTGCCCTGGTCGTGGGGGCCGAGACATTCTCCCGGATACTGAACTGGGAAGACAGAACCACATGTGTTCTCTTTGGTGATGGTGCCGGCGCCATGGTGATTGAAGCATCAGAGTCACCAGGAATTCTCTCCAGCCACATTCATGCGGATGGCGCTTTTAAAGACTTACTCTGCGTGCCCGTTGGTGTATCGACGGCCTATCAAGAGGTGTTGGATGGACGGGCCTATACCGAGATGCAGGGGAAAGAAGTATTCCGGTGGGCGGTTTCAACGCTTGGGGATGCAGTGATAGAGATTCTTGACGCAAACGGAATTGAGAAAGGGGAGATTGACTGGTTGGTGCCACACCAAGCCAATATCCGAATTATTAAAGCCATCGCCAAACGACTCGACCTCAGCATGGATCAGGTGGTTGTTACAATCGACAAGCATGGGAATACCTCAGCTGCGTCTGTCCCTCTGGCCTTTGATACCGCGGTCAGGGATGGACGGATTCGATCCGGTGACCAGGTGATTTTCGAAGCCTTCGGTGGGGGGTTCACCTGGGGCAGCATGTTGGTAAAAATTTAAAATTCAAGGAACAAAACCATGCCTCAGATCTGCCTCGTCACNGGCGCNAGCCGCGGCATCGGCAANGCGATTGCTATNGAACTGGCAANGANAGGNCACACAGTNATCGGNACAGGGACATCAACANCNGGNGCGGANAAGGTAACCAACGACTTGAGGNCCNCCGGNGCNNAGGGTCGNGGNGCNGTNCTGGAAGTTAANGANNCNGAGCAAGTTGAATCNNTCATNAAAGANATAACCGANGAGTTNGGTCCGATTAGCGTCCTGGTCAACAATGCGGGCGTGACTGAAGACAACCTGTTGATGCGCATGAAACCATCACAGTGGGAACGCACTCTTAACACGAATCTCGCGTCCGTCTTTGCTTTAACAAAGCTCTGCCTTAAAGGCATGACCAAGGCGCGGTATGGCAGAATTATCAACCTGTCCTCTGTGGTTGGCGCCACAGGTAATGCCGGACAGACCAACTACGCAGCCAGCAAAGCAGGGCTGATCGGATTTACGAAATCTCTCGCGCTAGAGATCGCCTCACGAGGTATTACGGTAAACGCGGTTGCTCCGGGCTTTATTGACACCGACATGACTTCGGCGCTGCCGGAAAACCAGCGAACTAAATTACTGGAAGCCATTCCTCTTGCGCGATTAGGCAGGGCAGAGGATATTTCAAAGGCTGTCGCATTTCTGGTCTCTGATGATGCCTCGTACATCACCGGTCAGGTGCTGCACGTTAATGGCGGAATGCACATGTCTTCTTGAAGAACATTCCCTATCTCATTGGTCTTGCGTATCTTTTTCAGTAATCAATTTAGGGTCTAGCGCCGCTTAGTCCGGGACGCAAGCACCCGATTTATTGGACTTAAAGGACCTAATACGGTTTAATCCCGCTTCCAGTAGGCGGGCTTATAATCCGCTCACCAGCCGGTATCAATCACATTACCCGGCGCAAGTATTCCAACCCAGGAGGCTAGAAAGCTCATGAGCAGTGTTGAAGATCGCGTCAAAAAAATCGTCATTGAACAACTTGGCGTAAGCGAAGATCAGGTAACTCCCGACGCATCATTTGTGGATGATCTCGGGGCTGATTCCCTGGACACAGTGGAACTTGTGATGGCGCTTGAGGAAGAGTTCGATGCCGAGATCCCGGATGACGAGGCAGAGAAGATAACCACGGTAAAGCAGGCGGTCGAATTCATTCAGGCTAGTGCCAGCGGCTGAAACATCTGAAGGCTTCCTAAAATAGAATGAGACTAAAGCCGCCCGGCGCCCGGCGCCCGGCGGCTTTGTTTTTTTGTTTTTGCTAAAGAGCGTGGAGTAGCGGTCAAGATGCATAACCTCAGACAGGTTGTTGTCACCGGCGTTGGATGTATTTCTCCTTTGGGTCCCGATGCGAAAACCACGTGGGACGGCCTTCTCGCGGGGCGCAGCGGAATTTCTTCGATCAGTCGGTTTAATCCAGACGGTCTGAGCTGCCAGATAGCAGGGCAGGCAGATGACTTTGATCCTGAGAGCCGGCTTGCCGCCAAGGAAGCAAGGCGGATGGATCGCTTTATTCAGTTAGGCCTTTGCGCAGGCTTGGAGGCATTCGACGACAGCGGCGTTGATCTTGACCGCACGGATCGAACCCAGGTAGGGGTGCTGATCGGGGCGGGAATCGGCGGTCTTGAAACGATCGAGACCACGACTCACTTGTTGGCGGAGAAGGGTGCTCGAAAAGTCTCCCCGTTCTATATCCCGAGCAGCATCATCAATATGGTGTCCGGCAATCTTTCAATCATGCTCGGCCTGCAAGGTCCAAATCTCGCCGTCGTGACCGCCTGCACGACCGGGACCCATGCGATAGGCGAGGCAGCCCGCATGATCGCTCTCGGAGATGCGGAGGTGATGATCGCGGGCGGCACAGAAGCTGCGATTACCCCGACCTCTATGGCAGGCTTTGGGGCGGCGAAGGCGCTAAGTCGCCGCAACGATTCCCCCCAGACAGCGAGCCGGCCGTGGGATCAGGGAAGAGACGGTTTCGTGATGGGAGAGGGATCTGGAACACTGGTCCTGGAATCCGCTGACCACGCAAAGTCCCGAGGCGCACGAATTTATGCAGAACTCGTGGGATATGGCATGAGCGGGGATGCGCATCATATGACCCAACCTGCAGCAGGAGGAGAGGGAGCCGCACGCTGTATGANGAACGCGCTGAATAGCGCAAGCTTGAGTCCTACCGCGGTCGGCTATATCAACGCACATGGGACATCCACCCCTCTGGGCGACCTCGCTGAAACCCTTGCGATTAAGTCGGTATTCGAGTCCCACGCTCACAACCTACTGGTTAGCTCAAACAAGTCGATGATTGGGCACCTCCTTGGAGCGGCGGGAGGGGTCGAAGCGGTTGCTTCGGTTCTGAGTCTTCATCATCAGACCATTCCCCCCACCATCAATCTTGATGAACCTAGCCCTGACTGTGATCTCGACTATGTCCCTCATGAGGCGCGAAATGTCGCTGTCAACACNGCGGTATCGAACTCTTTCGGTTTCGGCGGCACAAACGGGACCTTGGTATTCTCTCTATACTAATCTTCAAGCCCCTCGGTTCAACGCGACATGCCGCTCGTGAAGATTAAGGGTCATAGACGACGATGGTACCTGTGGTGTTTTGCCAGTCTTTTCGCAGCAGTCGCACTAAGTTGTGTTGGCGTCTCGCTGATCTTTCTTTATCAGACGATTCGTACGCCGATAAACCAGGCTGAGCAGTTTCTGGTCGTCACTCCCGGCACCGGAGCCCACTCTTTAGCAACCCAACTGGTTTCAGAAGGATTCGCCGGATCCCGCTGGCCTGTACTTGCTTGGGCAGTTCTCAGCGGAACCTCTGGAACATTCAAGACAGGGGAATACCTTATCCCTGAAAAAACCAACCCTGCACAGATCCTGGGGAAGGTCAGCAGGGGGGATGTTCATCAGCGAAAACTGACTATCGTCGAGGGTTTGAGATTTTCCCAACTCAGGGATCGGCTCGGACAGGAAAAGATGCTGATCAACACTCTTGCCGACTTCTCAGATCCCGTCCTGGGAGATCATCTGTCCTTGAACGCGCCCAGTGTTGAAGGAGCATTCTTCCCGTCGACGTATTTCTTTCTGCGAGGGGACAGCGCCCTTAACGTTCTTGGCCGTGCGGCAACGAAAATGCAGGAGGAGCTCACCAGCGCTTGGGACGCGCGCGCTGCTGACCTGCTCTTGAACGATCCCTACGAAGCACTCATTCTTGCATCGATTATCCAAAAAGAAGCGATGCTTGAATCTGAGATGCCCCGAATCAGCGGCGTTTTCCACAACCGGCTTCGTTTGAAAATGCGACTCCAGACTGACCCCACGGTGATATTCGGTTTAGGGTCGAACTTCAAGGGGCCGCTAAAGAGGAGTCATCTTAAGAAGGATACACCGTACAATACCTACACTCGCAATGGCTTGCCGCCTGGCCCCATCTCTCTGCCCGGGCGGGCAGCGCTGCTCGCGGCAGTTAACCCCTTAGAGACCGAGGATCTGTATTTCATGGCAAAGGGGGACGGTTCACATGAGTTTTCTAGAACACTGAAGGAGCACAACCGTGCCGTCAAGAAATATCGTCGGTGAGAAACCATCAAACGGCTTATGAGAGGTCGGTTTATCACCTTCGAAGGAGGAGATGGCGCCGGAAAGACCACTCAGATCGAACTCCTTGCACAGGCCCTAACCACTGCCGGTCAAAAACCTTTGGTTACCCGCGAGCCTGGTGGTACGAAACTCGCAGAAGAGATCAGAAACTGGGTGTTGCATCATGCGAGTTCTATAGATGCTGAAACAGAGGTGTTGCTGATGTTTGCCGCTCGATCCCACCATACCAAGGAAGTTATTGAGCCAGCGCTAGCGTCAGGCCGTTGGGTCCTTTGCGACCGCTACACAGACGCCAGTTACGCCTACCAGGGCGGGGGGCGAGGCCTGCCGCATTCGCTCATCGCCTCACTAGAGGAAATCGCGACTGGAGGTCTCAAGCCGGACCTGACCATACTGCTAGACCTCGGGATTAATGCCGGCATTCGACGAACCGGGGGACGCGGTGCCAGCCACGACCGTTTCGAGTCTGAGGAGTCTGCATTTAAGGAACGGGTACGGGCCGCCTATCACCATATCGCTAAGATAGATGCAGGACGGGTAGTCAACCTCGACGCCAGCCAGGCGGTTGACGAGCTCAATAGCAATATAAAGTTGCTGGTGAACGAGCGATTTGGGGTTTCGATTGATTGACTCAGCGGACCTTCCCTGGCTTGTCGCTACCAGAGAAAAACTGCTGGGCAGTGATCACAGGCATCACGGCCTGTTGGTTTCCGGGCCACCGGCGATCGGCAAGTATCTCCTGGGTCTCGACCTGGCTACACAGATGCTTTGCAAGCAGCCGGGCCAGGGCCGTGCCTGCGGTTCGTGCCAATCGTGCCACCTGCTCTCCAACAGCGTGCATCCTGACCTTCACCTGTTAATGCCGGAAGTGCTGGCCGAAGACTGCCATCCCGCCTTACTTAGCCACGCGCAACGATACCTTGATGCAGAGCAATCAAGTCAGAAACGCAAACGAAGCAACTTTATCAGTGTAGACGGCGCTCGGCTGCTGTCCGAGTCGCTATTGGAAACGAGTCGCCTGGGGGGGAGGAAAGTCGCGTTGGTCTTGGCAGCAGATGCGCTGAATCGCAATGCCGCGAACGCTATGCTGAAAGTGCTCGAGGAGCCAGCAGGGGAAACCCACTTCATTTTAGTGACGAGCTTCCCCTATCGACTGCCCTCAACCATTCACAGCCGCTGCATTCGAATTGAATGTCCCGCGCCCAACGTGAATGATGCTTTAGCCTGGCTTCGTGCGCGACACGAACCAGAAAGTGAGGATCTCTCAACTTTGCTGGTTTCTGGCCTCGGGCCGATCACGATAGATGAACTCCTTTCGAACGGGAGCGTGGCAGCCATGACCACTCTTGTAGCCTACTGTATGGGGAAAAACCATAAAACCCCCGATAGCCTGACACTGGCCAGACTCTGTGGAGAAGTTGGGGTCGACCGAGCTCTACACATATTACAGAATCTCTCTCTGCAAACCGTTCGCGAGTCTGTTCGAAAAGGGGCTAAAGCCTCGGCAGGGGGCCTTTTCCGCGACCTCGGCTTTTCCATTCGCGCGTTTCAAAGACTCGGTTCAGCGAGGGAGACCGTGGGCTCTGCAGTTGACGAACAGCTTGCTCTCGAGGATATTTGCGCGTGGGTGTGCGAAGAGCACGCTCGAATCTGAGTCTTTTCCGAATAGAGTATCAAGATGTCCGAACCAAGCTCTCAAAAAAAAGCACGGCCTCGTGTCCTGTCGGTGTCTATCAACGATTTGCGTACCCTACGGGCCGCTTTTATGCCGTTCTTAAGGAATGCTGGGCTATTCGTTCCGACTCCCAACGAATACGGGATGGGTGATGAAGTATTTCTCGTTGTTAAGCTCCTAGGGGAGGAGCAGTATGCGCTTGCCGCGACCGTTGTCTGGATGACGCCTGCAGGGGCCCAAAGCAGCCGGACCAAGGGCGTTGGCGTTCAATTTAAGGGTCAGGACGGGGCGAAATTGAAGGATCGGATCGAAGAGTTGGTTGTTGAGGCAACTCAACAATCGGCTGCAACCCACACACTTTGACCGCGCTTTATCTCAACAAAAAGGAACTGCGATGCTGGTCGACTCTCATTGTCATGTCGATTTCCCGGATTTTGGTGAAGACCTCTCAGGGGTGCTTGAACGCGCATTTTCGGCTGACGTTGGTCATCTGCTTTGCGTTTGTGTAAATCTTGCGGATTTTCACCGGGTTCTTGCAGTTGCGAATCGCTCCGAACACATCTCAGCAAGCGTCGGCGTTCACCCTAACACTCAACTGGAGCCGAACGAGGAACCCTTACAGGAGCAGCTTGAGACACTCGCCTCGGATCCCAAGGTCGTGGCGATCGGCGAGACTGGCCTCGACTTCTATCGGGACGACTGTGACGCGCGCAAGCAAAAAGAGCGATTCTCTCGGCATATTCGAGCGGCTCGGCAGACCGAAAAGCCGCTTATCATCCATACACGCCATGCGGCGAGAGAGACTCTGGAGCTCATGCAAAATGAGCAGGCGTCTCAAGCTGGCGGCGTCATGCACTGTTTCGCGGAGGATTGGCCGACAGCAAAGGGCGCTTTGGATCTTGGTTTCTATATCTCTTTTTCGGGGATCGTGACGTTTAAAAATGCGGAGGAGCTTCGCGAAGTGGCTCGCAAAGTTCCGCTCGACAGGATGCTGGTAGAGACGGATGCACCGTACCTCGCGCCCGTGCCGTTCAGGGGGAAGCGTAATGAACCAGCCTTCGTAAAGCACACGGCAGAGTACCTGGCTGAGCTGCGTGGACTAGAGTTTGCAGAACTGGCAGCGCTCACGACAAGGAACTTTTTTCGTCTCTTCAGCTGCGCCAATAGATAGCCTGATTACCTGGTCTTTGTGGCGGCTCCGCTATATTGTTACGCATAATGTATATTATGTTAAGTCCGATTTGCGCCGACGGCCAGCGCATTTCGCAGCGAGATTGACCCTATCGCCCCGCTCAGCGACAATTCCCTAAGTAGCGGGCGGCAGAAGCCCGTCAATAGGCTCTTTCTAGGGGCCTTTTAACTATAACGGCCGAGGAACTTGATACCGACATGTCACAAAAGGAAATTGACGCAGCCAGTGCTGGAGCTGATGAAGCCCCAACCTCCACAACCGCTAAGGCCAGCTCTTCGCCGAAGACAGGTTCCCGTAAACCCGCGACAATCGGGCCCTCCATCGTGATTCATGGGGACGTCACAGGAGAGGAAGACCTCGTCGTAGATGGTTCAATTGAAGGAACGGTCAACTTCAAAGACAACAACCTGGTTGTTAGCGAGAACGGCCGAGTAACCGCCAACATCAACGCCCGCATCATTCGTGTCGACGGGCAAGTAAAGGGCGAGCTTTACGGCAGCGAACAGGTGATTATCAGCCCCTCAGGCAAGGTCAAAGGCGATATCCGCGCGCCTCGTGTTGTCTTGGAGGATGGCTGCAGCTTTAAAGGTTCCGTCGATATGGATACCGAAAATTCGACCGTTGGGGACAGGGCCACGACACCTCGCCTTCGCCCGGCGACCACCCGTCCGGTAAGGCCGGGAAGAGACACCCCGGAAGCGGGATCGCTCCGAAACTAAAAAACCGCGGGGTTCGCCACGGTTTACTTGTCTTAAAAGGGCAACCATGCGTGGTTGCCCTTTTTTATTGCAAGGTCTGGAGAACGATTTTGCCCTTCCTATCGCTCTCGTATAACGAGGAGCGCGTTTCTAGGTGCGAGTACCGGCTCTGTCACAATCTGATGCCCACCCTACTTCGCCGTCCATCGCACTAACCTGATGTTTTTTCTCAAGCGAGTAGTGCTCACGCTTTTCTCCAATACACGTTGAATTGGGAAAACTAACGCTCTTGGGCGCAAATGCCCCGATAGGCCCCTTGATAAGCTCAGGGTGCTCGTAGATCATCTCGTCCGATAAGGGAACAAAAACCATCTTGCTCATGGCCAACACTCTTCATTTGCTTAGGTGAACCCATGTTAGACCTTACAAGGGGTATTCGGTAGGAGAACCTATGGCAAAAGAATGGCAAGTTCGTGTTTCTTTGACTGCGCTGGAGCCATTCCCCTACTATATTGGCTTTAACACCCACCGGTCCTGAGATCATTAATGGCTACTGTTATTGCTATCGTTGAAGACGATACTGATCAACGTGAAAACTATAGCGACGTGTTGACGGCTCACGGCTACGAAGTCCGTGCTTTCCCTGATCGGCCCAGCGCTGAAGCTGGGTTCGACCGCGAATTACCCGATCTCGCGCTCCTGGACGTTATGTTAGGCGAAGACATGGACGGCGGCTTTGACCTCTGTATGCAGTTGCGAAATTTGAGCCCCACCCTCCCAATTATTTTTTTGACCGCTCGCGACAGCGATGCCGACCGGATCTCATCCCAGAGAATGACCGCATGGGATTACATCACCAAACCCGTCAGCCTCGAGTTTTTGGTCGCACGTGTGCACGCCCTGCTCCGCATATCCGAACAACTCCAAACCCCGCCTACTCCGGACAGCAACGTGGCAGTAGGCTCATTGGAAGTCAACGAGAAGAGTATGCTGATTCACTGGAAAGGTGAGCCCGTCAATTTGACCCTTACTGAGTTCTGGATTATCGAATCCCTCACCCGAAACCCTGGACATGTCCGCACTTACGATTCGCTAAGTGATGTGACGCGCCAGGGCCTGGTCGAGCGCAACACGATCAACGGGTACATTCGCCGCGTCCGAAACAAGTTCAGAACGCTTGATCCAAATTTTGATCGAATCCAGACCGTTCATGGAACCGGCTATAAGTGGGAGCCCGACTACGAGTGAACTCCCTCGTTGGCCCCCGAACTGTATCGTCTTCCCGCGGCAGAACTGGGCCGGGGAATCTCCAGATTCGCAAAGGGCTCAAGATTCGCACCAAGCTTCTCCTTCTTGTCGGTCTGCTCCTCGTTATCCCCTGGATGGGCTATGAATCTGTCCGAGAAATGGAGAAGTTCCTTCTTGAAGGGCAAGAGCAAGCATTGGAGCTCACCACGCAAGGAATCTCCAGCATCCTCGGCAATAGAACGGACCTTTTTGACCCTGAGATAGGGGTCCCTGAGTTAATCGGTCGTCCCCTAACGAGTTTGTTGTCTGAGATCACCGACCCTTTGGCGATCGACGCCCCACCAGAAATCTGGGCCTCTGCTGTCGGCCCCCTCACCCATTTCTCGGGGTCTGGCCTTTTTGAATGCGGGGCAAGCTATCGGCCGGACTCACTTATCGTGCGTCACGGACTCGCGCTGAACCAGGATGCGGTTTTTGCTTTTTTTGAAATCCACGATGACGTGGTGGTCTATCGTGATCCTGCCCTCCTCTCGCTCGACACTAACGACCAGATCCGAATGACGATCCAGCGCAACAATGGTGAGATTCTTCGTTATTTGTTGACCGCTCAAGACCCGGGCCGATTCAGCGTTTATCTCATGCGCGCCAACTGGCGCGATGTCGTCGATGGCGAAGCACTGCGGGATATCTCAGGATCCATTGAACCGCTTGCCGGTGGTTACGCGGCGAAACTCCGGATTCCCAGGGATCTGCTCGGAATAGGTGCCCGACTCAAGTTCGAAATTGTCGACGTCGACGATCCAGACGATCGCTCCGTTGCTCAAATCATCAGTACCGAGCCGGAGCCTGGATCCTATGATTTTGGCAGCGTTCGACTCGTGACGCCGGAACTGGCCAAGTTGATCCAGCCGCTTTACATCTCGGAGGCCAACATAACGGTTTGGGATCAGTCTTACCGCGTTCGGGCTCAGATCGGATCTATCATCCCACCGGCGAGAGAGGCGTTCCGGATTGAGCAAGCTGAGGCAGTCTCAGTCTTTCAGGGTCTTCAAGAGCGGATTATCCAGTTCTTTGACTGGATCCTAAGAAGCCCGACTCGAGGACTCGCAGACATGCCTGATGAGTCCAGCGCAGAGGACCAGCGGATCCTTGCTCGCGTTCTCTCAGAAGGCGAGCCCAGCACTGAAAGGCGCCGCTATGGAGAGGCGAAACTTATTGTTACCGCTTCGCCAATTTGGGCCCAAGGCGAAATTGAAGGCGCTGTACTGGTGAAACAAAGTGCGAACAAGCTTCTCGCCCTTCAATACAGCACGCTCCAGCGCTTCACCATACTGTTCCTGGCAGTCTTCCTCTTCCTGGCGCTTGCGATCTTGATTTTCTCAACTCGGCTCACCTATCGCGTCGGACGTCTTCAAAGAGAAACCGAACAGGCGACCTCTTCCGAGGGGCGACTGCTCAAAGACCAAATCCGCGCTGGGGCGCGCTCCTCCGATGAATTGGGCAGCTTGACCCGCAGTATCTCTTCGATGCTGCATGACCTGGGCCAATACACCCGATACCTTGAGAGACTCCCCGATACTCTGGCCCACGAGCTTCACAACCCGCTCAATGTTGTGAATTCATCGCTAGAGAATTTCCAGTACAGCCACGCGGACCTGTCGGAAGACAAACATCTGCAGCGGGCCCGAAACGGGATCGGACGACTTCGCTCAATCATCACGAGTCTCACAGAAGCCGCCAGCTTAAAAGAAGCACTCAGTCAGGAGCAAGAGCAGTTGGAGCGCTTCGACCTCTGCTCGCCGTTACAAAACTGTGTGGACGGTTATCAGGCGGCTAATCCTGGTCATCGAATCGTGGCGACCTTGGTGCCAACTACGGCATGGATGCATGGGGTTCCCGATCGTGTCGCCCAACTGCTGGACAAACTGATTGACAACGCAATCGCATTCGGGACGCCAAACGGTCTTATCGTGGTCAATCTTAGGGTTATCGACAGCGAATTTGAGATCAAGGTATCAAACGACGGCCCCGCTTTGCCCTCGGAGATCGCCGACAGCCTTTTCGACCCAATGGTGTCAAGCGCCCGGGATGCTCGAAAGACACACCTGGGTCTTGGCCTGTATATCGTGCGACTGGTGGCTGAGTTTCACAAAGGAGCAGTATCTGCGCGCAACCGGCCTGGAAGTTCCGGGGTTGAGGTCCTAGTCTCTCTGCCAAGGGACCTTTCGGCCTAACGCGATCGCGCTCGACGGGGATCGCCTGGCTTAGAGCCCTTTGACGATGTCCGCGATTTCCGGCTTGCCGGTCTGTACCTCGTCAACTGTGAGCCCCTGAAGCTCGTGAGGGAACACCAGCCACTGATCCGTCTCATGAATATAAAAGTCCGGAACCCGGCCCGTTTCACTCTTGTTGGGTTTGTACCAGACTGTCGCGACTCGCAGATCCTCCGGAAGATTACGCCGGCAGCGCAATTTGAGCTCATCGATGATCGCTTCAATACTTCTACCCGAGTCCAGCACGTCATCGACAATCAGCAGCTTGTTCTCGCGGTTTAACTTTCTAATGAGATAGCCGAGGCCGTGAACCTGGACACCGTCTGCCGTATCGGCAATACCGCGGTAATACGAGGTCCGGATCGCAACGTGGTCAGTCACGATACCCGCATAATCCAGTAACTCCTGGACGGCAATGCCAACCGGGGTTCCGCCTCGCCACACCCCCACAATAAAATCTGGACGAAACTCCGTCTCGATAATTTGCCTGCCCAACAGGAAAGAATCCCGCAAAAGCTCGCTTGCCGAGATATATGTTTTCTCCACCATTGTTTTTAGGCTCCGTCTTTGAGCTCAACGTCTATCGTCGGTATCCGAGGGCAGAGGTTGAGGGGCAACCCCATTTAGCGCCCCTTCAGCATTTTCAACCTCCTCAATTGAGGCTGTCTGCGCTTCATTGTCAGATAGCTTTTGTTCTTCGCCCTCGGTCTTATTTATCTCCTTATCGGACTCCGCTTCAGCGCCCACCTCAATCGTTTGGATCGATTCTTCGGTGTTACCGAGAGTGCTGGCCGAGTCAGACCCTTCGACCGTCTGGGGCGCCGTTACCGAGGCTGAGTCGGATTCAGAATCCGGGCCAATTGTAACCTCGGCTGACCCTTCATCCACTTGGACCGGGATCGTCGCAGAAGAGTCAACCGCTATGGGCTCCGAAACTACCGACTCTTCCCCCGACGGACCTTGCTGGTCGCCCCCTTTCTCTTCTCCATTTTCTGACTCTGCGATAGTCTCCTCAATGACTTTGTTTTCGGGTGTCGCTTCGTCAGTTTCGGGTTCTGCAGGCGGCGGGACTACGATCCAACCGGGATCGTCAGCGTACGTTTCAGCGGCCAGGTAGTACATGACCTGGACCGGCAACGTTTTTTCAGAGTATTGCTCCTTGAACTTGCTCACGCCATGGCGGGCAATTCCATACGTCAGCGCAATCTGGCAACGATCACAGGTGACTCCTTTATAGCGGACCCTTTTCTGACCGTTAACCCAGACATTCAGCTTCCCTTTGTGGCGACTCCATACGGCCTCGACAATCACGTCCTGCCACTCGCCGCGCAAATCCCTTTCATTTATGACAGAAAAATATCGGGATTCATCGTCAAACTGGCTCCCAAACCATAAGGCGCCTGTGCTCCCGATCTCGAAAGCCCAGGCCGAGTCTCCCGTCCCATGATCAACGAACTGGCCGTGCCGGTTCCGCACAGGGTAGGCGGGCTCGAAGTCTTGGGGGAAAAAAACCTGCCAGCGATACCAGTGCGTATCGGCAGAGCGTCGACGTACGATCGCTTCGCCGAGTTCGGCTCGCTCAACGCCTCTCTCGCAATCATGGAATGGGGGCTGGGAAACACACTGCCCGGGCCGCACCTCAAAGCGCTGCACCACGGCGACTGGTGCCAGCCCTGTTGGATCATCCAACTCGGTGACGGCCCAGTCGGCGTCGGTAAAAAAGGGAACAAACGCCGACCCACTTGAACCTGACGCATGCGCGCCAACCCCAAACGCCATCAGCAGACCAAGGATTACTCTGCAAATCATTCCAGTGCCCCTAGTTTGACGACCGGGTCGTCACTCAATATTGCCTTGCCGATATGGGCGACAAGACGCTCCACCTCTGGGCCCAGCGCTCTCGACTTCACAACGGGCGGCACTAGCGCTCTGATTGCCTCTAGCGTTTTCGTCAATCTGGGCGGCGCCGGCCTGTCTGTGACATACAGCGCCTGACTTGCTGTGACCCCCAGGTAGGCCAGGACGGCATCCAGCGCCGAACTTGCGGTCGAATGCTGGTTAAACGACCAGAAGGTCGGTACGCCGACATCATTCTGACCAAATCCTCCCCCTTCTGATCCTGGCAATAAAGTCGCTTGCGCGGCCCTTCTGGCTTCCTCTTGATACGCGACCGTAGCCATCCCTGCGACGCCGATATATCCATCCTCATGGGCAAGCAACTGGGCAGGAAGATGCGAGACTTTGCTGTCGAGGAGCTTGGTGATTTGGCGATCCCCCAGAGTGGCAAGGTCTGCCCAGCAGGCGGTTGCGCTGTCGATCGCGGGGTATGCGAGGCCATTATGATAGCCCCCGGTCGAGAACACCCTGCCCAACGGATTTTCTTGGTCAGGCAATATATAAACGGGGTTGTCGGTAATGCTGATCAGCGATGAAGACGCCACGGCCTCAAGGCGGCTGACGGCATGCTCAGCCTGGGCGAACACGCGCGGGAGAATCCGCCACGATACCGGCGCCTGAAACGCCCGTCGCATGGTATCCCCCCCTTCAGTAAGCCTCCTCAATTCTTTAAGAGCCAAGAGTTCCTCGGGAGCGGCCCACAATGACTCCAAACTTGGATCATAAGCCTCAAGCGGCGCACGAAGCGCCTCACTCGACAGCGCGAAAAACCGATAGGCCAAATCCAGGCGTCGCCGAGAAGAAAGCGCAACATCCGCCGCCAGTGCACACGCGCAAGGAGACCCGTTAACCAGAGAAAGGTTTTCTTTCTCTCCCATCGTCCGGTCTTCGGAGAGCTCGTTGAAAAGATGTCCGAGAGGCTGGATCTCCCCTGCGCAACCGATACCCCGCATCGGCACCTGAGGCATTGAAGCGCTATCCAGCATTGCAGCAACCCGTCTCGCAAGCTCTGAGGAAACGGCGGCGTGACCCTCTATAAAGTTGACCAGTCTGGCAAAAATGATTCCTCGGACCACACGCTGGGGTGCAGGATCGCCAAATGCCANGGAGGTCGCATAACTGACCTTCCGGGCGTGCGCCTGGCGCTCAGCTTTACTGAAGCGCTGATAGGCATTCTGTCCATATCCCGAGGTGACCCCATAAATCACTAACTCATCGTCACTTTCCAGAAGCGCCAAAAAGCTCTCACGCGCCCGATCCATCGCCGCGATCGCCCTTTCAGAAATAACGACGCCCTCGCCAAGCCAGGCAACTTTGTGATAGTTCTCGAGGGAAAACGATTCTCGTGAGTCGAGAGGAATCATGGGGTATTCAATGGGTGGTGCCCGGGGCCGGACTCGAACCGGCACGGCCGCAAAGCCGAGGGATTTTAAGTCCCTTGCGTCTACCAGTTTCGCCACCCGGGCTACGATATAGCAAAGTATTAAGTCTATTTAAATAGTGTTTCGTGATTAATATCGGATAAATCCGTTCAGTTAACCGTTCACGTTAAGAAATTTGTTCAATAAGTTGGGGCGCGCTGGAAAGTTCCGGTGACAATTCTACATTAGGGTTTACCACATCACTTAAAGTATTCGCATGACCGAAGAAACAATTGAGCCAGAAGAACTATTCCGGCGATCGAAGAACGTCGTCAACGGTTCAGGGTTCTGCCTGATTCACGTTAGTACAACTCGCGCTCTTATCTTCGCGGTGATCTTCGGACTTGTGGCGAACAATGCAGCGGAGTCTGGGGATCGTGCCTGGTCATTCCTACTCTTCGGTGGGGCTATGTTTGTCGCATTCAGACCGTATCCTGTTCGTGAGCGTTAGGGGATCATTCCATCCGGTACAAGACTCTTGCAGGCTCTTGGTATCGCTATGGTAGTTCTGTGGTTCTGGGAACACACGAACTTCTGAACTCGTCTCGAATGAAGGCTCGCCCCACCCTTACCTGTTCCGCTGCGCGGTACGGCCAGTGACGGTGTCATCGTCACAGCGAAGGATAGTAAGTGCAGGGCTTACCTGTAATCAGTACCTAATAGGCACTGGGCTTAGGGCGCCCAAGTCACACGCCCCTCACCATTTCAACAATCTCACTTGTGGTCATATCTTCAACGTCAGGTCATCACCTGTTCTCAACCCAAACAACTGTATTCTCCTGACTCAATATTTTTTAAGGAGCAATAAATTGCAAGCGTCAAGGAATCTCATTAGTCAAGTAGCATCCAAATGGAGTAATTCGCGGTGGTTTGCTACAACAGTCGACCAGGGTATTACTGAGGCTGAAGTAGCGATAGGCGGCGTTGGGGCATTGATCGCCGTTTCAGTCCTCATAGCACTGTTTATCGGCGGCTGAGCGCCGATTTACGCTCTTTCGCGTTAGATTAGGTAAAGTAGGGTTATGAAAACAATCACTCTTGTCCTCTCTTTACTCCTACTCACCTCATGCGGTGGGACGCTATCAGTTGAAACGGGGACGACCTGCGAGGAATCAAGTGATTGCGGAAGCGATTCCTCTGGGTCCAGCTACTAGCCTCATGAAAAAGATACTTACTGCACTTGTATTCGCTATGGTTCTATCCGGGGGCGTGGGATACGCTGACATCCAGCGAGGCATCTCTTACTGCGCTTGTAAGTGATTCCTCTGGGTCCAGCTACCAGCCTCACGATCTTTTTATGAGGTCGGTTATTACCTGACTGTCGACCTCGAGAACGTTCTTGAGAAACGATGCGGATTCGTGAAGTAGATGAGAAGCGTCTGAATCAGCAGACGCATATTCCTCGTGGAGAACGATTTCGAACAATTCCTCCGCGACTTGCATCGCGACTGATTCCTCGTTTCGTTTTCGATGTTCCTCACGCAATCCCGCCATCATCTCTGCGAACTGTTCACGGTTGGCCTTGTGACTCTTGAAGTCCTTAAGGTTGACGAGCTTCCCCGAGATATCCGGTAACGGATCACCGGTTTCTCCCGGGGTCAGTTTCGTCACTTGTAAACCTCTTTTAGGAGACTGTTGAGACACTGTCCCTTCTTCACAAGGTAACCCCCTGCCTTAACGAACTGCTTCCGTATGGCTACCGGGGAGGTAGCTAAGCGGCTTTCTTAAGGCGGGGTGGATACAGCAGAGCGAGCCGAATGCGAAAAGTCTGCCAACACCACACACACGTGGTGTTACCGTGAAGGCTGGGGGAACGGGGACTGGGATGGGTGCCGAGACTGCCACTTACGCTGCGAATGGCAGATGGCCGCAGGTATGAACGCGGAAGATGACTGCTATAAGGAACATGGATCAAGGACGAGTGCGGCATATCTGGCATGTGCGGAAGAGGCAAATGCTCCGCTCGATCAGTGCATCGCCGATATGAAAATTCAAAGAGCGGTGAACTGCAAAACGGTTGCAGCCTGGGAGGCGACTAACTGCCCCTATCCAAGATAATTTTACGGCAATCCTTTGGAACAACCTGACCCTGAGAGATCAGCGTCAGGTTGCTATTCCAATAAAGTTTGTTCGCGCTTAAAGGGCACGCTGTCGGGATCCGGCCGGTTGTCCATCTCCCGGGCGGCGCGGTGGCCGTCATAGACTGCGGCCGCGATGGTATTGGGCGCCATACAGTCGCCAATGCGCAAAAGCCCGAAGGGCAGTTCATCTACCGCAAACAGCAATAGGCCCAGTCTGCGCCCTAACTGCCGCCACACCGGCTGACCACAAGAATTCCGGAGACCACCATGACCTCGTCACCCACCGACAGCTCTGAAGAGCAAATGAAATCTTTCGATGGCATCCGGGTGGCACTCGTTNAAAAACACTGGGTGTCATTTGCACGCGCAATAAGACACGCCCATCTCGGTATTATCCATTGATGCGCATCCCTATAGGGCTGCAGCGCAAATCAGAATAATAAAAAATTTCTTCATCCGATAATTGTACTAAAAGATCTGCCCGCTACTGGACTCAAAGGNATCGTAGGGAGCTAGTCCTGACCCAGAGTTCTTATTTTCTCGCTCAAGCGCAGATAAGCATCATTGTCTGGATAGAAAGAGACAAGCTGCTGCGCGTAGGTTTGGGCATCCGCATATCGGGCAATTTCAAACGAATATTCGGCCAGAGCATACAGGACATCTGCGCTGTATCTTGAGTACTCAAGCGCGGTCTTTAACTGATCGATCGCCTCGCGAACCTGCCCCAGATCATGCAATGCTACAGCATAAACATATCGGTATTGCAATCCGCCTTCTTCCAGATCTGNCGCCTCTTCGAGGTAGGTAAGTGCCTTCTCATAATCCCCAGCGCGAACCTCCAATAGNCCGAGTGCATGGCGCAGACTCGGTTGAGAGGGCATCAAGGTGAGGCCCTCCAATAAGACCGACCTTGCGCGCTGCTCATTGCCCTGAACCCGCTTCAAATCTGCAAGATTGAGATACGCCCCGACCGTCAACGGATCTATCGCCATTGCCGCCTGATAAGACGCTTCCGCCGCCTCTAAATCACCACGTGCCCGGTAGAAGCTCCCCAGGCGGGCCTGAACCGATGGCAAATCAAGATCTTGACGCTGTATCTCAAGGTACTGAAGGAAGATCTCTTTCAAAGCAAGAGCATCGTCACGGGGAATTTGGCCAAGGGGAACGCCCGCTAAAGCAGCGGCCAACTCTGTGACGACCGAGCGGTTTTTGTCGCCCAGTATTGGACGCAGGGACTGATAACGGCGCACCAGCGGCAACGCCTCCGAGGCCCTTACGGCGCTTGCTCTGATAGTGGGATCCGGAGATATAACTTGCCTGGCGATCAGGATCTCCAATCCGGAAAACCCTGAAAGCCCTAACTCTTCAGTCGCGCTTGCCCGCCAGATACCATTTACGTCCGCATTTATTGCAAGGGCCGCCAGGGCNCGAGCTCCATCTGGCACCCCACGTCGGGTTTCATAAAAAAGTTCACCAATGCTTTGCCCAATCCGCTGCGGTGCGTGGCCCCAATCCTTTACGGCTTGAGCCGCCCAAGCATCGGTTTGATCTTGATGGCATTGGGTGCACGCGTTCGGTGAACCAAGGGCTTCACTGAGTTCCGGCCGGGGAATTCGCATACTATGGTCCCTGCGCCGGTCTACTCCCATATAGGTTTGCTCGGGCATATGACAGTTCACACACTGACTGCCGAACGTCCCTACAACGTGATTGTGATGAGCGGGTGTATCGAATGAGCTGGGACTATGGCACTGAACGCAGAGGGCGTTGCCTTTTGCCACCAATTGATTACTGTGAGGTTCGTGACAATTGGTACAAACAACACCAGCGGCATACATCTTGCTCTGAAGGAATGAGCCATAGACATAGACCTCATCACGAATCTGACCATCCACGTGATACAAGGGGGGGGTCAACGGTGCCAAAAGATGGGTATCAGACAACGACTGTCCATAGGAATAATCACCGAGCGTGCGACGTCGACTGTGGCATCTGGCACAGTTTTCGATCTGTAATGAGCCTGCCTCATGAGAACTGCGAACTGTCTCGCTCTCTGATTCACGTGAAAACCCTCGGTGACCCTCAAGACTGAGGCCAAACCCTCCATAGGACCGCGCTTCTACGCTGCCCTCCTCTACCGCCTTAATGTGGTTTTTTCCAGGTCCGTGGCAGGCCTCACAACCCACATTTATGGCATCGAACTGTGTACTGTAGGAATTGGTGAGCGAATTAAAATTCTTACGGACATTTGTACTGTGACACTCAGCGCACCGCGCGTTCCAGTTATGGTAAGGACCCGTCCAGTGCAAGGGATCTTCACTTTGAATGTTGTCATCCGGGTAAAGGTGATACCACCGCTGTCCGCCCTCTTTTTTTGGGCGGCTATCCCAGGCAATCGTGAGCGCCTGGAGCCTCCCTCCTCCCAGAGGAAGAAGATATTGCTGTAGTGGATAGACCCCAAACACATAGCGCACGGGAAAACGCTCGGGCACNCCGTCGGGGCCTTCGGTTGTGACCCAAAACTCGTCGCCATTTTTGGAGAAGGTAGTGACCGCACCATGATAAGAGAACGTCGCATTATCAAAGTCGCCTAGCACGGACGCCGGAGTCGGCTCCTGCATTGCAAGATCGTGGTGCGAATTCTGCCAGGCGGCGAATTCTGCTTTATGGCATGTCGCGCAGTTCTCGGTGCCGACAAACTCCGAATCTTCTTGCGGGAACGCTTTTTGCGCACAAAGTGCGGCCAAAAAGAGGCCCATTGCAATTTCTATCGGTCTACAAGACACGCATCTTACTCAAGATCGAGGAGCGGCGAGACTCTAACCTTCGGGGATAACAGCGACTGCAATCAAAAAGGTAAGTAAGTCTGGACCTCAGTGGTGAACATCTTTTTCCTCTGAGTATTCGTCTCTTGTCATAACCTCTATTCTAATTAATGCGACCAGCCCATCGAGATCAATGTCAAGCGTCCCATAACTGTCGTCGTCAGAATCGTCATCACTGTCATGAATAACCCTCGTGTTCGGGGGTGAGAGCCTCCCATCTACCAAGCCGTCAATTAGGAGAGTTTTTATGATCTGTTTATACAAAGCTTTGTCGGACATCTTGTTTTCTCTAGGAAATTAGATACACATTCTGAGGTTTTCGGATAAACGCCGAGCCCAGAATTGGAAAACGTATAGTATCAGTAGTAGTCAGTATTTGATTCCTCAGGTNACACCGCTATGAGCTATCCTGAATTAGAGCAGGACTACCAAAGCCTTCCGGAGCACTTGAAAACGGGGGTCAGTTCCACGGAAGCAAAAAGTTTGTATCGGAAGATTTCAGCGAGCGATTTGCCAATGGTTTTTGGTAATCACGCGTTCCAGTCTGGCAGTCAGGTCATTGGCATAGATCACGAACTGGTGAAAAATTTTGGAACTGCAGCGCCCTCAAATAGAACGGTGACAGACCGGGTAGCAGGCCTCCTAGATCAGATACTGCCCTCGGGTACCATCCTTGGCTCACGCCAGGCGGGCCGCGGTGCATCAGAAAAATGGTCTATAGCCGCAAACGACACCTGGATTCTCGCGGGGGTTCGGAACACTAAAGACTTCTATCTTGCGTCACCCTTAATTGAGCAGACATTCATTAACCCTGCAAATAGGAATCACCCCGTAAGAGTGACGGCGAGAGAGCTTTGCGGATTGCTCCTTTTTGGCTACAAAACAGTCTCCGGAGAGACGGGTGCTTTTGCTGGCTTGACCTCTCAGGACGATAGACTCGCTCGAAACGCGGATTTAAAGACCTACGCGCAATTTATGGAAGGCAAGAGTTACCGACAGGTTCTGGAGTACTTCAGGGCCCACGGGATAAACCCGAAAGCCTAAACATGTTCACGACCCGCATAAAACTACGTTCGGAACTTGGGACCGANTCCAGAAAACCCTGTTGCATGCCCCTCCNCTTTTAGCGGTAGATATGGGCGCCCTCTCGTGTGTCCGAGTTGGACCAAGAGTTCATGTTTGTCAGCACGACAGTTAGACCTCCCCCGTTCGCGAGGGATATGTAGGTTTTTTTGCTAACCAGAAAAAGATACCGCCGATGACAGCGCAGACTGCGAGCGTCGCAAACGCGCTCACGTACCCACCTGTGCGGTCTGCCATATACCCTGCATAGAGTGGACCTATCGCCATGCCCATCATTACGATTAAAGAAGACCACCCCATAATGACACCAAAATTTGACGCACCGAAATAGTCCGCTCGAATTGCCTGCATCAACGGCCCGCGTATCCCCCAGGCGATTCCATGCAGGGCCGCAAAACCCACAATCATCCAAAGGTTCTGCGCGTATGCGAGCAGGAACATTCCAGCGGCATGAAATGCCATACAGCCACAGACGACAAATCGTTTGTCAAATCGATCACCAAGAAATCCCGCGCATATCTGGCCAATAATCTGCATTCCAGTCAAAAGCGAGATCACCAGGCCTGCAGTGGTCAACGAATACCCCAAACGTCCGTTTAAGTGAAGAATCAAATGGACCATAACAGCCCCGATAACAACTAAAGCAGTTCCGTGCCCAAGTGCCATAAACCAGAATGCCCTCGTTCTCAACGCTTCCCGGGCCGTGAAATCTAAGCGTCTGTGCGGAACTGGGTTTGTCGGGTCCTGGCCGTTGCTCGAACGCGCTGGTTTCTCAAGCGGAAGTCCATCCGGCATCTCGCCAATATCTTCAGGCCGGTGATCAATAATCCGTGTCAGCGGCCAGGCAACTATGAGCACAAGAANGCCTGAAGCCACGGCGGTGCTTCGCCAGCCGATCGTCTCTAATGAAAAAATTGTGATGGGAACCAGTATCCCGCCAAAGGAGAACCCAAGCTGTGAGAATGCCAATGCTTTTGCTCGATGTTTCGAGAACCAGTTTACTAGTGCTGTTGTAATAGAGAGAAATCCCCCAAGGCTGGTCCCAAGTGCGATAAAGAAGAAATAGACATAAAACTCAAAAATTGAGTCGATTTGACTAAAGCCGATGAGCGCCAATCCAAAAATAACCAAGCCCCAACGAATTACTGCCCTTGGGCCGTAACGATCAATTATCCAGCCCTGGACGGGTCCAAGCAGGCCACTCTCAAGTCGGGCAAGCGCGAAGGCGCCCGCTAACAAAGCCTTGCTCCAACCGAATTCCTCCTCGATCAGGAGGAAGTAGGCACCGAACGCCTGAAAAAATAGGATGGCGCCCATAAACTGAACAATTCCCCCAGCTCCAACTAGCCACCAACCGCGAAACACGTGGCCCTGGGGACAAAAGGTGTTTTTGAGTGATCGGACGAATTGTTCCACTGAGTTTCATCTAGCTGATTGGGAGATTCCTAGAGACTTGAAATCNGCGGTTTAATACAGACCCACTGATATCACGGCGGGGTATTCTTTAGGAAAGGTCTCCGGTTTCTGAGTTCGATCGCTAATAGAAAACGAACCGGAAATCGCAACGATCCGCACAAGAACAGGCGACAGTGGGAAATGCGTATCGAGGCCATGTTAACGGCCTAAACGCAAAGAGGCGACATTTATAAAGATCACAGGAGAAAGAGTCTAGACCCCAGCTATCTCAATACCTAATCTTTTGGCACAATTTTCGTGGAGTTTTTATAAAATAAGTTTCTCCTTTGTCTGCTCCCTACCCAAAGACATTTACCAAACGTTTAAGCGTTTAATATCTTAACCAATCTACTGTGCCAGGGCTCCGACNTGGACGACGCCGATAACAACGATGATTACGCAAAAATGTTTTACGCGAACATCTCAGACTATTTGCGCAATGTTCATAGGCTTGAAGTCAGAGACGTTAGCTCACGGGGTGCAGAGGAATACCGAATGTTGGTTGATTTCGAGGATCAAGTCATTTCTATTCACTTTACGCGCGCAAAAGATGCCGAGCAGGCAGGACACGGCGATTAAAAGATTTTTCTCCTCTTTCGTTCCAGGATCTCATCTGAGCGGCAGACACCCAATCGATCTATTCCTCATCCTGTCGTTACTGTCGCAATAACTGGGCCTGAGGACTTGGCTATTGCTTTCGACGGAAGACTGTGGCGCGACGCTGCTGCCAATAACACCTCGCAATCGCGGTTTAGGATAACGGTGGCGGGTTTTGGGTNTTGGTCCAGATATGGCCACACAGGTAATCCGAACGAGGAAGTAATCTCACCAGGTGAGAATGCTCTAGGCCCCCTNTACCGAGATAATAATCCAACGGTTGATTCGCCCCCGAGCAGGTTATAGAAGAAGGTTTAGTCTATATAGACTAAACCGGAAGAGCCGAACCAACGAAAGAAGGGGTAATGGAGGCTGGGGTCGGAATCGAACCGGCGTCCACGGCTTTGCAGGCCGCTGCATAACCACTCTGCCACCCAGCCAAAATACGGAATAGGAGCGCGAAGCACGAGTTAGATTAATACTCGGAATCTCAGCACGCACTTCCAGCCCTGAGCATTATAGTGTTTTGCTGAGCCTTATAGAAGTTCCACGATTGGTATAGGGCACGGTAATCCAAGCAACCTTGAACATCTCCCGACAGAACCGCCGGGAGGATTACCGGGATCGAGCCCTTTTAATGACTATCAATTTCCTGAAGCGAGAACAACATTCTCAGCTTCACAGGCTTTCTGGTCGACATCGCCACCTAGTTTCTGGCTAATCTCCTCACGCGCTACCGCCATCGTCGCCTGAAAAAGTGCATTATTTTGTAATCGAGCAAACGCGGCTGATCCAACCGACATCCCAGCTTCGGTGTCGCTCTTCCAGTGCACGTTACAAATAATTCGACTTTGAGCGTAGGCTCGTCCTCGGGCAAGAATCTGCTCGGCCCTTTCTGGGGCAAGTTGGGATAAAACAAGAGCCCAGCCCCAGCCAATAGCGCTGTGGCCACTCGGATAGGAACCGTCCGTTTTTAACAGCTCAAATTCATTCGGCGTACAGATATCTTCACCGTTAATTAAGAAAGGACGCGGCCTTTGGTAAGCATTTTTAGCTGGGTATGTTGCCAGACCAAAATCCGTCAGCGACCTCTGCAACAAACGATAGAGCGCGGGGGTACGCTTCTCTGTAATCTTCATTCCAAGAGAACATTGAAATATTCCGGCCGCTTTCGGGAAACTGAGGACGGCATCTTGTGATGCTAAATCCCATCGCGCCGAGCCTCGCATTTTCATGGTGTCCCGAGAGATCACATCATCTGCGGCTTGCAACTTAGAGTCCTTCTCAGGGGGGACAGGCACGAATACAACACTATTTATGGGCTTCTGATCATGCAGGTACCCCTGAACGAGCCCATGCCCAATTTCCGCTGCGGGGGCTGTTACGTCGATCTCGCTCGCCGAGCTTAGCCCACTGATCCCAAAAAAGATCGATAGCCATAGAATCGCTTGTCTAGACGAACTCATAAACACTACCCCGTTGAGATCAACCAGTGGTCAGAAATAACGCGGAATAAAAAAGGCGCACAAGCCAAAAACTCATGTGCCTATATCGTTAGGATTTTTGGAGCGGGAAACGAGACTCGAACTCGCGACCCCAACCTTGGCAAGGTTTCGCTTCCCGCTCTAGAGACTGAAATAGTAGTGTTTTAACGTTGTATAGTCAAAAAGTATAGTCAGAACTGCCCCCACCCTACCCTATCCTGAAGAAGCTCTGACTGATCTAGTAGACGAACGAAGAGAGAAGAACCAATCAGACTTGAGTCTGCATTAGGTGGTTAGGAGATAGGCTTCTTCTAAAAACCGCAGTTGTTACCCGCAGTTCCCCATTTCTTTCCGTTGGGGCAG
>PAUU01000054.1 GCA_002713825.1 Acidiferrobacteraceae bacterium | reverse complement strand
CGCTGGCCATGTCGCTCCTATGCGGGGATCAATTATCGTTGAGGGGCAAGACATCAGTTCGGAGAAACCACAAGGGAGGCCATCCCACGGGATTGCGCTGGTTCCGGAGGGTAGGCGAGTGTTCCCGGATCTCTCTGTAGAGAACAATCTGACAGTCGGTGGCCATACAGTCGGCAGAGAAGCGCTGCGGTCAAATCGTGAAAATGCGTATCAGATTTTTCCGAGACTGGCAGAACGGCGGACCCAGCTAGCCGGATCTTTGTCTGGTGGAGAACAGCAGATGCTGGCTATTGCTCGCGCCATGATGGCCAGTCCAAAGATTCTGCTTGTAGACGAACTTTCTCTTGGGTTGATGCCTAAGATGGTGGACGAGTGCTATCAGGTTGTCGATACGCTTAAGCAGCAGGGTCTTTTGATTATCCTGGTAGAGCAGAGTACTCAGAGAGCCCTTGAAGTGGCCGATCAGGTTGCTGTGCTCGAATCCGGGCATCTCGCTTGGCATGGCAGCGGAGAATCAGCGCGGCATGATTCATCGATTGTCAGCGCCTATCTTGGTACCTGAGTCCGACATCAGGTCGTGCCTCTTGCATCTTTGACCTCTGTGCACAGGGCGAAAAGGTTGCTGCCGATCAGAATGGATAGTCCAAAAAGAGTGAGGGCGGTTGGCGCCTCACCCCAGATAAGGAATCCAAACAAAGCAGCCCACACGATGTAGCTGTATTCAAAAGGAGCAATAATCGCAGCTCGGGTACTCAGGTAAGCCTTGTTCAGACAGAAGAACCCAATTGTGGCGATTACTCCTAAGGAACACATGACGACAAGGTCAGTGGTCTCAGGTTGTGTCCAAGCGCGAAACAGGAAAGCCAGGGAAGGATGCGCGGGAACGAGTCCGGAAGCCGTGAGCAGAACAATCAAATATGTAATTAGTCCACCTACCGAATGTGCCACGGTAAAGTAAAAGGTCACCGTCCATGGGTTGTCGCGGGAGCTAATGTAGCGGGCCATCACACTGTTCAGTGCATAGGTCAGCGCTGCCAGGAAGGCAAAAGCGATCGCGATGTTCCCAAAGTGCCCTTCAAATCCAACCGCGATAAGGACCCCGACGAAACCTACAACTGTGGCCAGCCACCGCCGCAGTCCTACCCGTTCACCTACGAGAATCGAGGAAAAAATGACAACCAGTATTGGGGCCGTGAAAGTAATCGTCACTGCATCAATCAGAGGCAGCGAGGCAAGTGAAAGGTAGTACGCGAGATAGGATAGAAACCCCAGGACGCCTTTCAGGAGGATCTTGAACGGCTGGTACACCCTGAAGCCGCTGCGTCCCAACCGAATTGCAACGATGACGCCAATCAATCCTAACGCGATCACGCTGCGGACGATCACGATCTGCAAAATGGAATACTCAGCGCTGAACAGCTTGATGATCACGTCCTGTAACGAGAACACAAAAAGCCCCGCAATGACGGCAGTAATGCCGACAAATGGACGGTTATCCTGATTGAGTGTCGCCATGTGAAATGCCTTTTTTGGCGATTAGGGGCGGAAGGCTAAATCGGTTTGTGAGCTCAAGCAACCACTTGATTGACTTAGCGTCGCATACAGTAAAGGCTTTTTCTGAGAGCGTCAAAAAGTGCGATCCTGGGTGAAGCGGCCCCTTTTGTCTCTTCCATTGGGACTTTTGGGGAGGAGTGAAAACCTTTAGGATGACCAGATGATGGGAGAGGAGAATATGGAACCACAAGAAGATATCTGGCACCTGCCAGTAGGATGTACTCATGAGGTAGCCGCGTCGACTGCGCTGCTTTCCTTTGTGGGTGGGGCAGGGGATTTTGATCACCAAGGGCAGATGAGATGCCCCGAGGACTACGGCGGACAGATAAAGGGTGCAGTTGAGAATGTTGGATCAGCCCTCACACAGGAGAGTTGCTCACTGGCGGACATCATCCGGGTAAAGGCCTTCGTCCAACTGTCAAAAGAGGTTGGTGAGACGGCAGNGATAGAAATGCTGTCGGAGGCATTGNCGGATNCTCCTGCTCCGGTTATTTCGATAGTGCCGGNCGAGATGCAGCCTTTTCCGCACCAAAAAGTACAGATTCAGGCGATCGCGATTCGGGGCTGGCGTGAAGAAGAATGCCAGTTTGTTGAATCGCCCCTGGAACTTGCCTGGGCTAACAGAACGCCGACGGTTACCAGAGTGTTGCGTGCGGGTGAGTTCATTGCGACATCAAACCGGACGGCGGCCCATTTTTCGGCTGGGTTCGAGGGGGAAATGAGTGGAGAAGATCAGTCACATGCGATCATGACGTCTCTCAATAGTGATCTTGAGTCCGTCGGCGCCACGCTCCAGGATTCAATCAAGATGGAAGGTTACTATCGGGGCACGACCCGCGAGCAATGGACGCCTCTTGCCAAGGCGCGCGCCTCCTACTTTGCAGAACCCGGACCACCAGCCACCGTCATCCCAAGTCATTTGGGGGAGCATGATCAAACCGTTACCCGGGTTGGGGTGTTGGCAATGCGGGAGCGGCGGAACAGCTATAACAAATACATCCCGCGAGAGGATGCCTGGCCTGAGCGGGTTTGGGACTGGCCGGCGGAATTGCCTTACCGTCAGGCGCAAAAATTGCGAGGCATGATATGGCTGGGCGGTCAGGTTCCCGCACAACCTTTCTCCAATACCGGAAAACGGGTGCACCCGGGCCAACTACTGCCACAGGCCCGCTTTACGATGAGCTACATCAGCGATCTGTTAAGACCATTTGGAAAGGTTTCTGCCGATCTCAAACTGCTGGTCTGTTACTACCGGCGATTACCGGATCATGATGAAACCCAAGCCCTGGTCCACCTGCTAGCGGATTATTGCGGCGGCGTATTGCCGCCGCTCAGCCTGATACCTGTGGATCATATGCAGGATAAAGATTCCACCATTGAGATCTGGGGCGTCGCGCAGGGTTAGTGTTCTCGGAAGGCCTCAAGACGCTTTTGCCTAACGGGGGATACACCTTGATTTTGATCCGAGAGTATCCTTATCATGGATGAGGTGATTTTTCCGACCAGAAACCGAAATTTGACAGGGGGGGAGCTATGAGCGTACTGATTAAAAACGGACGTATTGTTACTGCGGTCGATGACTATCATGCGGATATCTATATAGAGGATGAAAAGATCTCAATGATAGGTAAGGATTTGAAAGTCGAGGCGGCCAAGGTAATTGATGCCAGTGACCGACTCGTTTTCCCTGGAGGTATCGACCCGCATACGCACTTTGATATGCCGTTTGGCGGAACGAGGAGCGCAGACGATTTCGAAACCGGCCCCCGAGCCGCGGCATTTGGCGGAACGACCTGTGTGATCGACTTTGCCATTCAGACGAAAGGCAGTTCCACCCTTGAGGGGATGGATACTTGGCACCAGAAAGCAGACGGCAAGTCGCTTATTGATTATGCCTTCCATATGATCATCACGGATATGCCAGAGTCTCGTCTTCCCGAAATGCAGAAGCTGGCAGATGAGGGTATTACCTCCTATAAGCTCTTCATGGCTTATCCAGGTGTGCTCTATGTGGACGACGGCACGCTTTATCGGGCGTTCCGTCAGGCGGGGGATAACGGGACGCGCGTTTGCATGCACGCGGAAAACGGAATCGTCATTGATGAAATCATAAAGGAAGCGCTGGCAGACGGTCACACCGAGCCCAAGTACCATGGCCTGACACGCCCGACCCGAATGGAAGCTGAGGGTGTTTATCGCTCGATTGCGATTGCGGAGGTCGCAAAGGTCCCACTTTATATCGTGCATTTGTCCTGCTCAGATGCTCTTGAGGAGGTCAAGCGCGCGCGTGCGCGGGGTGTTGATGTCATCGCCGAGACCTGTCCGCAATATCTGTTCCTGGATCAGAGTTATTATGACCAGGAAGGTTTTGAAGGCGCAAAATACGTGATGACGCCGGCGCTTCGCGAGAAGTGGAACCAGGATGAACTGTGGCAGGGGCTGAAGTTCCGGGATCTGGAAACGATCGCAACGGATCACTGTCCGTTCTGTTTCAAAGAACAGAAAGAACTGGGTCTGGATTCCTTTACCAAGATTCCCAACGGCGCTCCGGGTGTCGAAAACCGAATGAGTCTGATTTACAACGGTGGTGTGGTGAAGGGGAGGATGGATATCAATCGCTTTGTGGAGGTGACCTCAACAGCCGCGGCCAAGGCTTTCGGTCTTTTCCCCAAAAAAGGAACGATCGCTGTGGGCAGCGATGCGGATATTGTTATTTTTGATCCAGAACGCACCGAAACAATCAGTGTCAAAAATCCCTGTACGCATCATATGCGGGTGGACTATTCTGCCTATGAGGGTTTTAAGGTGAAGGGCTTTACGGAAACCGTCCTGAGTCGTGGCCGGGTCATCATCGANAAGAACGAGCAGAAGATTGAGCGGGGCGGGCAGTTCGTAAAACGGGCGCTGACCGGCTCACCCTGTCTGCACTGACGAACCGCGTTTTTAACCTGTCCAGCGGCCACTTTCCTTCGCGGTCGCTGGTCTTTTGTTTGGAGAACCTACTTTGTACAAACTTTATGGCAGTCTTGGTTCCGCCAGTCTGGCGCCCCATTGCGTACTCGAGGCGTCTGGTCTGGATTATGAATTCGTACCGGTAGATATCTCTGATGAGGCGGAGCGGGACCCGGAATACCTGAAGCTTAATCCCCACGGTCGGGTACCGACGCTAGTGATGAACGGCGAGATCATGATGGAGTCTGCTGCAATTTCGATGTACCTGGCCGACAAGTATCCTCAAGCAAAGATGGCGCCAGGGTTGGACGATCCACTCCGATGGGAGTATCTGCAGTGGAGCACTTACCTGACTAATACCCTCCAGGAAACGATGTTGTTGAAGCGGTATACCTCGGGGTATACAACCGACAGCGACACTTCGGCGGTATCTGAATGCGCAGCGAGCAGGCTCGAGCACATTCTGGACATCATCGAAGACGGGCTAGGCAAACACGAAGGGTCGTTTTTTCTTGGAAACAGCCTTAGCACTTCAGATGTTTATCTGAATATGGTGCTGGAGTGGGATCCCGAAATCGGCGCGGGCACGCGCGAAAGGGGAGAGTGGCCGAATATCGGCAGAAACTACGACGCGTTGTTTGCCCGCGATGAAATCGCAAGGGTGCTCCATCAGAACGGATACCCCGGCCCTGCGGGCTAAGCCTGGTCGACTGCGCTGTCAGTTTAACCACTGACCCTCGGGCAGGGAATCAATCTCTTTGCCGGCCATCCAGCGCCCCTGGAACTGGAACCCTTCGTCCTCCATTTTGGCAAAAAAGTTCTGAGGATCATTGCCCTCGATATGCGCCCGGTGCGCATCGGCATCGGTAAATATCTGGGTATAAAGAAAGACATTCGGATTGTCCGCGGCCCGACAGACGAAAAACTGTTTCATCCCCGGCTGATTTTCCAGGCAGGTGTAGCGATATTCGTCAATCAGTTGCTCGATGCGATCCAGGTCGCCTTCAACGACCGCTGTGACGTGAACGATGTAGGTCATGTCGAGGTCCAAAGCTCGGTACTGAGATAGCGCTCCCCGGTATCCGCCAGAATGGCAAGCAACTGGCGCTCCCTGGCTTCCTCTCGCTTAGCGTACTCGAGCATGCCCACCACTGCTGCGCCACAGGAGATGCCGCAAAAAATACCCTCCNGCTGCGCAAGTTGGCGGGCAACCGCCATGGCATGATCGGCATTCACCGAAATGATATCGTCATAAGCGTTCTGGTCGAGGGTATCCGGAATAAACCCTGGCGCGGTACCCATAATCCGGTGTTTACAGGCAATCCCTTTGGAGAGAATCGGGGAATTGTCTGGCTCGGTAGCAACGATTCGAATTCCAGGAATTTCCTCACGTAGGACAGCCGATAAACCACTGATNGTGCCACCGGTACCGGTAGTACAGATGACGGCTCCCAGGTCACCATCAAAATCGTCGATGATTTCCTTAGCGGTCTGGTGATGGGATTGCGGATTCGCCGGGTTATAGTGCTGCCCAACAAAAAAGTAACCTTTCTCTTTTTCCAGCCGTCGGGCTTCCTCGATGGCTCCCACAGTGCCCCTGTCAGCGGGCGTCAGGACCAACTCGGCTCCGAAAGCGCGCAGGATAGCTTTGCGCTCCTCACTCATGTCGGCAGACATGACGAAGATAGCCGGGTAGCCCTTCACGGCGGCCACCATCGCCAAACCGATTCCGGTATTCCCCGAAGTCGGCTCTATCAACGTGTCACCGGGTTTCAGTACCCCCCGCGCTTCAGCGTCCTCAATCATGTTGAGCGCCGGGCGGTCCTTTACCGACCCGCCGGGGTTGAAGCTTTCGAGTTTGACCCAAAGGGAGTGTGCGTGGCCGCCGTCAAAACCGTGCAGACGGATCGTGGGGGTGTGTCCGATCGTTTGAAGGATATTATCGTACTTCATGGAACTAGTTTAACGGTTCATGAGCTCCCTAAACCCTCTCAAAAAAAGGAAATGACTCAATCCCAGAGATGCAGGCATCGTTGATCGTGACCGAGGCTGTTGCAGCGATCGCGATCGCAGATCGATATCCGGGACTTGTCGGCAGGTCATAAAGAGCGCTTCGACTGAGATCGTCAGGGCACCACTCGCTGGAGTGGAGTTCTGCTGGCGAATCAGGGTCGACATTGACGGAAAACTGGTCAAGTGGTAGGGAAAGCCCCAGTCCATGAAGTTTGAGGTAGGCTTCTTTTCGGGTCCAGCAGGCAAAGAATGCGTCTGACTGAAGCCGTTCCGGCATATCTGAAAGCGCTTGAACTTCCGCGACTGAGAAAAACCGTTGCGCCAGATCCATCCAACGGTTGCGGGTGGGAGATCGAATCTGCTCGACATCGATGCCGAGTGCCGCGCCTGCGCTGAGCGCGATGCAGGCCTCGTTATTCGAGTGGGAAAGATTAAAAAAGAGAGCATGGCGTTCCAGAAAGGGCTTTCCTTTATTTCCGTAAGCAAAAACGACATCGGCGGGCCCGATATTGAGACTTTGCGCGATGATACCGCGCAGTATGGCTCGGCAAGCAATGAAACGGGTGCGGTCACGCTCAAAGACGAACCGGTCTGCCCGTTTTTTTTCGCTTTCCGACAGGCACCATCGCAAGGCGGACGCGTAGTTGCGGAGATCTCCGAGCGAGAGTCGCCAGATATCAACAGAGATCGGACTAGTCATCGGTTATCTTTAGGAATAACAGTTTTGCTGGGGGCAGGAGCCGGCTTGACTAGCACGATCATAGCCACACCGGCGAGCACGACCAGACCGCCAAGAAGCACCCCGATGCTCGGGCGTTCTCCCAGAAGAAGCACGGAGAAACCAATAGTGAAGACGGGTAGCAACAACAATACCGGCATCACATGGGACACAGGGTTTCTGCGCAATATCGTGAACCATACGCCATAACCCGCCACTGTCATGACGAGACCAAGGTAAGCGACGCTTCCCCAACCGATCCAGGTGGCTTGTTTCACTGCCTCCCACTGACCTTCCTCAAAAATGAATGAACCGAGAAGCATTTGCGGTGCCGCCAGAACGCCCAGCCAGGCAATTCCAGTAAAGCCATCGAGCTGATCGCTTATTCGCTTATACATGACCTGTCCAACGGCCCAGATGACGGCGCCGCTGCCGGTCAGGAAAATCGCAAGTAATTGCCCCTCGGTATCGGGAAGCCCTGCGATGAGCACCACGCCGAGAAACGAGACCACCATTCCGCATATCCGAAGCAGGCCTGGACGTTCGCGGAAGACCAGGATGGCGAGCAGGACGCCGCTCGGAACCTCCAAATGCACGACGATAATAGCGAGCGAGGCATCAATCAAAGAAAGGCCGGTAAAGGTCAGGCCATATTGAATCGTAGAGCCCACCAGTGCGATCCAGAAAAGATCTTTCAGGCAGTTTCGGGGAATCGGCACGAACCAGACTAGCACCAACGCCGCGATTCCAAACCGGATACTCATCAGCAATAAAGGGGGGAACTCTTCTAAGCCCGCCTTAGCCACGACAAATCCCAACGCCCAGCTCAATGGGACGAAGAGGGCGAGTAAGAATTCCCGTGCGTTCATAATATGTACCCAATGCTGCGGATCGATGCGACTCGTGCAAGTAGATGCGATCCCACGGTTGGCAAGATGCTGGGGATCAGTTAGTCTGCCCGCGAGACTTGTTTAGCGAGAGAACACTGAGTGCTGGACGTATTGATAAAAAGCCTGGTTCGGGCCTCGTTGATTTTTTCTGCGGGTATTATCCCCGCTCTTGGAGCTTCAGGTCTGTCTGACCAGGCTTTTTGGCTCACCACGACGCCCGCACAGGGGCTCGGATCTCTTCAGGCAATGGCCGGAGTCAGTCACGATGACCAACTCCTGCTCTCATCAGTCCATGGTGCGGGCTTCAGTCTGAGCGGTTTCTGGGGTGAGGGAAAGGGACTTTCCTCTCTCAGTTCATCGCTTTCTTTCGCGGAGCAGGATGCCAGCCTTTTCCATGGCAATTATCAGCGGCCGACGCATTTTTCAGGCGCTGCGTTTGATTTTCTGACTGGGGGAATCCAGCTTACTGCGGGAGTGTCCCAGATTAGCGCGGTACAGACAGCCAATCGAGTAAGCTGGTTTGCCGGCGCAACATCGGGCGCACTGGCACTACAGCTCTATCGCGTAGACAGTGAAGATAGTGAGCAAGCTCATGCACTTGGCTTGCAGTTGCGCTTGCCCGCGGGAGAATTTCAATCCACTTTTGCAGCGGCAGGTTCGGATGTTTCTTCCGTGAATCTGAGATGGCAGCTGCCTTTAGGGCGTCACTTGTCGCTGGGGTTCGAGGTCCGTGACGGACGAAGCAGCCGCTTTGGCGGCGGAGAATATCAGCGGTGGATTATTAACTTCAGCGGCCGACAAGGGAGCCAAGATAGTCTGCTCGCCCGGGAAGGTGGGAGCAGCACCACTGACATCGCCACCACCGTGGCACTGGCGGCGGGGGCGGTGGGAATCGCACTGGTGGCCAGTTCAGGCAGCGAGTCGTCTGATAACCAACTGCGCTTCTCCACCCAACACAGCGCGGCTAGGAACGTCCTGAACGGGATCAACCCTACCTCCGTAGCGGAGAACCTGGAGTATGGGGGCTGGGTGTATCGCAACAGTGACAATACCTTCAGCGCGACCGAGCCCGTAAAGGGAACGGTGGACAGCGTCAGTATTGGATCTCCTTCGAGTGTCGGGGCAGGGACAGCCACTGCAACCTACCATACCCATGGCGGTTTCGATCCAAGATTCGATAGCGAGAACTTTTCTTTTGCGGACATTAGTCTGAACAATAACTGGGGTGTCGACGGCTATCTCGGCACACCCGCAGGATTGTTCAAGTTTCACCACTTCCTGACAGGAACGATCACCACACTTGGGACGATTGCGAACTGACACAATCTTTCCTTGAGCCAAGAGGATCCCGATTCAATATGAAGAACCCTTTATTCGCGGATGCTGTTGTTATTGGAGCCGGAATTATCGGCACGGCAGTCGCTTATGAGCTCGCAAAATCGGGTCGGCGCACGATTTCGGTAGATCGCGCGCCCAAAGCAGGTTACGGCTCGACATCAAGTTCCTGCGCAATCATTCGAGTGCATTACTCGACATTGGAAGGAACGGCTTTCGCTTTTGACGCTTATCATGACTGGGAAGATTGGTCAGGATATCTGGGGGCAGCATCGGCAAAGGAATTAGACAAGGCCCGGTTTCAGAAAACCGGATGCCTAGTCATGAAAACACAAGGAAACGGCCATCTCACCAAAATCCTTGATAACGCGCGTTCGCTCTCTATTCCGTACGAAGAATGGAATGAGGATGAGATTACGGGACGATTGCCCGGCTACGATCTTCGGTGCTATGCACCCGCAAAACGAATGGACGATCCCTCTTTCGGAGAGCCTGGAGGAGGGCGAATTGAAGGAGGGGTATTTTTCCCGACCGCGGGTTATATCAGCGATCCGCAGTTGGCTTCACAGAACATCCAGTTTGCGGCTGAGGCTGCGGGGGGGCGTTTTCTTTTTAACCGAGGGGTCAGCGAGATTCCCTCGGCGGGGGGCCGGGTGCAGGGTGTGGTGTTAGAAGACGGCACCCGTGTCAACGCGCCGGTGGTCGTCAATGTGGCGGGTCCTCACTCATCCAAGATCAACGAACTGGCGGGTGTGACTGCCGATATGAAGATTACCACCCGTGCTCTGCGCCAAGAGGTAGCGCACGTGCCGGCACCGGAGGGGCTGGATTTCGAAGGCGCCGGACTGGTGGTGTCGGATAACGACATCGGCGTGTATTGTCGTCCGGAGACCGGCAATTATGTTCTTGCTGGCAGTGAAGATCCTCCTTGTGATCCGCATGACTGGGCAGACCCTGATGGTTTCAATCGCGATTTCTCAGATCAGGCAACTACGCAGGCGCTGCGTCTGGCTCAACGCATGGGCGGACTAAAACTGCCCAATCGGATGCGTGGGGTGGTTGACCTCTATGACGTGACCGAAGACTGGCTGCCGATTTATGACCGATCTACGATAGACGGCTTCTATATGGCGTGCGGATCAAGCGGAAACCAATTTAAAAATGCGCCGGCCGCCGGCCGCTTGATAGCCGGTCTGATTGAATATTGCGAATCAGGAGGCGACCACGACAAAGAGGCTTTCCGGCTCAAGTTGGAGCATATCGACTATGAATTGGATACAGCGAGTATGTCTCGCCGGCGGCAGATCAATCCAGATAGCAGTTTTTCGGTCCTAGGCTGAGACCTCGCCGGTGTGCGGTAGAAGCAGACTAGACGATTTCCAGACCGAATTGCTCAGAGGTTTCCACCAGAAGTTCCCATAGAGACACGGCAAACCCTCGGGGGATGAAGAGCTCGTAGCCCGCGTCACTGTGCCACAGCGTGACGCCCACATGATGAATGCCTGCATTAGCGACTTTATCAACCCCGAACCGATCGGGACGCAAGTCAAGCGGAAGCAGTCGGTTAAGACACACGGAAGCCTCTGGGCCTGACACTAAGATTCGCGTTCTTGAGTGAGACAGGTCTAGGGAAACGGTTGTTTCTGAATCAAGAGTCGGCAAGCCACAGTCCAGCAGCCACCATTTGAGCGCTTCTACACGTAGCACGGTTCCTTGCTCAGTCGAAACCGCATAACCGGGGCCGGGAGCCTTGTCAGCCCCGATCGCCTGTGCGACGTCTTTTGCCGCAGGTTCCAAGTTGTCAGGCCAGGCCGCTACCTGAGCGAGGTTGAGGCCCGCCACTTCCTGTAGCCGAATGCCGGGTTCACCAGGCCGGCCATACATCCCACGATGGTAAACCGATGCGAGTGCGGATTGTCTTTTAACCATACATCCGCTCTCCCTGGGGGTCATACATATGCGGTGAGACGATCTCTACGGAGGTATTTCCCTTGCGTACGGGATCAGCACAAACGACGTCTTGGCCCTGCCAGGCCTCGTGACCACCTTTAATAAAGCCCAGTCCAATCCAGTGGCCAAGGGCCGGGGAGTGGGTCACGGCAGTGATCCATCCTTCACCGTATCCGGCAATGTTGTCTGCAGCGCAGAGAATGGACCCCGCGTTAAAGATCTCCCGTCGGTCTTTCGGGAAGATTCCCACAAGGCGCGGGCGGTTCTTCCTCACCATTTCAGGGCGTTTGCGAAGCGCACTGCCGACATAGGTTTTCTTGTCGGACGCCATTCGCCCAAGGCCGGCGTCTTCAATGGTGACGCGGCCATCGAGTTCAGCGCCGGTCACATGGCCTTTTTCAATTCGCAGTGCCCCCAGTGCCTCCAGACCGTACAGGCAGCCATCCATGGGTCGGGCAGCATCCCATAGGCTCTGCATTACGGCGGGCCCAAAATCTGACGGTACGTACACCTCGAAAGCCCGCTCTCCGGAGAAGCTGATTCTCGCAATCCGGGCAGGGATCCCTTCGCGCATAGTGGTCTCCACCACGCCCATGAAGGGAAGGGTCTCGTCGGCTACCCGCGTCGGCTGTTCGACACAGGCTGCCAGCACTTCCCTCGATAATGGTCCTGCTACGGCGACCCCTGCCCATTGTTCTGACACCGAGGTGAGGTGAACCTTCAGGTCGGTCCATCGCGTCTGAAGCAGTTCTTCCAGAAACGCCATCACCTTGGCCGCATGAGCAGTTGTGGTGGTCATGAAGTACTCGTTCTCAGCAAGACGCCAGGTCGTGCCGTCATCCATGACCAAACCGTCATCTCGCAGCATAATGCCGTAACGGGTTTTGCCGATTGGGAGTTTTGCAAAGGGATTGCTGTAGACGCGGTTCAGCAACTCCGTGGCGTCAGGGCCTTGAATTGCGATCTTGCCCAGTGAGGTCACATCACAAAGCCCCACTGTGCGGCGGACCGTTTCTGCTTCCCGGACATAGGCCTCGCTGATGGTTTCCCCGCTGCGCGCGAAAAACCAGGGCCGGTGCCAAAGTCCGGCCATCGTCATGGTGCCGCCTGCATCCAGATTCCAGTCGTGCATCGGGGTCCTTCGCAGGGGTCTGAAATGCGGCCCGACATTTCGGCCCTTCAACGCGCCGATACTGACCGGTGTGTAAGGCGGACGGAAGGTCGTTGTGCCGACCTGGGGGATTTCCTTTCCCAGCGCGTCGGCCATCAAGGCGATCCCAATGATATTGCCCATCTTGCCTTGATCGGTCGCCATTCCGAGCGTCGTGTATCGCTTGAGATGTTCTACTGACACGAAGCCCTCATGATGGGCGAGTCGAATATCGTCGGTCGTAACGTCGTGTTGAGGGTCCACGAAGGACTTGAGTTTCTGCTTGACTGGGCGAACCTCGTAGAGGGGGTCAATGGGGCATTCCCAATCGCCCGGGGTCTGCGCGGCTGCGCGGTGTGCAGGATTCCGGATGAGTTCCAACGCTTCCAGGGCAGCTTTTTCCCCAGACGCGCGGCATGCAGAGTCGTCCCATACTCCCGCTGCGCTGCCGGCAGCCACAATCGGCTCGTCAGAGGCTGGGGCCAGAAAGCACGCCAGTTCAGGGTTCCAGACAGGTTTGATACCCCTGTGTGACAGGAGATTGACAACCGGTGACCAACCTCCGGAAACCAGCAATAGATCACAATCGATATTTCCGTCCGTACGCCAACTGTTTCCTTTTCTGATGGCAGCCGTCAGGCCTGAGACGGCTTTACCACCTAATGCCTTCATTGGAGCTGCCTCGAGTTTGATCCCGATGCCTGCGGCATCGCATTGCGACTGCAATGAGCGGGAGATTTCGTGCCGAGAGTCAAGCATCGTGACGCTCGCTCCGGAATCTGCGAGATCAGACGCTGTGGTGTATGCAGAGTCGTTGTTGGTGGCGATGACGATATTTTCGCCGGCCTGGATGGCAAAGCGATTGAGGTAGGTGCGCCCGGCATTGACGGTCATCACGCCAGGCCGATCGTTGTCGCCAAAAGCAATATGCCGCTCCAGCGCTCCAGCGGCGATCAGCGTGGCGCGCGCACGCACTGTCCAAAATCGTTGGCGCGGCAGCCAAGACGGCGAATCAGCCAAGTGATCCGTGACCCGTTCCAGCAGTCCGGCAACGCCGTTATCGTAAAGACCGAATGCGGTTGTAGACGTCATTAGCCGCACGCCGCAAGCCCTTAGCGCGGAAAGTTCTCCTTGCAGGGTACTGGTGTTGCCTGGCTGGCTGAGAGTATCGCCTCCCAGTGCCGCGTCCTGCTCCACCAGGATCACATCACAGCCGGCTTTTGCGGCACAATGCGCCGCAGCGCGGCCCGCAGGGCCACTGCCGACGATGAGCAGATCGCAATAGCCATGTGCGTGCTCATAGCGATCCGGGTCTGGCTCCCGGGAGGCCGTGCCCATCCCGGCGGCTTTGCGGATGATCTTTTCATACCGCATCCACATCCCTGTGCCACGCCCCCATTCAAATGGCGGCAGGCCCATGAAAGTCTTGTAATAGAACCCTGCGGCGAAGAATCGGCCGAAAAGACTGTTTATGGCGCCAAAATCAAGACGGACACTTGGCCAAGCGTTTTGGCCGCGGGCGATAAGCCCTTCGTAGAGAGGTTGGGTGGTGGCTCTAACATTCGCATCCTGTTTCGCACCCTGACCGACCGTGACCAGGGCTCCGGATTCCTCCACGCCGGCTGACATGATCCCGCGCGGCCGGTGGTATTTGAAGCTTCGACCCAGAATCTGTTCGCCATTAGCCATGAGAGCTGAGGCGAGGCTATCGCCGGCGTAACCACTCATAGAGGTCCCGTCCCAACGGAAGGTTAGGGGACGAGTACGATCGATATGACCGCCTTTTCGGAGGCGCTGTGCTGTCATGATGTGCCCACGCCGTCTTGTTCCGCGTTCAGAGCCTGGGCGATGCCGTCATGAGCGGGCCGTACTGAGTGGATAGCGTGGGTACGAGTATCCCGTTCGACCACAATCCACATCCTGCACCCCTGAATATGCTGCCAGGTTTCGAACTGCACACCATCGAGGTTCTCCCGTTGAAACACCGCTTCGACCCATTCGGATTCTGATGCATCCAGGGCTGGATACTCGACGGACGCATCTCCGCCGTAACTGAACTCACTGTGGTCTCGAACACCGCAAAAGGGACAGGAGATTCTGAGCATAACGGACTATCCGTGCAGTTTCGGGTCAGGACCCGCGCCGCGCTCATCGATGTTGATGCCGCGGGCAAATCGATCCAGGGTGTGATCCGCAATAACCGGGTCGGGCCGATTATTCGCAATAAGATCTGCGAAATACCATCCGGAAGCCGGACTTGCCTTGAACCCGCCGTAGTTCCAGCCGGCGTTGAGATAGAGGTTATCGAGCGGGGTCTTGCAAATAAACGGGGAGCCATCCATCGACATGTCCATGACGCCGGACCAATGGCGCAGCAGTCGGACACGGCCGAGGCAGGGCAGGATCGAGGTGGCGCACTCAGCCACATCCTGGACAATCGGAAGATTGCCGCGCTGAGCGTATGATTTATACCAGTCGATATCGCCACCGAACACCATCCCGCCTTTATCCGATTGCGAGATATAAAAATGCGCGCCGCCGACTCCAAACACCACCACATGATCAAGTAGTGGTTTCAGCGGCTCGGATACGAATGCCTGCAGCTTGTGGGATTCAATGGGCAGTTTGCCGAGCTCTGCCATACGCCAGAGCCTCGAGGTGTTTCCCGCGACCGCGAATCCGACCTTTTTCGCCCGAATCACTCCTCGACTCGTTTGCAGACCTGTGACAGTGCTTCCGTTGCGCTCGACGCCTGTGACTTCACAGTTCTGAAGAATGTCGATCCCCTGCTGGTCTGCCCCCCGAGCGTAGCCCCACGCGACGGCGTCATGTCGGGCGGTGCCGGCACGCGGCTGTGCCATCGCACCGATGATCGGGAAGCGGGCATCGGCTGAGTAATTGAGGTGGGGGATGTTCCGTTTTAGGGTCTCAAGATCCCAGAGTTCGCCGTCAGAACCTGTCAGGCGCATCGTGTTGTACCTCCGTGCTGCGCCGTCGCGTGCAGCGGGGGAGTGCAGCAGGGTGACGTGAGCCCGTTGGCTGAACATAACGTTGTAGTTCAGATCGTGGCTGAGGTTCTCCCAAAGCTTCAGAGAATGTTCGTAAAACTCCCGGTTCCCAGGAAGCATGTAGTTGGATCTGACGATCGTGGTGTTCCTGCCACCATTGCCTCCGCCGAGCCAGCCTTTTTCAACGACGGCAATATTCTTGATGTCGTGATTCTTGGCGAGATAATAAGCGGTGGCGAGTCCGTGCAGTCCGGCACCAACAATGACGACGTCATACTCTGCTTTGGGCTCTGGGTCACGCCAGGCGCGATCCCAACCTTTCTGACCCGTGAGGCCGTTGACGAAGACTTTCCAGGCGGAATAGGATTTCATGACTTGGCTATGATGATTCGGAATAAGTTGCGGGCAGTTACCCGACACCCGCACAATCCAGCAAACGGTCGTCTGTGTCCCTTCTGAAGCGCCTGCCCCCCTGGCCTTTCAGCCAAGGGTCATCACCCGGACTGACAGAGCAATTTAGGCATCTATTCATAGGATCGGTTCGAGATGGTAGT
>PAUU01000053.1 GCA_002713825.1 Acidiferrobacteraceae bacterium | reverse complement strand
TTGGCAACTTTGAGTCAGTTCTATCATCCGAGCCGGGGCGGGCAAAATGATCCCAACCCCGCTTATTGATCTGCGTAAGCGATCCAAGAGGCGTCAAAGCGTTGGCCGAAACCCTGACCCTGGTTGTTCCCGTTTTCAATGAGGAAGGTGCGCTCGGCACTTTTTTGCCTGAACTGACCGAATATTGCGTGGCTCATGGGTTCTGCCTCGTTTTCGTCGACGATGGCTCCAGTGATAATTCTGCGGCACTGCTAGAAAGCTTTTGCGATGGAGAACAGGTAAAGGTACTTCGGCATAAGGTGAATCGAGGCTATGGCGCAGCTATCAAGACGGGAATCTCCGCGTCAAATACGGACTTCGTCGTCACCCTGGACGCGGATGGTCAGCATCGCCCAGCGGATGTAGACAACCTGTTGCAGTGCGCAATTCAAAACAATGCCGATATGGTGGTAGGAAAGCGGCAATCGGGTCACTCGGGAATCTACCGCGCCATCGGGCGGAAACTGATTCGGCTGATCGCGGGTCTGCTGGTTTCAATGCCGATCTCAGACTTGAATTCCGGAATGAAGTTGTATCGAACACGATTGGCGAAGCGTTACTTGCTGCTCTGCCCCGAGGGAATGGCCTTCAGTGACATTATTACGCTGGTATTCATACACCGGCGAGATCTTGTCCTGGAAACCGAGATCGAAGTGAGGCCGAGATCTGAAGGTGTGAGTACGATAAACACAACAACAGCCCTTGAAACGGTCTTTCAGATTCTGAATATTGTTGCGCTCTTTAATCCCGGAAGGATCTTTTTTCCCCTCGGCGTGGGGTTTGTAATATCTGGGTTGGCGTGGGGAATGCCGTTTATTTTCCGAAACGAAGGCGTCTCGGTGGGCACAATGCTCCTTCTGGTATTTGGATTGATCTTCTTCCTGGTGGGGTTGATCGCGGAGCAGATGGCGCAGTTACGGCGTGGACAAATTAGTCAGCAGGATTCGGACTGAGGTCATTGGCCCGCAAAGGCGTTGCGCAGGATCGGTATGGCCAACGATAATACCGATCCCTGAAACCGCGTACCATCATCATGCCAGCCAAAATTATCAGCGCTCACGAATTAGAGCGTGAATCCACCGAGGGATCGGTCAAAATTTTTGATTGCCGTTTTGCTCTCAATGATCCAGATGCCGGAAGAGCAGCTTATGAAGGATCGCATATTCCGGGCGCAGTTTATGTTGACCTGGAAAAAGACCTTTCGGGGTCTATTGCACCAGATACAGGCCGTCACCCGCTGCCGGACTTTGCTGTCTGGCGAGAAAAGCTTCTGAGCCTTGGCATCGATGGCGACAGTACAGTCGCGCTCTATGATGGGGGTCCGGGCGTCTTTGCGGCCCGTTTCTGGTGGATGCTTGGTTGGGCGGGTATCGCCAACGTAATGTTGCTTGATGGTGGGTTTGAGGAGTGGCGCCGTCAAGGGTTGTCTCTTGAGACAGTAGAGCATTCCGTCGGCAAAGGCTTGGCTTCTAGCGATACGGTTTCGCAAACAGAAAGTGCCGGATACGTCAACGCCAATTACTTGATGACGCGATTGAGTGCACCGGACCCTCTTGTGATCGATGCTCGTGAACCAGAGCGTTTCAGTGGGCGGAAGGAACCGTTGGATAAAAAGGCCGGATGTATTCCCGGAGCGGTCAATCGGCATTTTGCCCTCAACTTGTCCAAGGGCCGATTTAAGACTCCTGAATCGCTTAGAGAGGAATTTATGAGTCTCCTTAATGATAGATCGCCCGAGACCGTTATTCATAGTTGCGGTTCTGGAGTGACCGCCTGCCACAATCTTTTTGCAATGGAGTTGGCTGGGCTAAGTGGATCAAGGCTGTATCCTGGCTCGTGGAGTGAGTGGATTACCAACCCGAGCCGCCCTATCGAGGTTCACGAAGGCTAACGATCCTTTTTATTTGAACTAGGAAATAACTCTGACGGAAAACACCCGATGAAAGTACACGAATATCAAGCGAAAGAAATTTTACGTGTCAGGGGCGTCCCGGTCCCGCGCGGCCACGCCTGCTTCACTTTGGACGAGGCGGTTGCAGCCGCGACTGACCTGGGCGGTGACCGCTGGGTTGTAAAGTCNCAGATTCACGCGGGCGGNAGAGGCAAGGGNGGGGGCGTCANGGTTGTTGATTCGCTNGAGGGCGTGCGTCAGGNGGCCGAGGNTATGCTTGGGATGATGCTCGTGACCCATCAGACCAGCNCGGAGGGGCAGCGGGTGAATCGTCTCCTNGTGGAAGAGGGGGTCGAGATCGCTCGTGAGCTTTACGTCGGACTGGTCATCGATCGAAGTTCGCAGCGNGTCGCAGTGATGGTCAGTTCCGAGGGCGGGACTGAGATCGAGGAAGTCGCGGCCACTAACCCCGAAAAAATATTTAAGAAGTTTGTTGATCCGAAACTTGGCCTGACGGAAGCGGAAGCGGTCGAAATGATGGCTCAACTTGATCTCGACCCACTCCAGGCAGCGGAGGGCGGATGCTTTTTGCGACTGCTGTTTGAAGCATTCTGGGAGACAGATGCGTCATTGGCTGAAATAAATCCCCTGGTCATTACGGCGGATAATCGGGTAATTGCCCTGGACGCTAAATTCAATTTTGACGACAACGCGCTTTTTCGNCACCCGGATATCGTTGCGATGCGCGACACCGATGAAGAGGATCCGGCGGAGCTGGAAGCTTCCGCTGTAGGCTTAAGTTATATCTCATTGGACGGCAACATTGGCTGCCTGGTCAATGGAGCAGGCCTCGCGATGGCAACAATGGATATCATTAAGTTGTATGGTGCAGAACCAGCGAATTTTCTGGATGTCGGCGGCGGCGCAACCGCCGATCAAGTCACGGAAGCATTCAAGATTATGCTTCGTAACCCTGACCTTAAGGCGATCCTGGTAAATATTTTCGGCGGGATCATGCGCTGCGATGTGGTGGCCGAGGGATTGGTGCAGGCAGCGGAAGTGGTGAAGTTAAAAATCCCTCTAGTGGTGAGACTAGAGGGAACCAATGTCGAGCGAGGGCGTGAGATTCTGGAGAAATCAGGCCTCGATATGATTACCGCGACGACGATGGCTGATGCAGCTGAAAAGGTCGTTGCAGCGACTGGAAACTGACCGATGTCAATATTGATTAATAAACAAAGCCGAGTAATCACTCAGGGGATCACGGGCAAGACCGGACAGTTTCATACGAGGAACTGTCTTGATTACGCTGAAGGCAAAGACTGTTTTGTTGCTGGTGTTACCCCGGGGAAGGGCGGCCAGGATTTTCAGGGAATTCCCATATTCGATAGTGTCGCCGAGGCGCGCGCTGAAACAGAGGCCGATGTCTCGGTCATTTACGTTCCGCCTCCCTTNGCAGCCGCGGCGATCGATGAGGCCGTCGCCGCGGGCATTAAGACGGTGATCTGCATTACCGAGGGTGTTCCCGTGAAGGATATGATTTTGACGCGAGATCGCATGCGGGAAAGCGATGCGGTACTAGTGGGGCCCAACTGCCCCGGTTTGATTACCCCTGGAGAGATCAAGATAGGCATNATGCCGGGATATATCCACACCCCGGGGCGAATCGGCGTTGTCTCCCGCTCCGGTACCTTGACTTACGAAGTGGTTGACCAGTTGACCAAGTTGGGAATGGGTCAGTCAAGTTGTGTGGGTATTGGTGGCGACCCAGTAAATGGCCTGAAGCACCTCGATGTGATGAAGATGTTCAACGATGACCCGGACACCGATGCCGTAGTCATGTGTGGCGAGATCGGCGGCTCAGATGAAGAAGATTGTGCCGAGNGGATCAGCGAACATATGAAAAAGCCGGTAGCTGCGTTTATCGCTGGCGTTACCGCTCCGCCGGGGAAGCGAATGGGACACGCGGGCGCAATCATTGCCGGAGGGCGGGGCACAGCCGCCGATAAGATCTCAGCGCTTGAGGCGGCCCGCGTGACGGTTACAGCGAACCCTGCTGAAATTGGCCTGGCGCTGCGTGATGCAATCAATAAAAGTTGAGAGCAGTTGTACTGAGTCTGCGTAGGTTTTTGGCAAGCTCTATCTACAGCGCCGAAAGTACCGCACTGATGCTTTCTTTGGCGTCGCCAAAGAGCATACGTGAGTTGTCCCGATAGAATAGTGGGTTATCTACGCCAGCATAACCCGTTGCCATACTGCGCTTCAAAATGATCGTCGTTTGCGCCTTCCAGACCTCCAGCACGGGCATTCCGGCTATAGGACTATTGGGTTCGTCCTGCGCTGCTGGATTGACGATGTCATTTGCGCCGATCACGAGCACGATGTCTGTGTCCGGAAGATCAGAGTTGATTTCATCCATCTCCAGCACAGCATCGTAGGGAACCCGGGCTTCAGCCAGCAGCACATTCATGTGCCCCGGCATTCGTCCGGCAACGGGATGGATTGCGAAACGCGTATCGACACCGCGTTCCTTAAGCACTTTGACGAGTTCAGAAACAGGGTGTTGAGCATGCGCGACGGCCATTCCGTATCCAGGAACAATCACCACACTCCTCGCTTCAGAAAGCAATTGGACCGTCTCGTCAACGGAGACGGCTACCGCTTCACCTTCAATGGCAGAGCCTCCGCTCGTGGAGGATTCACCACCAAACCCACCCAAGATAACTGACAGAAAACGCCGGTTCATTGCTCGGCACATGATGTAACTCAGAATCGCCCCGCTTGAACCCACCAGTGCTCCGGTCACAATCAGGAGATCATTGGCCAGCATAAATCCAGTGGCCGCTGCCGCCCATCCTGAGTAACTGTTCAGCATTGAGATAACAACAGGCATATCAGCGCCGCCGATCGCAAGCACCATGTGCAGCCCAAAGACAAACGCCAAGCCGGTCATGATGAGCAGGGGCCAAAGGGCTGACATGGGCGAGTCAGCACCGACAAACAATACCCCCAGCCAGATGCATCCGAGTCCGATGGCCAAGTTAATCAGGTGTCGGCCAGCGAGCATGAGGGGGCGACTGTGAAGGATTCCCTGAAGCTTTCCGAAGGCGGCAACAGATCCGGTAAAGGTGACAGCGCCGATCAAAACGCCTAGGAAGATCTCAATGTCGTGGACAACCTTCTCTGCACCCTCGAATTTTGCAGCAGGATCAAGGAAAGAGCCGAACCCGACCAGGACCGCCGCAAGACCAACGAAACTGTGCAGGATCGCCACTAACTGCGGCATTGCGGTCATCTCCACGCGTGCGGCGAGGGTGCTGCCTGCAGCCCCGCCCACAGCCATGACGCCGAGAACGAGTACAAAACTGGTAGGGGTAGAACCAAGCAGGGTGGCAAAGATTGCGATTGCCATTCCGGCAATGCCGAATAAGTTGCCTCGGCGCGCACTTTCCTGATGGCTCAGGCCGCCAAGACTGAGAATAAAGAGTATGGAGGCTGCGATATAGACAGCCGATGTCAGTCCCTGCGTCATCATGATTCTTTCCGGAACATGCGAAGCATTCTCTGGGTCACCCAAAAGCCTCCAAAGATATTGATACTGGCCACGAACAGGGCTACCGCCGCCAGCGCGACTACCACGCCGGACCCGGAACTCATCTGGACAAGGGCGCCGACGACAATGATGCCGCTAATCGCGTTTGTCACACTCATCAGGGGGGTATGGAGCGCCGGTGTTACGTTCCAGATTACCTGCCAGCCTACGAATACTGAAAGCACGAAGACTGTGAAGTGGCCCATAAAGGATTTAGGCGCAAATGCCCCAACTCCAAGAATAAGGCCAAGCACCACTGCCAGCGCGAGTACGTTGCCGAGCGCTGACGTGGGCTTCGTGTTCTTCTCCTGCTTCGCTTTTGGCTGCTCGGCTGCACTCGATTGGGCCGGGGCGGCGGAAAGACGAGGTGCCGGAGGGGGCCAGAGCACTTCATTGAGATGAACCACGGTCAGTCCGCGGATAACTTCATCCTCGAGGTCAATTTTGATCTTGCCATCTTTCTCGGAACACAATTCGGTCAGGAGGTGCACCACATTGTTCCCGTAGAGCTGGCTGGATTGAGCGGCCATTCGGCTCGTCAAGTCTGTGAAGCCTATAACGGTAATACCGTCTTCGGTTACGACCTCCCCGGGACGGGTAAGCTCGCAGTTACCGCCCTGTTCAGCCGCTAGATCGACCACCACGCTTCCAGGGCGCATCAGCCGGGCCGTATCAGCGAGAATCAGTTTGGGGGCAGGCTTGCCCGGAATAAGCGCGGTAGTGATGATGATATCGACGTCTCGCGCCTGCTCTTCGAATAATTTCATCTCGGCAGCGATAAACGCCTCGCTCATGATCTTGGCATAGCCGCCTTGTCCTGCACCCTCTTCCTCGAAGTCAAGCATCAGGAATTCCGCGCCCATGCTTTCAACCTGTTCTTTTACTTCCGGACGGGTGTCAAATGCACGGACGACCGCACCCATCGCTGTTGCAGCACCAATAGCAGCGAGCCCAGCAACGCCGGCACCTATCACCAGGACTTTTGCAGGGGGGACCTTGCCTGCGGCCGTCACTTGCCCGGTAAAAAAGCGTCCGAAGTGATTGGCTGCTTCGACGACGGCACGATATCCAGCGACGTTGGCCATGGAACTTAACGTGTCGAGTTTTTGAGCGCGGGAAATCCTTGGCACGGCATCCATCGCGAGGGCGTTAATTCCTTTTTGCGCCAAGGTATCAAGCAGATCCGGGTTTTGTCCCGGTCCTATCAGGGAGACCAGGGTCTGACCTGATCTAAGAAGAGAGAGCTCATCCTCATTTTCTGCGCCCGGACCTAACGGCGGGCGAATTTTGAGAATGACGTCAGAGGTTTGATAGACCTCGTGGACTGAGCCGATGACCTCGGCCCCGTGTTCTTGATACTCCCGGTCGGAAAAGCCGGCGGCAATTCCGGCACCAGCCTCTATATTGACCGTGAAGCCAAGTTTGATGGCGCCAGCTGCGGATGAGGGGCTCAGGGCAACTCGTTTCTCGTCCGGGGCACGTTCGGTGGGAACTCCAATGATCATATGAGTAAATTCCAGACGGCTGTTCGGAGCAGGTTCTGGAATTGTCCTTGATGCTTAAAATACAGACAACATTCTCTAAGTTCTCTTGTCTCTCTCGTAAGGGGTATTGCTAAAAATCGCAAGGGATACTGAACAAAGGATTCTCATTGACGATATTTTCGGTATCCTTCGCTTATCTCGAAAAAACAGATAACCAAATGTTAGAAACAGCAGAAGTTTTTCACCGCCTTAAAGACATGGCCGAGCGCATCCAGTCGCTTAGGGGGCATCTTTGACTATGATGCTAGGAAAGAACGACTGGAGGAGGTGTTACTCCGGCTAGAAGATCCCAAAGTCTGGGATGATCCGCAAGAGGCGCAACAGCTAGGACAGGAGCGCGCCAGCCTCGAGGCGAGCACTACCGCACTGGATGAGTTGGCGATCAAGGCAGAGGAGGCCTCCGAACTCCTCGCAATGGCCCGCGAGGAGGAAGATAGCGAATCGCTTGAATTGATCGCTGCTGAAACAGAGCAGGCATTTCTACTGCTGGAAAAACTTGAATTTCTCAGAATGTTCTCTGGTGAACTCGACGGTGCGAACGCGTTCGTGGATATTCAGGCGGGTTCGGGAGGGACCGAAGCGCAGGATTGGGCCGATATGCTGCTACGTATGTATCTGCGATGGGCTGAGGATGAGGGTCTGGGTACCGAATTAGTGGAGCGCTCCGATGGTGAGGTGGCTGGGATCAAAAGCGCGACGATTCAGGTCCGGGGTGAATATGCGTTTGGCAAGTTGAGAACCGAGACGGGGGTGCATCGCCTGGTACGCAAGTCGCCGTTCGACTCGGGCAATCGGCGCCATACTTCATTTGCATCGGTGTTTGTCTATCCAGAGGTGGATGAGAGCGTCGAGATTGAGATCAATCCGGCGGATCTGAGAATCGACACGTATCGCGCGAGCGGGGCCGGTGGCCAGCACGTTAATCGCACGGATTCAGCCGTACGGATTACCCATCTTCCTTCAGGAATTGTGGTTCAGTGTCAGAATGATCGATCGCAGCATCGGAATCGAGCCGAAGCAATGAACATGCTTCGCGCGCGGCTGTATGATGCCGAGATCCGGGAAAAGCGCGAAAAGCAAAAAGAGCTCGAGGATTCAAAAGCAGACATCGGGTGGGGCAGTCAGATCCGGTCTTATGTTCTTGATCAGTCCCGTATCAAGGATCTTCGAACAGGAGTGGAGACAGGAAATACGCAGGCGGTTCTTGACGGAGAGCTAGGATTGTTTATTGAGGCCAGCTTGAAAGCGGGCCTGTAACTGAGAAAACTGATGAAGCACACTAACGAGACGGATAACGAGCAGGTCGCTCAACGGCGGGCAAAACTCAACATCTTACGGGAGAGTGGGAACCCCTTCCCTAATGACTTCCGCCGCGACTCGGAGGCGGCCGTCCTCTTAGAAAAATTTGGCAACCAAGAAAATGAAGCTCTCGAAGCAGATCCCATAGCGGTTCGTATTGCAGGACGGCTGATGACTCGTCGTGTGATGGGCAAGGCCGCCTTTGCCCACGTTCGTGATGAGTCCGGAGATATTCAGATATACGCCCAGCGTGATGCGCTGCCGGAGGGAATTTATAACGATGTCTTCAAGAAACTCGATATCGGAGACATTGTTGGGGTGTCAGGGGTATTGTTTAAAACCCGTACGGGCGAGTTGACGGTTAATGTTCGCGACTTTCGACTGTTAGTTAAGTCACTGCACCCGTTACCGGAGAAATACCATGGCCTCACTGATATTGAGACCCGATATCGGCGCCGGTATGTTGATCTTCTAGTAAACCAGGAGTCGCGGGAGGTTTTTCGTAAACGAGCGGCAACCATCACCGCGTTGCGCCATTTTCTCGACCGCCGGGGCTATCTGGAAATTGAGTCCCCAATCATGCAGTCGATCCCAGGGGGAGCGAATGCCCGACCCTTTGTCACCCACCACCATGCTCTGGATGTTGACCTCTATCTTCGTGTCGCTCAGGAACTGGCCATCAAACGGTGCTTGGTGGGTGGGTTTGAGAGAGTCTATGAATTGAACCGGAATTTTAGGAATGAGGGGTTAAGTACCCAGCACAATCCTGAGTTCACTATGCTCGAATACAACGAAGCCTACGTAGACTTTATCGATTATATGAATCTCACTGAGGAAATGCTTCGGGAAGTTGCGGGAGAGGTGACGGGAGCGGCCTGCCTGAATTACCAGGGGGAGCAGATCGACTTCTCAAAGTCGTTTAATCGAATGACGATGGCAGAGGCAGTCTGTGANTACAATCCGGCGCTCTCTTTTGCTGACTGCGTTGATTCCGAGGCGTTAGCGCGCTGCGCGACTTCTTTAGGCCTTGAAGAGTTGCACTCAAAGACCGCTGGCGAACTGCTGCTCGCCCTTTTTGAAGAAACCGTTGAAAGCAAATTGATCGCGCCGACATTCATTACGGGGTACCCTGCTGAAGTGTCGCCGTTGTCACGGCGGCAGGACAACGATCCGGATTTCACCGACCGGTTCGAACTGTTTGCCGCCGGCCGGGAGTTGGCGAACGGTTTTTCAGAGTTGAATGATCCCGAAGATCAGGCGCAGCGGTTTCGTGACCAGGCTCAAGCCAAGGCGCAAGGGGATGAAGAGGCGATGTTTTATGATGCGGACTATGTCATGGCATTGGAATATGGTTTGCCCCCTAATGCAGGGGGTGGACTCGGCGTAGACCGGTACGTAATGATCCTCACCNATAGCCCCTCGATCCGTGATGTGCTGCTTTTTCCGCATATGCGTCAGGAATCTGCCGAATAGCCTGTCGGCGTCGGCGAGGCCGAAATGATCCGTCCAGTCGCGTTATTTATCGGTCTCCGATATACCCGGGCGCGACGGCGGAATCATTTCGTTTCCTTTATCTCAGGTGTATCGATTCTCGGAATCACGATTGGGGTCTGGGCGTTAATTACGGTTTTGTCTGTCATGAACGGCTTTGAACGTGAGCTTCGCGAGCGTATTTTGAGTGTGGCTGCCCATGCCACGGTCAGCGCAAGACACGGATGGTTAAAGGATTGGCCGGGGCTGGCGAAGAGCTTATCTGAACATCCGGAAGTATTAGCGGCTGCGCCGTTCATATACGGGCAGGGCCTGCTTACGCGTGCTAATACCGTTTCTGGCGTGCTGGTCAGGGGCATTATTCCGGAAGAAGAGAGCAAGGTCTCGGGAATTCTGAATAATCTAATCTCCGGCGAATCAGCGTCACTCAGGGAGGGTGAGTGGAAGATCGTACTAGGCGCTCAACTTGCGCGGTCGCTGGGGGTAAGCGTGGGTGATCGGGTTACCTTGATTGCGCCAAAGGGAAAGATCAGTCCAGCGGGGCTTCTGCCCCGAATGCGCCGTTTTGAAGTGAGTGCGATCTTCGAAATGGATATGTATGAATACGACTCCGGTATCGCGCTTATTCATCTTGCCGACGCTGCCAGATTGCTGGAAACCGACAGAGGCGTGACGGGGCTGAGACTAAGCCTTGAGGAGATTTATCGGGCACCGCTGGTGAGTCAGCAGTTGAGGCAACAGCTTGGCAGCAGTTTCCGCTTGAGCGACTGGACGCGTGAACATGCGAACTTCTTTACGGCGCTTAAGATTGAGCGACGCGTCATGTTTGTCATTCTTTTACTGATTATTGCAGTGGCAGCGTTCAATATTGTTTCCACCCTCGTGATGGTAGTGACCGATAAACGTGCCGATGTGGCGATTCTTCGTACCCTCGGCCTTAGACCCGCTCAGGTGATGGCGGTATTCATCGTGCAAGGGGTTGTTATTGGATTTGGGGGCACCCTTGTCGGGGGTGTGCTGGGCGTACTGACTGCACTCAATATTGAGACTTTAGTGCCTTGGGTAGAAAATCTATTCGGTATTGAGTTCTTTCCCGCCAGTGTCTATGTCATCAGTGACTTTCCTGCCCAGCTGAAGTGGCCTGACGTTTACCTGATCTCCGGGGTATCTTTCCTGATCTGTCTAGCCGCAACGCTCTATCCGGCATGGCGGGCATCCCGCACGCAGCCGGCGGAAGCCTTGCGATATGAGTAACGCGGAGATCGTCGTGGCCTGCCGAGAGGTTTGTGTCACCTTTTCAGAGCCCGGGCTCTCGGTTGATGTGCTCCAAAAAATCAACTTGAGCGTTCGGTCAGGCCAGAGTGTCTCGGTTGTCGGGGCCTCGGGGAGCGGCAAAAGCACACTCCTGCATACACTAGGTGGATTGATGGAGCCAACGGCAGGAGAAGTGGTTTTATCTGGTCAGACCCTAAAAGGCCTGACCGCCGCGCAATCGGGTAACCTGCGAAATCGTCATCTGGGATTTGTGTATCAATTTCATCATCTCCTCCCTGAGTTCTCTGCTCTCGAGAACGTTGCGATGCCGCTACTGATACGGGGAGACGCTACTGTAGACTGCAAAACCCAAGCAGAAAACATTCTGGAGAGAGTGGGGCTTTCTCATCGACTTAACCACAAGCCCTCGGAATTATCTGGGGGAGAGCGCCAACGGGCTGCGGTCGCCAGAGCGCTTGTGACCCGGCCCGATTGCATTTTGGCAGATGAACCTACGGGGAACCTTGATCAGAAGACCGCGGCCCAGGTTCAAGAGCTTTTGTTGGAGTTGATGGAGGCCGAGAACCTTGGACTGATCGTGGCTACCCATGATATGCAGTTTGCCCGAAGTCTCGCCGTCCAATATGAGCTTCGAGATGGAAGCCTTCGCCACCTGCCCGTCAGTGAGTGAACTGCCTTCTTATCGACACTTGGCAATGGGCAAGCACTGAATGAGTGAAAAAGTCACAGCGGGAAAAGAAGCTGAGTTATTACACTGACCGGATCTCTACATTGAAGTCGAGGTCAATGTCGCATGGAGCGCCGTCTTGTTTGGGCAGTTACGTTCTCATTGGGAGTTTGTGCGGTCACGTACCAGCGCTCACTCCTTCCCTGGGCAATTCTGGTGGGTATGGGCGTGGTCGGCATCGGGTTGTTTTTTGGACCCCGGCTTCGGCTTTTGCCATTTTTTATTTTTGGCGCTATCTGGGGAAACAGTGCCTATCACCATGCTCTAGACCAACGTATTGCTAGCGCAGATGCGCAGACAACCCGCGAGATTGTGGGAACGGTCATTGGTCTCCCCCAGACAGGGATACGGCATATTAGATTTGATTTTCGGATTCTTGAAGCGAGGCCAGAGGTCGAGACAAGCTTAGTCGGGCGCACGGTTCGTCTAAGGTGGTACGAGACAGACAACGCGTTGACGCCTGGCAGCCAATGGCGGCTGGCAGTAAAACTGCGCTCCCCAAGGGGTTATAGAAATCAGCATGGATTTGACTATGAGCGCTTTCTTCTTGACAACGGTATTCAGGGAACTGGGTACGTTCGCCAGGGGAGCCGATCGCTTGGGTTACAAACTGGTCTTCGGGNGGCCTTAGACCGGTTTCGACTGAATTTCAGTAATTATCTAGAGAACTCCCCAACCTTAGTCAATAAACCCCTGCTGAGGGCGCTTGCGGTAGGAGAACGCTCGGGACTGGATTCGGCGGGAAGAAGGCTATTGAGGGAGTCGGGCCTGAGTCATTTAGTGGCGATCTCAGGGCTTCATATTGGGCTGGCCGCTTTGTTTTCGTTCAGTTTGGCTGCGGGAANTTGCCGAATGGTTGCNAGATCCTGCTCATCCATTCCCGCCCGACATGCTGGAGTGGCGGCCGGGGTAATGACGGCATTGGCATACTCGCTCGTTGCAGGCTTGCCCATCTCTACCGTTCGAGCCCTTGTCATGGCATTTATTGGCGCCGCACTCTTGCTGGCCTGCATCCGCAGTTCTCTGGATTTACTGCTGGCCGCCACAATGTTCCTGGTGGCAATATTTTTTCCCTTACAGGTAGTCTCAGCGGGTTTCTGGCTTTCATTCAGCGCGGTATGGCTCATCTCCCGTTTTGCCTCTGAGAGAAGTCTGGAGCGGGTTCAACTTGTCGATGGTCCGGTTGATTTGGCTGCCAAGGTGACAGGAGCTTTGATCAGGCACCTGCGAATTCTTGTAAAACTTCAAATCGTCCTGTTGGTAGGGATGATGCCTCTGCTGATATTTGTTTTCGGAGAGGCACCTTTGTCTGCTCCCTTAACGAATCTCTTTGCCGTTCCCATATTTGGGCTTCTGGTGGTGCCTTCCGTATTGTTTTCGCTAGGTGCCTATGCTGTGGGACTGTCGAACTGGATCGACTGGATGCTTTTGCCTGCGGACAAGCTGATTTCTTGGGTGCTCTGGTTTGCTGGGCTTTTATCAGGAGGAGTTCTACCGAGTGTGCGTTTGCCGCCAGAATTTGGGGCCATGATCCTCATAGTCTTTGGACTGATTGGATTATTTGCTTTAAAGGCCCGTCAGGTCTCAATGTTGCTGATAGCTTTAGGAATTTTATGGGGCATTAGTCTTTTTCAAAGCAGAGCGTCGCTGGAAGAGGGTGAGTTCAGAGTGACGATGTTGGACGTTGGCCAGGGTTTGGCCATGGTGGCCGAGACCCGCACTCACGTCTTGGTGTATGACTTTGGGCCCAAGTTCGGTAGTTTCAGTCTCGGGGAGGCAGTGGCGCTCCCTTATCTTCGCGGCGAGGGCCATGGGCAGATTGATGCCGCAATCATCAGCCATGACGCGAACGACCATGTAGGCGGATTCTCCTCTGTTCTCGAGCAGGTTCCCCTGAAAAAACTATTTACTGGCGAACCGCAAAGGACCCCCGGCCTCGATTGCCACTTGCATGCCGATGTTCCCTGGGTCTGGAACGGCGTGACATTTTTATTTTTGAGGTCGTTGCCAGACGGAGTTCAGGATGCAAATGATCGGTCATGTGTTCTTAGCATCAAAGGCCAATATGGAAGCGCGCTTCTGACGGGTGATATTGAAGTATCGGCGGAGCAGACCCTGCTTAAACACTACGGNATGGGATTGAAAAGCGACTTTCTGCAAATCCCCCATCACGGGTCAAAGACCTCATCGACCCAGAGATTTCTCTCTGCGACTCGGCCCCGGTATGCCGCTTTGAGTCGAGGCGCNCAGAATCGGTTTAACCACCCTGACCAAGACGTGGTGGAGCGTTATCGGCAGCAGGAGGTCCAAATAGGGGATACCGCTATGGATGGGCAGGTGAGTTATTGGAGTCTGCGCGAAGGTTGGGAGGTTGATAGCTTTTCGAAAGATTGGGCCCGTTTTTGGCATTAAATTTAGAATCGAGGCTGTTAATGAGGTAAAGCGCGGGTAAAATTGATCGCTAGGCCGATTCTCTTGGCCTCACATCCCTTATATCGGACTGGTAGACAAGCGTGCTTGAGTTTCTTCGAAGCGGGGGGTGGCTGATGCTGCCGATTCTCGCGTGTTCTGTCATCTCCGTCGCGATCATTATTGAGCGCTCATTCGCGCTCCGGCGGAGCGTAGTCGTGCCATCGGGCCTTTCGGCAGATGTCGATCGAGCGATCTTAGAGGGTCGTCTGGATGTCGATCGAATTGCTTCGCTCAGGCGTGGGTCCGCGCTGGGTCAGGTATTGGCGGCGGGGCTAGCGACCGCCCAAAGCAACCCGACGCGGGTGCAGGAGGCCGTCGAAGAAGCAGGGCGCCATGTCGTTCATGGATTTGAGAGGTACTTGAACGCATTGGGTACGATTGCAGCGACAACACCCTTGCTGGGCTTACTGGGAACTGTGATCGGTATGATCAAGGTGTTTGCTGCGATCACCACATCGGGTGTGGGGGATCCACAGGTGCTCGCGGGTGGGATCTACGAAGCCCTTATTACGACGGCTGCGGGTCTTTCCATCGGTATTCCCAGTCTCATGTTTCATCGGTATTTTCGAGGTCGAATCAATGAATTGACTGTCGAAATCGAGCAGCAAGCGCTGAGGTTATTGGATCTGTTACGTCAGCGAAATTTTCAATGAAGTTCTCGACTCCCGAGACTGAGGAAGTGTCGATTAATTTGACACCACTCATCGACATTGTTTTCCTGCTGTTGATTTTTTTTATGGTCTCGACGACTTTCCAGCGGGAGACAGAACTTGAAATCGCACTCCCAGAGGCCAGTGCAGAAGCCTCCTCGGAACAAGAGGTTTCTGCGCTCATTCTTGAAATCGATGCAGCAGGCGCCTATCGGCTGGGTACCAAGCAGGGTGGGCAAAGCTCAGATTTCGGACCAGTCAATATTGAACAGTTATCTGAGATGCTTAAGGGATTGTCGGCTAACAATGACACGGCAACGCTTGTGGTGAAGGCGGATGCAAGGACGCCTCACCAAGCGGTGGTACAAGCCTTGGATGCAGCCCGCAAGGCGAACCTTACCCGGGTCAAGTTCGCCGCTGAGGTGACGGCGTCGTGACAGAAGACAAAATAGCGGTAAACGGGGCCTTACTCTACCGGCGCTTGCTGAGTTACGTCTGGCCCTACAAGGGCATTTTCCTGATCAGTATTCTGGGCATGGCAGTCGTAGCACTTTCCGAAGTGGCTTTTGCTGCACTACTCAAACCGATCATGGATGGTGGTTTTGTAGAGCGGAATCAAGAGATCATCGCCCTGACTCCATTTTTGCTGATGGCGGTGTTTGTTGCGCGGGCGGCAGGCGCCATTGCCGACGAATACTGCATTGCTTGGGTCAGCCGGCGTGTTATCTTTGATCTGCGTGGACTGCTGTTTGCAAAGATATTGAGGTTGCCCGCGCAGTATTTTGATCTGAATCCCACTGCTGATCTGATCTCTCGCCTTATCTACGACCTGGAACAGGTCTCGACGGCATCGACGATGGCGGTGCGTGTCATAGTGAAAGACATCCTCCTAGGACTGGGTCTGGTCATATGGATGTTTATCCTCAGTTGGCATCTGACTCTCATCTTTCTTCTGATAACACCACTGGTCGCGGTTGTGGTGCGAAAAGCCTCAAGCCGGTTCAGGCGCTCGAGCGAGGGAATTCAGGAGTCGATGGCGGGGATCACTCACATCACAAAAGAGGCGCTGCAAGGTCAGAAAGTGGTCAAAGCCTACGGAGGATATTCAGAAGAGGAGTCNGCTTTTCTTGAAGTAAATCGGGCCAATCAAAGACGATCACTACGACGAGCCGTAGTGGCCGCAGTGAGCGTTCCCATGTTGCTTTTGATCGCCGGGGCAGGAGTTTCGGGGATCATCTATCTTGCCCTGACAGATACGATCGGCCAGTTTGTCAGCGCGGGGACATTCGTGTCCTATATGGGGGCAATCTTGTTGCTCATGAGCCCGATAAAGCGTCTCGCGCGTATAAATGAATACATCCAAGCGGGTCTCGCGGCAGCCGGGAGCGTCTTTCGCTTAATGGATCAGCCGGAGGAGTCAGACAGTGGTGTTGATGCCGGTACGGCGTTGTCGGGTCAGGCCTCCTTTGAGGGCGTGGTCTTCGAATACCCNCGCGGACAGGGAAGGGCGCTCGANGGGATAACNTTTGAAATCAAGNCTGGCCAAACGATCGCGCTGGTGGGGGAATCCGGTAGNGGNAAGTCTACGATNGCCTCGCTACTTTTGGGTTTTTATAGTCCAACTGCAGGCGACATTTTGCTGGACGGCGCTTCTATCGAGACTTTTTCTAAAAAAGAACTGAGGGAGCAGATCGCGCTTGTGCCGCAGGAAGCGATTCTTTTTGACGGCTCAATCGAGAAGAATGTCTTCTACGGTGCTGGAAATGATCCAAATATTGATATCAAGGGACTGTTTCATGCGACGGGGATAGATGCCTTTGCCGACAACAACGAGGGCGTCGGTGAGTCGGGGGCCCGGCTTTCAGGCGGACAGCGCCAACGGGTTTCACTGGCTCGAGCTTTGTCGCGTAAGGGTGCCATGCTGGTGCTCGACGAAGCCACTTCNGCGCTGGACATGTTGTCTGAGGAGTCTATGAAACATGCCATTTCACAGTTGCGAGGACAGCGAACAGTGCTTCTGATTGCTCATCGACTAAGTTTTGTTACGCACGCCGACGTAATTCACGTCTTCGCTTCGGGAAAGATTATTGAGTCCGGCACTCACGAAAGCCTCTTGGCACACAATGGCGCCTACGCCAGGATGTGGCTTACCCAACAGGCCCAGGCCTTCGCAGACGAGACGGTATAAGGACGGCTATGACGCTGGCTGAACGTATTCAGCAGCACTGGCGCACACCCACTGCGGTGAGCCTCGCGCTCACGCCCTTGAGTCTGGTTTATGGGTTGGTCACAAAGCTTAGGAAAGCTGCCTACATTTCAGGGTTGTTAAAGACATACCGTTTCGATATCCCGGTTGTCGTGGTCGGAAATCTTACGGTGGGCGGTACGGGTAAGACGCCTTTTGTGATGACTCTGGCTGAGCAACTGAAAACAAGAGGATGGCATCCTGGCATCGTGAGTCGGGGTTATCGGGGCACAGTTAGAGAGGCTGAACTTGTGCCCGCGGACGGAGATGCCGGCCACTTCGGTGATGAACCCGTGTTGGTTGCTAGAAAAACCGGTGTTCCCGTTGCCGTGGCGCGGCGCAGAGCGCACGCGGTCGAAGCACTTTTGAAGGAGTCTGTTGATATTGTGATTTCCGACGATGGCCTTCAGCATTACGCCATGGCCCGCAGTGCGGAGATTGTGATGGTCGACGAAATTGAGGGATTGGGTAATGGGTTTTTGCTCCCCGCTGGGCCCTTGAGAGAACCTGCGGCCCGTCTTGATTCTGTTGATATCCGCGTTCGGCGCGGTGGGAAGGCAAATCCTGGCGAATATAGCGTTAGAAGTGCCCTTGGCCTTGCATGCAATCTTGTCACAGGAGAAGAGGTCCCCCTTGACGAATTTCGCGATCAATCACTAGCGGCTCTTGCCGGCATACATCGCCCGGAACGGTTTTTTCGTCTATTGAAAAAGCATGGACTGACGGTTCGCGAGTATCCGTTTCCAGATCACCATCAATTTTGTGCTGATGACGTTCCCGCAGAGACTGCCGTTCTAATGACTGAAAAAGATGCGGTCAAGTGTGGTAGGTTTGCGACCGACCGTTGTTGGTCTGTTGCGCAAGTGACTGAGATTCCCGAGGCATTGATTGATGAATTGGAAAATGTCATCCGCCAAAGGCCGCAAATCAGTATAGGTTCCTGACATGTCGGAAAACTTCACAGTAGTCATTCCCGCAAGATTCGGCTCCCAGAGACTTCCGGGCAAGCCACTTCGGGATATCGTGGGGCGGCCTCTTATTCAGCGAACCTTTGAATCAGCGGCCCGCTCGAGCGCCACGAATATCGTTGTGGCGACGGATGATGAGGGGATTTTGCAGACAGTACGCCAATTTGGAGGCGAATCGTGCATGACCTCGGCCGCGCATCAGAGCGGGACCGATCGCGTCGCCGAAGCCGCGCGCATTTTAGGATTTGCGCCAACGGAAATTGTCGTGAATGTGCAAGGCGATGAACCGGATATGCCCGGAGAACTCATTGACCAGGTCGCGACGCTTCTGAGTGAAGACTCACAGGCGATGGTGGCAACCGCCTGTACCGCTTTGGATCATCCCCAGCAATATTCTGATCGTTCCGTTGTCAAAGTCGTGACTGACAGTCACGGACATGCAATTTACTTCTCTAGAGCGTCCATTCCGCATGCCCGTGATTCCAACGGCGATTCGTCTGATCGGGTTCCCTGGAGGGATGTGCGTCGACATATAGGGATTTATGCCTATCGCTGTGAATATCTCCAGCACCTTTCGAATACTTCGCCTTGTGCGCTTGAGATCACTGAAGCACTCGAGCAACTCAGAGTGCTTTGGCTGGGTGACAAGATAGCCGTCGTATCGGCCCGCCAGGCCCCGGGCCCCGGGATTGACACTGTGGCGGACCTGGAACGGGCTATTCGGGACTTCTCAGAATAGTTCATCTACGATGACTGGCCCACTAATGGTGAGCATCGAGGGGACCGCTNTGGATGGGGCGACCCGATCAAGGCTGGCGCACCCCAATATTGGGGGCGTCATCCTTTTCGCAAGAAACTATACCTCCCCAGAGCAACTTTTCGCGCTTACTGGGGAAATCAGGAGGTTAAAGACCCCTGAACTGCTGATTGCTGTCGATCAGGAGGGGGGACGTGTTCAAAGGTTTCAGGAGGGTTTCACTCGATTGCCGAACATGGAGGCGATTGGCAAGCTTTTTAATGCTCATGAAGGAGCAGGGTTGGCCTTGGCTCGAGCCACCGGATATGTGTTATCGGGAGAGTTGCGTCAATGTGGTATTGATTTCAGTTTTGCTCCAGTGCTGGATCTCCTTTCAGGCAACAGAGCGATCGGTACGCGTGCTTTTCATCTAAAACCGCAAGTCGTCACGACACTTGCGTATGCGCTCACGGCGGGAATGGCGTCGAATGGAATGCNGGGCGTCGGCAAGCATTTTCCAGGCCACAGTGGCGTTATCGAAGATCCTCACGACGAACTCCCTCGCGATCATAGATCGCTTAATCAATTGCGCGATCACGATATGCGGGTNTATCTNNATTTNAATCCTAAAACGATCGCTGGGGTGATGAGTTGCCATGTCCTGTTCCCGAGGATAGACGCGGTACCTGCAAGTCTTTCGTCTAAATTCCTGACCAGCGAACTCAGAGGTCGTCTTGGCTTTACGGGGCCGATATTCTCAGACGATATTATGATGAGTGCGCTGGACACCATAGCAGCCCCTGAGGGGCTGGCGAGAATGGCGCTGGAGGCAGGATCTGATATGGTGCTTTTGTGCAACAGTGACGAGGCANCGGACCAGGTACTCGAGTTGGCTGAGTTATCTCCTCAGTCCGAGGCCAGTCGAAGGAGACTGGAGATGATGCGCCCAGACGCGGCTTATAGGGCGGATGATGCTCTGATGAATGAGGCGAGAGAGCAGGTAACCCGGTATATCTAAAGTTGTCGANCCGGGTCGATATTCTGAAAATCAGCCAATTAAGAGTCGGCCCGCTCCATATACTCTGCTGTGTCAGTATTTACGCGGATCTTGTCTCCGGCGTTGACGAATGGCGGAACGATAACCCGAAGACCGGTCTCTACAATGGCCGGCTTTCCTGAACCCGCTGCAGTCTGACCCTTGACCACTGTTTCGGTTTCAGTGACTTCCAGAACAACGCTCGCGGGNAGNTCGATGCCGATGGGCTGNTCATTGTAGAAGTTGATCTGAACTTCTTCATTCGGCAGGAGGAATTCGGACTGCCTATCCAGGTCATCCGCACCAATTGGGATTTGCTCGAAGGATTTCATATCCATAAAGATGAAATCGCTACCCTCAGGGTAAAGGTATTGCATCTGCCGCGGCTCTACATGAGCCTTCTCGAGTTTGTCTTCNGAGCGAAANCGTTCGTTTAACTTGGTATTATCNGAGATGGCTTTCATCTCCAGCTGGGCGAATGCGCCNCCTTTGCCNGGNTTGACNTGNGCCTTTTTCAGNACACGCCAGAGTTTTCCCTGATATTCNACAAGNTTNCCAANACGNACATCCGAAGCAGATATCTTCATNAGGACANTAAGGNGTNAATTTTGAGCGNNCGCGATTGTAAAGCTTTGCTAANAGCGCAACAACTCAACCGGCATCGTCATGAAGGCTAAGACTCTTATCGACAGGCCCCGCAAAAGATTATCACCGCGTTTTTATCGACGGGGTTGCAGGGCTTGTCCCCGGCTTGCCCAGTTTCTGGAGACTGTGCGGACGCGCCATCCTGACTACGCTTGTCACCCGGTACCGTCTTTTGGGGAACTAGGCGCTTCGTTACTCATCGTCGGCTTGGCACCGGGATTGCATGGCGCGAACGCCACGGGGCGCCCCTTTACGGGGGATCACGCTGGTATTCTCCTCTATCAGACGCTTTATAAATTCGGTTTTTCCTCGGCGCCCGATTCTCATCCAGGCGACGACCTGGTTCTTAAGAATTGTGCGGTGACGAACGCGGTCAAGTGCCTGCCTCCGGAAAACAAACCAATAGCCGCGGAGGTTAATACCTGTCGGCTTTTTCTGACCCAGGAATTGGAGACAGTCCCTGAGAGCGGTGTGATTCTGGCATTGGGAAAACTGGCGCACGACAGCGTTGTCCGGGCGCTTGGAATGCGGGTGAGTGAATTGATATTCGGACACGCTAGCGAATACCGGGTGTGCGGCGGACGTACCCTGTTGTCCAGCTACCATTGCAGTCGGTATAACACCCAGACGGGTCGTTTGACCGGCGAAATGTTCGAAAACGTGTTTAGCCGAGCGCGGGATTTATTGGGGTAACACATGCCCATCAGTAAAGCCAAGGCGGTCAAGGGCCTGACTCGTGGGCCCGGGGTTTACGTGATGCGTAACGGTGAACAGGACGTATTGTATGTGGGGAAGGCGAGAAGTCTAAAAGCGCGCGTCTCGAGTTATTTCAACGCACCTCAAGAAAGTCGTCGTTTGCAGCTCATGATGAATCAGGTCGAGGCGATAGAGATTCAGCGTACCCGCACGGAGACAGAGGCTCTGTTGCTCGAGTGCAATCTCATCAAGGAATTGCGGCCAAAGTTTAATGTCCTGTTGCGCGATGATAAGAGTTATCCCTACCTGAAGGTCTCTACCACCGAGCGTTTTCCCAGATTGTCGTTCTACAGGGGCAGTACAAAAGTACAGGACCGATTGTTCGGCCCTTATGCCAATGCCGGCTCTGTAAGACTAATGCTTGCTCAGTTGCAAAAAGTGATTCCAATTCGGCAATGCGACAACACCACATTCAGGAATCGCAGCAGACCATGCCTGCAGCATCAAATTGGCCGATGTTCGGCTCCGTGTGTCGGTTTGGTGTCGGAACATGAATATGCTGAGGATGTCAGAGAGCTCATGTTGCTACTTGATGGAAAGGAGAGCCAAATCAGCAGCGCTTTTGCACGAAAGATGGAAGAGGCAGCCGCGGCTCAGGATTATGAGTCAGCAGCTCGGTATCGGGACCGAATACTTGCGCTAAGAAAACTCCAGGAACGCCAGTATGTGTCCAGCGGTCAACATAATGCAGACGTTGTGTTGCTGACGGAGCGATCGGGCAGTTCAGTATTTTCTGTGATGAAGATCCGAGGCGGACACAACTTGGGCAGTCGTCATTATTCCCACAGAAATCCGCTCGAGAAAGATGGAAAAGAGGTTTTTGAAAAGCTGGTGATGCAGCACTACCAGAATCATCCTGTGCCACAGGAGGTCATTATCCTCCCAGATGCGGTAAATCCGGAGCTGCTTTCAGACGCACTAGGGAATGCAACAGTGCAGAGTGTGCAGGTGAAGTCCCGCGTGCGGGGTATTCGGGACCAATGGCGGAAGATGGCCGTGCTGAACGCGACCGACCACCTGGACCGTCAGTTGGCGTCAAACGCCGATCATCTACAACGCCTTCAGGCGCTGACGAAATTGCTGGGCAGGACCGAGCCGATGGAGAGGATAGAGTGTTTTGATACAAGCCATAGCATGGGAGAGTACCCGGTCGCGTCATGCGTTGTATTTGACGCCTCGGGATCAGTCCCGGGAGAGTATCGTCGTTTCAATATTAAAGGCGTCAGCCCTGGAGATGATTTTGCGGCGATGGAGCAGGTCGTCAGTCGAAGAATCGCCCGGGTCAACGACGGAGATGGTATTCGGCCGAATCTCATGGTGATTGATGGGGGAGCAGGGCAGGTGGCCAGAGCGCAAAAGGCTCTTCAGGATCATCTTGCCACCGACGTGATGTTGATTGGGATTGCCAAGGGAGCGGGCAGAAAGTCTGGTCGCGAGAGTCTCTTTCTTCCCGGGCGCAAGACACCATTGGTGCTGGATCCAAACTCACTGGCCCATCTCCTGCTGCGGCAGATCCGAGACGAGGCGCACCGATTTGCGATTACGGGCCATCGGAAGAAAAGAAACGCTTCGCGGACGCGATCCAAGGTCGAAGACATCCCCGGTATAGGAGCGAAGAAACGACAGGCATTGTTGCGCCACTTCGGTGGGATCCGTCCCCTTCAGAGTGCGACCATAGAAGAACTTGTCAAAGTCGATGGAATCAGTGTTAATCTCGCGCAGCGTCTCGTGGACCACTTTCGCACAGGGTAGTAGATGCACTGGACTATCTCCAATATCCTAACGTTACTTCGCGTGGCTCTGATTCCGGTCATTGTGGCCCTCTACCTGGCAGGAGCGTCGGGCTATTTGACTGCAGGAGTCTTTTTGCTGGCTGGTCTGACAGACTGGGCCGATGGGTTTTTGGCGCGCCAGCGCAATGAAGAATCGCCCTTTGGCGCGTTCCTGGATCCTGTTGCTGACAAACTGATGGTCTCGGTGGTATTGGTCCTGATGACTGCAGATCCACAGATGCGAGAACACGTATTCAGCCCAGTGTTGTTTACGGTGATCGTTACCGTCATTATCGGCCGTGAGATTACGATCTCCGCGTTGCGCGAATGGATGGCGGAATTGGGAAGGCGGGGTGTGGTCGCCGTAGGCTGGATCGGTAAGGTAAAAACAACGCTGCAGTTCGTGGCGATCACTGTTTTGCTATTCGCTCAAGCCGGAATGCAAAAAGAAATTCTTATTTTGGGCGAACTCCTTTTATACGTCGCAGGCGTCCTGACGCTCTGGTCGATGGTGATCTACTTGCGCGGCGCTTGGCCGTCGCTGTCGCAACAATAGGTCTCTCAACTTGACAAGGGGTTTTGGCCCGATAGAATTTCCGTTCCTCATGCGGGAATAGCTCAGTTGGTAGAGCACAACCTTGCCAAGGTTGGGGTCGCGAGTTCGAGTCTCGTTTCCCGCTCCAAAAATCCTAA
>PAUU01000052.1 GCA_002713825.1 Acidiferrobacteraceae bacterium | reverse complement strand
AATGACCTGAAGTTGTACGAGACACTGCTGACCCATCCAGAAGTGCGCCGGGTGCGTGAGGCGGTAGAAAAGCAGGAAGAGAATCGCAAGGGGCCAGGTGTGCGCCGGCATCTGCTCAGTACCTCGGTGCGGCTTAGCCGTTCCATGTCGTCAGCGCTACATGAAATGGCAGATCGCTGCCAGGAGCGGCTCGCCATTGAAAGCAAGTTGGAGCTTTATGTGTATTCTGCCCCTCAGTTCAATGCTGCCTGCTTCAAGCCCGAGGATGGGCGTGTGTACATCATGTTCTCGTCGTCTTTGCTGGAGGCGTTTTCTGAGCAGGAACTGCTTTTTGTCATGGGCCATGAGCTGGGGCACCATGTTTACCGCCATCACGATATTCCGATTGGCTACTTTCTGCGTGGCAAGACACGCCCGCCTGCCTCCTTGGCGTTGGATCTGTTCGCCTGGTCGCGTTACGCCGAAGTCTCTGCCGACCGGGCTGGCGCCTACTGCGCCGAGGACTTGCCGAGCGTGGCCCGGGCACTCTTCAAGCTGGCCTCCGGGTTGCGTGATGACAGGATAGTGCAGTTTGATCTGGATGAATTCCTGCGTCAGGTAGACGATATGCTGGCTCTGGGCGAACAGCCCGGGCAGGGCGCGCCAATGCAGGACTGGTTCTTGACTCATCCGTTTAGTCCGTTGCGGGTAAAAGCATTGACGGTCTTTGACCGTTCAGTCCTTATGCGACCTGAGGGGATCGATAAACATGATCTCGAAGATCAGGTGCAGACCGTCATGGGTCTGATGGAACCCGACTACCTTAAGGGGAAAACAGACGTGGCCCGCGCCATGCGTAATCTTTTTGTTGCAGGAGCGATCGCTGTCGCAGATGCGGATGAAGGAGTTTCCGATAAGGAACAAAAAGCACTGGAAGATTTCCTCGAAGACGGCTTTGCGCTGGAAAAACTGGATCCGGAGCGTTTGCGGGAGCTCTTGCCAAAGCGTGTTGAGGCCGTTCGTGAGAAGGCAAGCCTTTCTCAACGAATGCAGGTCGTGCGGGATCTCTGCCTGGTCGCGGGAGTCGAACAGCCAGTCGCCCAAGCTGAAAGCAGGCTGCTGAATAAAATTGCCCGAGGTCTCGAATTACCCGGAGACTTTGTCACCCAGTGCCTAGAGGCCTCGCCCGAGCTGGATTGAACCGCGGCGCCGAGCCTGAGAGTAGATTGATCTCCTGAGAGTTCAGGGTTGGGCTTTTTCAACTGCCAGGTAGCAGTGCACGTAATCCATGGCGTGACCGTTGGGGTCTGAGGCCACTCGATCTTCATAGCGCTGATAGAACGCGTCTACGATCTGATGTCGCTCATCTGCCGGCCGAGCATCGTGCAGTCCGCTTAAGAAAACCGCCTCGCTCCACGACCTCAGGGTCGGAACGTAACTTTTTGCAAATTCTCTTGCCGACATAGCGCTTCCCGCTTCGTCAAATGCTCTGCGATAGGGGCATCCAACGACTCCGGTTTTCGCAGAGACGAGCCTCAGCCCTGCCTGATAAACCGGTGAGTCACTATCCTTGAAGGGTGCACAGAATTCTTCAACTGTTCGATAGTATTGTGGAAAAGAGGTGTTGATGAATTCGGCCTGGGAGATCGTGCCTTCGTTACACATCTGCTCCCAAATGTCCGCGAAGGTATCGAACATGTTGATACCGCCGGTATTGCCAAGGTAGCGGCCTTCCTCATCAATACCAAAGTTCAGCATCACGAGCCGCCCACCAGGGCGTAACTCTTTGGCGCGAGCGACAAGAAGATCATTCCAGTTTTGTCGCGCCTGTTGGGCATAGGCGGCCAGCGTCTCCCCGCTTGCACCCACCATGTGAACATGATTCTCGATAGGGCAGGGCTTTTCGGAGATGTAATGCATTGCAGTCGCCGAAAAGCCAATATCCAGTGAGGTATTCGGCAATAGTTGCCTGTGGAAGCCAATACCGCATGCGTTGACAAAGACGTTTTCGATATCAGTGAGATAAGTGTGGGCAGTCTGAGGTCCGACGCCGAGAAGATTCTTGAACAAGACGCTGAAGTCGTTGCTCGGCAAATCGGTATAGGTCACCTGGATCTGGTTATCCGGAAAGCGGGTGCGGATCTGCTCGATGCACCTTCTCAGGGCGCTTTCTGATGTGCCGCCGTCGGCGGCACCAAAGTCAGCCAAAACAATCGGTCCATCCGAACCCGGTGGATTGATTGCATTAGCTGCCTCAACCAGCATTCCCGATGCGTTGTCGATAACATCTTTCGCGCCCCGGGTGCTTTGGCTGTAGTACCCGCCGCCCTTCATGGCGATGGTGCGAGCAGTGCGCCCGGTCGTATTCTCTTTTTCTGCCATCCTCTAATCCGTTAATCGATCTTGGCCAGACCACAGGAATCCTACCCGATATTAAACTTTATAAGCAAAAAACGACTGTTTCTTGTTTTTTCAGTAATATCATTTCTTTTTCATTTCATTAATTTCTCAATATTGCATCCAAAGTGCATCCAATATGGATCCCTGTTGTCATGGGAATTGAGAGTTGCGATACTAACAGTGTGGGCAAAGGGAATACTTTCCCGACGCCGCATCAATAACTTAACTACCAGTTGAGGAAGAATTCATGGAAAGACGAGATTTTCTTAAGAAGGCAGGCGCGGGCACGGCCGTCGCTGCGGGGACCCTGGCGGCNCCCGCAATCGTAAAAGCTCGCACAGAGATCGCNATGGTTACCACCTGGCCNCGGGATTTTCCGGGTTTGGGTACGGGTGCCCAGCGATTTGCCGNGAGTTTGAGNGAACTTTCAGACGGTCGTCTGAATGTGACCTACTATGCAAGTGGNGAGCGTGTTAAGCCGTTNGACTCTTTTGACGANGTNGCCTCCGGGAACGCGCAGATGTATCACGCAGCGGACTATTACTGGAAAGGCAAGCACCCCGGTTGGGCGTACTTCACCGCGGTGCCGTTCGGTTTCGTCTACAGTGAGATCAATGCCTGGATTAACTGGGGCGGTGGTCAGGAACTGTGGGATGAACTCGCTGGCGAGTTTGGTCTCAAGTGCCTGACGTGCGGCAACACCGGTGTTCAGATGGGTGGGTGGTTCCGTAAAGAGATAAATTCCGCAGACGATCTCAAAGGTCTCAAGATGCGTATCCCTGGCTTGGGCGGTGACGTCATGGCAAAGTTGGGCGCTTCGCCCGTCTCTTTGCCAGGAAGCCAGATCTATGAAAACCTGATGTCAGGCGCCATCGATGCGACGGAGTGGGTCGGCCCCTGGAACGATTCCTACATGAAGTTCTATGAGGCAGCCAAGTACTACTACTTCCCAGGCATGCACGAGCCGGCCTCCATGTTGGCCGTCGGCATGAACAAGAGCTGGTGGGATGGTCTTTCCAAAACAGATCAGGCTCTGATCACGGCTGCTGCCCATCAGGAGAACGATCGCATGATGTCCGAGTACAACGCTAAGAACGGCGCTGCTTTGGATAAGCTGATCTCCGAGCAGGGTATCCAGGTCCGTGAGTTTAATGATGATGTCTACGATGCCTTCGGTGAAGCAGCGGAAGAGGTCTTCGAAGAGGTGCGCGCTCACAGCGAGTTGGCAAATAGAATCCACGAGAGTTTTGTTGCCACCCGTAAGGATGTTGGTCGTTGGATGAACTTGTCCGACCAGCCTTACCTGCGTCAGCGTAACCGTGTCCTTGGTGTTGGCGTCTGATCGTTGACTCAGGACTCAGACTAAGGTCAGGGAAAAGCGGAGCCGAAAGGCTCCGCTTTTTTCTCAGCCCCTCGCTGTTAATGCAGCTAGCCAGAAAACCTGATCGGTCTGTTTCTCTACTCTAAAATGGTTTCAACGACCAAAGAGCCATCGGCCACAGCAAACGTCATGCGGTTTTTTGCATGGCTTGTGCCGTTGTTTGGCTTGCTATTCATTTTTCATAACTATCTGATTTTCTGGCAGGACTGGCCGGGCACGCTCGCTCTGATGCAGAGTTGGCAGGACGCCGAAGCGATGCCTGTTTCGGGCACGTTGCAGATTCAGGCCTGGTCGCAATTCGCCAGTTGGTTCGCGCTGGCAATACTGGTGGCGATCTACGCGGTGAGGCGACAAGATTCGCCTTTGCGCAGTGATGCTGCACGGCTTGGGGCAATGGCGTCTTTTATTATTCGTGGATGCTTTTGGGGCCTTGTCCTGATCGGTATCTTTGATATCGTTATCTCGTTTTTGCGGGTAGAGGATTGGTTAGCGATCTTTGTAGGTGAGGACATGGCCAAGTCTCTTGGCCGGCCCATATTTCGGGGTTCCTATGTGCACTATCCCCTTTTGGCTTTGGGCCTTGTGATTGCCCTTTTCACCAGAAGCCTAGGGTTCACCTGGCTCACACTGATGGTGGTGCTTTCGGAGTTCTCGATTGTGATCAGCCGCTTTGTATACTCATACGAGCAGCCGTTTCAGGGAGATCTGGTGCGCTTTTGGTACGCGGGACTTTTTCTTTTCGCTAGCGCATATGCACTTGTGTCAGAAGGCCATGTCCGCGTTGATGTTCTTTACACCAACTTTTCCAAAAAAGGAAAAGCCTGGGCTAACACTATCGGCGTAATCATATTGGGACTGCCGCTGTGCTGGGTTATTTTGATCACCGGCATGTGGGGCAAGGGCAGCAGCCTAAACAGTCCCTTACTCAGTTTTGAGATCTACCAACAGGGCTTTGGCATGTATGTGAAGTACCTGATGGTGGGTTTTTTGGTTATTTTTGCAATGTCTATGCTGTTTCAGTTCTGTGCGTACCTGCTTTCGAACGTCGCGGATTTGGCGGGAGAAGCAGGTGACGAGGCCGACACGGATGCGCAGACGCCCTCCGGCTCTGCAGTGGCTGGGNAAGACAAAACGATTATGGAAGTCTTCTTTCTTTTGGTTCTCTTTATCCTGATGATCGGAGCGCTCAGCTCTGGCTTTCCGGTGGCGTTTGCGTTACCNGGCTCTTCGATCGTCAGTCTCGGGCTGGCGGCACTTTTCGGCTATCTGGTGGAAGGGGATGTCAGCGCGTATTTTCTGGAAGGAGGACCCGTCGAGTGGCTGACAGCGGGAGTGACCAATTTCAGGAGTCTGTATTGGGATGTTGAACGGGACACCCTGATCGCGGTTCCGCTTTTCATCTTCATGGGGATTATGCTCGAGCGCTCGAAGATCGCAGAAGATCTTCTGGTTACCATGGCCCAGCTGTTTGGTCCGATCCCGGGGGGTTTGGGAATATCGGTAGTTTTTGTCGGAACGCTGCTGGCGGCAACTACCGGCATTGTTGGCGCAACCGTCATCGCAATGGGACTGATCTCATTGCCCGCGATGCTTCGCCACAATTATTCACGGCCGCTGGCTGCGGGTACGATCTGTGCGTCAGGAACGCTGGGACAGATCATTCCCCCTTCCATCGTGCTGATCTTGCTGGCGGATCAATTATCGAGCGCATCGGATATTGCCAGTACCGCCCGAAAGGCGATGTACAAAGATGCCACCGGTGAATTTTCGATGCCTTCCGAGTTGGATATTGTGTCGACCAGTGCTGGCGAGATGTTCATGGGGGCATTCTTTCCGGGATTGGTGCTGGTTGGCCTGTATATGCTTTACATCCTGGTGTCGGCGCTGATCCGGCCAAACATTGCGCCGCCGGTGCCTCGGGAGGGTAATCTGGATGGCCGCTTCTGGCTGGGAGTGGGTCTGTCGCTGATTCCGCCGCTGGCCCTGATTTTTGCTGTGCTGGGTTCAATCATTCTTGGTATTGCCACAGTTAACCAGGCAGGATCCATCGGCGCAATCGGCGCATTAATCATGGGCGGCTATCGTTTGGCGGCCGGAAAACGGGGCGCNTATTTCCCGGCGATTCTGGCGGTGGTGTCGATTGCGGTGCTGATCATTACTCTCAAGATGGTTGAGATCAACGTTCGAACCATTTCTGAGCCTTCGGAAGTTATCGCGGTGACCGTCGCAACCCTTGCGGTGATGGGATTGTGCGTCTCGATCGNTATCAGTCTGTGGCGCGCCTACAAGATCGGGAATGTACTGAACGGCGTCATGATCGAAACCGCAAAAACCACCTCCATGGTTTTTATCATCCTGATCGGTGCGGCGATGCTGACTTCCGTGTTCCGAGGCTTTGGGGGCGAGGTTCTGGTCAAAGAATATCTGACGAGCCTGCCNGGGGGTTTCTGGACTCAATTCATTGTGGTGATGGCGGTNATCTTTATTCTTGGATTCTTNCTGGACTTTATTGAGATTGCGGTCGTAGTGGTGCCGATTGTGGCACCGATCCTTCTGATGGATCCAAGCGCCAACATCACCGCGGTCTGGCTGGGCGTCATGATCGGCCTCAATATCCAGACATCATTTCTGACACCGCCCTTCGGTTTTGCGCTGTTTTATCTCAGGGGCGTGGCCTCCAAAATAGTAAAGACCGTAGAGATTTATCGCGGTGTCGTGCCCTTTATTTTTCTTCAATTGGTGGGCCTGGGGATCGTGGGCTATATGCCCAATCTGGTGAACTATCTGCCTGCCCGAATTTATCTCACATCAGAAGCTTCGCCGCCTCCGATGAACCCGAAACTGCAAGAGTGCCTCGAGAGTTATGTTTTTGAGCGTTACGCGACTGAGGAACAGGCACTGCTGGGGGTCGCGGATAAGTTAGACGGTCTCCGAATGGAATACCTGCCTGATTCTGTTGGCAAGAAGCTCGAGTCGGTGGCATCCAATATCCGGTCGACGTTCCCGCTCGTGGAAGAGGTCAAATCGGCGCATCAGGCGAAGAGTGACTTCGAAGAGGGTTACCGTGCCCTTCATAAACAGGTCCGCTTCCTGCAGAGCCGGATCAAGCGCATTGATGCAAAAATCGAGGATGCGGATCAGGCGATTACCCGCTTCGACCGTGGTGAAGAGTCGGATCTCACCCGAGAGGAGTTGGTGAGCGGGCGTGAGGGGCTCATCGCGGAGCGTCAAGAGATTGAAGCCAAAATCCCATCCGAATGGGAGGCGCAGAATGCAGCTTACCTGACTCTTCTGAAGGACGATAAAAAGAAGGTCAATCAGTACCGCCGCAATGTGGATGACGGATACAACGCTCTCGTGGAAGTGCGTAACCTGATCGCAGACACTCCGGCACTGATTGACATTGGCCCGGAATTGGATCGCTTGTATGCAGCATTGCCAAGCATGGATCCGAAAGAGGCCCAAAGCGCGCTTAAGAAATTTCGGACCGAGCTCGGTCAAGTGGATGGCACAAGCAAGATCAAGTCCAAGCTGAACAAGAGCCGCAAGGCGTTTAAGGGCAACAACCCGGATCGCGAAAAAGCGCTTGGAGAGATGGAAAAAGCGATCGATTTATACCTTGCTGAGGTCTCCTGGCGAAAGCGGGCATTCGCCGAGCTGACGGCACCATTGCTCGCAGTGGATGAGGCAATCAGACTTACCATTGGGTTAAGGCAGCAGACTCAGATGACCGAAGAGCAGGCCCTGTATGCAGCCAGTTGCAACGCTGGTCACAAAGACGTCTCTTTGAATTTCTAGTCACACCATTCAGGCAGATGCCGCCTCTGCGCTGTTAGACTTGGCACGAGTACGTTCGTAGGTCCACGTGTTATGGCTGCAGATTCCCCAGTTTCAAAATTGCTTGCGCGGGCCAGAGCGGCCCAGGCTGAATATGAGCGTTTTGATCAGGCTGAGGTTGATGATGTGGTTGCCTCGATTGCGTGGACCATTCTTGAGCCTGAGCGCAATCGTTACCTCTCAGAGCGCGCGGTAGAAGACACCGGNCTGGGGGACATTGACGATAAATTCCNGAAAAACTACCGCAAGACCCTNGGATTGCTTCGCGATCTCACGGGAGCACCTTCGGTGGGTGTGATCTGGGAGGATACTGAAAAAGGCATTATCGAGATTGCTCGGCCGGTTGGTGTTGTCGGAGCGATCACGCCCTCGACCAATCCGGTTGCCACGCCGACGAACAAGGTGNTGAATGCCCTTAAGGGGCGTAANGCCATTNTNCTCGCTCCCTCGCCGCGCGGCGAAGCGGTTTGTGGGGAGTTGGTTGAGCTGTTCCAGCAGGCGGTAAAGAAAGTGGGTGCCCCCGAGGCCTTGGTGCAGAAACTGCCTCGACCCATCAACAAGGCAGATACCGAGACTTTGATGAAGACGGTAGATCTTGTGGTGGCAACCGGGTCGCAGAACAATATTCGTTCGGCTTATTCAAGCGGCACCCCAGCGGTGGGAGTCGGAGCGGGGAATGTCGCGGTGATCGTTGATGAAACTGCAGATCTGAACGAGGCGGCCCAAAAGATTATCGCCTCCAAGATTTTTGATAACGCCACAAGCTGTTCTTCAGAGAACAGTGCCGTGGTGCTCGCATCGGTATACGATGCTCTGGTGTCGGCCCTTGAGTCACAGGGTGCAAAGCTGTTGACCGTTGATGAGCAGGAAAAACTGCAGCAACTGATGTGGCCAGAGGGCAAACTGAATTCGGCCGTTATTGCGCGACCTGCTCACCAAATTGCCCAGATGGCGGAAATTGACTGCAGCGCAACGCCTGACGTCAAGGTCTTGCTCGTGCAGGAATCCCAAGCCGGATCTGCCCATCCCTTTTCAGGTGAAAAACTCTGTCCTGTCCTGACGCTTTATCGCGCTGACGACTTTGATGTTGCACTGGCGCAGGTTGCCGAAATCTACGCCTATCAGGGTGCAGGCCACTCGGTGGGTATCCATACGGCCGATGATGCCCGCCCAATGCAGATCGCCATGGAATTGCCGACCTGTCGCGTTATCGTCAANCAGGCGCATTGNTTTGCNACCGGCGGGAGTTTTGACAATGCGTTNCCGTTCTCACTCTCGATGGGATGCGGCAGTTGGGGAGGTAACAGCATCAGCGAGAACATGAATTACCGGCACTATCTCAATACGGTCCGGGTCGTTCGCAGCATACCTGCACAGGAAGTCTTACCGGAGGAACTGCTGGGGAATTACTGGGCGCGTCATGGAAAATAATGCGCCGCTGACTTTTGCGGCGGTGCAAGACTGCAACGCTCTGACCATTCGGGTTCTGATCGACCGGTATGCGCAAACTTCTCCCGAAAAAACTTTCGCTGTCTTTCCTGATTCAGGTTCAGAAGTAAGTTGGTCTCAACTGCAGGCAACCTGCCAANAGCTGAATTCCTACCTTCACTCTCTGGGGGCAGTGCCCGGAGATCGCATTGGCATGTTGAGTGCAAACGGGCAGTCAGCTCTGGAGGTTTTTTTGGGCTGCATGTATGGGGGTTTCACTGTTGCAACGTTTAACCCTGTGGCAGGAGATGNGGCCCTGCGTTATGTGCTCGACCATTCTGAAGTGAGGATTTTGTTTGCCGATGAGGGTAACGCCGATGCGGTAAGCCAGATTTGTGAAGAAGCATTGCCTAACCTTAAGGTGATTGGAAGTCAGGCAATCGAGTCTCTCGACTTGCACGATGTAGAGGCGGGCAGCCTTTGCACTTCACCTGAGCCGCAGGATGACGCCTTGCTGATCTATACCTCAGGGACCACTGGACGACCCAAGGGAGTGATCCACTCCCATGCCAGCTTGCTAGCGGGCGGTGCAAACACTGCCGCCGCACATCATTTAACCCTAGAAGATCGTGCTCTTTGTGTTTTGCCGCTATGTCATATCAATGGCCAGGTAGTGACGGTCATGGCGCCGCTTATCAGCGGGTCTTCNGTTGTGATGCCTTCAAGATTCCGGGTATCGAAATTNTGGGAATGGGTGAGTCGTCACCGTTGTAGTTGGTTCAGCGCAGTGCCCACCATTATTTCCTATCTCCTTGACGCCGAAGAGGCCGTCGCCCAGCCCGAGAAGGCAACCCTGAGCCATGTCCGGTTTGGGCGCTCCGCATCGGCGGCACTGCCGCCGGCTGTGCACACGGCATTTGTTGAGCGTTTCGGCATCCCTCTGGTTGAGACGATGGGCATCACCGAGACCGCTGCACCTATTCTGTCGAATACGCTTAATCCCAAAGCGCACCGGATCGGTTCACCGGGAAAGAGCTGCGGCAATGAGGTTCGAATTGCAGATGAGCACAATGCAGAGCTTGAGTCGGATCGTGAGGGAGAGATCCAGATCCGCGGCCACAACGTCATGAGGGGTTATCTCAAGGACGCTCACAAGACTAACGAAGCGTTCACCAGCGACGGCTGGTATCGAACCGGAGATCTTGGCAAGATGGACGAAGACGGGTATGTCTTTGTTACCGGCAGGATAAAAGAGTTGATTATCAAAGGGGGCGAGAACATCGCGCCGAGGGAAATTGACGACGTGCTCTACCAGTTTCCCGGTGTGCTTGAGGCCGCTGCCGTCGGGATCGCGGACACTCGTTATGGAGAAGAGGTGGCTGCCTGTGTTGTGGCAAGCTCCGGCAACCTGATTGATGTTGAAGCACTACGCACACACTGCGAGAAAAATCTTGGCGCCTTCAAGACGCCCAGTGTGTTTCATCTCATGGAAACGCTGCCAAAAGGGCCGTCCGGAAAAATTCAGCGGCTTAAACTCGTGGATGAGATCAGTGAGTCAGGCGCAGACGACGCCTGACAGCAGTCGGATGAGCTCCAAGCGATATGACAGCGGATAGTTTCCTCAGCACTGCGGCCGTCGTTTGCCCTCCGGCGCTTTTGGATCGTGCGTCAGGCAAAACCGCTGCGGTGACTGCAGTTGTTGGAGCCGATCATGTAATCGCTCTGGAAAGTGTTCGTCAGGCCCAGCAAGCGGGACTCGTTACGCCAATCCTGATCGGAAGCCGGTCTGGAATCGAAGCGGCGGCCGAAGAGATCGATTGGGACGTGTCAGGCTTTGAAGCGGTCGAAGCAAAGGGCGAAGCGGCGGCGGCCGAGGCAGGAGCACAGCTGGCGGCAACAGGTGCGGTTGCGATGGTCATGAAGGGGCACGTGCACTCAGATACCTTTATGCGCCCGCTTCTTGCTAAAAACGGGGGCATACGGGGCGACGGCCGGCTATCCCATGTATTTCATATGACGGTGCCCGGCAGTAATCAATCTGTCATGCTGACGGACTGCGCGCTTAACGTGGCTCCCAACGTCAAGACCCGAATCGCCATCGTGGAGAATGTGGTCGCTCTGGCGCACAAGCTGGAGATTCAAAATCCCCGTGTAGCGCTCCTTGCTGCGTCAGAGTCTGTCAGCACTGCGATGCCCGTGACCGGGGAGTGCCAGAAAATAGCCGAGCACTTCGAGAGCACTAGACTGGGAGCTGAAGTATTCGGGCCTTTGGCATTCGATAATGTGGTGTCTACTGATGCTGCCAAGATGAAAGGCATCGATCATCCCGTCGCGGGTCGAGCTGATGTGGTAGTGGTGCCGAATATTGAAACTGGCAATGCGCTATTCAAGATGATGGTCTATTTCATGAGCGCCTGTGCGGCAGGTATTGTGCTCGGTGGCAAGGTACCCGTTTTGCTGACAAGTCGTGCTGATCCACCGCAGGCCAGGTTAGCTAGCCTTGCCTTGGGTACAATCTCTGCACAATAAATAGAATTGCCTTGTCAGGCACGAGAGGCCTCGGCAGAGAAATAGTTCCAGATTAAAGGAGATCGTGATGAGGATTGCAGTCGGAGATACCATACCCAAAGCGACTGTCTATGTGATGGGGGAGTCTGGCCCCGAATCCAAAACCTCTACAGACCTTTTTGCTGATCGCAAAGTGGTGTTGTTTGCCCTGCCGGGTGCTTTCACCCCGACGTGCTCGGCAAAGCATCTGCCGGGATTCATCGAAGCCGCTTCAGATTTTAAAGGCAAAGGGGTAGACGACATCATCTGCCTTTCCGTGAATGATGCGTGGGTAATGGAGGCCTGGGGAAAGGCACAAGGGGCGCAGGGCAAAGTCACCATGGTGGGAGACGGCAATGGAGACTTGAGCCGTGCCATGGGATTTGCCTCAGATATGAGAAAATCCGGATTTGGGGAGAGGTCAATCCGCTACGCGATAGTAGTGGATAACGGCGTTGTGACACACCTTAATGTTGAGGCACCCAGAAAATTCGAGGTCAGTGATGCACAGACAATGCTTGCGTTGGTCTAGCGCTTGCAATAGCGATGGGGGTTCAAGCCTGATTTAGGGCGGTCTCTACACGATCACATCAGCGATAGTCTTGGGGTGGTTCGTGATCTGCTCGTATCCGTCTTCGGTAATGATGAAACTGTCACCGACCTGCGCGCGAAACTTTCCAGGAACCGTCACGGACCCATCAACGGCGAACACCATGCCGGGCTGCAGCACTGTTTTATCCCCAAATACCAGTTGCGGCCGTTCAAGAAAACTGAATCCGGTCGCCCGCCCGCAGCGAAAAGGATATTCAAAACCGGCCGATTGAATGACTTCAGCGTAGGCGGAATGGACCTCTTCGGCGAGCACGCCCGGCCCCAGGACCGAGAGCGCGGCAGTCTGGCTATCGACCGCCGTTTGATACGCGGCTTCCTGAGAACGGTCTCCGACTTCACCAATCCAGAAGGTGCGATCGAATCCCAGTTTGAATCGGTGAAATTCGGTCATGCCGCAAAAGCATAAAAAGACCGGCTCGCCATATTTGAGTGCTTTGGTGCTCGCGCGGTGATGGGTCATGGTGATCTCTTGCCCAGAGGCAAGGATCTGCATGAAGTGAATACTGGGAGACATTTGCGAGCCTGCGTAATGGGTTCGCAGCAATTCAGCAGCTTTGTGGGTTCCGGCAGTGGTGGCCGCGAGTGCAACTTCGTACTCGGCGACACCTTCCTTGATGGCGCTGCGGCCCGCTTCCATCATGGCGATCCCCACCTCGCCTGCGTGCCGGGCGATCTTGAGCTCATCCTGGGATTTAATCATCCGCATCTCCGAAACAATCGGTGTGAGATCGCGATAGCGTTTTGGTGCAACAATCGAGTCGATAAACGTGCGCACGGGCGGCGGGATGAGATCGGGTTCTATCCCGATTGCGGCTGTTTCCCCAAGGAGGCCCGACAGGGATTCTCGCCATTCAGCCCCCATACCGTCATTCCAGAGTTCGATTCGGTCGACCACAGCGAGAGACTCGGCGAGAGACTGCTCCATCGTGGGGGTAATCAGGACCGTTTCACCCTCTGCTGCAATCACCAGCAGGGTCGGTCTTCCGAAGTCCATGTGAAGGTAGCCGTAGTAGCCGCTGTAGTAGTAGACACTGTCGTCGTCGGTGATGACCGCGATATCTACTCCAGTTGCTGACAGCTTTTGCCGAAGGTTTTCGAGTCGTTGAGTGAAGAGTTCAGAGGCAGCCATGACTCTATCTTTGAGACACTTTGGAATGAAAATGATGAGTCCAGCTAATCATTTTTTGAGGGCAGTCTTGAGATCAAAATCTGCTGACACGAGGGATGCCCGACTGATGACACGACCGTCTGACAGTGCTTTGCGGGAAAGGGCGTGATAGGCCGGCCAGTTTATCGTCTCCAGAGCGCAAAGATTTTCCTCAGAGTCGAAACAGAACGCAGCAGCCTGGGGAGCTTGGGCCCCCTCAATTAAGACGACTTTATTCGCGTCTTGGCTGACCCCTGCCATTTGGAGTTTTATATTCCCCTGATCAGACCAGAACCACGGCAGCGCTTGATAAGCGTTAGATTCGCCTGAGAGGATCTTGGCAAGCACCCGGGCTTGATCGTTCGCATTCTGTACAGACTCAAATCTTCGACGGCTGCCTCCAAAATACGGGAAGCAGGCTACATCGCCGATCGCATAGATGCCGGGGGCAGAGGTTTCTAGATGTTGGTCAACGTCGATTCCATTGCTGGTCGAAAGACCAGCGGAGGCTGCCAGTTGAGTGCGGGGTATGCTACCGGC
>PAUU01000051.1 GCA_002713825.1 Acidiferrobacteraceae bacterium | reverse complement strand
CAGGCTTTTTGATTTCGGTGTTATTGGGCTATGCGGACTTTTTGTTTTCACCCCCGTCGCGGCGCTGGTTGTCTCCGGGCTGCAGGGACCGGTTGCCGCAGTCCTGCTTGATGCTGATCTGTGGCAAGCTGCCGCCCGGAGTCTCGGCATTGCACTCATGGCGACCAGTCTGGCCGGAATCATGGCTCTAGGCATCGCCAGCACTGCGCGGTTTTTGGTACTTGAAAGACGTCAAAAGAAANCCAAGGAAGGACTGCTTCTCGCGGGATCTCTCACCCTGGCGTTTCCCCCGATGGTGATTGGAACAGGATTTTTCCTGATCTCCCTGCACCTGAAGGCTGTCGACACCATCACACTCCTGATGATTGCTGTCGTCAACGCACTGATGGTTCTGCCGTACATCCTGCGCAGTATCGCACCGGTACTGATTGACTCCGGTCAACAGTATCAGAAATTGTGTGCACAACTGGGCCTAAACGGCTGGCACCGCTTTTGCCAGGTGGACTGGCCCATGATCCGAAAGCCTGCGGCATTCTCTCTCGCTCTGGGGGGAGCGCTCTCTTTTGGCGACATGGGGGTTGCCGCCCTGTTCGATACTACGGGTCACATCACGTTACCGGTTATGCTCTACCAGCGTATGAGCGCCTACCGCTTCGACGAGGCAGCCGTTACCGCCCTGGTTCTTGTGCTGATGTGTGTGGCGCTTTTCTGGATTCTGGACCGCAGCCTGTCGCGATGAACTTTCTCAAAATTGACGGAGTTCGATTTCGCCAGGGGGAATGGCAGCTTGAGGTCGATCTTGAGGCAAAACGCGGTGAGTGTATTGCCCTTATTGGGCCAAGCGGCGCCGGCAAATCTACCCTGTTGTCACTGATTGCCGGCTTTGAGCAACCGGATCAGGGGGCGATCTTTGTCGGCGAAGAACAGATAGACACGCGGGTTCCAGCACGTCGACCCGTCACGATGATGTTCCAGGAAAACAATCTCTTTAATCACCTTACGCTCTACCAGAACATCGCCCTGGGATGTCACCCTGGCCTGAAACTCACCAACGAGGACCGCGAGCTGATCGAAATGGCAATGGCGGCAACCCGGCTGGGCGCGCTGCAGTCGAGGAAGCCTGCAGATGTCTCAGGGGGCGAGCGCCAACGGACCGCCCTCGCGCGCTGCCTTTGCCAAAGGCGACCACTGCTGCTGCTTGACGAACCATTTACCGGACTCGACCCTCAACTGAGGGCAGAAATGCATGAGTTGGTGGATGAGCTCCGAAAGACACACGCGCTGACGGTGATCGTCGTCAGCCACCTGCCCCGCGAGGTGGCCAAGATTGCGGACTCACTCGCGTTCATGCTGGGAGGAAGAGTCCTCGAGACAGGCCCAACCGACGCAATGTTGTCCCATCCTGAAACCCTGCAGCTTTCCCAATACCTGCGGTTCACACCCGCAGGGTAGTATTGAAAGGTGGTAAACAGCGGATTTAATCATGCTTTTTCGTATACTTTTGCTTGCGGTCTTGGCGTTGGTCGGATTGCCCGTTCACGCAGATAACGCAAATTGCCCGATGAATCTCGATTTCACCAAGCGATTCCTCGCGAGTGACGAGTCAGTGCGGCTCTGTGATGCCTACACGGATCAGGTTCTGCTTGTGGTGAATACGGCCAGTTACTGCGGCTTCACCTCGCAGTTCGAGGGACTGGAGGCGCTTCAGGAAAAATACGGCGACCGTGGGTTTTCCGTGCTGGGTTTCCCGTCGAATGACTTCTTTCAGGATCCCAGGTCTGAAAAAAAGATCCGAGAGTTTTGCGACCTGACCTACGAGGTCAAATTTCCGATGTTTGAAAAATCCCGGGTAGCCAAGCGCAGTGCTGAGCCTCTCTATCAGGCGCTTGCTGCTGAAGCCGGCCAATTCCCCCGGTGGAACTTCCACAAATACCTTCTCAACCGTCAAGGTGAGGTCGTCGGCAGTTTTGGCTCATCAATTACCCCAATCAACGCGGATCTCGTCAGCCAGATAGAGGCCCTGCTCTAAGCGAGAGGTGAAGCCAAACCGGTTTGGGTGTATACCTTGACAGCATGGATTCACAGGAACACCAGCGCAGGGCGTTGTTTACCGATCTCGACGGCACCCTCCTAGGGCCGGACCAGAAACTCTGCGCCCGCAACCGGGCAACCCTGGAGCACCTCGCCACTGTTGGGATAGTGCGGGTGGTCGTGACTGGCCGATCGCTTTTCTCCTGCGATCGCGTGCTGGACGACACCTTTCCGATCGACATTCTGGTGACCTCATCAGGCGCAGGCATATTCTCCTGCAGACCAAGAACGCTGCTGCGCCAGTTTGCGCTTGACGATGCGGCAATGTCTCAAGCCATGGGCGTTCTTGAAACGATGCGGCTCGACTTCATGGTGCACGGCCCAGTCCCCGAAAATCACCAGTTCCGGTGGCGACGCTTTGGCCGGCTCAATGCTGATTTTGATCGACGCCTGGCTTTGTATGCAGGGCATCATCAGATGCTGGATAGCGAGTCGGGCCTCGTCAGCAATGCAACGCAACTGTTGGCGATTGCGCCACTNGACAATCCGGAGACCCTTCATCGCGAACTGTCCGATCGCCTGCCAGATCTCAATGTGGTCAGAACCACCTCACCGCTCGACCATTGTTCGGTCTGGTATGAAATCTTTCCAAAATCCGTNGGNAAATCTCACGCGGCCCAGTGGATCTGTGATCACCTGAATCTTGATTCAGCAACCGCCCTTGCCGTAGGNAACGATTTCAATGACGTTGACATGCTGCGCTGGGCGAATCATGCGCGTGTCGTNGCNAACGCTGCTGAACCCCTTCGCAGGGAGTTCCGATCAGTCGCAGATCACAGCGAATCCGGCTTCAGCGATGCAGTGGAGGAATGGCTGGCGGACGCCCCCTAGCCACGACCCCTACCAGAGCAAGCGGCCCTCAACGAAAGCGCTGGCCAACTCCGATTCGGGCGCGTCGAGAAATGAGACCGTATCGGTATGCGCGATGAGATGGCCGTTATGCAAGAAGAGCACATCTCCTGCCATTCGACGTACCTGTCCAAGATCATGGGAGACCATCATAATTCGGACCCCTTCACTGTCGATGTCTCTAATGATGGCCTCGACCGAGGCCGTGGCCGCGGGATCAAGATGGGCCGTGGGCTCGTCCAAAAACAGTATTCGGGGCCTCAGTGCCCACGCACGGGCCAGTGCAAGACGCTGTTGTTCGCCGCCGGACAATACCCGTGCATCGCGCTCGGCGAGCCCCAAGAGCCCGGTTTTCTCAAGTACCGAATCCGCGCGCTTAATGCGCTCGGAGCGGGAAAGCTGTCTCGCAGAAAGAGCGTGTTCAATGTTGGCCCGCACTGATCGACGCAGAAGCACCGGCCGCTGAAACACCATGGCCTGTGCCCGGCGTTGTTGTTCACACGTGCCCCCAGCCCACCGTATCGATCCTCCCGAGGGCGCCAGCAAGCCATGACACAACCGCAGCAGCAGACTTTTTCCGGCGCCGTTAGGGCCCACGACACAAGTCGGCCCGCCTGCGTCCAACGAAAAACTGACGTCATCCAACAGAGGCCTGCCCGCTATCTCAAACCGTAGCGCGGTTACCTGTAAAGGCAATAACTTTAGGGTCGAAGCACTGGAGATGTTAGGCGACATCATTACGAAGAGTCCATACGGTGGTTTGATCGCTATCCCACTCACGTTTTCACTTAATTGAGGTTACCGAATAGACTCTGAATCTTGGAAACGTTACTTTAACCCCAACCCCACAGAACCACACGAATAAATGATCCCAGCGCCTGTTTATAAACCAAAATTTTTTCGTTGATTTTTTGTTCGCTTTCATTACCCGATGCCTAGCCCTACCAAACTTATCGTTGTCTCAGGAATGCATCGCAGTGGAACGTCTTTCCTAAGTCGAATAGTATCCCGCCTGGGAGCATTCTTTCCGGGACCTCTGATTGAAAGTGACGAATTCAATCCGGCCGGGTATCTGGAAAATATCCCAATAACTTCAATCCATGATCAACTTCTGGTCGACCTTGGACGCACATGGTCAGGTCGCAATGGTCATCAGCCTTTGCCAGAAGCGTGGATGTCTCACCCATCCACTCTCAGTGCATCAAAAAAGGTAAAAGCTCTCCTTGATGACTACCTCTCTGAGGGCCACTCGTGTATCGCGATTAAGGATCCGAGAATTTCTCTCCTATTGCCACTTTGGTATGATGTCTGTCGCAACATTGATGCAGAGATCGTGTTTGTGTTTGCGTTGAGGCATCCGGCGGCAGTTGCAAAATCCCTCGTTCGTAGAGATCAATTTACTGTTGGGATGAGCATTTGGCGAAGTCAGCTTCTTTGGAGAAGGTATAACTCAGCGATCGTTGAAGGGTTCGGTGATACTGGGCCAGTATTTTTCGACCACACATCTTGGAAGACAGCACCAGAAAAGCAGATACAACGACTTTGCTCGTACACCGGTCTTAGAACCGAAGCCTCTAAGGACGAGCTAGGACGATTGGTTGGATTCGATCCTTCCGAACACACTTCGTCGCGCTTGACTTCTCAAGAAGCCATCCACCCAGATGTAATTAATTTCTATCATCAACTTGTTAAATATTCTGAAAATAGCCTGCCTAAGAATCACCTGCAGCAGTTCAACCGACAAAACCCGATGCCGGAGTTTCCATCACACCGCGCATCCAAGACGGTTCACCGTATCGATCGCCTGAAAGTGTTTACAAGCAATTTCATAGCATCCGGGGTAACCCGCTCTCCCAGAAACCTGACTCGAAAGTGGCAAGCGGCTGCCAATCACGCAAGAAATTGGCCATTTGGAGTTATTTCGCTACCGTTTTTTCTGCCAGAGTGGATATACGAGCAACTACCGAAACTGAGGCACTATGAGCGTGATCCTGTGGCTTGGTACTTAAGATCGGGGGAGAAACGGGGAATTACGCCGCATCCTCTCATTAGTCGCTGGTATTACGAACGTCAGTGCAAGGGACAGCGCGTTGGCGAAATTGTTGGACACTATCTGACGGTGGGATGGCATCAAGGTCTATCTACTCATCCCTTATTTGACCCAGACTTTTATCATGATCAATGTCAAAAAAAAGGGATCTCGGTCGATGGGCCCCCATTGAGGCATTTTTTGCTTGAAGGAATCAAGCGGGATATCCCTTCAAGTCCTTATTTTGATCCCGTCCAATATCGATCACAAAATCCAGACGTTGCCGGCTCGATGTTCTACCCAATTTCTCATTACCTTATTTACGGCTGGAAAGATGGCCGGAGTCCCGATGGCTCGTTTAGTCCGGCGGTGTTCCTTAAAACAGCAGATTACGATGCAGACTTGGATCCATTTAGTTACAGCCTGCAGGAGCACAATTGATAGGTCTAGCCTCGCGCCCTGATCATTAACTCGGGCGAATGACTTCCCGAGTGCGTCCGATCTGGGTGCCGACACCCTGATCAGTCAGGGTTTCCAGCAGAGTAGCGTGATGCACCCGACCATCTGAAATCGTCGCGGTCCTCACCCCGCCTGAGACTGCATCTAGAGCACAGCGGACTTTGGGCAACATGCCGCCGGTGATGACACCTTCCTGAATCAGTTCCTGGACCCGACTCTCCGATAGACCGGTCAACAGTTCGCCCTGCTGGTCCAGCACACCCGGCGTGTTGGTCAGGAGGATCAGTTTCTCGGCACCCAGTGTGATCGCCNGTTTACCGGCGACGGTGTCTGCATTGATGTTATAGGTCTTGCCATCCTCACCGGTGCCGATGGGAGCGATCACCGGAATAAAATCTCCCTTATCAAGGGTGTCGACCACAGCTGGATTGATGGACTCGATCTCACCCACGAATCCCAATTCCACTATCTCATCTTCATCAGACGCCCCCTCCTTGCGCAGCACTAACTTGCGCGCTCGAATCAATCCGCCGTCCTTGCCAGACAGGCCCACGGCACGGCCGCCATGGGCATTGATCAGGGCCACAATATCCTTGTTGACGAGTCCGCCCAGTACCATCTCGACCACGTCGATAGTTTCACTGTCAGTAACACGAAGTCCCTCAACAAACTCACTCTTCTTACCAATCCGGTCGAGCAGTTGACCAATCTGGGGGCCGCCTCCATGCACGACTACAGGGTTCATGCCGACCAGTTTCATCAGAACGACATCCCGGGCGAAACTGCGCTTCAGCGACTCGTCGGTCATGGCGTTGCCGCCAAACTTGATCACAATAGTGCGGCCGTGAAAGTGCTGTATATACGGCAGGGCTTCTGCCAATACCGGCGCGATGGCTGCGGGATCTGGGGCTTGGCTCATAACAGGTTGAGATTCAGGTCGCTTCCGGGAGCAGAGTATAACTGCCCGGGCACCCTTTCCCTGGCAGACCCACGCATTCCTCGAAAAGATGGGTGTCGGCACCATCACGCCAAAAAAGGGTCACGCTCGTGACCCCTTATGATAAGTGTCAGGTTCGATTCAACCGACCTTGATATCAACCTTGCGCGGTTTGACTTCAGCCGTCTTGGGCAAGGACAGTTTCAGCACGCCATTCTCATACCGCGCCTCAATCCTGCCTTCATCAATATCCGATCCCAGACGAAGTGACCGTACGAATTTTCCGTAATAGCGCTCCTGGCGGATCACGCGGTCATCTCTCTCGTCTTTCTTTTCTTCTTTACGCTCGGCGTTGATGGTCAATACACCATCGTTGATGGTGACATCGAGATTTTCGCGAGCGACGCCTGGCAGTTCCNCCTTGACGAGATAAACTCCTTCTTTCTCGCTTACATCGATTGCCGGCATTCTCGCGGTTTCATCGCGCCGCAACACCGCAGGGGAGCGAAACCAACCGCCCATCAGGTCATCGAAATCACCGAAAACGTCCCAGCCTCGAGTTCTCTCGGCAGGCCTTACCATGTTGTTCATCAAGTACTCTCCTAGTTTCAAAATAAACCACCAAACGGATGGGTTACCGTATTTGCCTGATGCAAAGGTGGTGTCATCCTGGAAAATTTCAAGGCCTTTTTTATCAGGACACCTTAGCNGCATTCTTCCATTTAGAATGAGGCCTAATGATTTAAGACCCCCNTATCTTCGATCTCCTTTNAATTCACCTATGTNGAATNNACAATGACAGAACGATTTGATGNCGTCGTGATCGGTGCTGGAATCATTGGCACCTCGATTGCATTCTCAATGAGCAAAGCAGGCTGGCGGGTGCTGGTGGTGGATCCGCTTGCCGGCTCTGGTCAGGGCGCAACGAGCAGTTCCGTTGCCATGGTGCGCACGCAGTACTCCACCCTCGAAGGATCAGCGCTGGCTTGGGAAGGGTTTCACTGCTGGCAGGACTGGTCAGGTTTTCTCAATCTTGAGTCTGATGAACCTGTCGCACCGTTTCATCTTGCAGGAGTCCTGACCTTCAAGACGGCCAATAACGGCTTTTTGGAACAACAGCTGGAATTCTCACGCCAGCTGGGTATTCCTTTTGAGTTCTGGTCTGTCTCCAAACTGCAAAGCCTTTTCCCCAGTTGGGATCTCTCGAGTTTCGGACCGCCTGTCACCTCGGACGATGCCGATTTTGGTGCCTTCTCCGATGCGGAACTAAAGACCGTCTTTTTTCCCAAGGGGGGTTATTGCCCCGATCCACAACTTGCCGCCCACAATCTGCAGCGCGCAGCTGAAAAACACGGCGCCCATTTTCGTTTTGGAGAGGTGGTGACCGGTATCGACATGAAAGATCACCATGTGAGCGCCGTGACGCTTTCAGGGGGTGAGCGAATTTCCTGCCGGGTTGCTGTGAACGCAGCTGGACCGCATGGGCAGAACATCAACGCCCTCGTCGATCCAAACGGTAAACAACGTATCCGGACACGGGTGGTTCGGCACGAGGTCGCCCATCTTCGTTGTCCAGACGCCGCGACGAGTGATGCGCGCCNCATCATGCTGTATGACACCGACATCGGGGGTTACATCCGGGCAGACACTGGCGACAGCATCCTTGCAGGAAGTCTGGGGGCGCGGGGAGAAGTTGAGCTGACAGCCAATCCGGATGACTTTGATCGAAATCTCTCCCCGCAAAGCATCGAACCTTTGTATCGCCTGGCGCAGCGGATCCCGGCTCTTGGCATTCCCAATACGCTATCCGGGGTAGCAGACCTTTGGGATGTCAGTGATGACTGGATTCCGATCTATGACTGTACTGACGTGGCCGGCTTTTACATGGCAATCGGCACCAGCGGCAACCAATTCAAAACGGCGCCGGTGGTAGGTGAACTGATGACGACATTAATCGGTGCCTGTGAGCAGGGAGCCGATCACGACCAAGATCCGGTCTCGTTTCGGTTGCAACGCACCGGCCACGAGATCAGTCTCGGATTCTTCTCCCGCAACCGAGAGCCCAACCCTGCCAGCAGCCTGTCAGTGCTCGGCTGAGTCAGATCAGCGGGTCTTGGCCTGCTGTGCTACCCGAATAAGGTATCCACGGAGTCCATCTCGGCAAACGAGGTGAGCCGGTCATGCAGCCCAATCGCTGNGTCACCCAGAACGGGCTCGGCAAGAGACAGGAATTTACTCTGGTGCAGATCAGCGCTGGGGAAATTTTCAGGCTCTCCTTGAGGGATCTCCACGCATCGGCTCTCACTTCTACCATCGCGAAAGCGTATGGTCACCTTGCCACCCATCCGTTCCGGATAAATCGCATCCATCTGCGTATCCTCACTGACGTCGATGCGCTCAGCGAGTGACAGCGTTGTTGCGTCTTGGAGATACTTCGCATAATCATCCCAGGTCAGGTTGCCTGTCTGTGCTGAAACCGCTGCAGTGAAATGCATGGAAAACTGACCGCCCACCACCCCTTTGGGCTTGCGGCGGAACTCCTGCGGCAGGGCCGTGAGATCCATGCCCTTACGGGGCAAACCAATGGCAATATCGGAAATATCAGATTCATGCGCACCGGTTCCCACGATATCCACAATACCGTCTATGGCCGCATGACTGAACCGGCACGAGGGATAAGGCTTGACGCCAATCTGGAGTGTTTCCCAATCATCGCCGAGTCCCTTNANNGCTAACTGCGGATCAGGNTNNGGGGCATANCTTTTNAGAAAACCCGCATCACCNTCGACCGCATCAGCCGCACCGACAAANCCCTCTGAAGCAAGNGANGCCGCAATNACTCCGACCATGGCNGCATTGCCAACCTGAAAGCGNTTGGTCCAGGCACTNTTNACGAGAAACTGCATGGAGCCNGCCGANTGGCTGAGGCAGATCCCCATCGCCATCNCNAGTTGNTNAGCAGANAGNCCCAANGCNCGCCCGGCAGCNACNGTGGCCCCNAAGGCNCCGGTNGTTGCAGTGGGATGAAANCCCCGATCATAGTGATCCGCAGGTTTGAGNGCNCTGCCNAGTCGNCACATCACNTCNTANCCCGCAATNACNCCNGCGAGAACGTTNGCGCCGCTNGCGCCNGCCATNTGTCCNNCNGCNAGGGCTGCCGCCAGCACCGGNGCACTNGGGTGCACAGTTGCCGCAATATGGGTGTCATCAAAATCCAGACTGTGAATCAACGAGCCGTTGATCAGCGCTGCAGCAGGAAAGGCATATCTTTTATCGTCAGCAAACACTGTCCCCCGTCCCGCATCCATACCCATCCGGGCAACGGCTGCCAGCAAGGCCGGAGTCGACTCGGCCTCTTTTCTTGCCCGAATCGCCACTCCAATACTGTCCGTGACCAGCAAGGCGGCCCGGGCGACGACCTCACTCGGCAAGGCCTGTGTATTTACCTCGCTCGCGAATTCACAAAGGGTTGCGGTGATACTCTTATCTTGCACGAAAGCTCCTTGCTAAACTTGAAGATTCCAATAGCCCTTGTCTGCGGAATTACTCTCCCGTGAACTGGGCTTTACGTTTTTCATTAAAAGCAGCGATACCTTCGCGGCGATCCTTCGTGGGAACCGTCTTGTTGTAGGAAGCAAGCTCAATTTCGTAATCCTGCTTAAGTGAGGCAAATCCGGCATTGTTGATCGCCTTCAGCGCGCCTTGAATCGCGATCGGGCCGTTATCTGCAATACGCTGTGCCGTTGCCCTGACTAATTCCAGCAGGGCTTCTGGCTCACAAAGCTCATTGACCAACCCCCACTCAAGCGCCTGCTCGGCACTGAAGGGTCTGCCGGTGAGGATGATTTCCTTGGCCCTGCGGATACCCACTGCCCGCGGAAGATACTGGGTACCTGCCATGCCAGGCATAATCCCAAGGGTAGTCTCGGTGAGGGCGAAACGGGCATGTTTCGCCGCGTAAGCAAAGTCACACGCCAGTGTCAGTTCTGTCCCGCCGCCATAAGCCGCCCCATTAATTGCCCCCAGGATCGGCACCGGGCAATCCATCAGCGCCCGTGCCAGGTCTTCGAACACCACATGCTGCGCATACCACTCTTCATCGGTCATCCCATGTCTCTGCTTGAGGTCACCACCTGCGCAAAATGCACGCTCTCCCGTGCCAGTCAGGATGACACAGCGTGTGGTTCTCGCCCCCGAAACGAATTCACTGAAAACCGCCAACAATTCCTCAGCCATCCGGGTGTTGAAGGCATTGGCCACCTCCGGACGGTTCAGTGTAATCCAGGTGAGATCTTCCTCTTGATCAACGATGATGGTGTCGAAACTTTCCTTCATGACGTGGCACCACTTTTTTCAGGTTTTGGTAAATGACAGGGGCATCGCAGACTCCAGACCGACACGCCTACAGACACCTAATCAGGACTGCGCATCCAGTTCTGCAAAAACTTTTTTGGCGATTCGGTGGCATTCCACTGCTACCGGCACGCCACAGTAGATGGCAATCTGGTTAAGAATGGCTTTCAACTCATCCCGACTGACGCCGTTCACGAGAGCTCCCCTGAAGTGCAGTTCCCACTCATGCATACGGTTAAGCGCCGCGATCATTGAGACATTGAGCATGCTGCGGGTTTTACGGTCCAGCGTCTCATCCCCCCAGACCGCACCCCAGCAGTACTCCGTCAGTAGTTCCTGAAATTCCCGGGCAAACTCACTCGCGTTAGCCAACGCATTATCGACATACTCCGTACCGAGCACGTCCCGGCGTGTCGCCAGACCCTTGTCAAAACGTTCCTGATCCATAGAAATCTCCCGATAAAAAGAAGTGTGATTATGCCCTGTCGCGTACCCCAATGAGGCCTGCTTGGGCGAAGGCGGCCCATCCCTATCTGATTCGCTGATGCCCTAGTGGTTGGTCTTAAGAAACCCGGACAGAATACTGTTCACCGTTTCGGGCGCCTCCCAAGAGGCGAGGTGATGAAGACCCGGCAAGATGGCAAGTTGCGCATGCTCAAGATCATCTGCCATACGTCTTGCGATAGCGGGCGTGGACCCTGGATCGTTCTCTCCGGCCAGAACGAGAGCCGGACACCTGACCTGCTTGAGCGCATCCTGCACGATCGCATCAGCCTCAACCAGCGCCGCGTAGGCGTCGGCATAAGCCTTGAGATCGTTCGCCAGCAATTTTCTGCGAATCGCTTCGACCCGATCCGGGAACTGTTTTTTAAACGGCTCATCGAACCATCTCTCCATGGCGGCTTGGGCAATCGGAGCAAGGCCCTCTTCGCGCGTCAACTGCAACCGATGACGCATGCCAATCAGTTCTTCCTCAGTCCGTCGGTACACAGTATTCATCAGCACCAGTGTCTTCAGGCGTGACGGTGCACCGCCCGCAAAGGCCTGACTGATCACACCTCCCATTGACAGTCCCACCAGGTGCATTTTTGTAATGTCGAGGTACGAGAGCAGATCTTCCAGGTGCCGAACAAAGGTGGTGATGTCTTTGACCGGACGGGCCTCAGACCGTCCATGGCCCAGCATGTCGTAGC
>PAUU01000050.1 GCA_002713825.1 Acidiferrobacteraceae bacterium | reverse complement strand
ATTCCCGCCAAGACCGGTGCCGGTGAATCTGACTTGCAGGGCCGGTATCTCAGGCTCGACAACTACCCCTTCCTGATGAAAGGCGTTGAGCGAAACAACTTTGTGGTGCGGCTGTGGCAGATGGGCATCGGGTCACAGATGGCGGTCTATCCGAATCTCAATGCCAATGACGATACCTGGCGTGAGGTGATGCGTGACGTACGTTTCCGGCGCGCCCTGTCACTCGGGATTGATCGCGACGAAATCAATCAGGTGATCTATTTCGGGCTGGTCCTGCCGAGCGCCAATACCGTCCTGCCTCAAAGCCCCCTCTTTCGCCAGGAGTATGCAGACGCCTGGGTTCGTTTTGACCTCGATGCTGCCAATGCCCTTCTCGATGAGATGGGATTGACTGAACGGAATGACGAAAATCTGAGGATGCTGCCAGACGGCCGGCCCATGGAAATCGTTGTGCATTCTGCCGGCGAGAGCACTGAGCAGACTGACCTGCTTGAACTCATTCATGACAACTGGCTCAAGATGGGCATCAAGATTCACACCAAGCCCTCACAGCGGGAGGTATTTCGTGAAAGGCTCTACTCAGGTGAGGCGCTGATGTCGATCTGGACCGGCCTCGATAATGGTCTGCCCACGGCGGAGACGCCGCCGACCGAACTTGCGCCCACCAATCAGACCCAGCCCCAGTGGCCGGTCTGGGGTCAGTACTTTGAAACAGCGGGACTCACCGGCAGTGCACCAGATCTCGCGGAGGTGGCCCAACTGGCTGACTTGTTGGCGCAATGGCGCAGCGCTTCAGACACGGAGGTCAGAAATGACGTTTGGCAGCAGATGCTCGCGATCCACGCAGACCAGGTCTTCACTATCGGCACAGTCAACGCCGTCCCACAACCGATTGTGGTGAACGCGCGTCTGCGTAATGTGCCGGAGCAAGGCGTTTACGCATGGGCACCGGGCGCTTACTTTGGCATGTACCGACCGGATACCTTCTGGCTTGCCCCCTGACCGACTGACCCGGCACCTTACTCATGCTTCGATACACCCTCAGGCGATTTCTGACCATGATCCCTACGCTGATTGCGATCAGCGTCATTGTGTTCGTGATCATTCAGTTGCCCCCGGGTGATTACCTTGAGAGCCACATCGCAACCATGCAGGCGCAGGGCGAGAGCGTCGACCAGAAAAAAATCGCTTTCCTGCGTGAACAATACGGCCTCGATCAGCCCATGTGGAAACAGTACCTCACCTGGGCAACAGGATTCGTTCAGGGAGATCTTGGCTATTCCTTCGAGTATGACTTGCCTGTAACTGAAGTCGTCGGCGACAGAATGTTCCTGACGATACTGATTTCGGTCGTCACGATTGTCTTCACCTGGCTGATTGCCTTCCCGATTGGAATCTATTCCGCGACCCATCAGTACAGTTGTGGCGATTACGGACTCACTTTCATAGGATTCATTGGACTCGCCACACCGAATTTTCTGTTGGCGCTGGTGATGCTCTATCTTGCCAACGTGTATTTTGGAACCTACATCGGAGGGCTGATGGATCCGGAATATATTGATCAGCCATGGAGCACGGCGAAATTGCTCTCAGTGCTGGAGCACCTCTGGATCCCGGTGGTCGTGATCGGGACCTCCGGTACGGCGGCCATGATCCGCCGCCTGCGTGCCAACCTGCTGGACGAACTTGAAAAGCAATATGTCACCACTGGGCGTGCCAAAGGGTTACCGCCGGGCAAGCTGCTGCGGAAATATCCTTTACGCATGGCGCTCAATTTCTTCGTCGCCGACATCGGCAATCTCCTGCCCGGAATTATCTCGGGGGCGGAAGTGGTCGCNGTGGTGCTNTCCCTGCCCACCACGGGCCCGCTTCTGATTGCCTCCCTGCAAAGTCAGGACATGTACCTNGCNGGCTCNTTCCTGATGTTTCTTGCAATCCTCACCGTGATCGGGATGCTGATTTCTGANCTGTTGNTGGCCNTGNTGGACCCACGCATACGGCTTCAGGGGGCGCCCGCGAAATGAGCGAACCGAAAACACCNCATTNCGTNTCGCGTGAGCCTTTCGANCCNTANTCGGTNGAAAAACTNACCCCNGCNCAGGAANAGTTNTATCTCGCTTCNCANTGGCGGCTGATGTGGTGGAAGCTGAAACGTCACAAACTGGCGCTGGTCTCAGGCATTGTGCTCGCGCTCTTTTATCTTGTCGCNGCCTTTGCNGAGTGGGTNGCNCCGTATGATCTTCATACCCGCAATGCCCGCTTTATTCATGCCCCGCCACAGGCGATTCACGTCTTTCACGAAGGCAAGTTTATCGGCCCCTTTGTCTACGGCTACAACTACAAACTGAACATGTCCACACTCAAGCGCGAGTTCACGATAAACCACGATAACGTGCAGCCGCTTCGCTTTTTCTGCGAGGGAGATCCCTATCACTTCTGGGGGCTGTTTGAGTCGCGCTTTCACCTCTTTTGTCCAAGCGTCAACGCAATGAAGTATGAGCGGGCCGGACAGACATTCAACCTGTCGGGACAAGGCGGCACCGTCTTCTTGCTAGGCACAGATCGACTGGGCCGCGATCTGCTGTCGCGGATCATTTATGGCTCCCGTATTTCACTGACGATCGGCCTGGTAGGCATTGCCGTCAGCTTCATTCTGGGCATCGTCATCGGCGGATTGGCGGGTTATTTCGGCGGATGGATTGATGCGCTGGTGCAACGGGTGATTGAAGTGCTGCGATCCTTCCCTGAGATACCGCTATGGATGGCGCTATCGGCGGTGTTGCCTGTTACCTGGAGCCCGCTTCTCATCTTTCTCGGCATAACCGTTATCCTGGCAATGCTGGACTGGACCGGACTTGCCAGAGCAGTGCGCTCAAAACTGATGGCGCTGCGCGAAGAGGATTACTGCACAGCGGCCCAACTATTGGGGGCCCGTCCCCGACGNATCATTGGTCGGCATCTGCTCCCNGGCTTTATGAGCCATCTGATCGCATCAGCCTCCCTATCCATTCCCGGCATGATTCTGGGAGAAACTGCGCTCAGTTTTCTGGGGCTGGGATTAAGGCCGCCAATTACCAGTTGGGGAGTCCTGCTCAATGAAGCGCAGAATATCAACGTGGTAGCCCTCTACCCCTGGCTGATGCTGCCCGTGGTTCCGGTGGTCATCATCATCCTTGCCTTTAACTTCTTTGGCGACGGCCTGCGCGACGCGGCTGACCCGTACAAGACCTGATCTCAGCACTCAAGGAAAATTCATGGCCGTCAGAATTCCCGAAAACTATGTCAGCGGCGGATTTGCGATGGAATACGAAGTCCCCTGGATGACGCCCGGGGCAGTTAAAAAGCTCGATGAGCTCGTCAGGCCCGACGACCGCGTGATTGAAGTCGGTACGGGAGGCTCATCCCTGTTCTTTGGCCGACGGGCGCGGGCGGTTCTCGGACTGGAGCCATCTCTTGAATGGGCCGACTCAGTCGTCTCAGAGGCGAACCAAAGAGACTTGAACAACATCGATATTGTCGCTGAGAGCGATCCTGAGCAACTCCTCACGATTGCACGGCGCCTTGGCGGTTGCTCGGTGCTGTCTGTCGATCCCGACGATGGTTACGACCGTGATCAATTGCAGGATATCCTCGCGGCACGCGCGGGAGACCAACTGGAAGTCGTTGCGATGGACAACTACGGCACCGCCGACCTCTTTTCACGATCGTGGAACTGGAGTAACGATCAGGTGATCGAAAGCCTGCCAGGATCCGACTGGCAAGGAGAATCCTTTAACGACCCCAAATGGCGGGGGAAAGGCACCCGCATCTTCTGGCGCCGCCGGTAACGCGCCTACCCGCTTTCTGTCTCATCAATCCGCTTTGCGGCAAAAGCACCCGGCGCCTCTTCCAGCGCGGGGAAGGCTTTTTTGGTTCCGGGTATTCGGGGCTTTACTTTTGTTCCCGAGAACTTCGAGACCCACTGTTGCCAATCCGGCCACCAGGATCCTTCTTTTTGGGTCGCACTTTCAAACCACCCATCCGCATCGCCCTTGGGACGGCGCCGATGGGTGCGGTAGCCATACTTATTCGATTTCGGAGGGTTCACCACCCCCGCTATGTGGCCCGAACCTGAGAGCACAAACCGCACCGGTCCCTTTAGCAGGCTGGCCCCGGCGAAAGTCGAACGCCACGGAGCGATGTGATCCTCCTGAGCCGAGAGGAAATAGCAGGGCGTATCCACTGAAGGAATATCGATAGCCACACCATCCAGCACCATACCGCCCGGGTCCTTGAAGCGGTTCTCAAGATACATGGTTCGCAGATACTCACAGTGCATCTTCGCCGGCATTCTGGTGGAGTCCGAATTCCAGTACAGAAGATCAAAGGCCAGGGGCTCATCCCCCATCAGGTAGTGGTTGATGACAAACGACCAAATCAGGTCGCTGGAGCGCAGCATATTGAAGGTCGTCGCCATATCTGTACCGTCGAGGTACCCGTCACGGCTCATCTTCTGCTCAAGGCTGCGGATCTGATCGTCATCAATAAAGACCCCAAGATCTCCAGGCTCCTCAAAATCGATCATCGTCGTCAGGAACGTGGCGCTCGCTACCTGATCAGCAGCGCCAGTCGCCTTCAGGTAAGCCAGTAAGCCGGCGAGCAGCGTCCCGCCCAGGCAGTAACCGATGACGTTGCTCTGTGCTGCACCCGTAATTGTCCTGATGGCGTCAAGCGCCGCAACCGGGCCTTCGAGCAGGTAATCCTCAAAGCCTTTGTCAGCAAGTTCACTGCCGGGGTTTACCCAGGAAACCACGAAAACGGTATGGCCCTGCGCGACCAGCCATCGGATGAAGGAATTCTTCGGCTGCAGATCCAGGATGTAGTACTTGTTTATCCAGGGCGGAATCACGAGCAGTGGCGTGCGGCTGACCGCCTTTGTCGTCGGCTCGTACTGGATNANCTGAATCAGNTCGTTCTGCAGNANCACNNTGCCCGGCGTCAGGGCNAGGTTACGNCCNANNTCAAAGGCATCCGTGTCGACCATNCGTGTTTTAAGNTGNCCTTCNCCACGCTCAAGATCNGTCAGGATNTTTNGAAATCCCCTGACCAGNTTCTCGCCTTNGGAGTCCATGGTNNTTTTCAGGACATCNGGNTTGNTNAGNACNAAGTTGGTCGGCGCNATCGNATCAACAAACTGGCNNGTATAGAAATTGANCTGNTCNCGCTTNTTNTCATCCACCCCNGANACGGATNCNGCCGCAGCCATCACNTAACGNGAGGCNAGNAGGTAGGACTGNTTGATGAAATCNAACACANNTCCATCNNNCCACGCATCNCTNNTNAANCGCCTGTCATCGGCATCAGGCTCGATAACGCCCTGATCCGGTTCGCCCAGCGCTCCAAGCGCGGCCCGCTGCCATAACGCAATCGAATCCTGCCAAAACTCCGCCTGAGCCTTCATCAGTATCTGCGGATCAAAACTCGCCTGTGCCATGTTTTTATAGAACTGCTCGCCCAGTTGGGCCAGGTCGAAGCCCGCGCCTAGATTACCGGCATGCCTAAGCATAAATTNCGAGAGAAGTTGCTGACTGCGGGCCATGACCTCTGCCATGGNCTTAGCCATGTTTTCGGNTGAGACGNCTTCGNCTTCCGGGCTTTTTTGGGGCATNTGGTGTACGNAACTAAATTGTTGCACTGCANCANTCTAGTTANNAAGATTGCTTCAAGCAAGCATGAGCCCCTGCATCCCGATCTCTCGCTTGAGTTATGATCCGGCCCCTTTCGTTCCTCCGAATTCCCNGCTGATGACCGACATCTTCGACCAGGACCTGGGCCAAANGCCGGCCAATTACGCGCCTTTAAGCCCTCTAAGTTTGCTAANACGCGTNGAACGGGTCTATCCCGACCAGCCGTCCGTCATCCATGGATCACTGAGGCGCAGTTGGGCCNAAACCGCTGAAAGATGCCGACGGCTTGCCAGTGCGCTTACGTCGCGCGGCATCGACAAAGGCGACACCGTCGCCGTGATGGCGCCAAATATTCCAGAAATCCTCGAAGCGCACTACGGTATCCCCATGGCGGGCGCCGTCTTGAACGCTCTAAACATCCGTCTCGATGCTGACACCCTCGCGTTCATTCTCGACCACGGCGAGGCCAAAGCGCTGATCACCGATACCGAGTTTGCTCCGGTGATGCGCGAAGCCCTACGCCAACTCGANCGGAAGATTCTCATCATCGATATAACGGATCCCCAAGGCCCGGGTGGAGACCAACTGGGTGAAATAACCTATGAAGAGCTGATCGAGAGTGGTGATCCAACGGCACCAATCACCCTACCCCAAAACGAATGGGATGCCATCTCGCTCAACTACACCTCCGGCACAACAGGAAATCCCAAGGGTGTTGTTTATCACCACCGAGGGGCTTATCTCAACGCCATCAGCAATATCGTGGGTTGGGATATGTCGCACCATCCCGTTTATCTGTGGACCCTGCCGATGTTTCACTGCAATGGCTGGTGCTTTCCGTGGTCACTCGCTGCAGTCGGTGGCACCAGCGTGTGCCTGCGATCCGTCAGTGCAAAAGCCATTTTTGACTCAATCGCAGATCACAACGTGACACACTTTTGCGGCGCCCCGATCGTGCTTAACCTTCTGATCAACGCATCAGACACCGAGCGGCCAGATTTCACGCACACGGTTAAGGTCATGACCGCGGCTGCNCCGCCGCCGCCGAGCGTGCTTGCCGCCATGGAGCAAAGCGGGTTCTCAATGACCCATGTCTATGGCCTCACGGAGACTTACGGCCCCGCCGTCATCTGCTCCTGGAAGCCGCAGTGGAGCGAGTTACCGCCTGAAGATCAAGCCAACACCAAAGCACGTCAGGGCGTGCCTTATCACGCGCTCGAAGACCTGCAGATCATGAATCCCGAGACCATGGAGCCCGTTGCCCCTGATGCAACAGACATGGGTGAAGTCATGTTCCGGGGCAACATCGTCATGAAGGGCTATCTCAAGAACCCAAAAGCCACCAAAGAAGCCTTTGCCGGCGGCTGGTTTCATTCAGGAGATCTTGGCGTCATGCATCCTGATGAATACATACAACTNAAAGATCGCTCCAAAGACATCATCATCTCAGGCGGTGAAAACATCTCCTCGATCGAGATTGAGGACACCCTCTACCGCCACCCCGAAATNGTGGAAGCGGCGGTCGTCGCCAAAACAGATGATCACTGGGGAGAAACCCCATGTGCATTTGTATGCTTGAGGGACGGCTCAACGGCATCCAAGCAGGACATCATCGACCACTGCAAGGAACACCTTGCAAACTTCAAGGCCCCGAAAACGGTTATCTTTGGCGAACTGCCCAAGACCTCTACCGGTAAAATTCAGAAGTTCAANTTACGGCAGCAAGCAAACGCTTCCTAGCCAACAAGAACACGTTTGGCTTTGCGAACCCCCTTACCNNGCAGAGTACTATGGCAAGAATTCTCGATACCAACCACACCAGTTTCACGGTCTCCGACCTTGACCGNAGCATTGCNTTTTTCCNNGATGTNCTCGGTTTTGAAGTGACCTCAAAAGCGCCGCGNGCNCCNGAGNTNATCGANCGCGTCACNGGGNTTAAGGNNGCNCGGGTGATGATTGCCTATGTCCGGGGACCGGGTCACAGTATTGAGCTCATCGAATACAGCGGACCGGATGACCGTACTGGCGTGCGGCCACGCGCCTGCGATACCGGCTTTTGCCATCTCGCCTATGACGTCACCGGCCTCGATCAACTGATAGAGGCCTCGGCTGCTCACGGCGTTACTGCCGAAGGCGAGATCATTACCGTGGATCAGGGTCCCAATGCGGGCGCAAGAATCGTTTACTTACGAGGCAGTGACGGCATCACTTTTGAATTGATCGAAAAGCCTGCCTGAGTATCGGTCCGGTATTTGCCTCCCCTTAAGGGGTTCCAGTAATCCTCTAGGCAAACGGCTGATCGATAGACGGCGAAGGCTGGGTAAACCAGCGCGGTCCNTCCTCNGTGATNTANACATGNTCCTCNAGGCGNACGCCAAACTCTCCGTAGATACAGATCATCGGTTCATTNGAAAAACACATCCCGGGTAACANCNCNGTAGTATTGCCNGGCACGATNTAAGTTTCCTCNTGGATATCNAGGCCGATACCGTGGCCNGTACGATGGGCGAGGCCAGGCACCTTGTACCCCGGACCAAANCCGGCNTCCACAATAACATCGCGCGCNGCTCGGTCNACNGANTCNGCAGGNNCGCCCACCATAGCNGCATCAAATGCCGCGGCTTGGGCGGCTTTTTCAAGATTCCAGATATCCCGCTGTCGTTGCGTAGGTTCGCCGAAAACATAGCAGCGCGTAATATCGGAGAAATATCCGTCGATCGTGGCACCCGTATCAATAAGCACCATATCTCCTTCTTTTAGCTCCTGGGGATAAGGCACCCCGTGCGGNTANGCNGTGGGNTCNCCAAACANCACGATCCGAAANGNNGGCGGGCCNTCNGTNCCCAGTTTCAGNTGGGCNGCAGTNAAGAACTCCTGNACNTCNACCGTNCTCATTCCCNCCTNAAGAATCCGGGCNGCGCTTTGNTGGACCTTCAGCGTCAGATTCATNGCAAACTGAATGAGCGCAATCTCATTGGCGGACTTTTGCATCCGACATCCTGCGGTGATGCACGAGCCGTTCAGGAATTCCGCTTGGGGCATAGCTCGGCGCAGTCCATCAAAAACAAAAAATGGCGTAGCCGGGTCAACCGCCACACGGGGCTGAGCGTCAGTGCTGTCAGAAATACACTGCGCAACGAGCGCGGTGGGGTCTTCGTGCTCCTCCCAAGTGCGGACGTCATCACTAAAGAGCAGCATGGCCCGCGTCTTTTCTTCTTCAAAACCCGGCGTGAGGTAGATCAAGTCTCCCCGCGCTGGAATCACTGCCCCGTGCAACCGCTCGCTTGCCCAAAGACGAAGGCCCGTGAAATAAAACAGACTTGTCGAGGCGTCCAGATACAGCGCGTCGATACCCTGTTCGACCATCNGGCGCTGTGCCTTGGTGATTCGCTCCAGGCGCTCATCGACTGAGATTGGAACATANCCTGTCTGGCGAGACAGTCCTGCGAGCTCCTGCTCAGCCGTTGAACCACCCACACCCACCGTCATTAACTTTCTCCTCCTAGGAAATTTAACCGACAGTCGACCGCCTTAGACTGGACGATAGCAGACCTTCAACCGTTGAGCGGCCAGAAATACAGGATCGCCGGAAGACTTACGGCAACCACCAGGATCTCAAGGGGCAATCCCATACGCCAGTAATCACCAAACCGGTACCCCCCGGGCCCCATGACGATGGTGTTATTCTTGTGTCCGATGGGGGTGAGAAAGGCGCACGATGCCGCTACTGCTACCGCCATCAGGAAGGGGTCGGGGTTTAGCGACAGACGCTCCGCTACCTCAAGCCCTATCGGTGCGGCAATCAACGCGGTTGCAACATTGTTGAGCAGATCCGAAAGACACATTGTGACAATCATCAGGATGGCGAGCACGATCACGGGTGCGAGACCCTCCGTTACGGACAGGATCCACTGCGCAATCAGCGCTGTTCCTCCACTGCTTTCCAGCGCGTTACCAATGGGAATAAGAGAGCCCAACAGAACAATCACAGGCCACTCGACCGATTCATAAACTTCCGTCGGTTTCACCAGCCCGAAAATGACATACACCACGACGACTGCACCAAGCGCCACTGACAGATAGACCCAGCCAAAGCTTGCCGCCAGGATCGCCAGCGAGAACGCGCCAATCGCAAGCCCTGCCTTCTGGCGCTGGATAACGGTCAGTCCTCGGTTCGCCAGCGCGAGACATCCCAACCACTGTATCGCGTGCTCAAGCCGGTCTTGTGCTCCATAAAGCAGCAGAATATCCCCTGGGAGGATCTGGAGTTTGCGCACCCGTTCCCGGAAAGAACGACCGCGACGCGAAATTCCCAGCAACATGACTCCATGTCGATAGGCAAGCCGAATATCTGTGGCAGAACGGCCTGCGATCCTCGCCCCAACCGGCACTACTGCCTCCGCAATCTCCATCGATTCCCCAAGCAATTCGACCTGCTTATCCGGGTCACCATTCCCCAGGCGCGCTGCCCCAACAAACTGTTCGATCGACTCGGCAGCGCCTTCCAGAACCAGGATGTCGCCTTCCCTGACTATCTCCCGTCGCGCAGAACCGGAAAGCCGGACATGATTACGGACAAGCCCCGTAATCACGACATCGTGTTCCTCCGCAAGCGGAAACGCCTGGTGCAGCGGCGCTGCGACCAGCTTGCTGTTTTCAGATACTGACGTCTCAAAAACGTATCCGGTCATATCCGCAAGTGCAACTGCGGGATTCTCCTTTTGTCGTCCTGACGGCAGCAGGCGCCACCCGATCAATGCCACAAACAGGACTCCGGCCACGGCAACGACTATGCCGACTGGAGCAAAATCAAACATCCGGAACGGCTCGCCCAGCGTCTCCTCCCGCACCGTGGCTACGACGATATTGGGCGGCGTTCCGATCAGTGTCACCATCCCTCCAAGAATGGTCGCGAAAGAAAGTGGCATAAGTGTGAGGCTCGGNCTGCGCTCACCTTTTCGGGCNGCCTCNAGGTCAACGGGCATCAGGAGTGACAGCGCAGCCACATTGTTCATGACTGCGGACAGCAGACCGCCGACCCCTGACATCAGTCCAATATGGGCACCGATTCCTTTGACCCCCGCCACACACACCCTAGCGATCGCCTCAACCACCCCTGAATTGAAAAGACCCCGACTGACAATCAGCACAAAGGCAATGATGACCGTCGCCGGATGACCAAATCCGGAAAACGCTGCATCCACCGGAACCGCGCCCAGGATAAGCGCAAGAATCAGAGCAGCAAACGCCACCAAGTCGTAACGAACTCGACCCCAGAGCAAAAAGCCGAAAACACCGAGCAGCAGGCCAAAAAGAATGAGATGTTCGGTGCCAAGCGGCATGGCTTACATCGGTCTGGGCTGAACCCGACTACTTCGGCGCGAGCCGAAGCGCCCCGTCGAGCCGGATCACTTCGCCGTTCAGCATCTCGTTATCAATGATATGCGAGACCAGATCAGCAAATTCTTTTGGCTTGCCAAAACGCGAAGGAAAAGGCACCTGGCCGGCCAGACTGTCCTGAACGTCGTCGGGCATATTCAACAGCATCGGGGTTCCGATGAGTCCAGGAGCAATCGTCATCACGCGAATGCCAAAGCGGGAAAGTTCCCGAGCGGCAGGCAGGGTCAAGGCCAGTACCCCGCCCTTTGACGAACTGTAAGCGGCCTGGCCGATTTGCCCCTCATATGCGGCTACCGACGCAGTGTTGACAATGACACCGCGGCTGCCGCTCTCGGACCACGGTTCGAGTTCCGCCATCCGCGCGGCACACAGACGCAGTACATTAAAGGTGCCCACAAGGTTAATGTTTATGACCTGTTGAAAAAGATCGAGATCATGCGGTCCTTCGCGGCCNACAATCCGCGATGCCGGGGCAATACCGGCGCAGCTTACCGCAACTCTCGGCGCGCCCCATTCATCCACGATCTGCTGCAGGGCCGCTTCAACNGACTGTGCGCTGGACACATCTGCCTCAATCGCCAATCCATCAATCTGTTGCGCCGTTTTTCGCGCCGCATCGATGTCACGGTCCAATACCGCGACCCGAGCCCCGCGACCCGACAGCATCTGCGCCGTCACCGCGCCCATTCCGGAACCACCGCCCGTCACCAGCGCGGGAAGATTTTCAAGATTCATCAACTTGNCTCTTTGGGTGTTACTGACCGTTCAGCCATACTGGGTTAGACCACGCCTTTTTTCCTGCATTATCCACGACCGTGACCCTGAAAAACGTATCAGAAAACCGCGCTAGAGGCAGCCGCGCCGAAGTCACGTCTTTGCCCAGTAGCTTCTCCGCACGCGAACCCCGACCCGTCACCATGATCGCATCCACCGCAGAGCACTCCACCAGAATCTCATCACCGACTCGCTCGATATTTTCAAGAATCGGCCCCTGAGATGAGTAGTATCGGCCTGCCTTCAGACTCTCGAGAAGAAGGTCTGCATCAAGGCGATCGGCTTTAACGTGAATCCACCCCCCAAAGGCGTCATGGGTCAGATGATGGGCGTCGTCGGTCGCAAAACCATGCAGCCGTACCCCTTCATTCAGNAGCATGTCGCAAAGCGCCCAACCATCACCGCGATCGTTCTCCATTTGGGAACCGTGGTTATAGACCTCAACTGCATGAGCAAAGGGCAGCACCCTGGCATCCTCAGGGGCCAGTCCATACCACGCGGGGTGGACCAACCCAATGTAGGCGCCTGCATCAAATGCCCTTCTGGAAAGGCTTTCGATACCTTCGCGCTCCCCTGGCGGGGCAAAGTCGAGGGGCAACCCTACGGCGAGCACATGCCAGGTTTCCCCGTTGTGCAGATTGCCGGTATGCAGCTCTGCCGAAATCAGGGTCGTAAAATCCTTTGATCTGAGTCCTCGAGTGTCTGTCACGGGAAACCCATAACACTCGAGAAAGTGGTTGCTTAAGGCAAGGAAATCGTAGCCCTTCTCCTGGTATCGCCGGATCACCTCCTCGGCAGGATAGTCGCCGTCCGACTCGGTGCAGTGGGTATGCAGATTTCCTCTGTAAAAATGCCCAGGTGCGGCAAAAGGCAGCGCAGATAAATCAAAAGCGCTGGGGTCAGTCATCTTCATCCAAAGCTCCTAAANGCTCAAAGACTCACGCGGCTAATGTTANCCTTCGNATGTCGATTTGCACAGNCTTTGGCAGGGTNGGCGTCNNAATAAGGACGCCCAATCGNNCCTACCCGGGCTATCCTTNGCGAACAATTTCCCGAGAAAGTTATGAGCGAAGCACAAGAAATGATCGAACGCGAATCCATGGAAGTCGATGTGGTGATTGTCGGGGGTGGCCCTGCCGGACTGGCAACGGCCTGCCGGCTAATGCAGTTGGCCTCCGAAAAAGAGCACGAACTGAGCGTCGTCGTGCTGGAAAAAGCCGCGGCGGTAGGAGACCATATTCTTTCCGGGGCTGTGATCGAGCCCACCGCACTCAATGAACTGTTTCCGGATTGGGCAGAGCGCGGTGCTCCGCTCAATACACCCGTTGCCCGCGATGAAATCTACTTTTTCACCGGACCCGAAAAGGCCGTGAAAATCCCCAACGCCCTTGCCCCGCGGACCATGCACAACAACGGCAATTACATTGTCAGCCTCGGGCAAGTGGTTCGCTGGTTGGGAGAACAGGCCGAAGCACTGGGCGTCGAGATTTACCCTGGGTTTCCGGCGAGTGAAGTGCTCTTCAATGATAGAGGGGCAGTTAAAGGCGTGGCCACAGGGGAGATGGGCCGGGGCAAGGATGGGGAACCTAAAGCGGCCTACGAGCCCGGTATGGAACTTCATGCCAAATACACTGTCTTCGCAGAGGGCTGTCGTGGGCATCTGGGCAAACAACTGATCAAACAATACGCACTGGATCATGATTCCTCACCCCAACACTACGGTATTGGCCTGAAGGAGCTTTGGCGAATTGATCCGGCACAGCACCAGCCGGGCCTTGTCGTTCACGGAGCGGGCTGGCCGCTTTCAGAACATGGGGCATCGGGCGGCGCCTTTCTCTATCACNTGGAAGACTGCCAGGTTGCGCTGGGACTCATTGTCGACCTGAACTATGACAATCCCTATCTGAGCCCGTTCGATGAATTGCAGCGCTTTAAGACCCACTCGAAGATTGCACCGACCCTGACTGGAGGCGAACGGCTCTCTTACGGTGCCCGTGCTATCACCAAAGGTGGTTTCAATTCGCTGCCAAAAATGTCCCTGCCCGGCGCCTTTATCGTGGGATGCGATGCCGGTACGCTGAATTTCGCAAAGATCAAAGGGACACATACGGCAATGAAGTCAGGAATGCTCGCGGCTGATACGGTCATGGAGGTATTGCTGGACGGAGACCCAGGCGGCAAGGATCACACTCACTACGACTCGCATCTGCACTGTTCCTGGCTCTATCCAGAACTCAAAGCGGCACGCAACTTTGGGCCAGCGCTCCACAAGTTCGGGCCGTATATCGGCGGAGCCTTTAACTACATCGATCAGAACTGGCTGCGCGGCAAAATGCCCTTCACTTTGAAGGATCACTCCCTGGATCATGTCTCCCTCAAGGAAAGCAGTGAAGTCTCGCCAATCGTCTACCCCAAACCCGACGGCGTACTGACTTTCGACAAGAACAGTTCCGTCTATCTGACCAATACCAATCATGAGGAGGACCAGCCAGTTCACCTGTGGCTAGCGGACAGCGACACCCCTCTGCGCACCAACCTGCCTAAGTGGGCAGAACCGGCGCAGCGTTATTGTCCGGCGGGGGTCTATGAGATCGTGGGAGAANAAGCAGAGCAGCGCTTCCAAATCAACGCGCAGAACTGCATTCACTGCAAGACGTGCGATATCAAGGATCCCAGTCAGAACATCACCTGGGTAGCTCCCGAAGGCGGGGGCGGACCGTCCTACAGCGCGATGTAGGGAGCGTCCTGAAACACAGTCCGCATGTCAGTCGACAAAGGCCCGCGCGTTCTGGAAAATCCTCAACCAGGGGCTGTGCTCACCCCAATCCTCAGGGTGCCAGGAGTTTGTTACGGTACGGAAATTCCTCTCAGGATGNGGCATCATGATCGTCACCCTGCCGTTTGCTGCGCAAAGTCCCGTGACTCCTTCAGTGGAGCCGTTAGGATTAAATGGATAGCGGGCCGTCCTTTCCCCGTAATTGTCCACAAACTGCAGACTGATCTGGTTTCGCCCACGAAGCGTGCCCAGGGTATCCTGACCCAGATCGGCGCGGCCTTCGCCATGCGCCACGACCACGGGGACACGAGTGCCTGCCATATGCTGAAACAAAACTGAATCGCTGTCCAGGATCTCGACCATCACAACCCGGGACTCAAACTGACCCGATTTATTCGCCGAGAAATCCGACCAATGCTCGGCACCGGGAATTAACTCCTTAAGGGACGCCATCATCTGGCAGCCATTGCATACGCCGAGCGCAAAAATCTCCTCTCGGGAGAAAAATGCCTCAAACTGCTCACGCATCCGGGGCTCAAACAGAATGGACTTTGCCCAACCCTGCCCCGCTCCCAGGACATCCCCAAAGGAGAACCCGCCACAGGCTGCAAGGCCCTGGAACGCCTCAAGGTGCTGACGGCCTGCTTTGAGATCAGACATCGTCACATCCACCGCTCGGAATCCGGCCCGGTCAAAAGCGGCAGCCATTTCCATATGGCCGTTGACTCCCTGTTCGCGCAGAATCGCCACTCGTGGACGAGCCCCGCCCAAAATAGCTTGGGTGGCAGGATTGACCGTCGGATCAAAAGTCAGTTCGGCGCTGAGGCCAGGATCCGATAAATCAGTCAAACGTTCATATTCCTGAACCGTGCACTCAGGGTTATCCCTAAGACTCTGCATGCGGAAAGTCAGTTCCGACCAGGTCCGGTGGAGCGAAGAGCGGCTTGATTCGTGCAGGACGTCAGCGTCGCTGGCAATACGGATCGAATCGCTTCCTGCCGAGGCTGTTCCCAACGGCCGCACCCATGAGCCAATGCCCTCCTCATCAAAAATCTTGCGTACGCGATCCAGTTCGTTTTCGCTCACCTGAATCACGGCGCCCGGTTCCTCACAAAACAGATAAGCGAGCGGGTCCTGTGCTTTTCCAATATCAATATCGAGCGAACAGCGGCTGGCGAAAGCCATTTCCATCAGGGTGACAATCAAGCCGCCATCAGAACGATCGTGATAAGCCAAGGCCAAATCACTGGCCAATAAGCGTCTTGTTGCCGCAAAAAATCTGCACAAGTCCTCCGAATAATCCAGATCCGGTACCTCGTTGCCTACCTTTCCATAAACCTGTGCGAGGGCAGAGCCTCCGAGCCGTTGTTTACCTCGTGCCAGATCTACCAGCAGCAGC
>PAUU01000049.1 GCA_002713825.1 Acidiferrobacteraceae bacterium | reverse complement strand
ACGAAGCGCTGGAACTCATCAAACTGCCCGGCTACGGTAACCGCGGGGCAGATGAACTCTCGGGCGGGCAACGCCAACGTGTCGCCCTGGCGAGAGCGCTCATCAAGCAACCCAAAGTGCTGCTGCTGGATGAGCCGCTAGGCGCGCTCGACAAAAAACTGCGTGAACAGATGCAGATCGAATTGCGCCAACTGCAGCAACAGATTGGCATTACCTTCCTGTTTGTCACTCACGATCAGGAAGAAGCTCTCACCCTCTCTGACCGGATTGCGGTGATGTCGGAAGGCGCCGTCATGGAAATTGCCTCGCCGGGACAACTCTATGAGTCACCCGGNTCGCCNTTCGTCGCAGATTTCATCGGCAGCATGAATTTCTTTGAAGGNGAGATNCTCTCCTCAACNGANAGNGCGATAACGGTGGAAACCAGCGCTCTGGGGACTGTCAGTGTGACNAANTCNGANNCCNAGATGNCCNCTGGNCANAAAGCCTGGGTCGCNATCCGACCCGAGAAAATGCAGCCGGTGTTTNCCGATCCGGGAGAACATGCCAACACNACAAGCGGCACAATGGGNCCNTCNGCCTATNTGGGNGACCGGAGCCACTTCTACGTNCACCTGCCNNAGCGCGAAGANCCTGTGCTNGTTGCGCTGCANAATCTNGAGCGCTCAATNNNNCAACTCCATAAACCCAATCAGCCGGTGTGGCTGCAGTGGGCCAGTGACGCCGTGGTAGTGCTCCCGCGGGACTAGGCTAACGCCGCGGCCGAGGCGCCTAGATGCGGTTTCGATCAGTCATCGGTGCGGCCAGTCTGTGCGCAGGCCTGGGGTTGACGGTGCCTGCTTCTGGAGAATCTGCGGTTGCCGTGCATCCCGAGAAAGGTGTGCTGATTCTTGACGAAACGGCCTATCGCCTGGACGGCGCTTCCCTTCCCCACCCGGACGCGCATTGTAAAGCCAACAGCGGCACCTGGCGCTGTGGAGAAACTGCTTGGACGACTCTGCAGAACCATGTGACGAGCGGCAGGGTTGAGTGCAAACCTCTGGTCTCTTTATCCGCCTCAACGCCNACCACAGATGGTCTTCGAGCAGAATGCACTCTGAATGGCGCCAGCCTGAATGCCTGGCTAGTGCGCTCTGGCTGGGCGCTCACCGATGACAGCCCTGCCGCGGCGTTTCAGGAAGAAGAAACGCAGGCGCAACAAGAAAGCCTCGGTATCTGGCATGACGGCTTTATGCCGCCTCTGGAGTGGCGGGACCCGGCGTCTTCAGAGTGCAACGTCTGCAGCGCTCGNCACGAAAGCATCGTCCGTTCCAAGGAAAAGCAACAACAGAAGTCAAACAGCCAAAGCGCGGACTGAGCGTCAGTCGGCTTCAGCAATCGATTCATGCGCTACCAACGCCTGGGCACTCGTAACTGGACTCAGTGGCGCGAGGCGGTTCTGCTGCTTGAGGCACAGATCTATGAGCCGTCCCGACAGGATACGCCAGAAACATTGGAGCGCATCATCTGTGATGAGCGTGGCATTAGTCTCGCAGCCGTCGAGGGAGGGAGACTGGCGGGATTTTGCCTTGGCGCCCCGCTTGAAAATTTTGCCGATGTTCGCGGCCCTGCAGAAGATCCGGTACGGGGGAGCAACAGCGCTCTTTACGCGGCAGATACCCTGGTGGACGCGCATTACCGGGGCCAGGGGATCGGCCGGGAATTTAAAGTCCGCCAGATCGAGGCTGCTCGCTCAGAGGGCTTTAAGTCTGTCTGCGGCCGTAATCGGGTGGGGCTTGCACAGGCCATGTGGCGGCTCAATGCCTCGCTTGGCGCCCGGGCAGTTCATATAATTGAAAAAGATTACCAAGACGGTATAGAGCCCGACATTTGCATTTACTATCACATTGCACTCTCAGCGCCTTGATGCAACAGGAGAATGAATGAGACCTGACCAGATCCGTATTGTTGAAGTGGGGCCTCGCGACGGGCTTCAGAACGAAGGCCAACCCCTCACGCCCCAGGAGCGGGTCGCCTTGATCGAACAACTCGCTGACGCGGGACTGCGCAATATTGAAGCCGGATCCTTTGTCTCACCGCGTTGGGTTCCGCAGATGGCCGGTAGCGACGAGGTTCTCATAGCCCTGGCGGAGCGAAAAGATCTTCGGCTGCCCGTTCTGGTTCCCAACAAAAAAGGTTACGAGTTATCCCGCGACGCGGGCGCACGCGAAATTGCAGTCTTCGGAGCGGCTTCTGAAACCTTCTCGCAACGTAATATCAACTGCAGCATTGCTGACAGCCTTGCGCGCTTTGCCGAAGTCTGCGCCCTAGCCAAAGCAGACGGTGTCGTGATCCGCGGTTATATCTCCTGCGTGCTGGGCTGCCCCTACGAAGGCGCAGTAGAGATTGCGCAGGTCGCCCGCCTGGCGGCCCAACTCGTGGAAATGGGTTGCTCAGAGATTTCTTTAGGCGACACGATCGGCGTAGGAACACCGGATAAGGCACGCGCCCTGACCAAAGCCTGCGCCAGTGAAGTTGGCTTGGGTAATCTTTCCGTACATTTCCACGACACCTATGGCCAGGCGCTTGCCAATATCCTGGCATGCATTGAGATCGGCGTGACCTCAGTAGACGCCGCCGTCGGCGGTCTGGGAGGTTGTCCCTATGCATCCGGTTCTGCCGGCAATGTGGCAACCGAGGACGTGGTTTACCTTTTGGAGGGTCTCGGTGTTAACTGCTCTGCTGATCTCGAGCAGCTTGTCACAATAACGGAGTCACTCAGCCGCCGGCTGGGACATCCTCCGGCCTCCCGTGTCGCCCGGGCCCGGCTCGCCAAACGCACTTAACCCTTTTGCGCCCGTCGGGGCTTGGAATCCGGTCGCAGCAATCCTGTCAGCGCCGTGAGGTCTTTTAGCTCTGCATCTGCGACGATGCCCAGGCGCTCGGGTTGCTGGCCGAAACGGTTAATCCAAGCGACTTTAAATCCGAACACTCCTGCGCCTACGGCGTCCCAAGCGTTGGACGACTGGAAGGCAATTTCCGAAGAACTGACGCCCAGTTGATCCACGGCCATCTGGTACACGCGTGGGTCCGGCTTGTAGGTACCTATGGAGTCGATTGAAATGACTGCATCGAACACATCATCAAGCCCGCTGTTCTTTACCGCAGAACTGAGCATCTCGGGAGAGCCATTGGACAACACCGCACAGCGAAAGCCTCGGTCTTTGAGTCCGTTAAGGACTGACGGCACCTCCGGGTAACAGGACAACTCAAGATATGCCTGCATGAGATCATCGCTCAATGCAGCATCGCTCACTCGATGCGTATCCAGCGCAAAAGCCAGGGCATCACCCGTGATCTGCCAAAAATCAACATAACGGCTCATCAGGGATCGGAGCCAGGTGTATTCAAGCTGCTTGGTTCGCCACAGCAGGGACACTGCCGCGGCATCAGGAAGTCGATCCGCATGTCGTCCGACGGCAGAGTGCACGTCAAACAGTGTCCCATAGGCATCAAACACACATGCCCGAATCCCTTCGAATGAATGGGTGCTCACTGAGTTGCGCCTTGCGGCACTTGCTCAGACTGTGCCCGGCGGGATCGAATAGGTTGCCGTGACATGCGCCACNAGATNATCNGCGCCAACNCTGNNCANCTCNACCTCGCCCACCGCCAAACGCTTNCCGAGCTTGATAATGCTGGCGTTGGCAATGAGATCTGCTTCTCCGGGGCGCGAGAGAAAGTTGATATTGAAACTGGTGGTGACAGCAAGTTCGACCATGCCGATGCGGGTTAGTAACGCAACATAAATTGCATAGTCCGCAAGACCCATGATCACGGGCCCGGCAATCGTCCCACCGGGTCTCAGGAATGCGCTTTTATAGGAGGCCCGAACCACCACGACACCGTCACCCAGCGACTCCAGGACAAACCCGAATTCCCTGGCAAACGGAAACTGTTCCTCAATGAGGGCGTCCATCTGGGCAATCGAAATTCGGGACATTGCAGTTTACTTTTGCAGGCGACCGGGTGTAAGTTATGGCGTGAATTTGCAACAGGATAGCGCCATGAAAGCGTCTGCCGACTCTTTGGATACTTCGCCCGTCGTCCTTAAAGCAAACCTTGCACCGGGCGTTGTAAAACTGATTCTGAATCGGCCGGATCAGTATAACCCCTTGTCTGAGCAAATGCTCTTGTCGCTTCAGCAAGAGATTGACGAGGTCGCCGCCGATAACGAGACCAAAGTGCTGATCCTGGCTGCAACCGGTAATGCATTTTGTGCAGGCCATGATCTTAAGGAGATGCGGGCACAGCCCGATCAGCAGTACTACGAAGATCTCTTTTCAAGATGCAGTCGCATGATGCTAACCGTGGCCCGCATGCCACAGATTGTGATTGCCCAAGTCCAGGGCATGGCCACTGCCGCGGGGTGCCAGCTCGTCGCCAATGCGGACCTCGCCGTCACCGTGGACACAGCACGATTTGCGGTGTCCGGCATCAACCTGGGGCTCTTTTGCTCTACCCCCAGTGTGCCCTTAAGCCGCGCAGTGTCGCGCAAGCGGGCCCTAGAGATGTTGACCACGGGTGAATTTATTGATGCTCACACAGCTGAGGCGTACGGCCTCGTCAACCGGGTAGTCTCTGCCGAAAAGCTTGACGACACTGTCAACGCCCTCGCCCGGACTATTGCGGGCAAGCCGGCTGATGCCTTGCGGGTGGGTAAAGCGCTATTTTATCGGCAGTTGAACATGCCTCTGTCCGAAGCCTATCAGGCGGCCGGTCAGGCGATGGCTGAAAACATGCTTTTCCCGGATACCCTGGAAGGTATCGACGCGTTTATTGAAAAACGCGACCCGCGCTGGAAATGAACCCTTAATTCACGGATCCTGGATTTCGTTGATCCGTTGCACGGTATTGAAGCGCCTCGGCAAGGTGGTCCTCCCCAAGAGTATTGACTCCTTCAAGATCGGCGATAGTCCGCGCCACTTTCAATATTCGGTAATGGCCGCGAAGTGAGAGTCCTAACTGCCGTACCGCCGCTTCGAGAAAACGCTGTGACGCCGAATCTAGCCGAGCCACACGACCCAGTTCTTTTTGTGTGAGACACGCGTTGATACGCCCGGTACGCGTTAACTGACGTTCGCGGGCACTGTGGACCCGGCGTCTCACTTCAGCAGAACTCTGTGAAGGAGGTTGATCTGCTTGCAAGGCAATGGGATCGACTGATTGCAGCCTCACGTGGAGATCCACCCGGTCGATCAATGGACCCGACAACTTGGCCTGATACCGCGTGACCTGCTGACTCGTACACCTGCAACGACTGGAGCGGTCGCCGTTGTAGCCACAGGCACACGGATTCATTGCGCTCACCCACTGAAAACGACTGGGATATCGAACCGTGCGTTCTGCCCGGGCTAGCGTGACCAATCCCGACTCTAATGGCTCGCGCAGCTGATCGAGAACGTGGCGCGAAAATTCGGTTAGCTCGTCAAGAAAGAGTACGCCATTGTGTGCGAGGGAAATCTCTCCCGGGGCCACCCGGGGCCCTCCTCCGACCAGGGCTGCTGCAGAGGCGCTATGGTGAGGTGCACGAAAAGGTCGGCGCTGCCAGTGCCTACTATCAAAGCCAAGGTGGGAGACCGAATAAATGGCCGCCGTGGCAAGGGCCTCACTGGACGTCATATCCGGCAAAATGCCGGCAAGCCGTTCGGCCAACATGGTTTTGCCGCAGCCGGGAGGGCCCACCATCATAAGCGAGTGGCCCCCAGCAGCGGCAATCTCAAGCGAGCGCACCCCGAGGGACTGTCCACAGACATCACCCAGATCTAACACGGCACAGTGCTCCTGACGCTGTAGCCGCGACTGACCCCCTGCCTGTTCGGCAATCAGGACACTGCCTGAAAGATGCGCGGCTGCCTGCATCAGGCTCTCGGTTGCCAGCAGGCTTGCGCCCTCAACGAGACTCGCTTCTGCAAAGTTGGCTTCCGGCAGCATGACGTTGCGGTTCGACGCTTTCGCGGCGAGCACCGAAGGCAGCACGCCCGTCACCGAACGCAGCTCTCCCCCGAGGCCCAGTTCGCCGAGGTATTCCCCCGGCAGATCGGCGCCCACCGGCTTGATTTGACCGGACGCGGCCAGGATGCCAAGCGCAATTGGTAGATCAAAACGGCCTCCCTGCTTGGGAATATCCGCGGGCGCAAGATTTGCTGTAATTCGCCGCGCTGGGAAATCAAAACCAGAATTGATCAGCGCGCTGCGGACGCGCTCTCGACTTTCCCGCACCGCGGCCTCGGGAAGCCCAACAATGGTGAATGAGGGCAAGCCGCCCGAAAGATGAATTTCTACTAAAACCGGCGGCGCATCAAGGCCGTTCGGCGCCCGACTTTGCAGTCTCGCGAGGGACATATTGACAGCTCCTTGTCATGATTTCCCAATCCTTGGGATGAGAACTACTAAGGATCAGCGCTGCGTTTGAGCGCATCCTCAAGTTCGGTAACCCGTTGCTGCAGGGCTTCCAGCTGGCTTCGGGTCCGTGCCAGGACTTTTTCCTGAACCTCGAGCTCCTCCCGGGTGACGAGATCCATTTTTTCAAGAGAAGACTGGACCATGGCGCGCACGTTCTTTTTGACGTCATCGGCAAGGTCAACAGGCAATACTTCTGACAGGGATTCAGCAATCTTCTTAAACGGTACCGTCATATCTCAAGTGTCCTCGCTGGAAGTCTTCATTCTACCAGTCGCAGAGTCCGCAGCGCGTGCTCCGGTTAAGTGCAAATCTTCACAATCCTGCCACTTGACAGTGCATGGTGCGCTCAACTTGGAATTAAGCGCATGACATTTCCCAGCAGAAATGGTTATCAAAGTTGGCACACAAATTGCTTGTAAAAAGGAACCAATCGGTTTTTGGGCGCTTTGATCGCCTGATTGCTAGACAGACCCTTGCGATAGGAGAACATGAATGAAACTTGTCACTGCCATTATCAAGCCATTTCGGCTGGATGATGTTCGGGATGCCCTTGCCCGAATCGGAATACAGGGGATGACCGTTACCGAAGTCAAAGGTTTTGGTCGGCAGAAAGGACACACCGAACTCTATAGGGGAGCGGAATATGTTGTGGATTTCCTGCCCAAGGTGAAACTGGAAGTTGCGATATCTGAAGAATTGCTGGATCAAGCGCTGGAGGCCATTAGCGACGCGGCAAAAACAGGAAAGATTGGTGACGGAAAGATATTTGTATACAACCTTGGACAGGTTATTCGAATCCGAACCGGCGAAACCGGTGAAGACGCTATCTGATTCAGAGAACCCAGCACTGAGAGAAAAGGACGAATCACAATGGAAGACTCTATATTTCAACTGAGTTACGCTTTAGACACATTTTACTTCTTAATTTGCGGCGCTCTCGTCATGTGGATGGCAGCCGGCTTCGCGATGTTAGAGGCGGGCCTTGTTCGCTCTAAAAACACCATAGCAATTCTGACGAAAAACGTTGCTCTCTACTCAATCGCTTGCATTATGTATCTGATTTGTGGCTACAGCATCATGTACGGCGGAGGAGATTTCATAATGTTCCTCGACGGAATTACGGCCGATGGTGTTAGCGGTAGCGAAGAGCCCGCGACGTACGCGCCATCTTCTGACTTCTTTTTTCAGGTTGTCTTTGTTGCAACAGCGATGTCCATCGTATCAGGAGCTGTCGCTGAGCGAATGAAGATTTGGGCTTTCCTAATTTTTGCCGTATTCATGACGGGGTTTATCTATCCGATGGAAGGTGCTTGGACCTGGGGTGGCGAAGCTGTATTGGGTTTATATACGCTCGGAGATCTCGGATTCTCCGACTTTGCCGGCTCGGGTATCGTACATATGGCGGGTGCGGCAGCTGCACTAGCGGGCGCACTTATACTGGGCGCGAGAAAAGGCAAATACGGTCCAGATGGAAGGATAAACGCTCTCCCGGGCGCGAACCTCCCGTTGGCAACCCTCGGCACATTCATCCTCTGGCTTGGTTGGTTCGGATTCAACGGTGGTTCGGTTTTAGCCACAGCCTCAGTTGAAAGCGCTAATGCAGTCGCAGTCGTTTTTATGAATACAAACTCTGCAGCTGCGGGAGGCTTGATAGCCGCGCTTATCACTGCTCGCCTGATATTTGGAAAGGCCGACCTGAGCATGGCGCTCAACGGCGCTCTCGCAGGGCTGGTGGCGATTACCGCCGAACCTTCAACACCATCTGCACTACAGGCACCGATCTTCGGAGCTCTCGGTGGTGTACTTGTCGTATTTTCAATTATCTTACTCGACAGAATAAGAATTGATGATCCTGTTGGGGCCATAAGCGTCCACGGCACCGTAGGCTTGCTCGGTCTTCTCCTCGTGCCCATCACAAACGGTGAGAGCGCGAGTTTCTCCGGCCAAATAATTGGTGCACTCACCATCTTTTTCTGGGTATTTATAACCTCTGGAATCGTTTGGTATGCTTTGAAAGTGCTAATTGGAATTCGGGTCACCGAAGAAGACGAGTATCGGGGGGTCGATGTTGCCGATTGCGGGCTTGAGGCATATCCTGAATTCACGTCCGGCACTAAATAGTACTTAATGCTGTTTGGCGGTCCAGGTTCATAGCCAAGAGACAACGCCCCGGTGCTGGGGCGTTGTCTACTCGCCGGGCCTGACCCGGTAGCGGATAAATGCCTCTTCTCGCAAAGACTGTGCCCACTGCTCGAAGGCCTCTTCAGTCTTGCGGCCACTGATGATGCGTTCTGCCTGGCGTCGGCGCAAGGTATTCCCTACATCTTTTTCCCGTTCTCCGGTGATCTGGGCAATGTGCCAGCCAGCGGTTGTCTGAAAGACAGGGCTAACCTCGTTGACTGACAAGGGATCAAGCACTTGCTCAAACTCCCCCGGCAACTCCCCCGGGCTTAGCCAACCGATATTTCCACCAAGTGCACGGGTATTGGCATCTTCAGATTGCAGTCGGGCGACTGCGCCAAAATCCTCGCCCGCCACAATACGCTTCCGAATCCGCTCCAGGCGCGCTCTTAACTGTTCGTCAGGCAAAAGTGCGCTGGACCTGATCAGGATGTGCCGAACTTCCTGCTGCCGTACGACGGCCTCTCGCTGAGACTTACGTCCGACTACTTTCAGAAGATGCCATCCGTTGGAACTCTGAAAAACGGGTGATAACCTGCCTGGCGGCACCTCTGCCACGGCATCAAGAAACGGCTGCGGTAACTGCTCTGCCGTCCTTACTCCCAGCATTCCCCCTTCTGATGCCTTGGTTCCGTCTGAGTACCGCCTCGCCGCTTCGCTGAACGCCAGCCCGCTGATAACCTCCTGTCGAATCTCTTCAAGCCGGCCTCGAAGCTCAGAGATTTGTGATTCTGAAGCCCCCGAGGGTGATTTCAGCAGGATATGGGCCAGATCAAACTCGACTTCATCGGGTTTGTCCTCCTGCGGATTTTGTGCCAGATACTCATTAATTTCCTGATCGCTAACGTCAACTTGGCGACGGATCTGCCGTTCAATCAGCTTTCGGATCGTGAGCTGCTTTCGCAGATCTGTCTCATAGTCTTTAATCGCTACCCCGGCTCCCACGATCGCGGCCTCCAACTGGGGCAAGGTCAGGCCATTCTGCCGGGCAATCGTCGTCAGCGCATAAGCCGCTTCCCGGTCAGTGGCAAAAATCGACGCGCGCGCCGCCGCATCCAGCAGCAAGGTATCGACGATCAACTCCTCCAACAGACCGGAGGCTAAAACGTCACGGGGCGGCAGCGCCTGGCCGGCGGAGCGTAACTCCATCTGGGCGAGGGAAATCTCCCGATTGAGATCGGCTTCAGTGATGACACCGTCGTTGACAACCACCATGACACGATTAAGCGACTGGTCGGCCTGCACGCCGGAACCCAGCGTCAAGGCAAAAGCTGCCGCTGCCAGCAAACACCTCTTGGAGTGTAGTGCGGCACCAGCGAAATATTCGAATACCCGCCTGAGATCCACCAAGACGCTGGTTAATTCCATGAGGGCGAAGTTGTTTGGATGCCCTCTGCTAATTGGTTACTGGAAATGTCTCCCAGACTCTTGAGGCTGAAAGTCGCAAGGAACTGCACACCCCCGTTGTCATCGCTCTGACTCGGACGATCCTCCAGCGAGACCTGTAGCGCCCAGCAACAGGCATCGTAGCCCACGCTGACCCGACTATAGGAGCCCGAGTCGTCGGTATCGGACTGGCCAATCAGCGCTGCTGCCCCCAGTTGCCACCGCGGCGCCAAAGGCCAGGTCAAATCCAACTCAAGATTGCTCTCGGACTCCTCCCAGCGGTACGACGCTCCGAATTCACGGCGAAAATCCAAACTGTAGTGGCCACCCAAGCGCCACCTGCCGATCTCGCTCTCTTCCCAGTTCCAGTTGACCAACCCATTCGTACTGATATGTTTGGTCACCTGAAAGGTCGCATTAGCCAGCAAAGGGGAAAAGTCACTGGAGTCAGCCCCGCCACCGTCCAGCGTGACCTCACGCTCCACAAAATAGATCTGCTGGGCAAGTTGCCAATTGAGTAGATCTTTTCCAGAGCCTTCCGCATAGGTCTCACTGGACAACCCCAGCGTGAAACCCTGGAAATTCTGAATACGGTCTGCCCCCCAGAATCCGTTATCCACAAATGCGTCAGCAATATTTTCAAAACCTACGGTACCGGAATCGAACACCGGCAGATCATCTTGGTCCTCATAAGGGACATACCGGTACGTCAGGCTCGGCACGAGCGTCTGTGTGTGATCGCTGCCCCGCCAAGTCACATCGCGCTCAAAAAACAGCTTTGATCCGATTTCGAAAAGGTAAATTCCGCGGGTCGGGTCAGAGGACTGTCCTGCCGGCTGGTTTTCGACACTATAGGCCGTATGCGCATAGGTTATTTTTGGAGTGATCTCACCGTAGGTTCGTTCCATGGGTACCGCCAGCGACATCTGGCTATCCCACCGAATCCCGGTCGTTTTTGTGGCAGAACTGTGATCGAAATTTATCAACTCGGAAACCAACTGGGGTTTGATAGAAAAGCGCGTCCTATTGTCCTGCAGCCAGCCATCCGGATCACTGGCATTTAGCGCAAAAGTCTTATTCCAGGATGCCCTGACGCCGGGAAGGCGGCTATAGGGCTCGTCTGCTTCAGAAACACTGCTGTCCAGGGTCTGGTATGCCGTGGCATCGGCATTGATCTGGAAATTTTCATCCTCCAGGAAGATATCCATCGGATCGACGGATAGATCCACCCGCTGGGGAATATGGGATGCACTGCTGACCTGAAGATTGTCCGATAAATCCTCCAAATAGGACTTATCGGACACTTCACCGATGTCCGCACCAAAAGAAAAACTTGAACCCGCTTTTCGCAGGTTCTGGCGGTGCTCGTAACTCCACCCGTATCGACTGGAACCATATTTGCTGTCATCGGGCATGAATTCACCGCGAAAGATCCCCCGAAAATCTCCTCCGGCGGCTTCGCCCATATAGCGGTACTCCCCGGATCCAAGAAGGCCGCGGTTGGCCATAAATCGCCCAGAAAACGTCGCGTCATGCTGAGGGGCGATATTCCAGTAATACGGCACCTCAATATTAAAACCCCAATTCTGGCCGTAGCCGATCATGGGAAACAGCAACCCACTCTTGCGTTCGTCCGTAATCGGAAAGCTGAGCTTTGGCGCATAGGCAATCGGTACGCCGTAGAACTTCAGCTTCAGATGCTCTCCCGTCCCCATTCCCGAGGCATGATCCAGAGTGATCTCGCTGGCCTCGATCAATACTGAGTCGTCACCTGCCACACACCGCGAATACACTACGTCCTGAAAGCGCTCCCGGTCGTGTCCTTCCAGGAAAAGCATACTGGCTGTGGCTCGCGCCTTTGCCCGCACTTGAAACGGCTCATCGCCCTCAGTCGACGTAGTCGAAACTGAGTCCTTCGCAGCGTCTCCAAAATCGAGTTTCAGGATCTCGCCTGACGCCAGTCGGATCACATCGGGTGTCTTTGCTGCCGGCCCCTTGACACTTCCCAGGGCTCCGGCCGTTGCAACCGTAAACCCTGACGGATCAAATGTCGTGTTGGAAAAATCTGCAACTTTGCGCTTGGGGATGGGATCCCGACGAGCGAACTGCACCGTGACGTCGCGGGCACTGCCGATACGTGTTTCCATCTCAAGGGCCAACCCTTCCGCCGTGATGCGATCCCCGTTTTCGGAGTAAAGAACCGCATTGGTTGCCTCAAGGGATAGAGTCTTTTTATCGAAGCGGATTTCATCCGCGTAGATGCCGCGAGCACCCTGTGTCGCAAGCGCACCCCCTTTGAGTTCCAACTGTTCTGCGGATGGAAGATCGATCTGATCGGCTTCGAGATTGATTGGCAGTCTTGCTGGATCTCTGGAGATGTACGGCAAAAGACTTTCAGGAAACGCGATCACATCTGCCGGGCAGGTCGTCTCATCTGCAAAAACCATCGGAGTATCGGCAGAGATAGAGGCGGGACCTGCCAACCCACCCAGCGCGAGGAGTACCCCGGCGCCAAAGCGGGCGCTGCTGGAACAAATTCGGGATACCGTCGAAAGGAGTCGTCTCATTTGGGCAATTCTGGTGACAGCATGGATCAAGGGTTCTTGCTGGTGATCTTCGCGAAACGCTTTGTCGCGACACCAATTAATTGAAGACAGTATTATAGGCAACCCTTTGGATCACAGGAACTCTGCCGAAGGTTCATATCCGGAACATCCAGCCCAACGATGATTGCAAAATCAGCAATGATTCTGGCCGCCGGGCGCGGCGAGCGCCTTGCGCCCCTGACCGATGTCACGCCAAAACCACTAATTGCGCTTGGGGGCAGAACGCTGATCGAACATCACCTGCTCGCACTAGAACGAGCTGGTGTCGCCCAAGTGACCGTGAATGTGGCGCACCTCGGAGAACAAATTGTCGACCATCTTGGCCGATTCAATTCCCATGCGCTTGAGATCGTATTTTCTCATGAGCCGCCTGGAGCGCTTGAAACTGCCGGCGGCATCCACAAGGCACTTGAGCTCATCCAAAGCGATCCATTCATTGTGGTGAATGCAGATGTGTGGACCAACTTCCCCTTCTCAACACTGCCAGACACCATCAACAGTGATGCCCATCTGGTTCTGGTTCCCAACCCGCCCCACCACCCGGACGGGGATTTTGGGCTTCATGAATCATTCGTCGAGATAAAACAGGGCGCGTCCAGCACTCTGACTTATGCAGGGATCGGTCTTTACCGGAAATCTCTCTTTGCGAGGCATTCGGGCGGGCGGCTTCCGCTTTCACCCTTGTTGAATCAAGCTGCAGAGGACCGTCGTCTCAGCGGCCAGCTGTATCACGGCAGGTGGATGGATATCGGAACACCACAAAGACTCGCCGAGGCACGAGAACGCGCCGACTTGGATTCATAACCGTAATGACAGAATCCTGAAGCAGACGCCCACTTTTCAGCCGACGTTGGTCTTCTTCCCAAAAAGACGGGCTTCAAAAATCCTCTCCAAGGCATCCACCGCCACGTCTACCCGGACGGAGAGTCCGTGTTCTTTCATGCTGGTCACACCCAACCCTGCAAACCCACACGGGTTTATGCGGGAGAAAGGTTCCAAATCCATATCCACATTGAGACTGAGGCCGTGATAACAGCATCCGGATCTCACCCTCAATCCTAACGCAGCAATTTTTTCACCGTCTACGTATACGCCGGGGGCGCCGGGTCGGGCAACAGCAGTGAGGCCATATTGACCGAGCAACTCAATCACGGATGCCTCTATCAGGCGAACCAACTGGCGCACGCCAAGGCCTAACCGTCGGAGATCCAGCAGCAGATAGGCGACCAGTTGTCCCGGCCCATGATAGGTAATCTGTCCGCCACGATCCGATTTCACGAGAGGAATATCAGGCGCACCTTCACGTACGGACTCACGGCAGCTGACTCCCTGGGTATAGACCCGTTCGTGCTCGAGAAACCAGATCTCATCAGTCGTATCAGGCGTTCTTGTCTGCGTCCACGTGCGCATCTCTTCCGCAGTGATCGCGTAATCGCGAACTCCTAATCGGCGAAATTCCAACTGCGGCATCATGATACGTTATCCCGCCTGGCCGCTAGAGAGTCAGCAGAATGTCGTTCTCGCTATTGAGGTCCAAATAGATCGCATCCAGTTGCTGGCGGCTCGTCGCTTCAATCGTACAACTGACAGAGACATACTTTGAAGAGCCGCTCTCTCGGGTTCGAAGATCAAGAACTTTCCCACCATACAGATGCCTTGAAACAATTTTCCGAACGCGATCATCGAAGCCTGCCACCTGCTTGCCCATTGCCTTGATCTGGAATTCACAGGGGAAACTCAGCAACTCCTCAGGAATCTCATCAGCTTTGCTTTCGTTGGCCATCAGTGGAACCACAAGCGAACGGCATCAGAAAGTTGCGTCATCCATGATCCCGCTTCCACATCCTGCAGAGCCACCAATGGTCTGGATAACAGTTCGTCATCGTTAAGAGTGACTGTCAAGGTACCCAGTAGCTGACCGCTTACCACGGGCGCAAGCACGGGATCTGTCAGTGCTACGCCTGCCTTCAGTTTTTTGCCAAGGCCTTTGGCCATTACCAGGGCAATTGGCTCTGATAACCCCAAAGAGACGGTTTGCGCCACCCCCTTAAACACCTGCGATTCCACTACCTTTTGACCCGCCGGATACAGATCATGGTGCTCGTAGGCGGCAAATCCGAAGCGCAGCAGTGAATAGACCGCATCCGCTCGCTCGCGGTCACTCTGTGCGCCAATCACTGTCCCGATCAATCGCATCCCGTCCCGCTCGGCAGACCCTACCAGGCAATATCCCGCGGACCGGGTATGGCCTGTCTTGACGCCGTCGATACTGCTGTCGCGTCCCAAAAGAGGATTGCGGTTCTTCTGGGTGATGTTGTTCCAGGTGAACTCCCGAATGGCGTACATAGCGTAATGGTCGGGCTGCTGATCAGTAATGGCGCGGGTCAGCAAAGTGATATCCCGAGCCGTGGTGTAGTGATCTGGATGCGGCATGCCTGCGCTGTTAATAAAGTGGCTGTTCTCCATCCCCAGTTCTGCGGCGGTCTGATTCATCAAATCCGCAAACCCCTCTTCACTGCCCGCAACATGTTCGGCCAGCGCCACGGCCGAGTCATTACCCGACTGCACGATAAGCCCCATCAGCAGATCTTCGATCTGGACCTTGTCGCCCGCTTCAATAAACATTCGAGATCCTTCCGAGCGCCAGGCTTTCTCACTCACAACGACCGTGTCGTCTTTATCTATCGTGCCCCGTTCAATCTCCCGAAAGACGATATAGGCGGTCATCAATTTGGTCAGGCTGGCGGGCTCAACAGGAGTGTCCGCGCGGTCACCCGCCAGCGTGATTCCGGTCGCCGCATCCATCAGCAGCCAGGACGATACTTTCAGTTTTGGCGGCGGAATACTCGACCGCATCGGCTCGGCAAGATCCGACTCCATTTCGGCGGATGCAGCCCAAGGCATCAGTGCGATGCATATTCCCACAACCCCCCGACGCAGTACGTTGACCCACTTTCTGCTCATGATTGACTTCACTCCCTGACTAACGTCGGCTCAGTGCCGGTGACATTCATAATTATGGTTCGTTGCTTCTGTACNGCCTTGGTGCCCGTTAGCGGGCCTGCTTGAACCCGATAATAACGATTCTCCTGGTATTCCACCGTCGCGATCCGGATATGGGGGATCCCGCCCTCGACAAGCTGCGCTTTAAGGCGTTCTGCATTCCCCCTAAGCCGGAAACTGCCTGCCTGCAGAAAAACAGGCGGCTGCGTTCTACTGTAATTGACCTTAGAAGAGGAATTTTTCCGGCCCGTTGCTGTCGCAACAACCCGGATCTGAACAGGCGCTGTTCCCGACTCGACCACACCCAGTTTCTTCGCTGCCATATACGACAGATCCAGAATTCTGCCACCCAGAAATGGTCCGCGATCGTTTACCCGAACTAGAACTTCACGGCCGTTAGCGAGATTCTGCACCTCAAGATAAGTCGGCAGCGGTAAGGTCTTGTGCGCTGCCGTCATGGCGAACATATCGTACTCATCTCCGTTGGAGGTGGTTCGGCCATGAAATTTTCTCCCATACCAGGAGGCCTCTCCGGTCTCCAAATAACCCACCCTGACAGAGGGCATGGGCACATATCGAACACCAAAAACCGTATATGGGGCATTTCCAATCCTGCTCAACGACTCGGCTCTGGGGATCGCGTTGGCAACCGACGCAGGATCGGGGCTGGAGTCAGGCGGACCATCGTCTTCGAAATAGGCTCCGCCGGACGGGGGATCACGTAAAGCACTGCAGCCGGCAAGCATCAGGAATGCGGCCGCCAGGACTGCCCACCGGCACCATCGCATGCTCAGTTTCCAGTAGCTGACGCGATCTGCTCTGCGAGTTCAAAGACCGACATAGCGTAGTTCTGGCTACGGTTGTAGCGGGTAATGACAAAAAAATTGTGGTGGCCAAGCCGATAATCTGGGCCCAGTTTTCCCTCAAAGCGCATCACCCCCACCTTCTCATCCGCATCATCGCCTGAGACTGGTATGTTCAGCGCCCTCACCGAAGACAGCGGTGAATGGGGGCTCAATTTTCGGGTGACCATGTCATCGAGTCCCTCTGGCGCGTTAAGAACACGAGTCACGATGGCCTCATTTGGCGCCCAGCGGTGACGAGCCAGGTAATTGGCGGCGCTGCCAATCGCGTCTGCCACACTGTTCAGAAGATCCGCACGGCCATCTCCGTCGAAATCGACGGCATAGTTGCGGTAACTGCTCGGCATAAATTGGGGAATGCCCATCGCGCCGGCGTAAGAGCCTTTGATCGCCAGTGGATCCAGCCCCTGCTCAGCAACCAACTGCATGAAGTGTTCCAATTCTGAGGAGAAAAACTTGCTGCGTCGGGGGTACTCCACAGAGAGCGTCACCAAACTGTCCAACACCCGTAAACTGCCCATCACTTTGCCATAGCGGGTTTCGATGCCGATGATCGCAACAATAATCTCTGCCGGGACACCAAAACGTTCCTCGGCCGTAGCCAAAATCTGTGCGTGCTGCTTGAGAAACTGAATACCCCCATTAATGGATGCCGGATTAACAAACAGGGATTGGTAACGGTGCCATGACAACCTTTCAGCAGGACGATTCATCGCATCGATAATCTTGGTCTGAATCTTCGCGTCGCGAAACCACGACTTCATCTTCTGCCCTTGTAGCCCCTCTACCCCATCCAGGCGATCAGCCAATTCGGCCAGCTGGGGGTATTTTTCAAGAGAAACCGCATAAAGCGGTGACGCCCACATTGCCAGGGCGCTCAGCACCCCAGCGCACCATCGTCGTGTTTTGGAAACCCCTGATTGATCCATCACCATGTTCTCCTCACGTCATCAGCCGGCGTCTTGCGTGCATTCCCATAATCATGCCGAAGCCTGCCATCAGAGTCAGCATGGAAGTTCCTCCATAACTGATCAAGGGCAGCGGCACCCCGACAATCGGGAGAATGCCCGACACCATCCCAAGATTAACAAACAAATAAAAGAAAAAGGTCAGAGCCANGGCCCCGATCAGCAATCGCGAGTAGGTGTCCCGGGTGTGGTACGCCATAACCAGGCAACGACCCACGATAAACAAATAGAGAAGGACCAGCATCAATACGCCGATCAACCCAAACTCCTCGGCAAAGACTGCAAAAATGAAATCAGTACTGCGCTCGGGAATAAACTCGAGATGTGACTGGCTGCCCTCGAGCCATCCTTTCCCCCAGATACCGGCTGATCCGATGGCAATCTGTGCCTGAATAGTCTGATAACCGCTCCCCAGTGGATCAGCAAAGGGATCAAACAACGTCAGGATCCGCTGCTGCTGATAACCATCAAGCCGGGACCACAGAAAAGGTGCCAAGGCAGCAAGGGCAGCCAACAGCATCATAATGTGATGCCAACGGATACCCGCCAGAAAGACAACAATCATGCCCGAAACAATCAGCATGATCGCGGTACCGAGATCAGGCTGTATCACCACCAGGCCTGCCGGAATAAGCGTGACCATTAATGCTGCCGTCACCATGGAGAAACTTGGCGGCAACCGTCCTCGGGTGAGCAGCCACGCGACTGCCATNGGGACAGCGAGTTTCATCAACTCAGATGGCTGAAACCGTACAACACCCAAGTCCAGCCAACGCTGAGCCCCTTTTGCAGTGACTCCGATTACCAGTACACCTAGCAGCGCGATGAGGGCAATAACAAAAAGGTGGGGCGACAGCCGACGAAGTGTCTCCGGTGATACCTGCGACAGAATCAACATCGCGACGACTGATACCCCAAGACGAATGCCCTGCCTCAACATGACGTCCCAATTCTCTCCGGAGGCGCTGAAAATCACCACGAGTCCAAGCGCCGACAGGAAGACAAGCGCGATCAGCAATGGGCCGTCCAGATGCAGTGACCTACCCAAAAACATGATGCTTTCTGAGAACTGCTGCTCGTTGCAGTTTTTTCTGAAAAAACCGGTCCATTACTTTTCGGGCGATGGGAGCCGCCGCTTTTGCGCCGCTTCCGCCGTTCTCAACCACGACCGCTATCGCGATCTGGGGCTTATCGACCGGTGCAAAGGCAATAAAGAGTGCATGGTCATGGAATTTTTCTGGGATCACNCTTTCATCATATTCTTCGTCCTGGGCAATGCCGATCACCTGTGCCGTACCCGTCTTACCGGCCATCTGATAGGGGCTTCGCCGCCCACTTGCGCGCCCTGTGCCTCGAGGACTGTGCATTACTGCCGTCATTGATTGAATGACACGATCCAAAGACGCTTCCACCGCCGGTTTAGCCGGTTGGGAGGAGACATTGGACGGGATGGTTTCACCACTCAGCGAGTCCTCTTTCGAAAGCAGGAGACGAGGCCGCACGGGAATGCCGCGGTTGGCCAGCGTTGCTNTCATGCGGGCAAGCTGCATCGGAGTAACCATGAGATAACCCTGCCCAATAACGGTGATCAGATCCTCTCCCGGATACCAGGACTCATCGCGGGTTGCGCGCTTCCATTGGGGTGTGGGGACCAGCCCGTCAGGCTCTTTAGGCAGATCGACCCCCGTTACAGCACCCAAACCAAATCGGGTCAACACGTCCGCCATTGCCTCGATGCCAAGCCTTCGGCCCATTTCATAGAAATACACATCACAGGATTGCTCAACGGCGCCGTGCAGGTTTACCGGCCCATGACCTGTTTTCTTCCAGCAGCGATACCGTCTCGTACTGTCCGGCAAGGTGTACCATCCCGGGCAGTACACCGACTCTTGCGGGCTGATCCCGGCATCCAGAATAGCCTGCGCAATCACCGGCTTGATCGTAGACCCAGGCGCGTATCTTCCGTAGAGCGCGCGATTCAGCAAAGGCCGATCTTCCAGGCCACGAAGTGCATCATAGGTCTGCTGATCGATACCGTCGACAAAAAGGTTGGGATCGAAGGAGGGACTGCTCACCATGGTCAGCACTTCTCCGCTAGACGGCGCTATCGCCACCACTGCCCCTCGCCGGTTCCCAAGCGCCTCACGTGCAATCCGCTGCAGATCCACATCGATAGTAAGGTTCAAGGTATTCCCGGGGGTTGCGCTACTTCGACTAATCGTGCGCAAGGTTCTTCCATGAGCATCAATCTCTACCTGTGCAAATCCAGGACGACCGAGCAGGAGGCCCTCATGCTGTTTCTCGACGCCTATCTTGCCGATGCTGCGAACCCCTTGGTATGCCGCAGGATCGATCATCGCCTCCTCGCTCTCGCTGATTCGACCCACATAACCCAGCACATGCGACACCAAACTGCCTTGCGGGTAATCCCGATGTAGCACTGCCTCCAAGGTGACGCCCGGAAAACGGTATTCATTCACCGCAAAAGTTGCCGTCTTAACATCATCCAACCTAGCCTTAAGCAACACTTTTTCGAATGCAGGATGCTTCTTCAGACGGGAACGAAATGCTTCAACCTCTGCAGTACTCAGCCCTACCAGGTCATTGACCTTCCGCAGCATCACCTCCATGTCATGAACTTTCTCAGGGACCACCTGCAGAATGTGAACGGCAGTGTTGCGTGCCAGAACAACACCATGTCTATCCAGAATCAGTCCCCGCACTGGGGGCACGGCCTGGATGCGGATATGGTTATCCAGTGACAGNGTCTGGTAGCGTTCGTATTGCAAGACCTGGAGCGAGTAGAAACGCCAGATCAGTATCAGAGAAAGTGCCAGCGCCAGAACGGCAGCGATCCGAATTCTCCGACGCACCGTTTCGGGTGCGACAGCACGGGCTGAGGGCAGTTTGTTAGCGGCCATCGTTTAACGGCCTAAGTTGGCGAGGTGCCGACTCCGCCGAAGCGCGAAATAAACCACGGGCCAAACCAGACCGCCAACAATAACGGCTGTCCAGCGATGCACCTCACTCAGACTCCCCATTGCAGCGAAGTCAACGATCACAAAAAAGATTAGTTCTATCCCAAGCAGCAGTGCAATCACGACGCTCTGCTGCCAAAGCGGATAGGTTCTCACCTGCAAGGACAGATGCTTGGCTAGGTAGACGAGGATGGTCTTGCTCAGCGCATGCACACCCGGAATCCCCAGGATAACAAGATCTATGACCAGGCCGACGCCCCAGGCAAGGGGCAGCCGCATTCTGTCGGGCAAGGCCAATGCCCAGTAGATCAGCACGAGGGAAACCCAGTCGGGTAAGAAACCCCGAATCAGTTCAGGTGCTGGAATGACCAGCAGCACCAACGCGATAAACACCGTCACGAACGGGATCCAGGAGCGGTGTTGCTCACTGTTGACGCTAATCATCGTCCTGTTCCGTTTCCATTGGATCTTGCAGCGCAGTTGCTTCTTTTGCAGGCAGCCATAACAGTAGCACCTCCCGATCGCGGCCCAAATGGGAAGCGGCTTCGGCTGTAATCTTCATGAATGCCTCGGCAAGGTTGCGCTCAACAGCAGTAATGCTGGCAACCGGATATCCCGGCGGATACCGCCCTCCCAACCCGGAGGTCACCAGCAGATCGCCTGCTCGAACGTCTGCATTTCGGTCAAGGTAGGGCACCCTGAGCAGGCGACCGGGTCCGCTGCCATAAACCACGGTTCGGAGGCCGCTGCGCGCCACTTGTGCCGGAACCGCCTGATCTTCCTGAGTGATCAGGCTGACTTTGCTGAAAAACAAACTTGGCTTGGTGACCTGCCCCACCAGGCCTCCCGAATCAACCACCGGCTGACCCTGGAAGATTCCGTCCGCACTGCCCTTGTTGATTATGACAGCGAGCGCTGCAGGATCTGGATTAACCGCGAGTAATGCCGCCAGCGTCACCTGTTCCGCCTCAGAGGGAATTGCGGACAACAATTCGCGCAAACGCGCATTCTCGTTTTCAAGAAACTCGAAGCGGTGCAGCCTGGCCTGCAAGATAAGATTACGCTGGCGCATTGCCTCGAAATCGTTGCGCAACTGATCCGCGGTCGTCAGGTGGCCCTGCATGCCTTTTAGCGCGGTGCTGGGCAAAGAAGCAAAGAAGTGAACCGGGATACCGATGACGGCCGCAGACTGAGTCACCGTACGGACCGACGGCAAATACAGGTAGGCTGCCACCAGCGCGGCGGACAGCAGCAGGTAAGGACCGAGACTGCGTACAACGCCGTCCCTGCTCTTCACCATCGTGTCACTCCTGGATTCGGATAAGCCTTCTCACTCAGGCAACGGCCACACTGCCAGGGTACTCGCACAAACATGCGGCGCGGCTACTCGTGTGTGAAGACGTCACCCAGTGCGCTCATTTCCTCTAACGCTCTGCCGCAGCCCCGGGCCACACAGGTCAATGGATCATCTGCCACGACTACCGGGAGTCCCGTCTCTTGCATCAGCCTGCGATCCATGTCGCGAATCAGGGCGCCCCCGCCGGCGATCACCATCCCGCGATCACCGATATCGGCAGCTAGTTCGGGCGGCGTGTTTTCGAGCGTTTCTCGAATCACCTGCACAATTTGGCGGAGCGAGTCACTGATGGCTTCATACACCTCGTCACTGCCTATGGTCAGGCTGTGGGACATGCCCTGGGCCAGATCCCGCCCCTTGATTTCCATCTCCCGATGATCGGACTGATCCCATGCGGTTCCGATGGCTTTTTTCACCCGCTCCGCCGTGGCCTCACCGATAAGCAGGCCATGGCGGCGGCGGACATAATTGATAATGGCCTCGTCGAAAGTATCCCCAGCCACACGAATGGAAGTCGCGTACACAATTCCGCCAAGGGAGAGTACCGCGACTTCGGTTGTGCCGCCCCCGATATCAACAACCAGCGATCCTGTGGGTTCTGCAACCGGTAACGAGGCGCCGATTGCCATCGCCATCGGCTCTTCAATGAGAAAGACTTCTCGCGCGCCCGCCGTGATGGCCGACTCGCGAATAGCACGGCGCTCCACCTGGTTTGAGCCCCCTGGCACACAGATCACGATCCGAGGAGATGAAAAAAACCGATTCTGCTGCACTTTGCGAATAAAGTACTTCAGCATCACCTCCGCCACCGTGAAATCGGCAATGACCCCTTCTTTAAGCGGCCGGATGGCCTGGATATTGCCGGGCGTGCGCCCCAGCATCATCTTTGCCTCCTGACCCACCGCCAGCACCGTTTTCTCAGGCGCCAGGGAGCCCGTGCGGATAGCGACTACTGAAGGCTCATTGAGAATGACGCCCCGGTCTGGAACGTAAACCAGAGTATTGGCCGTACCAAGATCCACTGCCAGATCGTTGGAGAAAAATCCGAGAAGACGTTTCAGTACCATGAGTCCGTACGACAGCAAAAGTGGCAGGTGCGAAGGCGGTAATCTATCACAGGGGAACACGATACCCCTAACGGCTGGGATATAATTGTAGCTCTTCTTCTTGGCTTTGCCCCTCCAGAAAAATCGGTGTCCATTTCAGAAAAAGACGTACTGCGTGTCGCCCACCTTGCGAGAATTAAGGTTTCGAGCGACGAGTTGGAGGATTACCAGGAAGGCCTCTCGGGGATTCTGTCCCTGGTGGAGCAAATGCATGACTGTGATACAGACGGCGTAGAACCCATGGCTCACCCGCAGGATATCCAGCTTCGACTGCGTGAGGACCAGGTGACTGAGCCTGACCAACGCGATGCAATGCAAGAAAGCGCTCCGCAGGTAGATGAAGGCCTGTACCTTGTACCGCGCGTTATTGAATAGCGCGACCGCAGAGTGGCGCTAGCGCCCTCAAGCCCAAGAGAACCGTTTTTTCATGCTTCACGAACACAGTCTGACCGCCCTTCGCGACATGCTGCGCCGTCGCGAAATCAGCAGTACCGAGGTAACTCAGCATTACCTGGATCGCATTGCTCAGCACAGCGATCTCAACGCATTTGTCACCGTCGATGAGTCAGGCGCCATGACCGCCGCAGCAGTCGCTGACAGGCAACTGGCCCGCGGTGAGGCTGACCTGCTGACTGGGGTGCCCATCGCGCATAAAGACATTTTTTGTACCCGGGGCGTTCTCACCACCTGCGGCTCAAAGATGCTGGAAAACTTTGTCTCGCCCTACGATGCGGCCGTTGTGGAGCGCTTCCATCAGGCTGGCAGCGTAACTGTCGGCAAATCCAACATGGACGAATTTGCAATGGGATCGTCCAATGAAACCTCGTTTTTTGGATCCGTGAAAAATCCCTGGGATCCAGATCGTGTTCCGGGAGGCAGTTCCGGCGGCTCGGCAGCAGCCGTCGCGGCATGCCTGGTGGCGGGCGCAACCGGCACAGATACCGGCGGATCGATCCGACAACCCGCCGCTTTCTGCGGACTGACCGGCCTAAAGCCAAGTTATGGGCGCGTTTCCCGCTATGGGATGATTGCCTTCGCCTCCTCACTTGACCAAGGCGGGCCAATCACACGAAACGCAGAAGACGCCGCTCTCATGCTCCAGTGTATGGCGGGATTTGATCCTCGGGATTCCACTTCGATCAACGCCCCAGCGCCCGATATGGCAACGCTGCTAGGTACGGAAGTACGCGGGCTGAAGCTTGGCCTGCCAAAAGAATTTTTCGACACGTCAGTCGACGGAGAGGTGCTTGAGAAAGTGCGCGAATCCCTTGCGGTACTGGAAAGGCTGGGGGCGATACTGGTCGATGTTTCTTTGCCTAACAGTGCTGCCGGGATTCCCTGCTACTACGTGATCGCGCCCGCAGAAGCCTCTTCGAATCTTTCGCGCTTTGATGGCGTGCGGTTTGGTCATCGCTCTGAACACGCAGAGGAGCTCGTCGACCTTTATGAGAACTCCCGGGCCGAAGGATTCGGCGAGGAGGTCAAACGTCGAATACTGATTGGCACCTACGCACTTTCTGCTGGCTATTACGACGCGTACTACCTCAAAGCGCAGAAAATCCGGCGCGTTATCGCCCAGGATTTCGAAACCGCGTTTCAGCAATGCGACGTGATTGTTGGTCCGACCAGCCCGACAACCGCGTTCCCTCTCGGTGCAAAAACCCAGGATCCAGTCGCGATGTACCTCAACGATATCTTTACCAATACCGTCAATCTAGCGGGACTGCCAGGACTGTCTGTTCCGTGCGGCTTTGATACGGCCGGGTTGCCCGTGGGGCTGCAGTTAATCGGCAAATTTATGGACGAGGCTTCGCTTTTGAGCACGGCTCATCAACTGCAGCAGGAAACAGACTGGCATCAGCGCNTGCCGGCGGAGNATTGAGCATGGAATTCGAGTGCGTCATCGGGCTTGANGTTCACGCNCAACTGATGACNCNGAGCAAGATCTTCTCGGGGTCCTCGACCGCCTATGGCGCGTCGGCCAACACCCAGGCCTGTGCCGTGGATATCGGTTTGCCCGGGGTACTCCCTGTGATGAATCGCCAGGCGGCATTGATGGCGGTCACTTTTGGCCTTGCGGTAGGGGCGACGGTCAATCCCGTTTCCGTTTTCGCCCGAAAAAACTACTTCTACCCGGATCTGCCCAAAGGCTACCAGATCAGTCAGTATGAAATTCCAGTTGTGAGCGGCGGCAGCCTTGAGATCACAACCGCAGCGGGGCTCAAAACCATCCGGATCACGCGAGCTCATCTTGAAGAAGATGCCGGGAAATCCCTTCANGAGGACTTCCATGGCATGACGGGNATNGATNTGAATCGGGCCGGGACGCCATTNCTCGAAATCGTNTCGGAGCCGGATCTTCGCTCTCCTGCNGAAGCNGTTGCNTACCTGAAGAAACTNCANACGCTCGTNCGGACANTGAAAATCTGCGATGGCAANATGCAGGAAGGATCNTTCCGCTGTGANGCGAATNTCTCTATCCGGCCNCGNGGAGAANCCACACTCGGCACGCGNACTGAACTNAAGAANATCAACTCNTTCCGNTTCGTCGAGCGTGCGCTNCATCATGAGATTGANCGNCAGATNTCNGTGGTNGANNCNGGCGGGNCNATCNTNCAGGAGACCCGNCTCTACGATCCNGACGCNGANCTNACCCGGCCCATGCGTGGCAAGGAAGAAGCACATGATTACCGTTATTTCCCTGACCCNGATNTGCCGCCGCTCGTCATCNNCNANNCNGATNTTGCCNCANTCAGNTCGCAGTTACCCGAGTTGCCCGATGCGAGACAGNNNCGCTTTNTNTCTCANTATNANCTGAGTGAAGACGACGCTGCGCAACTGANNGGNCAAAGTGAGATTGCCGATTATTTCGAATCNGCTGTTGNNCATGCTCAGGGCGAGTCACGCCTCACCGCGAACTGGATCAACGGCGAATTGATGTCCTGGCTCAACAAGAGCGATATCGACATTTCTGACAGTCCTGTAACACCCGCATTGCTGGGTCAGTTGATTTGCAGAATCCAGGACAAGACGGTGTCCGGCAAGATAGCCAAGCAGGTTTTCGCAGCACTGTGGGAGGGTGAGAATGACGGTGATGTCGATGCCTTAATCCAATCCAAGGGATTGACCCAAATCACAGATACCGACGCCATTGCCCAGGCAGTAAACGACGTGATAGCGGGTTTTCCCGATCAGGCGGAGCAGGTGCGTGGGGGGGAACANAAAGTGATTGGTTTTCTCGTGGGGCAGGTCATGAAAGCCACTTCGGGGAAGGCCAATCCGCAAGCGGTCAATGAGCTCNTGAAAAAGCAGCTCCTGGATTGATCGCGCTGGTTNCAACCGCACCGGAACAGCAGCCTCATCATAGGCGCAACACCTGAGATCGGGTAAAGTATCTTTTTGACTCATCTGGCTGCCAACGGAATGAAAACCGCAAAATCCATTACCGCAATCCTGACAGCAGTCCTAGCCGCCGGTGGATTGGCTGCCTGTAGCGGAGGCAGCAGCGGTGGGGTCTTCAATCAAGCATTCAACGTCTCAGGACATTGGGCCGGCACCATCAGCGATGAAACCGGAGTGGCAAGAGCGGCGACCATGACCCTGTCTGATGGCGGAGGCACCGTGAGCGGCACGGTCAGCATCACCGGACATGCATGCATTTCTGGAGGGAATCTGACAGGCACCGCCGTTCAGGCACCGGCCAATACCACAGGGGACAATCCCTTAACGGCTGATCAGGAAAACAGCAACAGCGGCACGGTCAGCCTGACTATCAGTTCGGCNCAGGCNACNGGNGGAGTGAGTGCNGTCACGATTTCTGCTGGNGGCGCCGGTTATACNTCNGTACCGGTGNTCAGNTTCAGCGAGCCCCCCAGCGGCGGNACAAANGCCGAAGGTAACGCNGTNNTGGGCACGGGNGACACNGCNGGCGAGGTNGGGGGAGTCGTGATCACTAATCCAGGATCGGGATATGTGCTCGCCCCAAGTGTCTTCTTCTCAGGCGGCGGCGGATCAGGTGCAATCGCTGCAGCAACCATTGACACTGCAACAGTCTCGGACAGCGTCACATTCACCTTGACGGGTGCGTCGTCTTCCCTGATCGGGTCGTATAGCGGTGTCTGGAAAAGTAACACCGGCACCTGCTCGGTCGAAACGAGCGGCACCGTAAACCTCTCCCGGCTCTAGTCGCCCTTTCCCGGGGCCACCCTAATTGGTCACGTCGTTGCGAATATAGGCTGGCGCGGCCTCACGCCACTCCCCTTTGACACCTTGATTGAGTAACCGACTTGCGATCCGTGCGCCATAACCCGCTTGGGGAAACGCGGCTGCATGCCACACGCAATCTGCGTCTGCTTGAAACACCGAGGCATAGCGATCCCAGCCGCTGCCAACACCCACGCAATCAGAGACGTACTCTCTCAAGAGTTCTGGATTACTGACCCTCGGCGCTTCCTGCCAGTGCCAGCCTCCGGATGCATCGGCACCGCTCTCAAGGCAGCCCCAATAGACCTGCTCCATTCGGGCATCAATGGCTGCAACAATTCGGTCTGATGGCTTGATCTGATCCCGAATCCCCTCGGCCAGTATCATCAGGGACGAAATCGACAGCATTGGCTTATTGAGAGCCAGCGCAATGCCCTGAGCCACTCCGGCTCCTATCCGGATCCCGGTAAAAGACCCCGGCCCCGCATCGTAGACCACAGCATCCAGGGCATTTTTGGAAATGTCTGCCTCGCGCAGAACCTCTTCGATCATCGGGAGCAGAAATCGGGAATGCCCCTGCGGGTCTATCACGCTGCGCTCATGCACATGGTCGTCCGTTAGGCACGCAGCCGAGCAAGACTCAGTGGCCGTATCCACGGCCAGAATAATGGGCGATTTTTCCAAAGTCCAGTTTGCTTTCAAAGGCGGGCGATACACCGGGCCAGCGCATCCCGCCAATCAGGCATTTTGACGCCGACCTCCCGGTACAGACGACCGCCATCGAGAACCGAATATGCAGGGCGCGGCGCCGGCGTAGGATAGGACTNCGTCGGGATCGCCATGAGATCCACCCGATCAGCCTTAGCGAATTCAAAGATCTTTTGGGCAAAACCATGCCAACTGGTCACCCCGGCATTGGTCGCATGGAAAATCCCATAAATGTCATCCCGACCACTTTCTAGGGCATCCACCAACGCGACACTCGCCATGCCAAGATCCCAGGCAAAGGTGGGCGAACCCATCTGGTCGTCAACCACGCGTAGCGGCTTTCCCTCAGATGCGACGCGCAGCATCGTCTTAAGAAAGTTATGCCCGATATGGGAGTACAGCCAGGCGGTTCGCAAAATAATGTGCTGATCGGTCTCTTTTGCGACGCCCTCTTCTCCGGCCAGTTTGGTCCTGCCGTAGACGCTCCTGGGTGCCACCGGCGCCTCTTCGATGTACGGCGTCGAAGCGGTACCGTCAAAAACATAATCAGTCGAATAATGTACTAACGGAATCCCGAGAGTCTGGCAGGTCTTTGCCATCATCCTTGGTGCGTGCGCGTTGATGAGCTCAGCAAGCTGCGGCTCAGATTCCGCTTTATCCACCGCGGTATAAGCCGCCGCATTGATGACCAACTCTGGCTCAATTTGACCAATTAGATCAGGCACGGACTCGGGTACGGCAAGATCCACGTCAGGCTGATCGAGAAATGTCACGATATGATGGGAAGGTAACAACTCGGCGAGCGCCGAACCCAATTGTCCCACTCGGCCAAAAACAAGGATACGCACCTTCTAGGCTCCGACAGACAACTCGGGGAGCTCAGACAACCGAAGCGCCACAGCGTCCTTTCCAGACAGGATCGGATCGTCGATCGGCCACTCGATGCCGATATCAGGATCGTTCCATAGCACTCCCGCATCATCTTCCGGCATATAAAGTGACGTGCACTTATAGGCCATCTCGGAGACCTCGCTGACAACACAGAACCCGTGAGCAAAACCCGCGGGAACATATAACTGCTTTCGGTTAGATGCAGAGAGTGTCACGCCAAACCACTCGCCAAAGTGGGGCGAATCTCGGCGTATGTCCACTGCAACGTCAAAGATCTCACCCACCAGCGCTCGGACCAGTTTGCCCTGCCAGGAGGGGTACTGATAATGCAGTCCGCGCAGCACCCCCCTGGTGGAACGCGAATGATTGTCTTGCACAAAATGGGTGGGAAGGCCCGCCTCGGCAAAATCACTGGCCTTGAAGCTTTCCATGAAAAAGCCGCGATCATCTTCGAATACGCGCGGCTCTACTATGACCACGCCGGGCAATGGAGTCTGGGTAACGGTGATCAAGCGGTCTCGCCCAAATACGCTGCAAAGGAAACCGCAAGGATAACTGATAGAAGGCCCGCGGCGCGACGGGGGTCTGTTGCGAACGCTTTTTTCGCCCGAGGCCTGACCGTCAGCGGCAGAATCAGGACGCTGTGAAAAAACTCTTGAGTCGATCCGCCCAGGAACTCTCCCGAGGCGAATGCCGTTCACCACCGGCTTTCAGCATGTCATCGAACTCACGCAGCAGGTCTTTCTGCTTCCGGTTGAGATTAACCGGTGTCTCGACCTTGATTTTGCAGAACAAATCTCCGACAGCGCCGGAGCGCACATTCTTGACGCCCTTACTCTTCAGCCTAAAGACCCGCTCCGACTGACTTTCAGGCGGGACTTTGAGTTGTGCGCGGCCACTCAATGTCGGAATCTCGATCTCTCCACCCAGNGTCACCATCGCAATACTGACCGGCATCTCACAGTAAAGGTTATCCCCATCCCGCGAGAAAATGGGATGCTGGCGAATTCGGATCTGAACGTACAGATCTCCGCTTCCGCCCATCGCGCTCCCTTGTCCCTCTCCCGCCAGCCTGATTTGATCACCCTCATCCACGCCCGCGGGGACCTTGACTTGCAAGGTTTTGGTTTTCTGGACTGTCCCGCTGCCGCTGCAGTCGCTACACGGCGACTGGATCACCGTGCCGCGGCCACGGCAATCGGGGCAGGCCTGCTGGATCGAGAAAAATCCCTGCTGCATTCTTACCTGTCCCTGGCCGTTACAGGTGGTGCAGGTGACTGGCGAGGTTCCTGGCCGTGCCCCCGAGCCGGCACAGGTGTCGCAGCGAACCTGAGAGGGAATTCGGATACGTGATTCGGAACCATGAACCGCTTCCTCAAGGGACAGTTCCAGGGTGTACTGCAGATCCGCCCCCCGACCTGCGCCGGAGCGCCGGCCGCCCCCTCCAAAGATATCGCCGAAGATGTCGCCGAAGATGTCGCCGAAACCAGCCGCACCGGGACCCGCCCCTCCGCCACCGGCAGAGGGATCTACGCCCGCATGACCGAACTGGTCGTAAGCCGCGCGCTTTTGCGGATCAGCGAGAACTTCGTAGGCTTCCTTTGCCTCTTTAAAGGACCTTTCCGCCCCCTCGTCATCCGGATTTCGATCCGGATGGTACTTCATGGCGAGGCGGCGATAGGCTTTCTTGAGATCAGCTTCGGCAGCCGAGCGATCTACACCCAGTACCTCGTAATAATCCCGTTTCGCCATAATTCTGTCCGATAGTTCTCTTGTTCTAAAACCTGATCAACAGCAAAAGCCGGCACCAAAAAGTGCCGGCTCTGCCAGGTCGAGACTGTCTGGGCCGGCAACGCAGACCCTAGGAAAAAGCTTAGTCCTCTTTCTTATCCTTAACTTCTTCAAATTCAGCATCGACCACGTCGTCACCTGTCGGGGCTTCGCCTGAGGACGCTGCACCGCTTCCCGCTGGGGCTTCGCCCGCCTGCTCCTGATACATCTGCTCAGCCATCTTGTGACTGGTTTCCATCAGGGCATTGGTCTTTGCCTGAATCTCGGCAACGTCTTCTGTCTTCAGCGCCTCCTCAAGATCAGAGATCGCGCTCTCGATGCTGGCCTTCTCCCCGTCTTCCACCTTGTCGCCGGCTTCCGACAGCGTCTTCCTGACCGTATGGATCATGGCTTCGCCTTGGTTGCGTGCATCTACCAGCTCACGCGCCCTGCGATCCTCCTCGGCATGGGTCTCCGCATCCTGCACCATCCGCTCGATCTCGTCATCCGAAAGACCCGAGCCTGCAGTAATCTTTATCTTGTTTTCCTTACCAGTGGCCTTGTCTTTTGCCGAGACATGGAGAATCCCGTTGGAGTCGATATCAAACGTGACTTCAATCTGGGGCATTCCCCGCGGCGCAGACGGGATATCCGAAAGATCAAACCGTCCTAAAGATTTGTTGTGCTGCGCCATTTCGCGCTCTCCCTGGAGCACATGGACGGTCACAGCAGTCTGGTTATCATCCGCAGTAGAGAACACTTGGTTCGCCTTGGTAGGAATAGTCGTGTTTTTCTCGATCAGTTTGGTCATCACGCCACCGAGTGTCTCGATACCCAGAGACAATGGTGTCACATCCAGTAGCAGCACGTCTTTGACATCACCGCCAAGCACTCCGCCCTGGATCGCTGCACCCATCGCCACCGCTTCATCCGGGTTAACGTCACGCCGAGGTTCTTTGCCAAAAAAGTCCTTCACCGCATCCTGGACCTTCGGCATCCGGATCTGGCCACCGACCAGAAGAACATCGTCGATCTCAGAAGCGGAAAGGCCCGCATCCTGGAGCGCCGTCTTGCACGGGTCAATCGTCCGGCTGATTAAATCATCCACCAGCGACTCAAACTTGGCGCGCGTCAGCTTAAGGTTGAGATGCTTGGGTCCACTTTGATCTGCAGTGATGTAGGGCAGGTTGATTTCGGTCTGCGCGCTGGAAGACAGTTCAATTTTGGCTTTTTCTGCCCCCTCTTTTAGGCGCTGCATGGCAAGGGCATCGCCCCGCAGGTCCATACCCTGATCTTTTTTGAATTCGTCAGCGAGATAATCGATCAGCCGGCGGTCGAAATCCTCCCCACCGAGGAAAGTGTCACCGTTGGTTGAAAGCACTTCAAACTGATGCTCCCCATCGACATCGGCGATCTCGATGATCGAGATATCGAAGGTGCCGCCGCCCAAATCGTATACCGCGATTTTGCGGTCGCCCTGCTGTTTTTCGAGGCCGTAAGCCAGCGCCGCTGCGGTAGGCTCGTTGATGATGCGTTTGACTTCNAGCCCTGCGATTCGACCGGCATCTTTAGTGGCCTGGCGCTGTGANTCATTGAAATAAGCAGGCACGGTAATCACAGCCTCTGTAACATCGGTGCCGAGGTAGCTTTCTGCCGTCTGCTTCATCTTCTGAAGCACACGGGCAGAGATCTCAGGCGGCGCCATCTGCTTGTCCCTAGCTTCGATCCAGGCATCACCGTTTTTCGCCTTGACGATCTTGTACGGCATGAGGTCGAGATCACGCTGAACCACATCTTCGTCGAACTTGCGTCCAATGAGACGCTTTGACGCAAAGATGGTGTTGTGAGGATTGGTGACTGCCTGGCGCTTAGCAGACTGGCCAACAAGGACTTCGTCGTCATCGCTGAACGCGACAACGGACGGGGTTGTCCGGTCTCCCTCGCTGTTTTCCAAAACCTTGGGCTTGCCGCCATCCATCACAGCGACGCAGGAGTTCGTGGTGCCTAAATCAATACCGATAATGCTTGCCATGTCATTTTCCTCAAACGCGGTATTCGAAATACCGTATAAAAACGAAACTATTGAATAAGTGGGGCTAATTCAGGCCTTTTCAAGCGCNGGGGGAGGATTTTTTNCTCTAATCCTCANCNTCAGGNGCCTTNGCCACGATGACCCTCGCAGGCCTCAGCAGTCGGTCATGCAGCCGATATCCTTTCTGAATCACCTGACAGATATGGTTCGGCGCAACGTCGGCTGATGGCGCAAGCGTCATCGCCTGATGTGATTCCGGATCCAGCTTANCGCCTACCTCAGGACTGATCTCAAAGACCGAAAACCGCTCAAACGCCGAATCCAGCTGTTTCAGGGTCAGTTCCAGTCCTTCAACAACGCGCTCCACCACCCCCTCAGCGCCATCCAGGTCAACTGATTTCGCCAGTTCCAGGCTGTCCCGCACATTCAGCAGTTCACTTGCAAAGCCTTCCAGAGCAAATCGCCTGGCATTGCTGATCTCGGACTGGGCACGCTTTCTCGCGTTTTCCGCGTCTGCATAGGACCTAAGAGATTCATCCCGAAGCTGGACATTCTCGGCACGAAGCGCTTCCAACTCATCTGCTTCATCTTCTTCGCCCGCAAGGACGGCGGGGTCGGTTTCGGTGTCCGGCCCTGCGGACTCATGTCCCTCTGCAGGCAACCCGTCCTCGCGAGAGGATGCTTCCCGGATTTCGTCGCGCTCTTGTCTTAGAACCGCTTCCGTTTTATGCGGGGAAGCAGTTGCCGAAGTCTCCGAGGCCGCGACGTCGCTTGTTTTTTCAGATTTACCAACAGTCATAGATGAAGTTTTCCTTCACGGAAGGGGCAAAAGGTGCATTATTGATTTATATGAGGGTCGAGCCGGGATTTTCAACCCCGCCTGGCCAGGAACTGGCTAATGAAGCTCAGTGGAGTCCGCGCAGAGCGCTACCGAGCACGCGGGCGGTGATATCGACTACCGGGATGACCTCCTCATAGGCCATGCGCGTTGGCCCGATGACCCCGATGACCCCGATACAGCGGCCTTCATCCTCGTAAGGCGCGGTGACCACACTGCAGTCAGTCAGAGCACTGTATCCCGATTCCTCGCCAATAAAGATACTGATGCCGCTGGCACCCATGCTTTTGTCCAGCAGATTCAGCAGATCCTGTTTGGTCTTAAACGTATCAAAAATCTCGCGCAGCTTGCCCAGTTGATCGAAGTCGGGGATGCCCAACAACTTGGTCTCCCCACTAACCACGACGCCCTCCTCTGCGGGCTCCTCGTCAAGCAATTGACTGGCCATCTCGACGGCGGTACGCATCATGCGGTTCATCTCGTCGCTGTCCCGCTGCATATCCAGCAGCAAGCGGTGGCGCACCTCCTGTAGCGTGCGCCCTGCGTGACGAGAATTGAAAAAATTACCTGCTTCGACAAGCTCACTCGCCGACAATGTCTTATCCAGGAAGATCACACGGTTCTGGACGCGACCATCATCCGTTACCAGGATCGCAAGAACACGATCCTCTGAGAGCTCAAGGAACTCAACCTGACGGAGTTTTGCCTTGTCTGATCCCGGCAACATGATCACCCCCGCGTACTGGGTGATGTCCGACAGCAGTTCTGAAGCAGACTCCAGCAGTTCGTCCGCGTCTTTCGCGCCCGCCAAGGCGTCAACGATTTCCTTCGAGCTGGACTTCACCGGGGTCTGGACCTGCAACAGGCTGTTAACAAAAACCCGGTAGCCCAGTTGAGTGGGAACGCGCCCCGCTGAAGTGTGAGGCGCGCGGATCAGCCCCAGCTCCTCAAGATCGGCCATCACGTTCCGCACCGTTGCCGCGCTAAGGTCGAGACCCGATTCGCGCGAAAGGGTTCGGGATCCCACGGGCTCCCCGTCGCTGACATAGCGGCGGATAAGGAATTTCAGCAGGTGCTGTGCCCGATCGTTGAGTTCCAGATGTCGCAGATTTTCAACCGGTTCTGTCACGCGCTTGCCGCCGAGAAATGAAGGTAAAATATCCGGGAAAGATTCCTAGATATTGGGTTAATCATACCACCGGATGATTCGCCCGTAATCAGTTTACCTTGGCGGGATAACCTGCCTGACTGGCGGCGACCGACCCTAGAAAATTATGATTTTCAGATCCATCGGCCTTTTCGGGCGCTATCAAGACGCGGCGGTCAAAGCGACTCTGAACAACATCCGGGCGCACCTCGAGCAACGGGGCTGCGCCGTACTGCTGGGCGATACCACGCATCAGGAGATACAAGGACTTCGCATTGGTGAGAACGGCCAATCGCTCGCCGAGGCGATTGATCTTGGCGTCGTGCTAGGTGGCGACGGCACGATGCTCCATGTGGCGAGCGCATTGGCTCAGGTCGATCTTCCTGTGATTGGTATTAATATGGGTCGGCTGGGTTTTCTTACGGATATTCCTGCGGACTGTTTTGCGGCCGATATCGATCTCATGCTGTCCGGCGACTTCGAGATTGAAGAACGAATGATGATTAAGGCGGGGTTCATGCGTCAGGGTGAACTCCAGGACGAGCGGCTGGCGCTCAATGATGTCGTCCTGTCCAAGGGGGCGACAGGAAAAATGATCGAGTTCGACACCCGCGTACGCGGAGAGACTATCGGCCGGACTCGGGGCGACGGCGTCATCGTGGCAACGCCCACCGGATCGACAGCCTACGCTCTGTCTGCTGGCGGTCCTATCTTGCATCCACTTCTCCCGGCTATCGTATTAACGCCGATCTGCCCCCATACGCTCGGCCAACGGCCGATTGTCCTAGATGGACATTCGGAGATTGAAATCGAATTTGTCGAGTCGGATAACGAACGGGGTTACATTTTTGTCGATGGCCTGGATTTTGCAGAGGTCCAGCCAGGGGAGGTCCTCAAGATTGGCCCCGCCGACCGTTGTGCCCGACTCATCCGAATTAAAGGGCACAGTCATTACAAGGCGCTGCATTCCAAGCTGGGCTGGGGCTGATCCGGCAGCAGACAATGATCAACTGGATCGATGTCCGTGATTTCGTTGTCATCAAACATGTCCAGATTTCCTTCGAGCCCGGCTTTACGGTAATCACCGGGGAAACCGGCGCAGGGAAATCGGTCGTCGTTGATGCATTGGCGATGCTGCTCGGAGGGCGCGCATCGGGGGACCTCGTCCGTAGCGGTTCGGAACACGCAGAGATTCAGGCGGACTTTGACGTCAGCAAGCTCGCATCAGCGCGCGACTGGCTTATACAAATGGAGTTGTCGGGGGAAGATGGCGAATGCACGTTGCGACGGCTCGTCTACTCCAAGAAAGCCTCCCGCGGATTTATAAATGGCCGTCCTGTCGCGATCCAGTCACTGCGTGAACTGGGCGCCCTGCTCACGGACATTCATGGCCAACACGAACATCACCGACTGCTGCAGCGGGAAGTCCAGCGTGCCGTCCTTGATGACAGCGCAGTTATTCGGGAGGACGTCGAGACGCTGGCCGAAACGGCCTCGCAAATCTCCCAACTGTCGGCAGAACTCGCTCGAGCGCAATCTGGCCTGGATACCCACCGCGAGCGTGAAGCCCTGCTGCGCCATCAAGTTGACGAGCTGAATACGCTTGCGCCCAACCCTGACGAATATGTGGAGATTGGCCATAAACATGCCCGCCTTTCCCATACACAGGAACTCGCCCAAGGGGCGTGGGAACTGCTTCAGGAGCTTGACCAGGCGGAGACGGCGTCTGTCTCGTCGGTGCTGACGAGAACCGCCGGTCGGCTTAACGATCTTGCCGCCTTTGATACGCGACTTGACGCGCTGGTTGGCCAGATCGACGGTCTTGGTGCACAACTCGCTGAAGTCGTCGCAGCACTTCAAGGGTACAGCGACGATTACGCCGTGGAGCCTGATGAGCTCGAGCAGATCAATCAACGCCTCGGCGCGTTGCACGATGCCGGACGCAAATACCGTGTTCCTCCGGAGACGCTCAAAGCGCTGCTGGACGAGTTATCTCAGGAACTTGAGACCCTGACAGCCACAGTCAATGACCCACAGTCGCTCGAAGCAGCACTTGGTAAAGCGCGGCGCATCTATGACAAGCAGGCAAAAATAATTTCCAAGGCGCGTGAAAAAGCAGCGCAACATCTCCAGAAAAAGGTCAATGACCAACTGCCTTCCCTGGGACTTGCCGCTTCGGTCTTCCGAATCACGTTGCGCGAAGGAGCAGCCGGTGAACGCCGCCCCTGGGGTCTTGAGAACGTACATTTTGAGCTGCAGTCGGGCCCCGACCTTCCCTTCGCACCTCTGGAGCGGGCGGCATCCGGAGGAGAACTCTCCCGCGTCAGCCTGGCCATTCAACTTACCGTCGCCCAAGCAACTCCGGCATCCTCGTGCATTTATGATGAGGTGGATGTCGGCATCGGTGGCCGGGTCGCCGATATTGTCGGCCAGAAACTGAGAGCGCTCGCGCAAAACCGGCAGATTTTATGTATCACCCACCTTCCCCAAGTCGCCGCACAAGGACAGCATCATCTCCGCGTCACAAAACTCTCGGGAGATGCGACACAGGTAGAATTGGACACCCTCGACCTGACCAGCCGCACTGAGGAACTGGCAAGAATGCTGGGGGGTGTCGAGATCACCGCCAAAACTCGTGCCCACGCAGAAGAATTACTTTCCCGGACCGTGACATGACTGCATTGATTCGCCCTGCGACAACATCAGACGTCTTGTCCATCCACTCGCTGCTCCAGGATTACGCTGAGGATGGACGATTGCTCGAACGCTCGTCTGACGAGATCAATGAACGTCTCCGGGGATTCTTGGTTGCTGAAGCTGATGGAGAGGTCTGCGGCTGTGGGTCACTTGAGATCTTTACTCGGGAACTGGGGGAAGTGCGCAGCCTCGCGGTCCATCCCAGTCATCACGGACAGGGTCTTGGCCAGCAAATGGTGGATGGCATCGAGCAGATGGCTCGGGAACTCGGACTGACCCGAATGATCGCCCTGACTTACGTGCCGGGCTTTTTTCGCAAGTTGGGCTATCAAATTGTCTCGATGGAAAGCCTTCCTGAGAAAGTGTTTGGGGTCTGCGTGGCCTGTCCCAAGTTTGATCATTGCGATGAAATCGCAATGCAAAAATCACTCACCGATACCTGAAGATCTCATGGGCAATTTTCATCCGGTATGATGCGGGCCATGAGTATCATCGATTTTTCCCTGCCAAGAGTCCTGCTTTATCTCTTTATCGCAGCTTCGCTGCTGGCTTCGAGCGGCTGCGTACGCAGTTATCGGGTAGAGATTCAACAGGGTAACGTAATCAGTGCAGAACAAATCGAGAAGATTACTCCGGGGACACCACGCAACGAAGTGCGTTTCATTCTGGGTACGCCGCTTATTGAGGATCCGTTCCATGCGCAACGATGGGACTACTTCTACAGTCTCGATCCCGCCAAAGGAGAGCCCGTAACCCAGTATCGGCTCAGTATCTGGTTTGAAAATGATCAGGTAGTGAGAAAAGTTGTGGAGGGCGCCGGCCTGCCTGGAGCCATTGAGCCTGATCTTGAGGAGGACAGTCCCGGCTTTTTCTCAAATCTATGGGACAAGATTACGCCTTCGGGCGACTGACCCGTTTCCTCTCTGCCCGCAGTCGGCGCGCGTCGGTTGGGCTCAGCTTGAGCGGACGATAAATCTCAACCCGATCGCCATCCGCAAGCGCCGTGTCGAGCTCCACCCGACGGGAAAAAATGCCAAGCGGTGCGCTCTCGACCTCAATATCGGGGAAGGCTTCCAAAACACCGGACTGTGCAAGTGCATCGCGGACCCGTGACCCGGGGCGCAGTTCCAGCGCCTCTTGGAACAACTCCTGAGGCAGCGCGTAGACCACCGTCACGTTAAGCAAACTCGCGTTCTCCGTACAGCGCCTTTGCGCGATCCACAAATGCGTCGATCAGTTCGGCACAGATGCGGCTGAAGATCGGACCCAGCATCTTGTTGCCAAGCGGCCCCGACAGGGAAAAGTCCACTTCCAACGTCACCTCGCATGCCAATGCATCAAGCGCCTTGAAACGCCATATGCCCTCAAGCGCGTCAAAGGCCGCCCCTTCTTCCAGGGTCATCCCAATCCGGACATCAGGATCCATCCGGTTACGGGTGGTAAACGAGGTGCTCCAGCCCTTGTAACTGATATCGACCCGCGCGAGGAGTGCGTCTTCTATGGACTCCAGGATTTCCGATGCGCTGCACCAGGGCAAAAACTCGTGATACCGGTCGACCTCGCCCGCCAATGCAAACATCTCATGGGCACTGTAGGGAACGATCAGGGAGCGCTGAACTTGGGCCACGGGCTATTTTGGATGAGTCAAAACACTGATTATAGAACCCGCTCGAACACCAAATGGCGCATAAGCCCTTAGAATGCGAAGAACGCACAAAAGCACTTCTAAACCGCAACCAACTCCGATGTCCGCGAACAAGGCCAAGTCAGACAACAGCATCGCCCGCAATAAGAAGGCGTGGCATGACTACTTTATCGAAGAGGAGTTCGAGGCGGGGCTTTGGCTCCATGGATGGGAAGGCAAGAGCCTGCGGGAGGGTCGTGCAGAGCTTAAAGAAGGTTACGTGATCATCCGCGCAGGTGAACTATT
>PAUU01000048.1 GCA_002713825.1 Acidiferrobacteraceae bacterium | reverse complement strand
ATCCGCTGAAAGGCGATTCGCCAGAACGCAGCCGGCCGCTCCCGCTCCCACAATGATGTAGTCAAACCGCTTCTTTGGGGTGTCGGCCATCGAATGNAAAANANCNGGTTNNTCGCNGCTGAAANTTATNCNGNAAACTTGTAAAGCGATNCCNGNNTCAAGTCGTGATGATTTTCCAGTAGGTGTCTTTGGAGCANATCCGATCACCCCGGAANGAAAANATGTCNATCAGGCGCACATCAAATGGCCCGGTATCGTGAAAACAACCGGTCGCCCGAGAGGTGCACAACACTTTATCCCCGCAAAAGTGTTCCTCAGATTCGTTCCACTCAATCGGGGCTTCGAGTCGCGCCGTCCTTTCGGCCACCATGCGACATGCCGCCTCAAACCCGTGAAGCAATCGACCGTCGGGGGCATCGGGCCCCTCATAGTAACTCCACACGAAGTCTTCGGTGACCACGGCGCTTCCGCCCGTCAGGTCATAACTATTGAGCGCCTGGCCAAACTTCTGAAGCGCAGCTTTTTTAGAAGCGTTGGAGTTTTCCATATGACGGAGATACCTGTTGGAGTCGGGTTAAAGAAAGAACAATACCCCAAAGCCGACGGAGGGGTCGCTCAATAAGCACGATCAGAAACTGTGTTCCGGGCCCGGAAACTGACCCGATCTAACATCCTTGATAAAAGCCTGAACTGCGCCGGAGATGGACCCCGCCCCGTCCAGAAAGTTTTTGCTGAATTTCGGACTCTTTTGGGGATAGATACCAAGAAGATCGTAGAGCACGAGGACCTGACCATCGGTATCCGGCCCAGCGCCAATCCCGATNGTGGGGATNGTGAGGCTTCGGGTAATCTCCTTGGCAAGACCCGAGGGTACTGCCTCAAGAACCAGCACCGAGGCGCCCGCATCCTGCAGACTCTGGGCGTCCTGTCGAAGCTGGTCCGCTGCCGACTCTTGACGCCCCTGGACACGAAAACCGCCCAACTGATTTACCGATTGAGGGGTTAACCCGAGATGACCACATACTGGCACACCGCGATCCACCAAAAAAGCGACCGTCTCGGCCATGACTGTACCGCCTTCGATCTTGACCATATGCCCCTGGCCTTCGCCCATCAGTCGCGCCGCACTTTCAAAGGCGCTCTGGGGATTCCCCTGAAAAGAGCCAAACGGCATGTCGGCAATAAGCAGGGCGTTCTCACACCCCCGCGCAACACATTGCGTGTGATACACCGCATCGTTGAGGCTCACCGGCAAAGTGGTCGGGTGGCCCTGGATGACCATGCCGAGGCTATCCCCCACCAACAGGATTTCGACTCCCGCCCGGTCAAGCATGTGCGCGAAACTATAGTCATAGACCGTGAGGCAGCAAATGCGCTCGCCCCTGATCTTCATCGCAGACAAGTCGGTAATTGTGATTGGTGATTTGCTTGGCATAGTCAGGAGAGGATCAAAGACCACCTCGGCCCGGACGCGGATTATGCCGAATCACCTCCGCGACAGCCATATTCCAGAAAACCTGTGTGTTATCAGGGTTCTAATCCTGGCCCGGTGTCAGCACAAAACTCTGACCACTACTATAATTTTAGTATCACATCTGTTTTCGCGTTCGGATTTATGAAACTCCTCTTTGATTTTTTTCCACTTATCCTGTTCTTCGGAGCTTACAAGTTTTACGACATCTACCTCGCTACCCTCGTAGCGATGGCCGCCTCCCTCGCCCAGGTGGTCTTTGTAAGGATTCGGCACGGCAAATTCGAAACGACCCACCTGGTTACGCTCTTTGTCATCCTGATTTTCGGCGGAATGACTTTGCTCTTTCGGGATGACATGTTCATCAAATGGAAACCGACCATCGTCAACTGGATCTTTGCTGTGATCGTGCTGGGGAGTCAGTTCATAGGCAAACAAACCGTGCTGGAGCGTCTTCTCGGAGGNCAGATGCAGATGCCTNCNGCGATCTGGAAAAAGGTCAACGTCTCCTGGGGATTGTTCTTCTTCATTAGCGGACTGCTCAACGTATACGTGGCTTTTTACTTNCGCCCNCACCTCGATGANCAGNTNCGAACGGACTTTTGGGTCAACTTCAAAGTCTTTGGTTTGCTCGGATTAACCCTCGCGTTCAGTATCATCCANATGATGATNGTCGCGCGATACATNACCACCAAAACACCGGAGTCCTGAGATGGATACCCCTNAACTGATTGTCAGCCGAGTCAGAGAACATCTTTCGGCCGAATCCGTTGAGATTGAGGATCAAAGCCATCTACACGCAGGTCATGCCGGCGCTGCGGGCGGCGGAGGTCACTACGAGGTGACGATCGTGGCAAGTTGTTTTAAAGGACTCAATACACTCGCCCGCCATCGCCTCGTCTACGANGCTGTTGGCGATCTGATGAAAAAAGAAATCCATGCGCTGAGCATTCAGGCGTACAACACGGAAGAGTTGTAGTCCATCCCGTGAAGCAATACCGCGACTCCGCAGGGCACACCTTCCTTTACTGGCTTGCTATTGCCGGGCTACTGGTGCTCGGTGCCGCCCTGTTCGTTCAATTCGGTCTTTTTGTGCTGTTTTGGGAGCAGGATACCAGTCGTCTGTCACTGGTGATTCTCGGGGGTCTTGTGATCGCATCTGCCCACGCCGGTTACCGCTCATGGCTCATGGACAAGGAGTGTGAAAGTGTCCAGCATCTCGCTCTCTCAGGGACGGCGCAATCTGGCAATAACGCTCCATCCATCGCGGGGGATTACCAGCGTGCTGTCGCCAGGGCTATAGCAAACGGACGAAATGCAGCTGATCTCGTCAATCTTGGGACAGATCTTCAACAGCAGGTNCGGGCGGGCCATGCGAGCGGCTGGTTTGTCGCGGATCTGATGATCAAANTGGGGCTGCTTGGGACCGTGATTGGTTTTATCTTTATGCTGAACTCGGTGGCACAGATGGAAACTACCGATCTCAACGCGGCAAAGCTCATGCTCACCCAGATGAGTGGGGGCATGCGCATCGCGCTTTTCACTACTCTCGCTGGTCTCAGCAGCGGTCTGATTCTTGGAGTGCAATACCAATTGCTGGATCGCGCCGCGGAGACGCTCTTCGGCCTCATTGTCGCGGCGGTAGATACACAGGACTTTAGGGGATCCAATACACCTCCTGGCGCCAATNCATGATCAGAAATACGAGGGGCTACACCACGGATCCGTTTGTGGACCTGTTGTTCAATGCGCTGCTGGGCTTCACGCTGCTATTTTTTGTTTCATTGGTCTATTTCAATCCCGAGGCTCGCCAGGGCAAAGTCAACCTAAAAGCCGAGTACATTATCTCGGTGACCTGGCCCGAAAGCCGCACCGATGATATCGACTTGTGGGTACGGGACCCGCTTGGAGAGATTGTTTCCTACCTGAAGAAAGACGCCGGCTGGCTCCACCTTGATCGCGATGACCAGGGCGCGGTCAACGATACAGTTGTCATCGAAGGCCGGGAAGTCGTGTACCCAATCAATCAGGAACTCGTCACACTGCGGGGCCTGATCGACGGCGAATACACTGTGAATCTGTACTACTACGAAAAACGGGATCTCGAGCCCATTGAGGCTCTCGTTAAGATTGAACGGATCAATCCGTCTGTCCAGACGGTATTCGTTAAGCGCGTTGTGCTCTCCAAGTCTGACGAAGAGCGCACTATTGTTCGTTTCACTCCAACTCGCGACGGCAGCATCATCAACGTCAATGAGCGGCAGGTCCGACTCACGCCCTATCTGCTCGAGCCAGAGACGTGACCAACAGCCTTATTGTTCTCACGAGCACGTATGTATTCGGTCTCTTCGTTCTGCTGTTGTTATTAATTCGGTCGAGACTCGCACTTAAGACACGGTTGTCAGTGGTTCTNGCAGGATCTGCGTTCTACTTGATACATTTTTTCTCACTGAACACACTTCAGGGATGGCCCAGCCAATCATTGCTTCCTGAAGAATTTACGTTGCATGCGTGGCAGGCTGAAGAACCCAACTCTGCTCAAAATCGAGCTGGCCAGATTTATCTTTGGGTGCAGACGCAAGAATGGGAGGCGCCCCGTGCCTACGCGCTGCCTTACAGTAATGAACTGCACGATCGTCTGGACACAGCGCGGGCGCGTCATGAGGAAGGTTACACGCAGCAAGGTCAGATTGACGGTAGAGGCAGCGCAACATTTTCCGATGCGCCCCGGCGTCTCCCACTGAAAACAGACAGCTCATCAACTGTCACAAAAGACTAGCCGCGAAAATTCGCGCTCTCGAGACTTCTATATCACCGCAGCACGAGCCCAGCCATCTCAGGAGTGGGCTGCACACGACCGACTTTCTTTCCGGCAACATTGAGGATTGCAGAACCGACAAGATCGGAAGATTGCTCTTTCGTCAAACAGCCAAGACCCGACAGGACTGCGCCCATCGCACATTCCGCGGCCCGGGACGCGCCGTCATCTATCTTCAAAGCAATGCCCACCCGGGCCGCGGGCACCGCGCCGCAGTACACTCCCTCCGCACCGGTCTTCACGATAAACGCGCCGTTTCCCGCCTGCATGGCCCGAGTGCACCATCGCTCGCTTCCCGCCACCATGAATGGCTCACGCGCCATCGCCTGATAGATCCTTTGGGCCGCTGCCTGGCGTTTGGCGTCCAGGCGTGTGCCGGTTGCAAAACATGCAAAAGCCGTTGCCAACGACTCAAGTGGTATCCCCGCTACGGGAATGCCGCATCCATCGATACCGCTAGGGGTCTCGTCCAGACTGAAATCAGCCATCTCACCAATGAGTCCAAGAACTGCCTGCTGTATCGGGTGCTCTTTCAGGATGTACCCCTCAGTGGCCAGCCCGAGATGCCTGGCAGAACTTAGAAACCCGCAGTGCTTGCCTGAACAATTGTTATGGGCCGGACCAGGCGAGAGCTTTTCCTCAACGAGTGCCGCCCAGTCTGCTTCCCGACGCGGAGCATGAGCGCCGCATTCGAGCGCCTCCTCCGCGAGTCCCAGGCGCGTCAGCCAGGCACGAACGCGAGAGACGTGCTTTGGCTCGCCGTTATGGGAAGCGCAGGCAAGCGCCAATTCCACATCGGTCAAATTGAACGCCTCGGCTGCGCCACTCTCTACGGCGTAGATCGCCTGCAGAGGCTTGATCGCAGAACGCGGATACACCAGTCTATGCGTATCACCAACAGTAANAATAGTCTGACCATTGGCCTGCACTACGGCTATAGCGCCACGATGAAGGCTCTCCACCATATCGCCGCGTGTCGCTTCAACCAGAACGGGATTTAATCTCATCGAAAGAGGCTTAGATAAAAAAGAAGACTGAAGCAGTCATTTGCTCAGAGGTGACGATATACTACATTCGGTCCCAAGAAACGGCCAAAAGAAATGTCTACCGCTCACATCAAGTGAAACAGACTCCGCTTCACGACCTGCACCTTGAGCTCGGCGCCAAGATGGTTCCGTTCGCNGGTTACGAAATGCCGGTTCACTACCCTACCGGCATCATCTCGGAACATCTTAATACCCGGACCCAAGCAAGCCTCTTCGATGTATCCCACATGGGTCAGGTCACGATCGCAGGAGAAAACGCGCCGGTATGGCTCGAAACCCTGTTACCCGCAGATATCGTCGGTCTCAAAGAAGGCGCTCAGCGCTACAGTTTTCTCACCACAGAAACGGGGGGGATCCTGGATGACCTCATGGTTTATCGTCTCCAGGATGAATACTGTCTCGTGGTTAATGCGGCAAACAAAAATGCCGACGTCGCATTCTTAAAAGAAAAAGCAAGCCCCGGTATCCAGATCACGTTAAACGAAGACCGTGCGCTGCTTGCGCTGCAGGGTCCGCAGGCCGCAAACGCGTTAGAGTCGATAGCTCCAGGCGCGGCAAAGTTGGGTTTCATGCAAGCCGCACAGATCAATGTCGCTGAGCAACCCTGCTCCGTTACTCGTAGCGGCTACACCGGGGAAGATGGCTTTGAGATCTCGGCCGATCAGATGTTTGTATCGGAACTTGCAAGCACCCTGCTGACTCTTGAAGGCGTTGCTCCAGCCGGGCTCGGCGCGCGTGATACGTTGCGATTGGAGGCAGGCCTTTGTCTGCACGGTAACGACATTGGTCCGGAGTTCTCTCCAGTCGAAGCCGGGCTGCACTGGGCGATCCCCGCCTGCAGAAGATCAGGAGGGGACCGTGCCGGCGGATTTCCCGGTGCCGAGCGCATCCAGTCAGAAATCGAACAGGGTGCGAACAGAACTCGCGTNGGCATTCGGCCAAAAGGCAAGGCTCCGGTCCGGGCCCACGCNCCTTTNCTCACGCCTGACGGGATGCCCGCTGGCGAAGTGACAAGNGGAGGTTTTGGCCCAAGCCTGAGCGCCCCTATCGCCATGGCCTATGTCCCAGCGTCACTGGCGAAATCAGGAGGTGCGCTCGAGGCACAAGTTAGAAACAAAACCCTGTCTGTCACCGTATGTGGCCTGCCTTTTGTGCCTCATCGCTACCATCGAAAACCGTAGGAGAAAAAAGAGAATGGCTGACTTGAAATTTACTGCCGAACACGAATGGGCGCACCTCGAAGGAGACGTTGTCACCATTGGCATTACCGACTACGCGCAAGACCAGTTGGGGGAATTGGTCTATGTTGAACTACCCGAAACTGGGACGCAGATCAACGCGGGTCAAGAAGTCGTCGTGATCGAGTCTGTCAAGGCGGCGGGAGACATCAAATCCCCTGTCAACGGAACAATTATCGAGGTCAACTCCGCGCTGAGCGACGAACCTGAAAAGGTGAACGAAGACCCCACCGGAGAAGGCTGGTTCTACCGCGTTCGGGTGGACTCAACAGGGGATCTTGATTCCCTAATGGACGAGTCTGCCTATCAGGATCTCATCAGCAGTCTCGATTGAGCCAGGATCGGGAGGAAAAGCGATGACGGAGCACCACACCACACTCACTGAGCTTGAGATGCACGGCGATTTCATCCGTCGGCATATCGGACCATCGGACGCCGATATCGAAGCGATGCTTGCTGAGTTGGGATGTTGCAGTGTCGATGACCTGATTAATCAGGTCGTCCCTGCCAATATCATCAGCGAGCGTGAACTCGAGATGGATCCCCCGAGAAGCGAACGCGCTGCGAGCACGTACCTGCGCCACATGCGTCACCGGAACCAGGTCTTTGTCTCCATGATTGGCTGCGGATATCACGGGACTGTCATGCCGCCGGTCATCCGTAGAAACGTGTTCGAAAACCCTGACTGGTATACCGCTTATACACCTTACCAGGCCGAAGTCAGTCAGGGGCGGCTTGAAGTCCTGCTGAGCTTCCAACAGATGATCTGCGACTTGACCGGAATGGAGCTTGCCAATGCCTCGCTGCTGGATGAGGCAACGGCCGGTGCCGAAGCAATGAGTATGTGTCGGCGCCTGTCAAAAGCGAAATCAAATGTATTCTTCGTTGATGATCGGGTTCACCCGCAGACCCTTGCCGTCATTAAAACTCGCGCGGGCTTTATGGGCTTCGAGATTCTGGTCGGCAATCCCAACAAGGAACTGGCACGCAGGGAATGTTTCGGGGTGCTGCTGCAGTACCCTGCCTCCACCGGCGGACTGCACGATCTCAGCGATGTAATTTCACTGGCACACGAAAAAAAGGCGCTGGCCGTCGTCGCGGCGGATATTCTCTCCCTGACACTTGTTAAGCCCCCAGGTGAAATGGGGGCCGACATCGTGATAGGCAGTTCCCAGCGGTTCGGAGTGCCTATGGGCTATGGCGGTCCTCATGCGGCATTTTTTGCAACTCGTGATGCCCACAAACGCTCCATACCGGGGCGCATCATCGGTGTCTCCCAAGATGCCCAGGGACGGCCTGCACTCCGAATGGCCCTGCAAACACGCGAACAGCACATTCGTCGCGAAAAGGCCACTAGCAATATCTGTACGGCCCAGGTCCTTCTGGCCAATATCTCAACGCTGTACGCAATGTATCACGGTCCCGAGGGACTAAAGACCATTGCCAGTCGGGTGCATCGACTGACCTGCATTCTCGCAGAAGGGCTAACACGTATCGGGTACGAAATTGCCGAGTCGCACTTCTTTGACACCATTTCAGTACACGTTCCGGGTCTCGCAGGTCGACTCGCTGCGCGGGCCCGCGAATCGCGCATCAATCTCCGGGTCATTGATGCCGATCACCTGGGGATCAGTTTCGATGAAACCACCAAACGTGAGAACCTGCTGACGCTGTGGAAGGTCTTTGATACCCACGCACATCACCGCCTTGATATCGAGGCGCTGGATGCCGAGGTGAAGAGCGCCATTCCGCCAGAACTGGTTCGCAGCTCTCCTTACCTCGAGCACGAGATTTTCCACCGATACCGGTCTGAGACGGAAATGATGCGTTACATGCGCCGCACCGCTAGCAAAGATGTCAGTCTTGGACGTTCGATGATTCCTCTGGGCTCATGCACAATGAAGCTTAATGCAACGTCGGAATTGCAGACGATTTCTATCCGGGATTTCACCAATCTGCANCCGTTTGCACCGCTTGAACAGACCCAGGGTTATCAGCAGCTCTTTGAGGAGCTCGAGGATATGCTGTGTGAGATCACGGGGTTCCACGCCATCTCCCTGCAGCCCAACGCTGGCTCCCAGGGAGAATACGCCGGCTTGCTCTGTATCCGGGCCTTTCACGAAGCCAACGGCCAGGGTCACCGGGACGTCTGCCTGATTCCGTCCTCCGCACACGGCACCAACCCGGCCAGTGCCGTCATGGCCGGAATGCGGGTGGTNATAGTCAAATGTGATGAAGACGGCAACGTGGATCTGAATGAGCTTCGCGACAAGGCTGCAACCCACCAGGAAGAGCTGGCNGCGCTCATGATCACCTATCCCTCCACGCACGGTGTCTTTGAGGAGCGGGTACGGGATATTTGCCAAGTTGTTCATCACCATGGTGGGCAGGTCTACATGGACGGCGCCAATCTCAATGCGCTGGTGGGCATCTGCCGGCCGGCCGAGATCGGAGCGGATGTCGCTCACATCAACCTGCACAAGACATTTGCCATTCCTCATGGCGGCGGCGGCCCGGGCATGGGCCCTATTGGGGTGCTGTCGCATCTGGCTCCCTATCTCCCTGATCATGTCCTGGTCGAGGGAGTTAACCCCGCGTCAGGGGGTCGTGCGACGATCGGACAGATCTCAGCTGCGCCCTGGGGTTCAGCGAGCATCCTTCCAATATCCTGGGCCTATATCGCACTGCTCGGGGCATCAGGTCTCCGGCGGGCAACCGAGATTGCCATCTTGAATGCGAACTACGTCGCCAAGCGGCTGAATGAATACTATCCTGTCGTCTATACGGGGAATAACGGCCTGGTGGCACACGAGTGCATTGTGGACCTGTCGGCCATCCGGGAATCCTGNGGCATTACGGTAGAGGACGTTGCCAAACGGCTCATGGACTACGGTTTTCATGCGCCCACAATGTCGTGGCCCGTCGCAGATTCGTTCATGATTGAGCCAACTGAGAGCGAGTCACGAGAGGAACTTGACCGCTTCTGTGATGCGCTCATCTCGATCAGAGAGGAGATTGCCATGATTGAGTCAGGTGAACAGGGTCCTGAGAACAATCTTCTCAAGAATGCGCCTCACTCACTTCACTTGCTTACTCTCGGAGGGTGGGATCGACCCTATCCTTTAGAAGTCGCCTTCTTCCCCTCTCCTGCGACCCGTCGGGATAAGTATTGGCCTCCGGTTGGACGTGTAGACAACGTCCAGGGTGATAAAACACTGGTCTGCAGTTGTCCACCGATTGACTATTACAAAGAGGAAGTCCAAACACCGTGAGCAAATACGGAAGCGCCAATGCCGAACAGAAAGTCGCCCGAGTGCCGGTTAAGTTCGCACCGACGGAACGAAGCGAGCGACTTAAAAAGCCTGCCTGGATTCGGGCGCGCTTTCCCGGCACCCCTGAGGTCGCACGTTTAAAAAAAACCCTTCGCGGACACGGGCTGAACACTGTCTGTGAAGAAGCCAGCTGCCCTAATCTCGGGGAGTGCTTTGCCAACGGCACTGCCACCTTCATGATACTCGGCGATGTCTGTACCCGCAGGTGTCCTTTTTGTGACGTCGCTCATGGGCGGCCCCAACCAGTAGATACCGGAGAGGCGATACGACTGGCTGACACGGTCCGCGAGATGGGACTGCACTATGTCGTGGTNACTTCGGTGGATCGTGATGACCTNCGCGACGGCGGCGCACAGCATTTCGCCGACTGCATTGGTGCATTAAGGGTCGCTTGTCCTGAACTGGAAATCGAAATCCTCACGCCGGACTTTCGAACACGTGTCGAAAAAGCCCTGGATCAGCTGGGGACGCAGTTACCGGACGTATTCAATCACAACCTTGAAACAGTGCCGCGCCTATATAAGCGCGTCAGACCTGGCGCAGACTACCAACACTCGCTTAATCTGCTGAAAGAATTCAAGAAACGATTTCAGGACATCCCCACCAAGTCCGGACTCATGCTGGGGTTGGGAGAAGAAGTCGGCGAGGTTGAATCTGTGATGCAGGATCTGCGCGATCACGGTGTCACCCTGCTGACCCTTGGGCAGTATCTGCAGCCTACCCGCCACCATCTTCGTGTTGAACGCTACGTCAACCCGCAGGAATTTGAAGCTCTTGCCAAAATCGGGTACGCGATGGGCTATTCTCATGTGGCCTCCGCTCCGATGGTGCGTTCGTCTTATCATGCAGATCAGCAGGCTAAAGCCGCAAAACTGGCCTCATAAACACCAGAAAAAGGGTTTCCTAACCGCTNACACCGCCTAAAGTCGGCATTCGACCATTAAACCAAAATGCCTCGGGCCCGATTTTTTTTTGTTTTTAAAGTAAATTGGCTTCAAAAACACAGTTATATATTGGTAAAGTTAAGNTAACACTTGCGGTTTGGGTTTCCAATCACAGCATTTACTGCCGTGAAACATTGGAAAGCGCAGGTGACTAACAACCTACACTCACCTAGTGAGGGAGGAAAAGTAATGAGACAAAAAACGACTGCTGTTCTGTCGGCTGCCGCGCTGGTGCTCGGCATGGCCGGCACTGCGCAGGCGGGCACCCTGGAAGATGTACGGGACCGGGGCGTTCTCCGCTGTGTGGTGAGCACCGGCATCGCGGGCTTTGCCCAGCCGGACGCTAATGGTGTATGGGGTGGTTTCGACATCGACTTCTGTCGCGCAACGGCAGCCGCTGTACTGGGCGATGCCAGCAAGATTGAAGCTGTCACCTCTACTGGTAAAACCCGTTTCACCAAACTGAATGCTGGCGAAGGCGACGTGCTCTGGCGCAACACCACGATCACCTTCTCGCGTGACGTTAGCGTCAAGCTGCGTTTTCATGGCGTGAACTACTATGATGGACAGGGNTTCATGGTCAAAAAGGACCTTGGCGTGAGCAGCGCCAGCGAACTCGACGGCGCTTCGGTCTGCATCCAGACCGGCACCACGACCGAGCTCAACCTGGCTGACTACTTTTCATCCAACAACATGAATTATGAGCCGGTTCCCATCGAAACCAACGACGAAGCACGGCAGAACTACGAAGCCGGTCGTTGCGATGTGTACACCACAGATGCTTCTGGCCTGGCCTCGACACGCTCTGCCTTGCCGAATCCAGACGACCACATGGTGCTTCCGGAAATCATCTCCAAGGAGCCCTTAGGCCCGGCGACCCGCCATGGCGACGACCAGTGGTCCGACATCGTGACATGGGTCCTGAACGCCACCATCACGGCCGAGGAACTGGGTGTGACGATGGCTAACGTTGATGAAATGAAGGGCTCCAACAATCCCGAAGTCCGTCGCCTGCTCGGCGCTGACGGAAGTCAGGGATCGGAATTGGGCCTTTCGGACGATTGGGCTTACCAGATCATCAAGCAGCTGGGTAACTACGGCGAAATCTTTGAGCGCAACATCGGCGTGAACACCCCTCTGGGTATCGCGCGCGGCCTGAATGCTCTGTGGACCGACGGTGGACTTATTTACTCCCCGCCCTTCCGCTAAGCCGGAAACTGCTTTTTTTCGTTGTATTTGACGTAGATGTGATGAGACCGGAGGCCCATCAGGGCCTCCGGTGCTCTGCGGGCTTTGAACCGCGTAAAGCCTTCTATTCACCAAATTCCACGCTGACGCAATGACCCAGCCCGCTCAGAGCACCTCGAACCCCCTGCTACAGCTTTGGCGTAACCAGGAGTCGCGCGGCGTCATCATTCAGATAGCCACCATGGTGGTGATATTTGCCCTGCTGGCAGCCATCGCCCGTAACGTTGTCATTAATCTTGAGGCGGTCGGCAAAGACTTTAGTTTTGCATTTCTTCTTTGGCCCGCTGCCTACGATATCGGCTTTTCGCCATTTCTCGAGTACACCAATCAGTCGACCCATCTGCGTGCCGCGGTAGTAGGCCTGCTGAATACACTGTTGATTGCATTCTGGGGATGCATCCTAGCTACGATGGTCGGATTTGTCCTAGGCATCATGCGCCTTTCCAGCAACTGGCTGGTCAGCAAACTCTCGTATGCCTTTGTGGAATTCATGCGCAACGTGCCGATATTGATTCATATCCTGGCTATCTACGCGATGGTGGTCACATTGCTGCCGCCGGCGAAGAAAGCATTGAATGTTGGAGCCGATGCCTTCTTTCTTTCTAACCGCGGCTTTTATGTGCCCTCTCCGGTATTTGAAGAAGGCGCCACCATAGTAGGAGTCGTTCTTCTAATCAGTATTGCACTAGTGTATTTCTTCAAACGCTGGGCGAGACGCCAGCAGGACGATACGGGAAAAATCTACCCAGTACTCTGGGTCTCCCTGGGCATACTGGTTGCATTGCCCGGGATCGCGTTCATCGCAACAGGCATGCCGCTCTCCTGGGATGTTCCTGTACTGAAAGGGTTTAATTTCAAAGGCGGCATGGCGATCAAGCCTGAGTTTCTCGCGCTATGGCTTGCGCTCTCACTCTACACGGCATGCTTTATCGCAGAGATTGTTAGAGCCGGCATTCTGGCCGTCAGTCATGGACAGACCGAGGCTGCGTTTGCGTTAGGCCTGCGACCCAACCGCACCCTGCAACTCATTATCATCCCTCAGGCGTTGCGCGTCATTGTGCCACCGCTCTGCAGTCAGTATCTTAATCTTACGAAGAACTCATCTCTCGCCATTGCCATCGGCTATATGGATATTACGGCCACACTTGGCGGGATCAGCTTGATGCAGACCGGTAAGGAAATGGAGACCATGCTCATCGTCATGGGAATCTACCTCGTGATATCACTGCTGATATCGAGTTTTATGAACTGGTTCAACCACAGAATAAAACTCACAGAGCGTTAACCCAGCCATGTCAGATACCTCTACAAACTCACGTTATGCGCCCGGTACGCATCCAGACCTGCCGCCCCCCAGGCGGACAACTGGGGTATTAGGTTGGGTTCAGATGAATCTATTGTCCTCGCCACTCAACGTAGCGTTGACGCTGCTTTCTATTTGGCTGCTTTGGGCCATCCTGCCGCCTTCTATCCATTGGCTATTTACTGGAGCTGTTTGGACAGCGGTCGACCGCAAAGAATGCTGGGCGCTGATGGACACGCCACGGGATGGTGCCTGCTGGGCTTTTATCCGTGGTAGTTTTGAACTCTTTGTATACGGATGGTATCCCGAGCCCGAACGCTGGCGGGTCAACCTGACCTTTATTCTGTTTATTGCAGCGATTGTGGGGGGACTGCGGGAAAATATTCCGGGGAAGAGGTGCTGGTTGATCTTCGCTGCCGCCTATCCTTTTATTGCGGCTTGGCTGTTGCTTGGCGGCTTTGGTCTTGAACCCGTTGGCACCAACAAGCTGGGCGGGATCCTGCTGACTTTGGTAGTCGCTGTCACTGGAATTTCATTTTCGCTACCTCTCGGTATCGCGCTGGCACTTGGACGGCGATCAAACCTTCCCGCCTTGCGCGCCGTGTGCGTAATCTTTATCGAGTTCATCAGAGGCGTGCCTTTGATTACGCTTCTGTTTGTCGCCTCAACGATGCTGACCTACTTCCTGCCCCCCGGCTCAACCTTTGATCTTCTGATGCGCGTGCTCATTATGGTGACACTTTTCGCATCCGCCTACATCGCTGAAGTGGTTCGTGGGGGATTGCAGGGGCTATCTAGCGGCCAGTATGAGGCCGCCGATGCACTGGGCCTGAGTTACTGGAAAGCGCATCGCCTCGTTATCCTGCCGCAGGCACTCAAGATTTCGATTCCCGGCATCGTCAATACGTTTATCGGCTCCTATAAGGACTCGACGCTGGTGTTAATTATCGGCATGATGGATATTCTCGGTCTTGGAAGAGCCCGGCTGAATGACCCAGACTGGCTTGGGCTGGCTCCCGAACTCTATATCTTTATCGCCTTGTTCTTTTTTATCAGCTGCTTTGCGATGTCCCGCTATTCACTAAACCTCGAAAAGAAGCTACAGACCGGTCATAAGTCCTGACCCACAACCTGGAACGACATCATGAATCAGGAAACCACCGCAACCCGTACCGGGTCACGTCTCAATGAGTCGGACCCCAAGATTATTTCGATTAAAGGTATGCACAAATGGTTCGGTGACTTTCACGTCTTGAAGGACATCAACCTGGAAGTCGCTAAGTCGGAAAGAATTGTTATCTGTGGGCCATCGGGTTCAGGTAAATCTACATTGATCCGATGCATTAATCGCCTCGAGGAACATCAACAGGGTTCCATTATTGTTGACGACACTGAGCTGACGCAGGACCTCAAAAACATTGAGATTATCCGGTCCGAGGTGGGCATGGTCTTCCAGCAATTCAACCTCTTCCCCCACCTTAGTGTTCTCGATAACGTCACCCTTGCGCCGATTTGGGTACGAAAACTCCCGCGGGCAGAAGCTGAAGAACAAGCCATGCAGTACCTTGAGCGGGTAAAGATTCCGGAACAGGCAGCAAAATACCCCGGTCAACTGTCGGGCGGTCAGCAGCAGCGCGTTGCTATTGCCCGTTCCCTATGCATGAACCCCCGGATCATGTTGTTTGATGAGCCTACCTCCGCATTGGATCCCGAAATGATCAAAGAAGTGCTGGATGTCATGATCGAACTCGCCGAAAGCGGCATGACCATGCTTGTAGTCACTCATGAGATGGGCTTCGCAACCGCCGTAGCTGATCGCGTGATCTTCATGGATGAGGGAGAGATAATCGAGGAAAAACCGCCCAAAGAGTTCTTCGAAAGCCCGGAGCACGATCGCACCAAACTCTTCTTGAGTCAGATTCTTCATCACTGACCATCCCCCTTGAGGTCTAACAACGGCTTCTATCATTCCATCGGTTGGGGTTCTTTCTGGATCTGCGGCGGCCACATGAGGAAAGTCCAAACGTTCAACGCATGATAGCCGATGCTCAACCGCAGCTTCTGTATAAGGCGCAGTTCGTCTGAAGTTCTTTTTCTTGATGTTTCAAGAAATTTACCAGGAACCTACGTGCCATCAATGGGTGCGTTCAGGTGTTCTCGACGCCAATATGTCTAGTGCTTCGGTCGATCGAACACTCCATTAAGGGGGTCCTCAGCGAGAAGCTACCTTGCGGTCAGCTCAAGGAGCCGACGACTCTCGCCGAATAAAAAGTGCCAAAGATTTTTACTTATACGGAGTCGTAACTAACGCAAGGCTGCGGAGAGGGGAAAAGATTCGTTAGCGGCGGAGTTTTTTACACCAAACGAGCATCCATCGCCGCTAACGAATTAACGCCAGGCCGCTCAGTGGGCCAAACCACCTTGGCCCACTGAGACCGCCCTTAGGGTTTCATAACCGGAACAACCCTTGCTTAACAGTCTTCCATACACCTTGTCGCAGCGGTATCTGGACGATCGTCAACGATAAATCCATCTCGGACGTGGACCGGCATCTGAATTGAAGCCAGAGACCCAGCATCCAGTACGGCATCTTGCGGGATAAATTCATTTAGCGCGTAAATATATGCCGTCAATGCGTAGACCTCATCATTCGACAAGGACTGAGGCGCATTCATCGGCATTGCGCGACGAATATAGTCGAACAGAATCGGCGCATACGGGTACCCGCCTCCGGTCAGAGGCCTTTTGCCGCCAACCATCGAGCCATACTGCGGGCCGCCGGCTGCATCAACGCCATGACAGGAAACGCATTGCATCTCAAACAGTGCCTTACCCTCCGCAACGGAGCCAGATCCAGATGGCAGACCCTTCCCGGTAGCGGTCTGAATATCGATATCCCACGCCGCAATGTCCGCTTCAGTGGTCGGTGTACCAAAGCTTACGGCAGGCTTGGAACTACCTGCAAAAGCGGCAGAGAAAGACAAGGCAAGCGCTAACCCACCGGCTATAGTAATTTTATGCAATTGCATTTCTTACCTCCCCGTTTGTATCAATGGCCCAAGGAAAGATTCCATTGTGATGCTGTACAAAACCAGCAATGCGCCGATTCGCTGCCAACTCGGCGACAGTAGGTTGTACATAACCGGTGCTGTCCACTGCGCGACTTGCGATTTTTGCCGGACCACCGTCCCAGTTCCAACGATAACGGAACCTTGTTAGGCACTTATTCAGCACTGGCCCCTCTAGATCCGCAGTACGCCAGGTGCGTCCTCCATCAGTCGTGATATCAACAGCCTTTATCGTGCCGTTGCCGGACCAGGCGAACCCTTGAAGCTCATAGAGCCCCGGACCCTGCATCTGCATGCCTCCTGATGGGTTAGTGATGACGGATTTACACTCCATCTCCATAGAGAACTGACGAAACTTACCCTCAGGCATGGGGTCTGTATAGCGCGCGGTTTCACTTCGCAGGTGCCATGGTTGGTCGGAAACCTTAATTCGTCGCAGCCACTTTACCGAAGTATTTCCTTCCCATCCCGGGATGAACGCCCTTAAGGGGTAACCATTTTCCGGACGTAGCATCTCACCACCCGACGCGAAGACAAGCATTACGTCATCAAGCGCCTTATCAAGCGGGATACTCCGTGCGTGCGCTGAACCGTCGGCTCCTTCGAACAACAACCATTTGGCGCCGGATTCAAGGCCAACCTCGTCCAGTAACCACGACACGGGAACTCCGGTGAACTGGGAACATGACAGCAAGCCATGGGTCTGCTGCACTGTCTTTGATTTCACCGCCAACCAATCGGTCAATCCATTTCCCGAGCACTCCATAAAGTGGAACCTCGAAATCGAAGGGTAGCGCATCAAGTTATCCATCGTGTACCGCATCGGCTGGCGAACCATGCCGTGGATTACAAGCTCATGCGTGTCGGGATCAATGTCAGGGATTCCCGCATGATGCCGTTCGAAGATGAGTCCGTTCGGCGTCACGATTCCGTGCTGGTGCTGAATCGGTGTCATGCTCCAGTCAGAATAATTCTGCTTGTTGACGTACACATCAGTACGGTTCCGAGTAACGTGCCCCTCATACTTCGAGGGCATACCATAGCCTTGTGGCACGGTAGTGCGGCCCATCGACTTCGATGACGGCTGAACTTCCAACGGACTGGCTACAGCTCCAGTCGTAGACGCGACGGTCGCTGCCGCAACCGCGGAAGCTGCGCCCGTTAAGAACGACCTTCGGGTGGTGGTTTTAAGAGCTCCCTCTTCCCGCGCCATTCCTTCCGAATACTTTTCAGGGGAACTTCGTGAGATGGGTTGCAAGATTTGCTTTTCGGTCATAACTCCTCCTGTAAGTTGTTAGCCAAAGCGAAAAAAGAAAGATCGACATTAATTTGTGTTGCTTATTTGTCGGTATTTCTTTTACGTACTTGTACGCAAGTTAAACTTATACTCTTCTCAGGGGATTACAAATCGATACTGCAAATTGATTGATAGCCAACTGCCAAAATTATTTATCTGATAGATATTACCTTTCAGCAAATCAAGTGATAGTTTCTAACTAATTCCAGAGAACCTCAGCCACTGGCAGAATTGAATCATTGGGCGACCGCATCAAAGGAGTCAACTTATGGAACAGGTACTCGCGTTGGAGCGGGCTAAAGACCCCACCCGAAGAAACATTCCTCTTGTTGTAAGAATGAAACTCGATCTGACTGGGGCGAATATTCACCTCTCGGATTGGCGTGCTATCAGCGAAAATGATCGCCAAATCCTGATCGATACCCCGGTGGTGAGCTCAGACGGCGGTGGGCGTTTCTTTGCAGTTCTTAGAGAGGTTCTGGAATCAGCTGACCGAGACGTAATGCCCCCCTCTGAACCGGCCACACCCGATAGTGTTCTTTGGCTAAATGAAGCAGAACCTGTGAAAATTACTGTGTTCAGAGAAGAAGCTTGTGTCCAGGCAAATTGGGCGGTTCTGCCTCGCTTTGAGCGCTATCTTCTGTGTCATGCAGCTCGTAAAGAGGACCACGCACTCTTAAGGACAATCGCATTGGACACCAATTCGCTTGTGGTCAGCGGTTCGTGAGAAATTGGCGAACCTGTGTCGCCGTTCTGTTTTTTTGGAGCACGATCCCCCTTTCCTCGGTTCCAGCTTTTGCCAACGGACCTCTTATTGCAGCTGCCGCCAGTATCCGGCCTGCACTAGAGGAACTATCGGCCCGTTATAACCAAGTCACAGGGCAATCCGTCAGACTGGTTTTTGGGTCATCGGGTACATTGGCCAATCAGATTGCGAATGGCGCCCCTTATGCACTTTTCCTGTCAGCCAATACTGCTTACGTGCAATGGCTAGTCGACCTTGGCTTAACTCGAGGGGCACCGGTAACTTATGCGAGCGGTGTGCTGGCACTGTATAGCCGTCCGGGGCTGCTGGGTCAGACTGAAGATCCCTTGCTCGCACTTGGCTATGCTCTCGAAGACGGCGCTATCAAACGCTTGGTTATTGCCAACCCAGAGTATGCACCCTACGGTAGCGCCGCGAGAGCAGCCTTACAGCATTCCGGCACCTGGGGCCAAGCAAAGCAGGTCCTTCTCGTCGGTGCCAATGCGGGCCAGGCAGTACAGTACGCGCTCGAGGGGGATGTCGATGTGGCGTTTGTACCGATGCCACTGGCCCAGTTGGCAGAACTGCAAAAGACTGGACATCTTCAGGCACTGCCCAACGAGATTTTTCCGAACGTTGAGCTCGATCAGCAGATGGTACTATTGCCCAGCGCTGACCAAAAAACCCACGAGTTTTTTGCGTATCTCCAGTCGACCGATTCTCGAGACATCTTCAGTCGCCATGGCTTAAACGACCCCGTCCCAACGAACCAAAACCTGCAGCAATAGACATCAGGCCGCTCTAACCCAAAGATGGATTGGAACGCATTTCATCTGTCGTTACAGCTCGCCGCATGGACGCTCGCATTGCTGCTGCCCATCGGGGTAGTGACGGGCCGTTGGCTAGCAAAAACTCAAACCCGAGCACGGCCCTGGCTACAGGCATTTTTCGCGCTGCCGCTGGTGCTTCCGCCGACGGTAGTGGGCTATTACCTTCTGGTATTCACAGGCGCCCGATCTCCCGTTGGGGAGTTAATCATGTCCTGGTTTGGTGTGTCTTTGGTGTTCAGTTTTCCTGGTCTTGTGGTGGCCTCAATATTGGTTAACCTGCCTTTCGCCATTCTGCCGGTGCAACGGGCCTTTGAGGTGGTCTCCACCGAACTTTACGATGCTGCCGCGTGCTGCGGCATGACCCCGTGGCAGGCTTTCACACGAGTCGAGATGCCTCTTGCCTGGCCAGGTGTGTTGTCGGCGGCGGTTCTAACGCTGGGGCACACTCTCGGTGAATTTGGAGTCGTATTAATGGTCGGCGGAAATATTCCCGGAGAGACTCGCACTTTATCTATCGCCATATTTGATCGTGTCCAAGCCTTTGATCCGCTTGGGGCGGGTCAGATGGCAGGCTTTTTGCTGCTGATCTCGCTGGTAACGGTGGCACTCGGCTATGGGGTTCTGGAAAGGCGTGACCAACGAAGGCGCAGGAACACCTGATGCTGTCGATCCAGATCGAGAATGATACTCCTGCTCTAAAAGTCGACTTCGGGCTCCCTGTGGGCGCCCTTTCCGCTATTGTTGGCCCCTCTGGCAGTGGAAAGACTAGCGTGCTCCGTGCGGTAGCAGGGCTATTGGCGCCCAGTCACTCTCTGATCAGTTTCGATAACGATGTCTGGGCAGACACAGAAACACGATACTTCAGACCCGCTTATCAGCGTCCATTAGGTTTTGTCACTCAATCATTTGGGCTGTTTCCACACCTCACCGCCGCTGAAAACGTGGGAGCGGCCCTGAATCATCTGCCGAGGCGCGAGCGAGGTCTTGAGTCACAGCGCTTTCTTGACCTGGTCGGAATCGGCGGCTTAGCCGATCGCCGACCCAGCGAACTATCTGGGGGCCAGAGTCAACGGGTCGCCATGGCGCGCGCCCTTGCCAGAAAGCCAAGACTACTTCTGCTCGACGAACCATTCTCAGCACTTGACCATAGTACCCGTAAGCGTCTTCGCGTGGAACTTAAGCGCCTGCAGGACGCCCTAGCTATGACT
>PAUU01000047.1 GCA_002713825.1 Acidiferrobacteraceae bacterium | reverse complement strand
ATCATGATGACCACGAAGGCCATGATCACGAGGAAGAAGGCCATGACGATCATGATGACCACGAAGGCCATGACGATCATGCGCATCACGACCACGACGGCAACGACCCTCATATGTGGCTAGATCCAGCGAACGCAGTGGTCTGGCTTGATGCCATCGCGTCCGAACTCGGCCACATCGACCCCGAAAATGCTGCGCGCTACAGGGCAAATGCCAACACGGCAAAAGAAGAGATCTCACATGAGATACATCATCTCGAAGATCATCTGAAGTCAGTCCAAGGGAAAGGATTCCTCGTATTTCATGATGCTTACCAGTACTTTGAGAATCGGTTTGGAATCTCCGCAACGGGATCGATTTCTATAGGCGACGCTTCAAAGCCAAATGCCAAACGGCTGCAGGAGTTAAAGCATCATTTTGAAGAGGAAGGAATTCATTGCGTATTGTCTGAGCCCCAATATTCGTCGAAACTGATCGATAGTGTGTTTGGCGGTTTTAAGCCTCATATTGGTGTGGCTGATCCGATTGGGGTAGATTTAGAGTTGGGTTCCGGTCTTTATCTAGAACTGCTTGAAAACCTCGCGTCCGGGATTGCAGAATGCGTTAACCACTAACGGCGCCTTAGTTTCCATGGTTTCAAGGAAAGCAACATCGGAGTTACCTGCGCAAGCCTTTCGTGCGCACGATCATGACGTATGCTCCCGCTCGCTGATGGATGCAGCACAAACGCTGTGTGCCGAGCGGGGGCTTCGGCTGACACCGGTACGCCAAAAAGTACTGGAACTGTTGCTGAAGTCTCACGCGCCTCTAGGCGCCTACGCTATCCTGTCAGAACTCGCCGATGCCGGTTTTACTGCCCAGCCTCCGGTGGCGTACCGGGCTTTGGAGTTTCTCGTGGAAAACGGATTTGCGCATCGTATTGAGAAGATCAATGCTTTTGTGGCTTGCAACCGACCGGGTGAAGGGCATGCGCCAGTGTTCATGATTTGTAATGACTGTGGGCAGGTTGCGGAGGCCTCAACAAAATCACAGAGCAGTTCGCTTGATCGCACGGCTCGTGCCATCGGCTTTGATATTGAGCATACGGTGGTGGAAGCTCACGGCGTGTGCGCTGGGTGTCGGGAGAGAGCCTCGTTGTGAGCCTGATTCAGGCCCAGAGACTGGGCGTGCGTATTGGAGCTCGTCAAATTCTGCGTGATGTTGATCTTTCAGTTCGAAAGCGTGAGATCGTTACCGTTGTGGGTCCTAATGGCTCTGGCAAGACGACTCTGCTCAGGGTGTTAATCGGAGCGCAGTCGCCTTCTAAAGGTGCGGTGGTTCGTGAAGCAGGATTGAGGGTTGGTTATGTGCCGCAGCGTCTTGCCATCGATCAGGCTATGCCCTTGACGGTAGCCCGTTGGCTTGCTTTGTCGGGGACAAAAGACAGGGAAAAGCATCTGCAGATAGCCGAGCAGGTAGGAATTTCCAGTCTACTAAAGCAGCAGATGTCGTCTCTTTCTGGCGGAGAATTCCAGCGCGCTTTACTGGCGGAGGCACTCCTGGTGAAGCCTGATCTGCTGGTGCTGGATGAGCCAACGCAGGGCCTGGACCAGCCTGCCGTAGCATCTTTTTATCAACTGATCGAAGACGTTCGCGATGACTTGGGTTGCGCCGTTCTGATGGTCAGTCATGATTTGCATGTCGTGATGCGTTCATCTGACCATGTGATCTGTCTGAACGGACATGTGTGCTGTCAGGGACCGCCAACGTCGGTCTCTGCTGCGCCTGAGTATCAGGCGCTTTTTGGCTTTGATACCAAAGGGGCGTTAGCGCTGTACCGACACGAGCATGACCATCGTCACGACCACGTAGAAGGGAGTGGCAGTGATGCTGGATGATTTTCTGTGGCGTGCAGCGCTTGCTGGCATAGCAGTTGTATTGGCGTCTGGCCCTTTGGGCTGTTTTGTTGTCTGGCGTCGGATGGCATATTTTGGAGACGCCACAGCCCACGCTGCGATACTGGGAGTGGCCCTGTCTCTTGGGTTTTCCATCTCGGTGTTTATCGGGGTGCTCATCACAGCTTTGGCGATGGCGTTCATGATTCTTTCCTTTTCCGGGCGGGTGTTCACCGTTGACACATTGCTTGGTGTCGCGGCACATGGAGGCCTCGCATTGGGACTCGTCGCTGTTACCTTTATCCCCGGTGTGCGAGTGGATCTTTCTGCTTACCTTTTCGGCGACATCCTGGCAGTGGGGCGAGATGATCTTTTTATCATCTCTGGGGGATGCGCAGTTATTCTGGTGGCGCTCTGGTTGCGCTGGGAGCGATTATTGCTGCTTACGTTGAACTCTGATTTGGCTGCGGCTCGGGGAATTGATCCCAGACGGGAGAACATGATCTTAACGGTGATGCTGGCGGTGCTGGTCGCGGTTGCCATCAAAATCGTCGGGGCGTTATTGATAACGGCTATGCTGATTATTCCTGCCGCTGCTGCACGCGCCATTTCGCGTACTCCAGAGTGGATGGCTGTCCTCGCTGTTGCCGTGGGACTTCTAGCAGTGTTGGCGGGACTATTCGGATCTTTTTACTGGGATATGCCCACAGGTCCAAGCATTGTTACTGCAGCTACCGCTATTTTTGCGGTGGCAAGTTTGGCTTCTCTAAGCAGAATAAAGTTTCGGCATTAGGCATTTAGATGTCTGGGTACTCAGTTCAAAGGTATCCAACCCGTTCGGAGGCATTGGAGGCCGTCGCAAGCCATCTGGGGCAGGCACTTGAATCTGCACTGCGAAACGATAATCGGGTTACTTTTGGCGTTTGCGGCGGCAGAACAGCTGAAGCCCTATTTCCAATGCTGGCAGAGTTACCGCTAAATTGGGACTCTGTGGATGTTTTACTGATCGATGAGCGTTGGGTGGATACCCAAAGTGACCAGAGCAATGAAAAACTGGTGCGGGACAAATTGCTGCAGCGCCACGGTTCTGCTGCTACGGTGGTCGGGCTAAAAACCCATCACGATTCTGCTGCGGAGGCATTGGACGCCGTGGAGCGGCGGCTGGACCAGGGNATGTTGTCGATCGATGTGCTATTTGTCAGTATGGGCGATGATGGTCATATTGCCTCGCTTTTTCCAGAAGGCGCCGAAAATTCAGAAACCCGGCGAAAGGTCGTCGCGGCGAGCTCTCCACGTCCTCCCCACGAGAGGATCACCCTCGCCCCCTGGGTCTTGCAAGGCGCCAAGCGCATTATTCTGCCGATCTTTGGCGATAAGAAGCAGGCACTCTTCGGCAGGGTGACCCAGCAAGACCTAAGCATGGAATATCCGGTGTGGCATGTGTTGTGCCACGATGACCCCCGATGTGAGGTATTTCTGGCTCCTTGATGCTGGCTCTTGTGTCGCCAGTGGGCGGTAATAGAATCATCGCTCATGACGGACCCATCCGGGCCGATGGTTCATTTTCTGGGAGATAAAGCATCAGCAACTTAAAGACACTGACTGATTCGGGCGTGGCCGATTTTGACGTGATTGGTCGAACGTTCGAGTGGCAGATCCCGAAACGCTTCAATATTGCTGCCGCAGTTTGTGATCGCCATCGGGATGTAGTGAGTCATCCTGCACTTCTGTGTGAAACTGCATTGGGTATCGCGAGCGAGTACACCTTCGCCGATCTGCATCGCCTCTCAAATCAGCTTGCCAACGTTTTTTTGTCGATGGGAGTCAGGCAGGGNGATCGTGTCGCCATTCTNTTGCCGCAGCGGGTTGAAACGGGACTCTGTCATCTTGCAGCATGGAAAATCGGGGCGGTGTCTTTGCCGCTTTCTGCCCTGTTTGGAATAGACGCTTTGCGTTATCGACTGGAAGACAGCGGCTCCAAGGTTCTGATTGGCGCTGGGGAAGGATTGGAGAAGATTCAGTCGCTGCAAAATGAGTTGCCGGAACTTGAGAAGGTCATTGACTGCGATGATGAGAAACGCGGTTTCTGGACGCTACTTGGGCAGGCAAAAGCCGAGTGTGAGACGCTTAATACGTTTGCAGACGACCCCGCAATCGTGATCTATACCTCGGGGACGACAGGTCCTCCCAAGGGTGCTGTGTTGGCGCATCGCTGCCTGTTAGGAAATCTGACAGGGTTTGAGATGTCGCAGAACTTCTTTCCTCGCCCGGATGACCTGATGTGGACGCCGGCTGACTGGGCTTGGACGGGTGGCCTGCTCGATGGGCTGATTCCGGCCTGGTTCTATGGTCGCCCAGTTTTGGGGTACGACGGAGGGCGCTTCGATCCTGAAAAAGCCTGTGATCTCATAGCGCGATACCGTGTCCGTAATGCTTTTATCCCACCAACGGCGCTGAAGATGCTTCGTCAGGTTGACGATATTCGGGATCGAGGGGTAAGAATTCGCAGCGTCATGTCGGCGGGGGAAGCGTTGGGCGCGCAGATTTACGAATGGGCCGAAGATGCCCTGGGGATTCGGATCAATGAAATGTGGGGTCAGACTGAATTCAACTATATCGTGGGCAATTGCTCCGAGATCATGGCGGTTAAACCCGGTTCGATGGGAAAATCCTACCCTGGCCATCGTGTCGAGCCCATTGATGAATCCGGCAATGTCCTGGCCGATGGCGAGATCGGAGAGTTGTGCGCTCTCAGGGACGATCCAGTAATGTTTTTGGGCTATTGGAAGCGAGATCAGGCGACCCGGGACAAGTTTATTGGCCCTTGGTGGTCCACGGGTGATGTGGGTTATCGTGACAGTGACGGTTATCTATGGTTTGTGGGGCGCAAGGATGACGTTATCTCAAGCGCAGGGCACCGCATTGGACCGGGGGAGATTGAAGACTGTATATTGAAGCACCCCGCAGTGGTGCAGGCAGCAGCCGTGGGCTCGCCCGATGAACTTCGGGGAGAGATCGTTAAAGCCTTTATTGTGCTTGCTTATGATGAGATGCCGTCGGATGCCTTGGCTCAGAATATTCAGGATCTCGTCCGTGGAGATCTTGCTGCGTATGAATATCCTCGCGAGATCGAGTTCGTCAGCGACCTGCCCATGACCACAACCGGCAAAGTGCGCCGCATNGAACTGCGCGAACAGGAGATTGCCCGAAAGCGCAACTCCTGATCGGCCTATGATTCGCCCTGCAGCATCCGGCCCAGCGGACGTCCGCCCAGAACGTGCATATGCAGATGAAACACTTCCTGATTTGCATGCCGGCCGCAATTTACCAATAACCGGTAACCTTCTTCAGCAATGCCTTCAGAGGCGGCTAGATCTCGCGCTACGATAAACATGTGGCCCAGCGTCGCTTCGTCTTCCTCGGATACATCGTTGACAGTTGGAATGATTTTGTTGGGCACGATCAGGATATGGATTGGTGCCTGGGGATGAATGTCCCGAAACGCCGTGACGCGATCGTCCTGAAATACGATATCGGCCGGCAGTTCGCCTTTCACGATCTTGCTGAATAGCGTGTCTTCTTCCATATCTTGGATCCTGGTCGGTAGTGTGCGGTTAATTGGGGTGGGATAGTTTCCCGCCGGCAATCTCCTGTCCGGGACAATAGTCTACGCGTTAAAATCCTGCCCTCGCTGTCACGGGATTATCACCAGATAGCAGACAGTCCCGATAAACCGGAGATTTTAAAAGATGTCCTTCAAGGCTTTCAGAATACACCAGCAGGAAAAGGGCGTTCGCGCCGGGTTTGAACAGATGGAGGTTGGCGATCTGACCGAGGGGGACGTCGTGGTCCGTGTCGCTTACTCGGGCATCAATTTCAAGGATGCACTGGCTGCTTCCGGAAAGGCCAAGATCCTGAGAGTGCCTGATCTCAATGGCGGGATTGATTTTTCTGGTACGGTCGAGAGCAGCGAAAGCGATCGATTCAAGCCTGGCGATCGTGTACTGGTATGTGGTTGCGGCCTTTCTGAGACCCGCGACGGTGGCTATGCAGAGATGGCTCGGGTGCCAGCGGGATGTGTTGTTCCTGTGCCAGACAGCCTGGAACTTCGAGAAGTTATGGCGATCGGAACTGCGGGGTTCACTGCCGCGATTGCCATGATTCGGCTTGAGGAAAACGGCCAGAGTCCTGATCACGGCGCCATGATTGTCACCGGTGCGACTGGCGGTGTTGGCAGCATCGCAGTCGACATGCTGGCGGCAAAAGGATTTGAGGTAGTCGCGTTGACGGGAAAATCAGATCAGCACGATTACCTGAAGTCATTGGGCGCCACTGAATTTGTTAACCGACACGAGCTTGAAATGGGGGGCAGACCGCTGGAGAAGGGCCTCTGGGGCGGTGCAGTGGACAACGTTGGCGGAGAGACGCTGGGGTGGCTTACCCGTACGGTAAAACCGTGGGGAAATATCGCATCAATCGGTAACGCCAGTGGCATCAAACTGGAAACCACGGTCATGCCGTTTATCCTGCGCGGGGTGTCGTTGCTGGGTATCAACTCGATTGAAATGCCTGAAGCGCTTCGCAACCGGGCCTGGCAGCGCCTGGCAGAAGATCTGCGCCCTGGTCATCTTGATCTGATCGCGCCACAAACGATTGAATTTGATGATTTGCCAGGCGCGTTTGATGATTACCTGGCCGGTTCAGTTACAGGCCGAACAGTCATTAGGATTGGTTCTTGAGTAACCCAGAGAAAAGCCAGCTCCCGGATCACTCGCGAGAGCAATATCGGTACTGGCAGTCAGTCAGCACTCGTTGGAAGGATAATGACGCCTATGGCCACATCAATAATGCGGTCTATTACAGCTACATTGACAGCGTTGTGAATCAGTTTTTGATCGAGCATCAGCTGCTGGAAATTGAAAAGAGCGATTCCATCGGACTGGTGGTTCAGTCACAATGCCAGTTTTTCCAGCCACTGTCTTATCCGGGCCGGGTGGATTGCGGGTTGCGGGTAACGCATCTGGGAAACAGCAGTGCGAGTTATGAGGTGGGTATGTTTGCCGAAGCCGAATCGGCGGCTGCTGCGGTTGGCGGCTTCACCCATGTATTTGTGGATCGGGAGGCACGCCGGCCCTGTGCTTTATCAGTGCCGGTGCGGTCGGCCCTTCAGAGCCTTGTCTGAAGGCTTTAATTTTTACCACTATGTACCGTGACAATTTAAAAGGCGCAGCGTTCTGGAAGTCCCCACGCAAGGCGATCACTCTGCTCGGCATGTCAGGCGTGGGAAAGACCACGCTGGCGTCCCGATTGCCCCGCCAGACCTGGTTTCACTATTCCGGGGATTACCGGATTGGAACGCGTTATCTTGATGAACCCATACTCGATAACGTAAAGCGCGAGGCTATGCGGGTGCCGTTTCTCGCAGAATTGCTGAGGACAGATTCCATCTACCTTTGTCACAATATTTCTGTCCACAATCTCAAGCCGATTGCGAGCTTTCTGGGAATGATTGGTAATCCAGAATTGGGCGGACTGTCGGTCGATGAATTCAAGCGTCGGCAGAGTCTTCATCGCGAGGCGGAGATCAACGCGATGCTGGATGTCAGAGCGTTTATCTCCAAGGGGCATGACACGTATGGATACCCGCATTTTCTCAATGACGCCGGGGGCAGCCTGTGTGAACTCGACGAGCCGGGCGTGCTCGAGCAACTGGCCGAAGATACGCTGATCGTTTATCTCAAGCCCTCTGAGGCGATGCTGAGTCAAATCATTGAGCGCTCCTTGCAGGAGCCCAAGCCGATGTACTATCAGAATCAGTTTCTTGATTGCGTGTTGCCCCAATATCTCGATGAGCAGGGATTATCAAAGCCAGAGGAAATTGTCCCGGACGATTATTTCCGTTGGATGTTCCCTCGCCTTGTTGAGCATCGGCTTCCGCGGTATCAGGAGATCGCTGATCGTTTTGGCGTGGTGCTTGATGCGACGCGAATCGACGATATTCATAGCGAAACTGAATTCCTTGAATTGATATGTGACGCACTGGAGTAGCGATGCCGATTGTTGCCAACACAGAATTGCCTAGTTTTGAGCGCTTTCGCCGCGAGGGAGGAGATGTCCTGTCGCTGGAGCGTGCCGGATCACAGGATATTCGCGAGATGCATATCGGCTTGATGAACAACATGCCGGATGCTGCCCTGGAGCCGACCGAGCGGCAGTTTCTTCGATTGATCGGGGGGTGTAACCGTATCGCTCAGTTTCATATCTACCCGTTCTCGCCACCACAGGTGCCCCGTGGCGAAGTGGCACGCGAACATATTGAGAAGTATTACTATGATTTCGATCAGCTGAAGGAAGAGGGGCTTGATGCGCTGATCGTGAGTGGGGCGAACCCGGTCTGTGATCAGTTGCCTGATGAGGGTTTCTGGGATCCCATGTGCGAGGTGTTCGACTGGGCGGTAGAAAATGTCACCTCTACGCTATGCGCGTGCCTTGCAACCCACGCAGCGTTCCTGCACTTTCATGGAATCGAACGCCAGCCGTTGCCAACGAAACGCTGGGGTGTGTTTCCCCATCGCGTGGTGATGGAGCATCCGTTGGTGCGCGGCATAAACACGCGCTTCGATGTCCCGCATTCTCGCTGGAATGACATTAGTCCAAGTGAAATGAACAGGGCTGATCAGCTTGTTCTGGTGGAAAGTCCAGACGCAGGAGTGCATCTGGCAACCAGTGCTGATGGATTGCGACTGGTGTTTTTCCAGGGTCATCCGGAATACGACAGCTTCAGCCTGTTGAAAGAATACAAGCGCGAGGTCAACCGGTATCTCGCAGGGGAGGTCGAAGATTACCCGCCGTATCCCGATAACTACTTTACGGAGGATGTCTTCCCTGTATTGGAGGGTTTTCGTGAGGAGGCGGAACACGCGCGCGCGAAAGGCATCGAGGTCCGCGCATTTCCTGAAAAAGATGTCCCTGTGGACAACACCTGGGGCGATACGGGCAAAATCGTTTTTAACAATTGGCTGGGGGCGATTTACCAGCTCACTGATCGAGACCGTCGAAGGCCCTTTATGCCGGGGGTAGACGCCCATGAACCCCTGGCCAGTATCTTCTAGCAAAGGCTTTTTTTATAGGAAAAAATAGATGGGCGCGCGCCCACATTTAGTGGGATCTGTAGTATAGTCCGACCCCAGCGCCGATTTGATCATCAGCTTGCAGGCGCTTTATAAGTTTGCTAAAGCGAGTGTTTGTTGATGGACCCGCTCTAGCAAGTTCGCCGGTGCGGGTTTTTTTGTGGGGTTTCCCTTGGTGACCGACCTGCGCCGAACGGTAACTTTGAGGAAATGCCATGACTACTAACTGTTTTGAAAAGCTTCTCTGCGATCGAGATTGGCTGCTGGCCGACGGAGCCACGGGAACCAATTATTTCTCCATGGGCCTACAGTCGGGCGACGCACCTGAGTTGTGGAACGTAGAGCATCCGGATCGTGTCAGGCTACTGCATCAGCAGTTCATCGACGCAGGCGCCGATATCCTGTTGACCAACAGTTTCGGCGGATCTGCGTACCGGCTGAAACTTCACCAGGCTGAGCGCCGCGTGGGGGAGTTGAATGCCGAGGCCGCAGGAATAGCACGCTCGTGCGCGGATGCCTCGCATCGCGATGTCATCGTTGCAGGGTCAATGGGTCCGACTGGGGAGATTCTTGAACCTGTCGGGACTCTCTCGCCTCAAGCAGCCGAGAGCGCCTTTGCCGATCAGGCGCGGGCCCTTGCCGAAGGCGGGGCCGATGTTATCTGGCTGGAGACCATGTCCTCTCGGGAAGAGCTCGAAGCCGCCAGGGGCGGAGCAGCACAGAGCGGCCTGCCGGTGGTCGCGACGATGACCTTTGACACCAACGGCAGCACGATGATGGGTGTTCCACCAGCGCAACTCGTGGATATTTACCAGGAAACTGTTCCCCCTCTTGTGGCCTACGGCGCCAACTGCGGTGTAGGCGCTGCTGATCTGGTGGGGACGTTACTCTCCATGCGTTCGCAGAGTGATGATGAGGATGTTCTCGTGGCTAAGGCCAATTGCGGCATCCCGCAGTTTGTCGATGGCGAGATACAGTACACCGGGACACCGGAGCTGATGGCTGAATACGCTCGATTGGCTCGCGACTGTGGTGCGCGAATTATTGGCGGTTGCTGTGGTACCACCCCGCTGCATCTTGCGGCCATGAGCCGCGCTTTGCTGAATCATCATCCCCGACCCATGCCGGATATCGAAGCGGTGGTGTTAGCGCTTGGGCCAGTGACAGCTGGCATACGGCATGTGTGTAGTCATTCGACCGCACCCGTCGGGGCGAAACGCCGAGGCCGCAAGGGAAGGAGGCGTCGCGCGTAGGATCATTATTTGACAAAGGTGTTATTCTGCAGCGATGAGGCACGCCTTCATCATGGATCCCTTAGATGGGGTCAAACCGCACAAGGACACCACCTACTTCCTCATGCTCGCGGCGTACGAGCGCGGGCATGAGGTGTTTTACGTAGACCCCGCGACGCTCTCGTTGTGCCACGACGAGGTCTATGCGACGGTGGTCAAGGCCAAGGTGTCAGCGGAGCACGAGCGGCCTTTCGACCTTGAGCCACAAGTCTCCTGCGCACTTGGGACCATGGACTCCGTTTGGATCCGTCAGGATCCGCCGTTCGACCGCAGTTATTTTTACCTCACGTTGCTGCTGGATCAACTGCCTGAGCATGTCCAGATCATCAACAGGCCCGTCACGGTCCGAAACTGGAATGAAAAACTGGCCGCGTTGCGTTACCCAGATTTCACTCCGAAGACACTGGTCTCCCGAAGTGAGCAGGAGATAGCCGGGTTTCTTCGTGACCAGAAGCGAATTACCGTTAAACCCGTGGATGGGCACGGGGGTAAGGGAATCATATTTTTAGATGCTGACGGGGAAGGGCTATCACAGCAGTTGGATCGGGCGACCCATGGAGGGAGACACTGGGTGGTAGCCCAGCAGTATCTGCCGGCCGCGCACGAGGGAGACAAGCGTATCCTGTTGCTGGATGGTGAGCCGCTCGGGGCGATCCTTCGTGTACATGCTGAAGGGGCAGAGTTGAATAATCTTGACCAGGGGGGAAGTGCCCAACCGTCGGAATTAGATCAGCAGGATTGGAGAATCTGTGAGGCAATGCGCGATGATCTTGTGGAGCATGGCGTCCGTTTCGCCGGCATCGACGTAATCGGCGGGATGCTGATTGAGATCAATATCACCAGTCCGACTGGACTTCAGGAGATGAGCCGGTTTGATGGGGCGGATTACCATCACCGTGTGATGGCATCCTTGGAGTCTTAAGCTCTAGTCGCCCAGCACCAGGCCTTCGCGCCGGGGATCTGCGCCTCCAAGGAGTTCACCGGATGGCAGCCTCTGGATCAGATGAAGCCCGCTATTCAGGTTCCGAATCCGGACTTCGTGCCCCATATCGGTAAGCGCTGCGCTGAACCTTTCTGCTCCAGTATGAGACTCAATGTCCGTTGTCCCGTTGCGGTTGCAAAAGTGCGGCATGGCAGCTGCCTGCTGGGGATTCATCTGCCAGTCGAGGATGCCAATTAGGGCTTGCGCAACGTAGCAAATAATCCGGCTACCACCCGGGGATCCGACAACCAGAGTCGGCACGCCGCTCCTGTCAAAGACGATGGTTGGTGCCATTGAGCTGCGGGGCCGCTTACTTCCTTCAACACGATTGGCGATGGGTCGGCCGGCTTTACTCGCCCTGAAAGAAAAATCAGTCATCTCATTGTTCAGCAGGAACCCTTGGGTCATGAGCATGCTGCCAAAGCCGGACTCGATGGTCGTTGTCATGGAGACGATATTGCCTTGCGCATCGACAATGCTGAAGTGACTGGTCCCGGCGGGTTCAAACTGCTGCATGGCGGCGTGCGCAATGGTAGCGCCCGGGGGATTGCCGGCTGATGCTTTGCCCATTGAGTTTGAGAGTCGGATCAACTGACTGCGGCCCCTTAGGTAGTCTCGATCCAGCAGTCCCGAAACGGGGACTTCAACAAAGTCACTGTCCGCCATGTAGCGTGCCCGGTCAGCAAAAGCCAGACGGGAGGCCTCCATTACAAGATGAATGCTCTTGGGATCAAAGCCCATTCTGGCTACCTCAAAACGCTCGATGAGTTGCAGAATCTGACCTACCGTGAGCGCCCCCGAACTCGGTGGACCCATTCCACAGATGGCGTTATCGTGGTATCGAGCGCAAATCGGCGGCCTTGAAAGGGTTCTGTACCGATTGAGATCCTGCATCGTCATCAATGCAGGTCGGCCGGATGCCTCCTGAAGCGTCTGGATGAGTTTTTTGCCGATCGACCCTTCGTAGAAAGGCGATATGCCTTGTTCCGCAATCAGTTCCAGTGTCTGTGCGAAGTTTGGATTGGTAAGGCGATATCCCTCGGGCAGCGGATCCCCCTGATCAGTAAAAAAGTATTCCCGGGTCGCGGGAAACCGGTTGAGATATTCCTTTGATCCTTCAATGGACTTGGCCATTCTGGGCGATACGGCGAATCCCTCGCGTGACAGTGTGATGGCGGGTGCAAAAAGCTCCGACCAGGGGCGCTCGCCAAAGCGCTGGTGGACGGTGTGCAGCAAAGACAGGGTCCCAGGCACGCCGACGGCTCTTGGGCCAAGTCTTGCCTCACGCCATTTGATTAGCTCACCAGTGCTGTCCTTGAAGTAATCAGCATTGGCAGCGTCAGGAGCTGTCTCGCGGCCATCGAAACTGAAGAGTTTCTTATTCACGGCGTCCCAGTACAGCATGAACGCGCCGCCGCCGATTCCCGAAGACTGCGGCTCAACAAGGTTCAGGACAAGTTGTGCCGTAACCGCCGCATCGGCGGCGTTGCCGCCAGCTTTCAGGAGTTGGTAGGCCGCCCGGGTGGCGAGGGGGTGCGCAGTCACTGCCATGAAGCGTCCTGCGCGGACCGCTTCCTTATCCTGCCAGCCGGTTGAAGGCTCAGGATCGGGAATTGAACTAGAGGCTGAGGCGATGAAGGTGCTGGAGAAGAGTAGCACACCTATACAAAGGGTTTTAACGCTGAGTTCGGAATAAAAAGACATTGTCCTGAGGGCGGTTTGTTGTTTCGAGTGAAGGCTGGCGGAAGGGCAGTATGCGCTAGGGCGAAGGTTTGCGGCACCATATCACACGGGTCCCGCATAGCTTGTCCCAGTTGCTGTGCCGGGTATCGTTCGGCATCCAAAAGAATCCCAGCCCCAGCGTGATGACAGCAAGACACAGTCCCGTGAAGCGCTTTACGGCGTCACGCCATCCGAGTGCCCGCTCGTCTTTTTGTATGACTCTCAATTGCCACGCTTTCATGCCGAGTGTTTGCCCGCCTTTGATCCAAAAGCCTCCAAAGTAGGCAAAGCACACGCCCAGTAAGTAGAGCCGCTTTATCCAGAGCCCCAATTCTGCTCCGCCGGTAATCTGGTCAAACCACGGCAGCGGCAGAGCGGCAATAAAAACAATGCCCAACAGGACCAAGAGATCATAGAAAAGGGCACCAAAGCGTCTGCCGAGGCCTGCATCGCAAAAAGAATCATCTGGGTTCGCGCTCACGAGTTCAAGCGTGTTGATCTGTTTGGGGTATATCGATTCATTACCGAAAGGCGTTCTTATACAAGGCTTTTAAACAGGTTATCCACAGGGTTATGAACAGGCCTTATCGTTTAATTGAATTGGCGTCCCCGGCAAGATTCGAACTTGCGACCTACCGCTTCGTACCCCTTCAGTTTTCACTGCCAGACCTTGGGATCTGTTCGGGGTCTGGACTTTATCTTCACCGTTAGGCTCGTGGCCCGTAGGTGCTGCCCGTCAAGTCTCTACACCTTCCCACCTTTTCAACCGTCCGCAACAGGCGGGCTTGGCTCGGTATTGCCACCACCCAAGGTGCTGAGGGTTCACCGAGTTTGAGCAGATTCACACAGACTGTTTCCAGATGCTGGTGCCCAGTTAACTAGGAGGCGATTGCTCTATCCAGCTGAGCTACGGGGACTCCNCTTCCAGTATACCAAGTCGAGTATCCAGTCGAAAAACATCGCTGCGGACAGGTGAGGCGATGAAGTGAATACAGGGTGCTCGGCTGGTACCCTTGGGCAATATGATGGCAGTCTTACTGTTCTAGTGAAAAAGCGCCCACCCGGTAGGGTCAGGAACTGCGGCTGGTCGGCCGGGTAACTAACTGTCACTGGCGGAGCAGGGTACTCGGCGTGCGTTGCATCATTACTTTTTCTGCCAGCGCAACGGCGATTCTGATGATTTCCTGGATACACGTCGGGTGGGGATTTGGCGCTTTTTTCATGATTCTTGCCGCAGTCGCCGCTGCGATACTGACATTCGTCTCATTCCTGCCGAGGGTCAATCAGGTTGACGGCGGTTAATGAATTGATTCGCTGGTTTCTATTGGCCACTCAAAAGTTGTCAGGGACCTGATTAAGATCTTATTCATCTGGATTAGGGCTGTATCTTTTTACAGACTGTGAGCCGGATTACTCTGGCATAGTTAGAATAAAGGTTCCGATAGGGCAAGGAGAGGGTCGATAGTGGGCAAATTTCTGGTGAATATTGTCGCGGCAGGATTGATTTCCAGCGGAGCAGCGCAGGCTGATATGTCACTGAGTGAGCAGGATAAGGATCAGATAATCGGAATGTATTCCTATGTTGGACCATTCAGAGATATGATGATCAACGTGGAGCTTGAGTTTTATAAGAACGACGATAACAAGTTACAAGCGGGCGGCAAATCGCGGCCGAAGCGTCTGTCTGAGGGGCAGTGGTTCGCTGAGGAGCTCCATACTTTTCGTCGTTTGTCAGCCAAAGAGTGGACCGAGGAATGGAAGGTAACGGAGTTGCCTGGAAAACCTTGTGATGAGAATCGAGTGTGCGTCTCGGCAGTCTGGGACTCTAGTCTGAATGGTGAGAAAAGCGGTTCCAAGATCAGATTGATGCAATTTGATCCAGATTTTTCTTCTTTTCAGAGCTACACAGTTTCCAGAAAAGGTGAGCCGGGATATCTGGGTGTAATTCTTAAGAAGACAGTCGGGGCCCAAGAAACCATTGGCGCGCCTTCAAAACCTGCTGACGGTATTGAGTCTGATCAGACTCAAGCCTCTCTCGCCTCTTTGCAGCTCGAAATTGAACTGGAATTCTGGAAGTCTGTCGAGCGAGACAGCGAAGTTTCGCTGTATCAGGCCTACCTTGATAAATTTCCAGATGGTGTGTTTGCGCCGATCGCCAAGTTAAGAATTCAACAGAGTAAAACAGAATAAGAAAGAGTAAATCTCACGCAGCAGAAATCCTTTTTCGAGGTAATAGAGAGGGTTCGTCTTAAGTGTTATTCAGAAGCGGTACTGCGTGCTCGGAGGGAAGTTTTCTGCTCGGCATTCTGGATACCGTACTTTGTTCTGAGTGTGAGAGTGATGAAATGGGGGTCGTAAACGTGATGGTCAATGCTTGGTTGCGTTTTAAAGCATAGGATTCGGTTCACGACATCGGGTTTTCGCAAGAAGTAGGTTTTTCCCGCTTCTGTAGAAAAATTGCCGTACACACTGATGGGATGCATGAGCTTCTGGCCATCAAGGTAACTGATCTCGCCTTCAGGATTCTCCTCGGTTGAGANCCGCTCTTTTGCGTCAATAATCGCAAAGGCGACACACTGATGCTCGAGTGCAACCTCGGCTGAGCGAAGCAACGCATAATCGATTACTGCCTCTCGTTTTGTAAAAGCGTTGCCCTTAAAGTGTATGTCATAAGTATCTTCTTGTACCTTTGTATCAGAGTATCCTCCAAGGAAATTCCACTCTTGGCTTTTATACGGGGTCGGGACGCATCCCGAAATCCCGAAAGCGCACAGCATTGTGATGACAACTTGACGCAGATGAGGATATGGAACTTTCATCATCACTTAGATTCAGAGTCTCGAAATTTGGCTTGGGTAATAGAAATACCGACCACGTTCAGAGTCTAGGCTAACCTGAGGCCTAGGGGAAATAGTAGTGAAGGAAAATGTTTACCCAGAGGTGGCAGATGCCTCACCGATGGAGAACTGTCGGGGACCGAGGATAGAGACACGGAAGCCACTGTGGAGATAATCTGGAAAACGCTCTCGGAGTGATTCGCACCACAAGGAAAGTCTGATAACTGTGGCACATATATNGAATGCGTCTTCCATGAAAGTTAGGCAGTCGCCCAAAAATTCTGCATAATCAGACCTGTCAAGGTCAGTGCGTCTTCGTCGAGGGCGGGCCTAATCGCCATGTTGCTGAAGATTGCCACACAGGGCATCAGGACCTAATTCGTGAAAGTTTCTTTGCAAATAGTTGATCAACCGGCGGATTCCCCTGCTCCTAAAAGGGTTGTAGTTTTGTCGAATAACGGCGGTCGAATAGGGCGATCGTTCGATTGTGATTTGCAATTGCCCTCGCCATCGATCTCGCGGGTTCAGTTGAGAATCGTGTCAGGTGAAGACGGCTTTTCTCTTCTGGATCAGGGGCGAAATCCAACAAAACTCAATGATCAGTTTTTGCCTCGGGGCGTAGCTCAGCCCTTGTATGACGGCGACCTTATGGCGATCTCTGGTTACAGAGTCCTCGTTACAGATCTTCGAAAAGATCCTGAGCAACGACAACGACCTGACGCGCGGGCGGTGACTGAAAAGGAATCAGCATGGGGAGAGGATATTCGAGACCTTGATTTTTCTAACCCTCTGGAAGCATCTGATCAGGATCTCTTGGATGCTCTCGATCCCGAGCCAGTTAAGCCTTTGGATCTGAGACTGGATTATGTCGGTAATGAAATAATCAATGAACTGGCATCTTCAGGAGTTGTGCCCAAGAATAAAGGTTCGCAGGGGGAGGTTGAAGGCGAAGATGTATTCGCTATCACTCCGGATATGGATGTGCTTCGAGGGGTTGATCTGGCTCCCGACAGCGGCATCCGTGGAACTGCGGTCGAGTCGGAATCGAGACCCTTTGATGTTGGTGATTTTGTTGAAGCTGAGTCAGAAACGATCATGTTTCATAATGTCAACCCCGTTTTTATTCCTAAGTCTGCCCCCGACACCATCGGCGATCATCGGCTATACGAGCGCTTGCTCGCATGCATCGATGATGCGGCTGAGGAGTTTCTGACCCAATTTGATCCGGCGTATCTGGAGGAGTTGTTTAACAAAAAGCAAAGGAAGCGGATAGGGAAACATAAGTGGTTGTGGCAAACTTACCGGTCGCATTACACTGAAAAGATGCAGGAGCGCGCATACCACGCTTCCCTTAAGAACCTGCTTTTAAAGCGCTTACAAGTTGGGATCGAGCAAGAGCGCCAGGATCAGGATTCAGGATAGAGAGCATTGAGAAAATAAACCAGGGCGAAGTGGCTTTAGGTTTTAAAGAGAGTGGCAATTACGAAGCAGGTGGAAGGTAGGTCGAAATTTCGCAATGAGATAGAAACCGCGTATCGATCAGAGAAAGATACAGAAGAATAGACCGAATAATTGGCAGTTAACAGTTACAGAAGCATAAAAAGTAGACGAATGATGAGGAAAAGTGTCGCTTACCTGGTCCTTGGGCTGATCGCGTTGGGACTCGCTGGATGCGCCGCCCCAAAAAAGATCGACCCATTGATAAAGTTCACGGTTATGATTCACGCGGACGATTCGATTAACCCTTCGAAGGGGGTTACGGCAAAACCGGTTGTGCTCCGGTTCTACCAGTTAAANGATGCTGGAAAGTTCAAAGGCGAGAAAGGAATCGCGTTATTTACCAACGACGATGCTGTGCTTGCTGATACGTTAGTCGCGAAGCAGGAATTAACACCGTTGCTGCCGGGAGAAAGTAGAGAAGTTGAGGTTCTCGTGCATCAAGGTGCTAAGTTTTTTGCCGTGCTTGCTGAATTTTCAGAGTATCAGTCAGCGAACTATCGTTCTGTTCTGCCGCTTGGTTCGCCCGCAAAAAGTGCGCCGCCGCTGGATGTCATCCTGGTCACATTGTCGGGGAATAACGTTGCCGTATTTAAGCCAGTTCTCAAGAAACCTTGGTGGAAAATCTCAGGCTAGCGTAAACCCATGAGCGATTCGAATAAAGTTATTTGGAAGGAGGGGATGTTTATCACCCCTCAGCATTTTCAGCAGCAAGAGCGCTACCTGTCTTGGTATATTGATAACACATTCGACGTGGGAGCGGGCTTTGGCGCAAGAACTGGTTTTGCAAATCTTCAGATCAATTACGAACTTCTTAAGATTGGTAAGTTCGCAGTCTCAAGTTCATCCGGTTTTTTGCCCGGCGGCGGATACTTCTCGCACGACGAGGAGGTGGTGCTGGACGTTCCTCCTGATGCGGTAGAAAAATTAATTTTTCTTACCGTCCCGGTTGCCCGAAAGGGCGTGCCCGAGTACGTAGAGCGCGGTGATCTGTTGACGCGATACAAAGGTAAAGACATCACCATTTTTGACACCGCCAGCGACGACAATAGCTCTGTAGACATATTGGTGGGCAGTCCCAATATCAAGTTGATGTTGGAGGGGCAAGATCTCTCAGGTTTTCTTGCGCTTCCGGTGGCGAAAGTGCTTCAAACCTCCGGGGATGGAGAGGTAGTCCTCGATGCCAGTTTTCTTCCGATCACNACAGTCTTTGGAGCTGCAACCCAGCTTATCGAGCGCGTCAGGGAGGTGGAAACCCTTTTGTTGAGCCGAGCACGGGTGCAGATTTCGAAAATAACTGCGGAGGTTAATCCAAACACACAGCACGTTCTGTTTCGAGAATATATGCTTCTGCAAAGCCTGTATCGTTGGCGTCCATGGTTTGCTACGGTGCTGTACGAATGTCGATTAAGTACTCAAGAGCTTTACCTAAATCTGTGCCAGTTTGACGCAGAACTCGCCAGCATATCTGCAGAGCCTTGCCCTGAGTTTGATTTACTGGATCCTAAGGACGCATATCCTGCATTTAATCGCGTTTTAAGTTCATTAAGAGAGCGCTTGACTCTGGCCCAACAGGATTCTGTCGTCGAATTTGATGTCAATCAGGAGTTATTCGCTGAGAACAGGTTGATGCGGGTTGCAATTGCCGACCCTGACGGGTTCTCCAAACACAGGTTCTTTATTTCGGTAAATGCCGGAAATACTCGCATCGATGAGCTGCAGGATTTATTCCAGCATGTGTCGAAGTTAGCGGGTTCACAAACCATAAGCGAACTGATTCGTCGATCCCTGTCTGGAATTACGCTAATTCCCTTGCCCGTAGCGCCTGCTGAGCTCAAGCCAGAGGTGAATACGTTCTATTTCCGCGTTGACACGGACAGCGAACTTTGGCGCGAGATCATAGAGACGCGGGACATCATCACTTTGCATATCGACTCACGGGTGCCAGATCCTCGAGTCCGATTTTTTGCGATCAGGTAAGTTTGGCACATGGAATTTCTAGATGAAGAAACAGTAACCATCGACCAAACAGGTGAGTTACCTGATCAGGCTGGAGGTGATAACCAGGCCGCTGGAGGACTCGTTCTCGCTCCAAGCTTCAGCACAGAGTCTCTGTCCCAGGGTTCGGCTTTTCCCCATAACCGACTAATGACAATCTCGTCTGAGCTTCTCGCGCTCTGTGTAAAGTTGCCCACGCTCCCCCAACCCGAGAATCTCGATGAGTTTCGTCGCAGACTTTTTGGGCAGATCCACTCCCTTAAGGTAAACGGAAGTCAAGTCGACTATCCGGTGGATCAGATTGACAAAGCATGCTTTCTTTTTGCAATCGTCATTGATGAAATGATTCTCTGTAGTGGCTGGCCTGACGCGAACTTATGGGCGAACGATTCGCTTCTGAGCAAGATTTTTAAGGTGCGTAACGGTGGGGAATTGTTCTTTACCCTTACGGAGAGGATGCTCCGCCAGCCAAAGAGTTATCACGAACTTTTGGAGCTGAGCTTCTTCTTTCTCTCAATTGGGTTCCAGGGCAAGTATCGAGGTGAGATCACTGACGCGATCTTTCAGCTTAAGAATGAATTGAAGCAGGAAGTCGACAAGTATCTGCCTGCCGATCAGTATCACGTGGGTCCTGACATAGGTGACTCCCTCCCACGGTCCAAGGTCGCACGAAATCGGCTCGGCATGATCAGCGCCGCTGGTTTGGTATTGGTCTTGCTGGGCTACTTCGGCTGGGTGACTTTCCTGAACGCCACCGCTCAGAGCCGGAGTGAGCAGTTCGCAAATATAACGACACAGGTCGATAAATTGCCGGCAGCCAAGTGGGCAAATCGCAAAAAAATGATGTCTGAAACGACCATGGGATTCTGACCTGGACGATGTTTTTCGAAGCGGCGTCTGATGGCGCGCATCGCCTTGATGGAGGGAGAGGAAACTTGTAAATCATTTCGGGCGATCAAGGGCAAAGATAGACGATGAAGACAGTTGTGAATAGGAAAATAAGAGTAAGAATAAAAATAAAGTTTCTGACAAAAATCTAAAAGATAAAGTCAAAAGTAAAAACAGAGGATTACTTAAGAACGGTGAAGACCAGACTGATCATTAGCCTGCTGCTTGCAGTCTTGATAACTGTGGGCGTGACCGCGGCGTTATATTTCTATTCCGTAATTTGGTCCGTTAGCGCTTGGGTGTGGACTCTCTTGGCGGTATTTTTCCTTTCGTTTCTTATCGCCTTCTACGGCAAAAAGGTTGTTGTGTCTGTTTATCGATCGTTTAGGACTTGGTGGAGCAAGCCAAATTTCAGAAGCGATCTACTGGCGTTGCGGCGGATGGTGCGCCGCTTGTTCAGGCGACGGTCGCTTTATGATGTTCCTATTTATGTTCTACTAACTAAAGATCTTGAAAAGGAAAAGAGTTTATTAGGCAAACTCGGTTTTTCTCACCTCGATCGTTTCGCAAAAGACTCGCCGGTCAATTACTGGATCGGTCACGAATCATCGATTATCACGCTTGATTGGGGCTCGCCAAAATCCTATCCCAAATTAGCTCGTGACCTTGGACGCTCTTTAAGAAGATTTCGTCCGCGTCAACCTTTGAACGGCGTGTTACTTAATCTGGATTGTGATTTGCTTGTTGATGATTCGGACGCTCGAGCCCATGAGTTCGCGGAATTGAGTCGAGAGCAGTTGCGGGAGCTTGTTCGTGGGACGCGAATTGCTCCACCGATCTATACCCTCGTCAGTGGAATGTCTTCNCTGGCAGATTTTTCCCAGTTTTTCTCAACAGCCTCTGAGGAGATCTGTGACAGTCCGTTGGGCGCGACAGTTCAAGTGGCTGCAACGGGCCATTTTGATGTTGGGGAATTCGAGGCGGCGTATTCCCAGGTTCTGGATCGATTTGCGGCCATCAGAAATTCCAGTTTGCTGAGCCAGTTGGATCCTGATTACCGGGTTTCGATTGCCGCCGCTCCCTTGCAGATGCTCATGCTGAAGCCTATGCTGGCAAAGTTTCTTACAGAGCTGACACGAGTTAATGAGCGGGAGAGACCGGTCTGGATTCGTGCGATTAACTTTATTGACGCGACTGCAGGCCGCGAACCTAAAGATCTGCTTTCTGGGGCAGCTGCGGGCGCTGTCGGACTTCGCTTTACGAGAGAAGCAAGACAACTGCCAAGCACGAGAACACTTTTTGTCCGTAACCTCTTNAGTCATGGAATTCGAGTTGACTCCCAGGCGATTGGAGTACGTCGTGGCGCCGATATTGTGGCCAAGGTGGCGATGGCAGGCACTGCTTCGGCATGGGTTGGTGTCATGGTTTTCATGGCGTGGTCGGCGAATGAAGAAGCTGCGTATAAGGGGAGAGAATTTCAGACGGCCATTAATGGCGCGACTATTTATCGGGAGGCAATCAAGAGCGCTTCACCACAGGATTTTACGAGTTCTCCTGAGAAAGTGATTCAGGCCCTTGGCGAGCTTCGTGAGGCAACTTATGCCCAATATCTAAAACCTCCACTTGCCACGAGTTTCTGGATTCCCCCTGACAACGTTTACGATGCAGTGCAGACGATGTATCAGGGTGAGTTGGGCCGGTTTGGCTTACCGATGCTCGCCGACAAGCAGTACCAGATCCTTCGAGACTACCAGAAGAATCCGGATGTCCGGGGGGTGGCGCGAGCATTCCGTGCCGCTGCTATCTATGTAGATCTTGCCTTATCCGAGGTACCGTTCGGACTCGAGTCGTTTGAGGGTAACTCTATTGAAGTGGTTGAGTTTTTCTTGGCACAGTTTGAAGATCTGACAGACACGCAAAAACTTACCCTGACCCAGCTTATTAACGACATTGACCAAAATTCCTACGTCAATAGCGATGTAGCTAAAGAAGTTCAGCGATTCGCAGCGAGACAACTGGATAGATTCGGTGTCGAGGAAGTCGTCTACCAGCTGATAAGAACAAATACTAGGAACCACCAGATGGTGGAATTGGGAAGCTCGCTTCGGGCCGATTTCAGTGATGTCTACAANCTCANCCCANAGCAAGGCNTGTTCNAATTCNAGAAAACTNACCAGACGCTGNTGCAGGTGCCNTATNTATTCACCCNNGATGGATTCGAGGNTCTNGATCTNTCNGCCTTCTCTNNTGANCTNNNCTATGCNTTGNAATATGTNTCGGTNATTNATCCCAAGGTCAGGGACAGTCTCAGTGTACAGGTGCATGAGAACCTGGCGTCGGGGATCAGACAGTTGTATACCCGTGACTATATAGATGTCTGGACTGGGATACTGTCGTCTGTCGAGGTAAAGAAGGCGAAAAATAGTAGCGAGCTGCAGTCTTTATTGGCCAATGCCAGTTCATCTACCACGTCACCATTAGCCGAGCTGATGGGCATTACAAATACCCACACGAAGTTATATATCCCTGCTCCTCAAGAAAAGAAGAAAGGGTCCTCTTCAAAGTTGACCGGAATCAAGGCGCCGGCATCGGTGAGCAAGCTCCTGAAACTGGAAAAGAAGGCTCAAAAAAGTGAAAAGGCACGTAAGGCTCGAGAACAGCTACAGAAGAATCTGATGGCTGAGTCGATTACGACCGCCTTTGTCAATTTTCATAAGTTACTTGACCCCGTGGCCAAGCAGACCCAGGTGGCTGCGCTTATGAGCAACTTGCATGAGTTGAACCAGTGGATTCAGCCCTTCGTCAGCAGCGCAGACAGTGGTCGAGATATCTTTGAAACCTGGAAAGCTCCGGACGCAAGCGGTACGAACCCTATAGCGCGAATGCGACTGAGTGCAGATAACTATCCCGAAGTCATTAAGAACTGGCTTGTCGATTTATCCACGAACGCGAATAGCCTGTTGATTGCCGTAGCGCACGAATGGCTGTCGCGCCAGTGGCGAAATCAGGTAGTCAGCGAGTTTAATCAATCTCTTGCCACACGATTCCCGTTTCAACCCGCTAGCCAAGCTGATGCAGATGTAGATAAGTTTTCAGCGTTCTTTAGGACAAGAGGAATTGTTGACAGTTTCGTCTCGGATTGGATCTCACCTTTTCGTTTTGGGGAGGCGGGGTCGGGTAGCCCACCAAGTTTCTTGTGGGATGACGGCTTGAAGTTAGATCCCGCGTTGGGAGAGTTTTTGAAAGCATCACTGCTCATTCGAGAAGCGTTGTTTGATCTGACCGGGACGAATCCAGGGTTGGAATTCGAAATGCGCGTCAATAACATGCCCGTTGACCTAACTGAATTTAGTGTCAGCTCCGCGGGACCCTTAGTTGTATATCGACACGGCCCAGCATTTTGGAAGCCGCAGGTTTGGCCAACTAGCGCGGACAAATTGGACCTTAGGACTTTTAAGGGCTTGGCTCTCTCTTCAGAGCGAGAGATTCCAGGGGCGTGGTCTTGGTTTCGAATACTGGCCCACTCAAGCCCGATCATGGAGGGTCGCCAGATTCCTGTCAGAATCGAGATGGAGGATGGCCCTATAGATGCGACAATCAGGTTGAAGGGCCCCCACAGTCCATTTGACCTATCTCTTTACTCCAGTTTTAAGCCGCCTGGTGGTATCTGATTGATCACTCCATTAACGTAAAGCATCAATCATAAAAGTGTTCCTCCGAAGAGTCACATGTCGTCACAGGCCTCAGATATTCCGGAAGACCGCCGTCTCAAGGATTGACCGTCGCCGTCTCAAAAAAGAGGCGCAGATTCTTTGCCAGGCTCGGCACTCGGCTGTCCCCAGGCCGCTAGATTTTGCCGAGCGGGCAGCATCTTCTGAACTCCTCATGGAGCGAATGCCGGGGGTGCCGTTATCTCAAATCCTTCAGGAAGGGCAATCTGTGCCAAATGCTTGCTTGGAGCAGATTGGAGATGCGATCCTGCACCTTCATAACTTGGGATGGAATCACTCCGATATCAAGCCAGCCAATATCCTGATCAATGAAACCGATGCTTATCTCGTAGACTTCAATGCAGCGGCACCGCTCGGGAAGAATTACAGTGAACTAAGCGAGCGTTCTTTTTCGCCATCGTTCGCGTCCTGGAAACAGTTGACCGGGCGCGGGACCGTTTCAGTCAGGGATGATCTTTTTTCTCTAGAAGTAACGCGCTTTGTGAACTCTACCCACCGACATCCGTTTAGGGGTCAGAGTGTTGCCGCGTTCTTCTCGCTCGACGCCAATGATATTTACTTGGCTACAAAGGCTTTTGGCAGACACTTTCGGGATTGCGTTCTTGAGCAGTACGATAATTTTCAGTCGGAAACTCAAGATATGCAAAGCTTGAACTAGTTAGATAACGTTATGGACGCCGATTTCAGCCCCATCACCAGTCGACTCCGAGCTAAGGATAGCGATGGAAAAGAGTACATCGTTGGCGCTTTGACGGTCAGAGAGAAAGTTTCCCAAGTTGGCGAGATCACGGTGTTGCTGGCAGCGAAAAATCTTTCCGCAGAGTCTTTGATCGGAAAGAAACTAACCTGTACGGTTTACGACGGACCCGGTTCGAGCGCGAGCAAGAAGCGCGAGTTTGAGGGCTATATAGAGCAGATTAGATCGGGTCTGGGGGATGAACCTGACGGCATGCAGCAGTATGAATTTGTGCTTAAGCCCTGGTTTTGGCTTCTGAGTTTTTCTAAGAACTTTCGTGTGTTTCAGAATAAGAATACGCAGAGTATCGTCTCCTCAGTGCTCGAGGATGCAGGTTTTCGGGGTGAATTCAATTTTCTCTCAATACCCAGCCTTGTTCGCCCTTACTGTTTGCAATACGGGGAGAGTGATTTCGATTTTGTTTGTCGGCTGCTGGCAGAGGTGGGAGTGAACTTCTATTTTGAGCAGAAGATTGGAAGTCACAAGATGGTGATGCAGGATGCCGAATCGACAAGTTCCAAGGTGTCCGGCGACGACTACGTCTACTCGACAGATCCAGAGGAGTCTAAAAATACGATCTTCCATTGGCAAGTTGATAATCATTTCCACGTGCCGGCAACGGCGCTTGGAAACTATGACTATGAGCAGACTAAGTACACCGAAACCTCAAAAACTAAGAGCTCAGATAAGCTTGCGAATGCCGCTTCGCTGGTGAGTTCGAATACTGCTGAGCCAACCGTGACGGGAAAGTTAGAAACGCTTTCAGATTTCTTGGTTAAGCGCAGGCTGTCAAGCGAGGAAAGTATTTACGCTCAGGTTGAGGGCAAAAGCTGGAGTCCGGATCTCACCGCGAGCGAGCGGTTTAGTCTGAAAGCTCATTTTGATAGCGCCCAAATGGGGGACTATTTACTGGTGTCGGTTGATCACTTTTTTTCAACGCGGCCGGATGGCATCTTTAAGTACAACAACGAATTTCAGTGTGTCAGCACCTCGCGGAAATTTTTCCCAAGAGTCATCCCCAAGCCTGTCCCACCAGGATTTACGAGCGGAATGGTCGAAGGGAAAACCAGCGGTGAACCCGCACAAGATGATCAGGGAAGAGTCAGGGTTCGTTTCCATTGGGATAAATCAGACGGCGACTCCCCAAGTTGCTGGATTCGAGTGGGGCAACTGATGGCTGGCAAGTCGAGAGGCACGCAGTTCATCCCAAGGGCGGGAGATGAAGTGTTGGTGGGCTTCCTGGACGAGGATATTGATAGGCCTGTGGTTGTTGGAAGTGCCTATAACAGCGTAAATACCGCGATCTTCCCTCAGACGAATTCAACCAAGACGGGAATGAGTACCAAGCTGTCGGGAAAGTCAAACGAGCTTTTCTTCGACGATAAAGCGGATTCGGAATTGATCTCGATGAGTGCGGCGAAAGACTTCTCTGTTCAGGTTGAGAATAACCTGACGGAGACGGTTAAGGGAGAATTCAGCAGAACAATCGATAAGAAAGCGGAAACAACGGCTAAAGACACTTATCTACTGGATGTTACGGAAAGTCTCACAGAGAAGTCCAAAAAGATCCTCATTGAAGGAACGGAGGAGATCGAGATTAAGGTGGGAAGCAATAGTGTCAAAATTAATTCCGACGGTATCACGATTACGGCCTCAGAACTCAAAGTTTCTTCAACCGCGTCGACTAATATTTCAGCGTCAGGTGCCATGTCGCTTTCGTCGAACGCATCGGCGTCGCTGTCGGGTGCCTCCGGAGTTAAGGTCAGTAGCGACGCGACAGTGGATGTTCAAGGCCAGGCTGGAGCATCATTGCAGTCGTCCGCACAAACCAAAGTCGCCGGGGCCGCGATTGCGGAGATTTCTGGCGGGTTAGTGAAAATCAACTGATGAGCGGTCCAAACAAGTTGACCGCAAAGCTATCCAGTGAGGTGCTATCGAGATATCAGCCCTCGGAAGAATGCCAAAAGCTGATCGCCGAGGACGAGCAACCCCCTCAGTCGATCGAGAAGCTCTCGGCACAAGGTAATCCATTTGATCTGGTGCAGTTTCTGTGCCACGGATTAGGTGCGCGCGACAGTATTTTCTTCGGGTTGAAGTGTCTTGAGTTAAGAAACGACGCATGGACCCAGATAGAAAAGTTGGCGTTGGCTGTATCCAGGGATTGGATATTTGATCCTGATGAGGCCAGTCGAATCCGGGCACACCAGTTATCGGCAAGACTCGGCCTGCGGTCAGGCCCTAGTTGGCTCGCTGAGGCGGTTTTCTGGAACGGATCCGGGTCAATTGGCGGAGCCGATGAAGATTCGCTATTCCCCCCGGAGCATCTTTATGCGAGCGCCGTTTGCGCTGCTATCGCTACTTCAGCGGCTCTTCCGCCCTGGCCAAAAGGCTCGATCGGAATATCTGGCTACTACGAAGAAGTCAAGCAAGTTGGGAGAGAAGTTGCGGGTTGTTAATGAAAATCTGTGAAATATTCTCTTCTTTTTAACTGCTCAGCGTCGGTCGGAACGGCCCCGCGAGAAACAGTCAGGAGTCGTTAAAAATCAAAGTTTTTTGTGTTAATCTCAAGGCAGTCCTCGGCGAGAGCGATATCGACCGGGTGAGTGAACTTCAATATTTCTAAGTAAAGGAGTGATTAATGGCAACGCTGTTCATGAGGATTGATAAAAACGACAATATTAAAGGAGGCGCTACCGTTGAGAAAATCGGCGGTAAGGAAGGCTGGTTCGCTTTGCAGTCAGTGAGCTGGTCGGGAGCCCGCGGCGTCAACATCGAAATTGGTAACGCAGAAAACAGGGATTCCGGGATCGTTCATATGGGCGAGTTGAGTTGCTCAAAAAGCTATGACGGTGCCTCGCCGTTCATGTCAACGTTTCTGTTCTTTCCAGGAAAAGAAGGCAAGACCGTCTTTGTTACTGATACGAAACCCAATCGAGAAGGCGACGGTGTAATTCCCTATCTTGAGTTTGAGTTGACCAATGCCCGTATGTCTAACTACTCCCTGATGACCTCGGATGGCGGAGACCCGTCGGAGAGTTTCAGTCTCGTCTACACAAAGGTAACCATCACTTACTACGTTGAGGACGATGGCGGAAAAGTTTCGAAGGCGGCAACAGTGGCTTATGACGCGCCGACGGCAAAACTAGAATCAAAAGCAGACCTGAAGTAGCTGAAGTCGCTTTATGCTTCAGTAGAAAGCAAAAAGACTTGTGTAAGTTGGATATTCAAGAAAGCCTGATAAGAGAAAATTTAATTAAGGAGTGATGTCATGGCATTAAACGAGCAGCAAAAACGTGTGCCCAAAAATCGCGTCAGCATTACCTATGATGTAGAGATTGGCAATGCTGTCGAAACCGTCGAATTGCCCTTCATCGTTGGGGTGCTCGGTGATTTTTCAGCCGACAAAGAAGAGCGTGAACCTCTGCATGAACGCAACTTTATTGATCTCGACAAGGATAATTTTGATTCTGTCTTGGAGCGAATCGCTCCTCGACTCCAGATGAAGGTCGAAAATACGCTTGAGGGTGACGACAGCGTGTTTGAGGCCGACATTAGCTTTAACTCCATGAAGGATTTTGAGCCGGAGGCGCTCATCGACAAGATCGAGCCTCTGGCAAAGTTGATGGAGACCCGAACCCAACTGAAGGACCTCCTTGCAAAGGCAGATCGGTCAAGAGACCTCGAGGCGCTGTTGAAGGAAGTATTGTCCGATGGGGATACGATTGCAGCCCTTTCAAAAGAACTGGGTTTGCCGGATTCGAAGAAAAAATAAGAGAAATAGGATAGGACAAGAAAATGGCTGAGAAAAAAGGAATAAGTGCAGGCGGAGCCGGCGGCGCTGCTAAGGACGGTGGGGGAAGTCTTCTTGAACGCGCTGTCCAGGCAACAGAGCGGACAGAACCCGAAACAACTAAACAGTTGCTTTCGGTCGTAATTCAGGAAGCGCTGAATGGTGTGGTCACTTGGGACCATAACGTTTCCAAAACGATTGAAACGGCAATTGAAAAAATTGACGAGGCTGCGTCAAAACAGCTCGCGGCCGTTATGCAGCAAGATAAGTTCCAGAAACTGGAGGGTTCCTGGAGAGGACTGCAGAAACTGGTTCGAGAGAGCGATTTGGGCCCAGGCCTGAAGATTAAGTTAAACGACTTCTCCCAAAGAGAGCTGCTGGAACAGTTTCAGGATGCCCCCGCGATTGATCGGAGTCCGCTGTTCAATCTCGTCTATCAGGAAGAGTATGGTACTGCCGGTGGATCACCGTTTGGAATGATGTTGGGAGACTATGAGTTTACGCCCAGCACGGATGACATGACGCTCCTGACTAACATGTCACAAGTGGCAGCTGCGAGTCATGCGCCATTTTTTGCCGCAGCGTCTCCGGCAATGTTTGATTATTCAGGTTTTGAGCAGTTCAATGAGAACAAACCGGTTGCAGCGTCGTTCGATCTTCCCACCTATGCCGCCTGGAACGGGTTTCGGCAAATGGACGAGTCTCGTTACGCAGTACTTACTCTTCCCAGGACCATGGCGCGTCTGCCGTACGGGGCCCGAGGATCATATACTGATGCCTTCGAGTACGAGGAGTTGGAGACAGATAAAGCTGGCAATCCTAACCCGTCGGACGAGTCGCAGTTGGTCTGGTCGAACGCGGCTTATGAGCTAGCGCTCAAAATGACTCAAGCGCACACAGCCAGTGGTTGGTGTACTGCCACACGCGGGATCGAGAACGGCGGAAAAGTGGAAGGCTTGCCAAATCTGGTTTGTGTAACCGAAGACGGCGATCTCAAACAGGTTTGCCCAACTGGCGTAAATCTCACTGATGAGCGAGAAAAAGAGTTGAGTGATCTTGGATTTCTTCCTCTGGTTCACTTCAAGGATTCAAACTATGCCGCGTTCATCGGCAGCCAAACTTGTCAGAAGCCTAAGACCTACACCGAGCCGGACGCAACGAGTAATGCGGCAATCTCGGCACGCCTGTCCTACATCATGGCAAGCAGTCGGATTGCTCATTATCTAAAGGTTATGGGCAGAAACTGGCTCGGGTCTTCCTACGAGGCGCCTGACATTACCCGTATGTACACGGACTGGATAAACACGTTCACCAATTCGGGTGCAATCGGCAACGCTTCCCGAGCGAAAACCCCGCTGGCAGCCTCTTTAGTTGAGGTGGAAGCCATCCCGGGCAAGCCGGGGTCGTATCGGGCAGTCGCCTATTTGAGACCCTGGCTCCAGTTGGAAGAGTTGACAACGTCTATCCGGATGGTCGCGAATATCCCTGGCGGATAACCAATAGGTTTCACCTAGAAACTTCAGCAAGCAACGCCGCGAATTCGCGGCGTTGCTTCTTTTGGGATGAATACTCAGCTCGAAGCTTTATCCAGGCTAGATCCGGAGTCGAAGGACTACCTCCTCAAGGGGATCGCATGTCTTGTCGATATTGATCGTGCGGCGTGTGCGTCGAGAAGTGAACTTTTGGGGTTGATTAACCGCCTGATTGCAGAAATCGATAGAACGGTTTCGGAGCAATTATCCAAGCTGTATGAGCATCCCAAGTTTCGAGCACTTGAGAGTTCATGGGGTGGTTTAGCTGTGTTAGTGAATCTGCCGGTGTCTATGCGAAGGACCGGAGTTAGATTCCTAGACATTGGCGCGGAGGAGATCGCCGAAGACCTAGGCGATGCCCGCGAAATCGAACGAACGCGGCTATATAACCTGATTGCGAATAGAGAGTTCAATACCCTAGGCGGTAAGCCATATGGCTTGTTACTAGTAAGCCAGCCCATCAATATCGACTCTCTCTATTCGGAGATCGAGATCAATGTCGCGGTAGCGCGTTCATTGACGGACTTAGCGGCTGCAACGCTCTCGCCAGTCTTGTTTTCTCCCGCCGAGGGTTTTTTTGGCGAGGAGGATGCTCGCTGGCTCTCCGACAAGGGACGGATGAGCCGATTGATGGAGAGTAGCTACTTTGAGGAATGGCGAAATTTCAGAAGCCATCCAACCGCGCGGTTTGCGGGAGTAGTCATGCCTGCTTTCAGGCTGCGAGACTCTTACAGGGATCACCGAGCCGGGATAATCTTTAACCAAAGATCCGGGGAATCTGGCGGGCTGTGGTGCAGCGCTGTTTTCGTATTTGCTGCAACAGTGATCCGAGAATTCTCCAGAACCTCCTGGTTTGGTTTTTTGCGCGGTGTCTGGAGGGACCGGTACCAGGGCGCTATAGCCAATCTTGAGCCTCAGTTGCCAGGATCGGTGATGTTGAAACAGTCGCATTCGCGATATTGTTTTTCAAAAGCAACTGCAGAGTTTTACAATCGATGTGGGTTTATCGTAGCCACTTGGGACACGATCAGTCGGAAAGCAGTGTTTCTGGAAAATGTGTCGATTCAGTACAGAAGTGGAGCAGAGACTAACCGTCTTGGCACGCGCTTGGAGACAACTCTGGCGGCCTGTCGAATTTCGCACTATGTCAAGAAGCGTGCGCGACAGATGTTGGGGGAGTTAAGAACTGCAGCCGAGTGTGAGAGTGAGTTGACGACGTGGCTGTCGCGCTACACCACGGAGCTGGATGCTGGAGACGAGCAATTACTGTGTCGGTATCCTCTTCGGTCTTTTTCTTTGTCAGTGCGGCCAGCGGCAGATGGCCGATCAGTCAGTTGCCATCTGGACATCGTTCCACAGTGGCAACTCGACGAAGTAGGTGGGGATATAAATGTCGCAATTGAATACGACAGTTAATCGTGACTAAGCCAAGTTTAAGTTTATTGGGAGAGTTGTTGGCGGACGATAGCAGGGAGGCGGACCTGTTCGACGATGTTCAGAGAAACCTTGATCAGATACTCAACAATCTCCCTGCACTCATTGATATAGAAGGACAAAGCACTATCATCGGTCAGTCCATGTTGGATTTTGGAAACGTGTCGACCAACTATCATGGCAATCGGGAAGTGCTGGCCTCACGCCTTCAGCATGCAGTTGAGAGATTTGAGCCGCGGCTTGAGGAGGTATCTGTTCAATTATATGGGTCGCAACAGAATGGGTCAGTTCTGCGTGTTGGATTAACTGCGAGATTAAATTTGGATGGATTCTTGGCCGACGTGTTTTTTGGGGCAAATCTAGAGCAAAATGGAAACTGGGCAAAATTGACGGAGTCGGAACTTGGCTGAGGGCTTTCTAAATTACTTTGAGCTGGAACTAGCTCTTATTCAAAGAGCCTACAGGAGATTTCTACGGAACTATCGCCGGGATTCTGGAAAAACGCCGGGCCAGGGTATGCAAAAGGAATCTCGTGACCCGCACACGGAGCGTTTGCTGGATGGAGTCGCCTTTCTGACCGCAAAAACCGAGCAAGCGCTCGCTGAGCAGTTTCCGGAAATTACGCGCTCGCTCCTGCAGCTTAACTATCCTGGTTTGCAGGATATCCTACCGACGTCGACGGTTCTTGGGCTGACGCCTGATAAAGAGTCGCTGACGACGCTCCGAAGCATCCACAAGGGTGTGCGCCTGTCTCCGCAGACCGCTGACGATTCTGCTGTTACGTTCACGGTGGCAGCTGACACAACGCTTTACCCGTTCCACATCGTTGGAGTCAAGGCGCAGACCGCGCCATTCGATTTCGTCGAGGGAGAGCTTGATTCTCGCGCCAATGCGGTCGTTCGAGTGGAGCTCGCGATGAATGACTCTGATAAAACGTTTTCTAAGCTGGCTATTGATGAGGTGGATCTCTTTCTAGGGGGTGATCATATTTCGGCCGGACGATTTTCCGAGTCGCTTTTTTCACAACTCGTCAACATTCAAGTGAGTGACGGAACTGGGGCCTCTCTCGGGTTGCTGGAAGCGGGTCAATTAAGGACTCGGGCATTCGATGAGGATTTCTGCTTTCTGCCGACCGATCGAAACAGTTACCTCGGAATTCAACTTATTCGGGAGTTTTTCTTATACCCCGCGAAACATGGATTTGTCCGATTGACAGGTATTGGGTCAGCGATGCGGAACTGCCATACTGCACGTCTGACGCTCGATTTCTTTTTAGGGAATCTGTCGGCCAGGGAAGTGCGAGCAGTCTCCAGCACCTCATTTCAGTTGAACTGCATGCCTGTCATCAATCTTTTTTCTACTCGAAGCGAGCCGATCCAGTATGACCATGTTTCAGTTCGTGTTCCTGTCTTCGCCGAAGCGGTATCAGCGGGTGCGAAGAAGATCTCCAGAATCACGAAGCTGTATGAAATCACGCCTCAAGGGGAGGTTGAGGTCCCCCAGTTATATAATTTTTCTCATGAAATTGGGGTCCCGACGATGTCTTGGGAGTCGCTGAGGAGGCTAAATGAGGATGGGGTCCACGGGCATCAAGTGGCGCTGGCGTGGGATTCCCCGGAGCTGGATTCGTTTCCCAAGCTGTTTTCGGCCGAGATCCTCTGTACCAACGGTAATCTCGCGTTGATTTATGATGATTTAAGGGGTTGGGCCTCTATAGATTCTGTGGAAATCCCCGGTTCGCTTGCCATGTTGACCACATTGACGACAGAAATCGTTCCGGACCGGTACGAAGATTCCAATTGGCGCCTGCTGGGACTCCTTAACTTCAACCTCAACAATGTTATCAATAGCGATCGTCCAGAACTGCAGTTGAGGCAGTTCTTGACGCTGGCTGCGCCAGTAGGGTTTACGGCCTCGGCAGTCGCCTCTATATTGAAGATTAATGTAAGGCAGTCGGTGCGGCCAATGATGGTTGCGAATCGGCGGGTAATTGCGCAAGGCACCCGATTCTCAGTTCATCTTGATCCCCAGCAAAACAGAAATCAGTGGTCGTTGCTGGCAAGATTGATTCACCGTACCTTTGTTGAGATGTGCAGTTTTGACAGATTTGTCGAGACGGAAATCTGGATCGATGGCGTGGATGACAAAGTCACCAGCTTCGGCCCGGATCATGGGAGCCAGGTATGCACCTGATTGATTTCCTGTCAATTCATCGTTCCAAGGTCACGCTTTCAGGGTTCTGGCGATTATTAGGCAGTCGAGATGCACAAATAGAAGAAACGCGTATTGCTTATCGGCTCGAGCCATCTTCGGTTGAAGGGTCAGAGGTGATTGCCGCGATCGAGAAAAATCACGAGGAGGCCAAGGTCTATCTCAATACGCCATCTCTCACGGGACCCCAGTCCGTATTGCCTGAGTACTTTCAGAACTCCATTGTTGATGGGTTTAGCCGAGGGGATCATCGTCTACGACGATTCTTGGCACTTTTTGACGATCGAGTGCTTAGATTGAGTCGATTATTGTCGTCTCGAAGTCCGCTAGCCATCCGGCATGAAAACCAACAGCAGCGACCAGACGATAGGGCGGTTTCAGACTCTGCCTACTTCAATACTGTAGCTGGAAACGACGCAAGTTACGTTGAGCCAGAGCAGCTTTTTCAGTACCTAGCGCATATGATGCCGCGTTTTCGTGCTCTACGGGGCATGCGGGATTTACTGACAGATTTCGTCGGGTTGCGTGTGACGGTTTCGGTAACGGTCGAGGAACCCATCATGCTGCCAGATTCATCGGTCAGCCGGTTAGGTGCGGGCGATGGATACCTTAATCAACTCGGTGGGGTGCTTATGCTGGGATCACAAAGCAGTTTCTACTTTCGTCGTTTGATCGCAGTTGTACACGTTGACTCAAAAAGTCGGTTCAATTCGCTAGTAGGCGACAAAACGATTATCCGAGAAATCAAAGAATTACTTCGCTTGTATACCCGGACGTCAGCACCTACTCGAATAATGCTGTCCTGCGCCCGAAAGTATCTTGTGCCCCCGCGGTTGCCGTCCCGAGATCATCCTGGGTTTCGTTTAGGGAGAACCACAGTGCTCGACCCTCACCGAAAACCCGACGAGATTATTGAAACCGAGTTACTGAGCCCCGTCACATGACCCAACTTCTGCTCACAGAGTTGGTAGCCAAACTAGACACGCCTTTGTGCGCGGCACTTGAACGTGCAGCAGGAAGCGCTTTGAGTTCGGGGTCTGATTCAATCGAAATTGAGCATTGGTTGCTCGAGATCCTGGAATCCAACGATGAGTCGTTAAATAAATTCTTGAAGCGTCAGAAAGTTGATGAATTACAACTACGCGGTGAACTTCAGAGTCGACTTCCTAGGGAATCCAGCGTTCCTGTTGTTCAACCTACGTTGAGCGCCGAACTCGTCAAACTCGTCAAGGACAGCTGGCTTCTCGCGTCGGTGAACTACTCGGATGACCACGTGGGGGTACTCCATCTGGTGTTGGGACTTCTGCAACAGGAGGTCCTGGGAATACAAACCTCAAGGTACGAGGCATTCTCGGGGGTTTCGCTCGAAGCGTTGGATGGACAAATTGAAACCACTGCGTCCGTAGATGAAGGAGAAGGGAAAGGAAGAAACAAGTCCTTGTCACGAAGAGAACCACGGCAAGGAGGCAGTGGTCTCGATCGGTATGCAATTAACCTAACGGAGGAAGCCAAAGAGGGGCGTCTAAACGCGGTTGTGGGGCGAAGCGATGAACTCCATCAGCTAATCGATATCCTGGCACGGAAGGGAAAGAATAATCCTATTCTTGTTGGAGAGCCTGGAGTAGGTAAGACGGCAGTCGTAGAGGCACTTGCTCAGAGAATAGTTGAAGCGGACGTTCCCGATCTATTGAAATCTGTGGAGATTTATAGTCTTGATCTTGCCCTCCTGGAGGCAGGAGCCAGCGTCAAGGGTGAGTTTGAAAACAGACTGAAGGATGTGATCAATGAGGTAAAGCAATCGGATTGTCCGATAATCGTCTTTATTGATGAGGCACATCTTCTTATAGGAGACGGCGGCGGAGGCAGAATTGATGCAGCAAATCTGTTGAAACCCGCGTTAGCTCGTGGCGAGTTCAGGACCATCGCGGCCACCACTTGGGCCGAGTACAAGAAACACATAGAGAAAGATCCGGCACTCACCCGGCGGTTTGATTTGGTGAAAGTGGGAGAGCCCAGTCTTGATGATGCTCGCCGAATTCTCCGAGGGGCGGTCAATGACCTGGAGGCGCATCACGAGGTAATGATCTCTGATGATGCTGTTGATGCAGCAGTGGATCTCAGTGTTCGATATATTCCTGAGCGGAAGTTACCTGATAAGGCGCTTGGATTGTTGGATACTGCCTGCGCGCGTGTCTCTATAACGCAGAATGTGCAGCCCAAGAGTCTTGAAAAAGCGCACTCCTATTTGGACTACCTCAAGGATCGACGCTCTGCGCTGGATCGCGATGATTTGCGAGCTATTGATGTAAGAAAAAAGAGGGATCATCTTGACGAAGAGTTGAAGGAGGCAGTCACTCGAGTCGATGAGTTAACTCAGAAATGGGAAGCAGAAAAGGAATTGTTGTCTAAGTTGCATGCGCTTCATGAGAAGTTGAACGGGAAGAAAAAGTCTGCTTCAAATCAAAACAATATTCTGAAGCTACGTGAGGCCCTGTCAGAGGTGCAGTCATCAGGCGGGATGGTCAGCGAGATGGTCGATCGGCGCGTAATCGCCTCCATCATTTCTGAATCCACTGGCGTGCCCGCTGGCCAGGTGGAAAACACTGAGGCGATTCAACTCCGGGATCTTCAGAAAAACCTACAGTTACAGGTCATCGGACAGGACCACGCCATTGCTCATATTGCGGAGACAGTGCGCACCTCGCGAGCAGGCCTGCAGGACGAACGAAAGCCAATTGGCTCTTTTTTGCTGTGTGGTCCGAGTGGTGTGGGAAAGACAGAGACTGCCCTGGCATTAAGTCGTCAACTTTTTGGCAGCGACCAGAATCTTGTCACGATAAACATGTCTGAGTTCAAAGAAGAGCATAAGGTATCCATGCTGCTCGGCGCGCCTGCTGGTTATGTCGGATACGGAGAGGGTGGAGTACTCACTGAGGCGGTTCGAAGACAGCCCTACTCGGTATTACTTTTGGATGAGATTGAGAAAGCTCACCCGGGAGTCCACGACGTGTTCTATCAGATTCTGGACAAAGGATATGCCAAGGACAGCGAGGGGCGAGATATCGATTTCAGGAACTGTCTGATTGTGATGACTTCCAATGTTGGGGATGAACTCATTGCGAGCGCCGTGGAAGAAGGAACAAGAAAGTTAGATATCCAGTCGTTGATCAAATTACTCAGGCCGGAGTTGCTAAAGTATTTCAAAACGGCTTTTGTAGGGAGGCTAACAGTCGTTCCTTATCTGCCGTTATCGAAAAATGGTTTAGTCAATATCACCGAGATTGCGATTGGGCGAATACGCGACCAGTTGATGGAGCGTTATGGCGCAACCCTGACTTGTGGTGATGAGGTGCTTGAGACTCTAGTAACCCGGTACAACGATCCGGGTACAGGGGGCAGGGCTATCGAGCAGGCCTTGGCGCAGACAGTGCTGCCTAAAATCGCTGCGGAGTGTCTAGCTAAATTGATAGAAAGTGAGAGCTTCTCGCACGTTGCGATGGTCCTCGACAAAGATGGGTCCACCATTGAAGTCGAGATATCCTGACAGCCCGGTGCAAACACTTTTCATGCATTTGTATAGGAAGATTCCATGAGACGCATACTGATAATTCTATTCCTTGCCTGGCTTGTTTTGATGGCGACCAATAGTGCTGTGCTTGTACACGAGAAGAGCCCGGTATCTCTGGAGACTATTTCATCTCAAGAGGAGCTTTATCTTGACTACGCCCGTGTTCACCTTGAGGGCGTCGGAACGCTCACAATCCGGCAGCCCATCACGGATGAGGAGTTGGAGCGGATCATACGCCGTGCCAGCCAGTTCACATGCACCTACTTTACAGGCAGAAAGTGGGTGACTAAGAAGCATCCTCAGCAGCCGTCTCCCCGAAATGTTCCAGCAACATCGTGTCCGAATGTTCTGTGGTTCGAAAACGGGGATGACGCCGATTCAGGAAAAGCGACCTGGTCGATCCTGCCGGCTCAAGATATTCCATTAGATCAGATAGAGTCGCAAGAGGTTGCTTCAGGATCCCTCTTTGATGCGCTTTCGAGCGCTGCAAATCAGTTGTTTGGCAGTGACTCTGACGAGAACTGATTTCCTGAGATGCGATGGGAGAGGCGAGTAAGCCTTGACCCTTTCAAGTTGAGGGTTAACCGGCAGAACACCGAAACAAATCGGCTTAGGCTCGCCCGGGCATAAAGATAGTTTCGCGACTTATTCGAAAATAATCTCGTTATCCTTAACTACCCCCCGATGCCCACACACGATCAGTCGGGATCTGCTACTCCCTACTTTTTCAATCTTTCCCCCATTCTGATGGAGGAGCTTGCAGGGTCTCGGGACTGTATCCTGCTTCTTGGCGCTGGGGATCATGTTCCAGCCTGGGAGGAGTTGCTAAAGCAATGCAGCTTGCACTCTTACTTGGTGATTTCTACACATCAGCAAGAAGATCAGGTTGCTGAGACTGTCTTTCAGTCGATAAGGGGAGGCTCAAAGAGCGAGCTTAAGATACGGAACGGCGTGTTGACCGGATGGCCCTGTCTTTCTGGCGCGGAGGTTGTGTTAATACTGGATAGAACGCGTGTCACGCTCGGAACGTACTCGCCCGATAGTCGATCAAAAGGACAGAGCGCTCACCTATTGCTAACGTCACTCGTTGGGGATGAGACCGCTGGGGTTATGCAATTCAGTTCGAAGTTCGATCCTACCGGATTTAGATCGGCTGATACCGTTCCAAACGCACAGTCGTACGCCTCTGAAGATTGTAAATTGATTTTGAATGACAGTGGGAAGGTTCTAGTCGAGCTCGAGGCATCACTTCGCGATCGCCAATTGCTCGCGTTGCTTGATTATCACGTCGAAATGGAAGGAACTCAAAATCGATTTCGAAGAGAAAAGCTTTATCGCTTGGGACCTAAAGTAGAAGAGCTTCTCGAGTTGAGGAGCAAAGCATTCGGCACCGGTTTAAATGAGCAAGCACATCAGGAGGCTAGCGATGCCCACGAGCGGTATACGCGCTTTTCTGAGACATTCAGGAAAGCATCAGAGCAATCAACTGGCCTGGAGATTTCCCAAGATAGATTGGAAGAACTGAAACAACTTTACAAGAAGGGTTCCCAGTTATGTCACCCTGATAGGGTAGAAGAGGAATTTAAAGCGCGCGCGACAGAACTGTTTCAGCAGCTATCTGCAGCTTATAGGGAGAATAATCTTGATGGGGTTCGGGATCTGGTGAATCTGATCAGGCAGGAGGGTTTTGCCAAAAGAGCGGGAGATGCGCCTGCCGGTCCTGACGAGGCGGCGTTGGCCTTGATCCGACTGCGGGAGACCGTTGCGGCGAAGGTCAATGATGTGACGCAGATGTTCTCTTCAGAAGAGTGGCAAAAGGTTGAGGAATATGATGATTGGGAAAGCTATTTTGATAAGGAGGTCCATCGCCTCGATAGTGAGATTGCTAAAATAAGGGGAGTTGTAATCTAGACCGGCTTCGGTAGCCTTCCCGACATGACCCACGCCAGACAACTACCTGTTACGGTTCATCAGGCGTTATCTGCCTACGAAACTGATGCTATAGAAATCGTCAATAGAACGCTCCAGGAGTTGACTCCTGGGCCAGAACAGCTGGAGGCATGGTTCCTAGCAGGCTGTGAGCACTTCAAGAAGGCGACCAATAAAAGCCACACCAAGGCGGCTGCTTTGTGGCGTCAGGCCGCTGAGTTCGGTCACGTTGAATCACAATTCAACCTCGCTGACTGCTATTTCGAAGGAGAAGGGGTCGATCAAAACTTCGCATTAGCCGTGTATTGGTGGCAAAAAGCAGCAGAGCTTGAGGATGCAGATGCCGAGAATGCCCTGGGCCAGTGTTATTGGACGGGAATCGGGGTTAAACAGGACGCTTTGGTCGCCCGGGATTGGTGGGAACGCGCATCTCAGCAAAACCAGCCCGAGGCACTCTACCGGTTGGGGTGTTGGTTTCTCAGTATGGATGACAGTCCCGAAGGCCCCGACCATACGCTTAATTGTTGGAAGTCCGCCGCCGAGTTTGGGAATCCGGAGGCCCAGTTTGAGTATGCGATGGCCCTTATTGATGGAATCGCCTCAGAGAAAGATTCAAAAACCGGTATCGAGTGGTTAAGCAAAGCCGTGGAGCAGGGTCAGATCGATGCGATGGTCCAGATGGGTAAGTTGTGCAGTCAGGAAGGCCTGACCAAGGACTCCAACTTTTCTGCGATCCGTTTGTGGGAACAGGCTGCAGCCAGAGGGAGCGCTGAAGCCCAGCTTCTCGCAGGCTTGTGCTACCTGCGGGGTGATGGTCCGCCTGTCAACCTGACTCTGGCAACATCCTATCTCAGCGATGCCGCTGCTGCAGGCAATCCAGAGGCGAATTATGTCCTCGGGTTGGAGTATTGGTCAGGTGACCGACTCTCCGAAAATGGGGATGCTGCTGTAAGGTGTTGGACTGATGCTGCGGTTACTGGACATGCAGCTGCGCAGTATCGTTTGGGCGTCTGTTACTTCACTGGCGATGGCTGCAGAAGAGATGTTTCACAGGCTATTGATCTTTGGGCAAAAGCCGCTGATCAGAACCATAAAGACGCGCAGCTTGCCATATCAAGCGCTTACGCGATGGGAGAAGGGGTTACCCAGGATCTCGAGAAGAGTTTTTTTTGGTGCCGTTCTAGCGCCGAACTTGGCAACAAAGAGGCGATGATGAAACTAGGCGTCCATTATTTTTGCGGACTGGGGGTCAAAGAGAATAAGTCGACGGCGGTCAGGGTTTGGAAGGACGCCGCTAACGCTGGAGACTTGGACGCAAAGTGCGCTCTCGCGACTTGTTATCAAAAGGGGGAGGGGGTAAGGCAGGATTTGGTCCAGGCGTTTGAGATATGGAGTGAAGCTGCTCAGGTCGGACATATAGAGTCAAAAAATGCTCTGGCAAGTTGCTACGTGAGTGGCAGTGGCGTGGAAAGGAATGAAGAGGCAGCGGTAAGTCTATGGCAGGATTCCACGGTCTTTGGTGACCCGGAAGGGCAGCATAATCTGGCAGTCTGTCATTTTTTTGGTGATGGAGTAACTAAAGATAGGTTCGAAGCCGCCCGTCTATGGCAGTTGGCAGCAGACCAACGCCATCCAAATGCGTTACACTGGCTCGGTATTTGTTATCTGTATGGTCATGGTGTTCCGAGAGATGTAGACCGGAGTCGGACCTTGCTACAGGCTGCTGCGGATCGCGGCGTAACGGCGGCCGTCGAGCTGATCAATAAAACTGGAGCTGATTAATGGGAAATCCTGCTGCTCGAATGGGGGATATGGTGCTGCAGGACGCGCCGCATTGTCACGCTCCTATACATCCGGCCGCGCCTGTGCCCACGCCTCTACCTCACCCAGCGCTTCCCCTCGCCATTATCTCAGGCCAGCCTACGGTTTTGATTGGAGGCACTCCTGCAGCGCGTGCGACGGATCAGACCGCGCCATGTGTGCTGCCTACCTGTGTTCCTGGCGGACCCGGGTTGGTAGCGATTGGGTCCCCGACTGTGTTAATCGGTGGTTTACCGGCGGCGCGAATTCAGGATATGTCATCTCACCCCACGTGTGTGGGTCCCATTCCAAGCCCAACGGGAAAGATCATGCCGCCGGGATGTCCAACGGTACTGATCGGCTGATGTGAAGATTTCCCATTTCAGACAGATTGCACCAATTTGTCCTGTCTGCAAGCTTTCTGGACGTGATCCAAGTCCATTGGCGCTTTCACGCGTGATTAAAGGTGATGCCAGAGAAGTTCATTTCGGGATGATCCATTGCGAGCACGAGGGGTGTCGCATGGAATTCCCGATCATCGATGGCATTCCAATCCTCCATGCAAATGTGAGGGGTCAGGTCGATGCTTACCTACTTCATCTAATTGCCAGGGAAGATCTGCCTCACGAGATTGAGACTTTGATCTCGGACGCCGCTGGACCGGGGAGCGCTTATGATTCCATGAAGCAGGCGATGAGTTCATATGCGTGGGACCATTACGAATTTGGTGCTTCTGAGCCGTCATTGTCCGAGGGTGCGGTTGCTGCGAAACACCGACCAGGCTCTGCATCCCGCTGCTTAATCCAAGCCATTGAAAAATCAGGAAAACTTCCTTCGAATACTGTATCTTTGGACGTCGGTTGTGCAACCGGCGGCACCACTTTTGACGTGGCGGGTAAATTTAGGGGCTTGGTGTTAGGTGTCGGCCTTAATTTTTCCCTCTTACGGATAGCAGCGCGTGTATTGCGCGAAGGGCGGGTGGTCTATCCTAGGCGGCAGGGTGGTGTCGTATATGAACGGCGGGAGTTCTCTGTGAGCCTTGCTGAAGCTGATCGGGTCGACTTTTGGTGCTGTGATGCATGCTGCCTCCCGTTGGGTCCGGACTCCCTTGGCTTTGTTTCAGCCCTGAATGTACTCGACTGTGTTCCGTCACCTTTAAGCTTGCTTAAGGAGATAGAAGCCTCTTTAGTATCCGAAGGGAAGTTGGCAGTGTGTTGCCCCTATGACTGGTCGCCAGCCGCGACGCCTTTGGAGGAATGGCTGGGAGGTCACTCCCAACGAGGTCAGAATCAAGGAGACAGCGCTTCAATACTTGAGGCATTGTTGACTCCTGGCGCACTTCCTGGATCGTTGGAGAAGCTCAGGATGATCGATTCCGAACCTGATATACCCTGGTCGGTTCGGGTACATGCGCGCAGCTTTGCCGAGTACCAGGCCCATCTTGTTGTGGCTCAGAAATACGCCTAGCGGCAAGCCTGCTCAGAACACCGATGGGGAATTGACCAACATTCCGGAGTTGGACCGACTTGGGTCGTTCATTCAGAAACGGTACTGGTATCGAAACAGCATCGACCCGTTGTCACTGTAAGTCATCCCGACTGAATGATCCTCCCCGAGGGTTTTATCGAAACCGAGGAAGTAACGATCATCCTCGGCCCACATGGTAACTGGGACTCGAAANGTCGACACAGCCCAAACGGCTCCGATGGCAATGCCGNCCGCGGCGAACGTACCGCTATGCTTTTTGAGAAATGACTCATCTTCTTCAGCCTGGCCACAAGCTTCAACTGTNCGTCCGTTACCAGTGCCTACGGCACCGTTAGCGCAGGCCCAATCACCAAATGCTTTGGCTTCGGGAGACGAAGAGTCAAGCGAATATTCTGCCGCTATAACTGGGATTCCCAAATTAAGCGCCTGAAGGAGTATTGCTTGTTTCTCCTCAAGAGGAACGGTGGCATAGCCATGCTCTTCGGTGGAGAAGCCNANTTGGAGAAAGATATAGTCCGCACCTGCGTAGTAGGTAGGGTCCCAGTTGTAGCCCCCAGCGCCTGGTGTTAAGTGAATGCCAACGGGTTTTTGTGTCCTTTCTTTGACATACCCAAGCAAGGAAGTCACGGTTGCACCATCCCAGTATTCGTCACATTCAAGGCAAAGNACGTAGCCGGCCACCTGGTCGTCAAGGTTTTCGATTACCGAGGAGACGTGGAACTTCCAGCCAGGGATATTGCCCGTGATATTGGGTGATCCGTCTGGTGTAAGCCAGAGCACTGGTTTCAGGTTTTCATTGTTGAGCTCAATAAGTTTGTCCCTAAACCAGGTGCGATACCCAATCGGCAGGACATCGTCAGCAGAATTCTGAGTATAGAGATAGATGTGGGTGTCACCCAGACCCCGAAGGCGTTGTCGAAATTGCGCACGTCGGTCATCAGTCATCTCGTAGGAAAGGTAGTTCAGACTGGATTCGCTCAAGTCGTAATCAAGCAGAAACGATGCTCTGGATCCGTCAAGATCGCCCGCAACACTGGCAAGTCCGAAAAACCCTTGGCCAAGGACCAGTAGTGCGCCGTACAGAAAAGACGAGACTGCCCCGAGTCTTGGTCGCTTTCGAATGGAATCGAAGCAGTCCCTAAATGCGAATATCCTGCTTCTAAGCAATGTATTGAACACTCCAGGAGAGGTTGGTGGAGCCGAGGAGGATCGAACTCCCGACCTTCGCATTGCGAACGCGACGCTCTCCCAGCTGAGCTACGGCCCCATAGTGCATGTCGCTTCGCCAGCAAGAAACGACTACGCTAATTCTATCTCACGATTTCTCGTACATTCCACCTTTTAAGGGATAATCTGGCGTGAGATAAACTCCGTGTATAAGCAGATGACGTCTCCAGGCGAAAATCCCAATCGGTAAGGAGCAATCTTGACAGAAACCCCACAAGTATCGCCCCAGGCCTTGCTGGACGCCGCGCGGGTTTTTGAAGAACGTATCCCATTTAATCAGGTTTTGGGTCTTCGGATGGAACGCCTGGGGGAATCAGATGTGGTGGTGCGCTTTGATATGCGCGATGAACTCGTTGGAAACTTTACCCGCGGCAACCTCCACGGTGGTGTGATCTCGAGCGTTCTCGACGTCGTAGGTGGCTTGGTTGCGTTTATTGCCTTGCTTCGACGCGATGGCGTGCAGTCGCTTGAAGACGAGGCAGAAAAATTTTCCCGGCTGGGCACGATAGATCTTCGGGTGGATTACCTGAGACCTGGTCTGGGTAAGACCTTTTCAGCCAAGGGCTTTGTGCTTCGTGCAGGTCGAAAAGTTGCTGTTACGCGCATGGAACTGCATAACGAAGAAGAATCACTTATCGCTGTCGGGACCGGTGCTTACAGCATATCCTGACGACTTAAACAAAAATCTCCATTCGAGGCGATAATAAGGCTAGGCCAAGCGGTAAAGAAGGGCCGTCTTCCTATGGCTGACACACCAACTCCCGAAACCCGTAATCTACCTCCCGGAGATCAGTTACGGAACGCGCGCCAGGGATATCGCTGGTCGGTGGAAGACGTCGCTGCAAATCTCAATCTGACAGTCGATATGGTGAGGGCGCTGGAGTCCGGCGATACGGAGGTCCTTCCTGGGCCTACCTTTGTTCGGGGCTACCTTCGCGCCTATGCCCGGCTAATGGAGGTCGATGAGTCGACGGTTCTGGCTGGAGCAGATGACGCCCAGGGAGAGAGTATTGGTTCGGTAGTGCCGATTCTGGGCAAAGAGGCCTTTAAGGATAAGAAGGGGCGCCAGTGGCTGAAGTTCTCGACTTCGCAGAAGAAGAATTGGCGCAAAACAGTTTTTATTTCGATTTTGATCCTGGTCGGCATCCTGGCCGCCTGGTGGTTTAGCGGTCTGCTGCCTACATTTCAGGAGCTAAATCGTGATGCCGCAAAAAATTCCGAGAGCTCCAGCACTATCTCCATTCCGCTAAATACGCAAAACTGAGCCTCACGGCCGGAGTTTTGCGGGCTCATCCATCACGCTACCTTTCGCCCACCTGAGCGCGTCAGGAGTCTTTCAAAATCGTGGCCATCAGCGCGGGATCAATGTTGCCGCCGCTGAGGATGACGCCAACGCGTCCTTTCGCCTGGGCAGCACCGCTGAGCAGGGCCGCAAGCCCCAGGGCCCCGGATGGCTCTACCACCACTCGGGCCTCTTCAAACAATGTTCGCGTGGCCAGTGCAATCGCTGCTTCAGAGACGCTCACCATGTCATGCACTTTCTGACGAATGATTTCAAAGGTCAGTTCGCCAAGGCATTCTGTCCGGGTGCCATCCGCAATCGTCTGGGGATTTTCTATTCTTTGAAGTTGGCCCGTTCGAAACGACTGAACTGCATCATCCGCATTTTCGGGTTCGACACCAATAACTTTGCATTCAGGCGAAAGAGCTTGAGCACTCAGAATGCTTCCACTTAAAAGACCTCCTCCTCCACAGGGCACAAGCAAGGTGTCAATAGGGCCNGTTCTTTGCAGGAGTTCCATTGCCGCGGTCCCCTGGCCGGCGATGACATGCGGATCATCAAAAGGCGGGATTAGGACGTAGTCATGCTCAACAATCAGTTCCTGGCAGAGTGTTTCACGTTTTGTTGTTTTCGGGTCATAGGTGATTACCCGTGTCGCGTACCGTTTTGTGCCTGAGAGTTTCGCCTGGGGCGCGTCCTGGGGCATGACGATCGTGGTTTCGATGTCGAGCATACTCCCCGCCAGAGCAACCGCCTGGGCATGATTTCCGGAAGAGTGTGTGATGACGCCCCGACGTCGATCGGCCTCACTTAGCTGACTGATCGCGTTCCAGGCGCCACGAAACTTGAAAGCGTTGATGCGTTGCAGGTTCTCACATTTAAAAATGACCGCAGCACCCACCTTGTCGTCTATAGGTGTGTCGCGGAGCGCCGGCGTCTTGTGTGCTATTCCTTTTAGCCGGTTGGCAGCTGCAAGAACGTCTTTGTAGGTCGGCAATGGCAGAGACAAGGTGGAATCCTGTTAGTGTTTGAAAATCCCTCGACCCCGCCTGAGGTGGGTCGAGAAAACGCAATCGTTGCCGTTACAATCAACCAAACATCACCGGGTTGTCAATATGAATGACCTTTTTTCGAACCCTCTGGAAATAGAAACGGGTGCGGCACCTGTTTTTTCGGTTATCTGGCTTCACGGCCTGGGCGCCGACTGTAATGATTTCAAGGATCTTCCCAATATGCTAGATCTCCCTACGGGGTTGCCGGTTCGTTTCATCCTTCCCAATGCGCCCGAGCGGCCGATTACGCTTAACGGGGGCATGATCATGCGGGGCTGGTACGATCTGACCGGCATGGAAATCGTCAAGCGGGAGGACGCAGTGGGTCTTTCTGAGGCGGCGGATATGGTCGAGTCTTTGGTTCGTCGGGAAGTAGGACGAGGCATTTCTCGATCCCGGATAGTGGTGGGAGGCTTTTCCCAGGGAGGCGCGGTGGCCCTGCACNATGGCTTTGGTTGTGAGGAACCGCTGGGGGGGATTGTTGGGCTCTCCACCTATCTGCCGCTTTCGGGAAGGTTTTCTGAGTCAGCAGCAAAGAGTGCTATCCCGACTCCGGTCTTTCTTGCGCACGGACTTTTTGATCCCGTTCTCATGTTGGCGTTAGGAGAGAGCAGCAGGCAGGTGCTTGAGGATAATGGCTGCGATGTGTCGTGGCATACCTATCCGATGCCGCATACCGTCGCGCCCGAAGAGATCAAGGATTTATCAGCCTGGCTGAACTCGCGGGTTTGGCCAGATGACAACTGACATCAGATCGCGTTTTTTTCGCCAATTGATCTTTGTCGGGATTCCAACTCGTCAATGGCAGCCTGTATACGAGGAAGGTGCGGATTGATGAGAAGGGCACCCCGGAACGCGGCTGCAGCCGGGCCAAATTGCTTCTGCTGTAGAAAGATGAGTCCAAGGCCAGACAATGCGCCAAAATGGCGCGGCTCGCGTTGAAGGGTTTCTCTGATGTCGTCGATAGATTCGCGATAGGCCCCCATCAGATAGAGAACAGTGGCCCGCGCATTCCAGCCTTCGGCAAAGGCAGGTGCCTGCTCGATGACCTTGCTGAAGTGCCGGTAAGCGCTTCGGTACTGCCTCGTCCTGATTGCTTCAATACCGTCGGCAAGCGACTCGGCTGCAACGGGGTTGTCCGTTTCCCGCCACAGAGCCCAGATCTCCGACGCGATGTCGTCGGCTGACGCTTGGTCGACCGCCAGCTTAAGTTCAGTAAAAAGTCGTTCCAGCCGCGGATCGTTCTGGTCTGCTTGGGATGGTGCTATGGGCAGTGCCCACATCACTATCGCAGCAAAGAGGATTGCTATACGGGAGATAATGCCCGGCCTGATCATATTTCTGACTCAAGAAAATCCAGAGCGCGAGCGTGTAGCGTTTCGTTGGCGCTGGCCAAGGCCTGCCCGGCAGAATCAAAGGTTAGAGGACGGCCTTGCCAGTCGCTGATACAGCCACCGGCCCCCTCAATGACCGGAACCAGTGCCAGATAGTCAAACCGACCAAGCCCTGCTTCGAGCACGAGATCAGTAAATCCGCAAGCCAGCAGCCCGTAGGCATAGCAATCAGCGCCGAATTGGCGGAACCGTACGACCTCGCTCATGCGGGAAAATACACCCCACTCATCCGTACTGAACATATCGGGTGTGGTCGCGTTGAGCGTTGCGTCCTGCAGGGAAGCTGTCTCAGCAGTACGACAGGGTTGCCCGTTATANAGGGTGGGCTGGTCTTTGATTCCCAGCCAGCGTTCGTCCAGAGCGGGCATATCAATGATGCCCAGGACCGGCCGGCGATCTTGAAGGAGCGCAATCAGGCACCCAAAAGTTCGTTTCCCCGTCGCAAAACTCTTGGTGCCGTCGATCGGGTCGATCACCCATAGCCACTCGGAGTGAGTATTCTCTTCTCCCTCTTCTTCTCCGTACACGCCGTGATCAGGATANTGTTCAGCGATCATTAACCGTGCCTTTTNCTCNATNTCAAGATCTGCNANGGTCACGGGNGTACCATCCGNTTTACTCGANANATNATGAGAACGGCGGAAGTATTTCTGTGTGATGTCTCGTGCTTCGGCGGCGATTGTCGCTGCGAAATCGGCGAATTCAGAAAAGGCGGGGACGGACATGGTCGGAAGGCCTATGGTTGCGCGTCCAGACGAGACAGATCCACCTCTTGCAGGATTTTTTTACGTCCACCAAATCCGATCATTCGAGGGGATTTGTCAACAATTTGAAAATGCGCAGAGACTTTTTTGAACTTAGCGTACAAGACACCGTTGGCTGTATCGCGGGAAAGAGATAATTTGGAAATCACCTCGAGGTCGTCACTGTCTATATGGAGGGGATCGATATGAATTTCCTCGTCTCGGGCCTGAGCGAGCATTCGCCCGTCGACATTTTTCACATTGAGGAATTCATCAATTTTGGACTTCTTTTTTTCCGGATCCCGGAACATGTACAGAAGCGGCTCAACGTCGCGCATAGTGAGANGCATTTTGGCGTCAAGATCAAATGGCTCTTGCCAGATAAGATCTCCACGCTCAATTTTAACTTCCCCCCACCAGTCTTCGGCTGTCNCCTTGACTTTCGATGAGACCTGTACTTTTTCAAGGCGAATGGTCGAATCTTTCAATCGAAAAAGCCGAGTCCGCCAGTCTCCTTCAGAAAGGTTTGCAGAGAGGTGAAAGTCGGCTTCGATCTCTCGATCCCGAACCGAGAGTGTTACGGCCGTACCGGAGACTTCTATCAGACCATGTGCAACTCCACTCTCAATGGAAAAGCCCCCCCGGGTTTTCGCTGAGCCCGAAAGAAACCTGAGGCCCGCATTGGGCGGTATGAATTTGTTGTAGTGCTGGATGTCCTCAACGAGACCTTGCCCGATATTGAAGGCCAGGGCGCCTGTGCCATCGCCTTTTTGAGAATAAAGCAAAAAGCGGTGGGCTTGCCCCTCGATATTAAGATCGGAGCCGGAAAGATAGGGAGCAGGGTTGTTGGGCTCAGCAATCTGAAACTCATCCAGGTCGATTTGAATTGCTACGGGCCTGTTCCTTTTTGAATCCACGGAAGCTTTCATGATCCCGCGGCCGGTCGCCTCGAACTGCAGAAATGTCGCCTCCAGACTCTCTGACTCAAAAGTCAGTTGGGAACCAGGCATGAGTTCTCCGTTTTCAATGTTGAGTTGAGCTTCGAGGTCTCCTTCACCCTTTGTTGTTAGGTTCAGCTCACTGTCTGGCAGAAAAGAGACCGGACCAATGCTTGCAAAATTGCCCTTAGCGTTTACGGTGCCGGTGAAGAATTGTAGTTTCTCCTTGCCTTTAAATTGACGAGGCCTGTGGCCCGCGATCGACAGATTTGCGTCGATCTGTAACGGAGCGGCGTCATTTTTGGCACCCGTCTGGTTGTTAATGACCATCGACCCAACGGCACGGTCTACCTGCATGAGACCCCCTTTAGTAACGATACTCATCTTGAGGGTATCAAGGGTTCCGGANCCCATGAATGTCATGTCATCCACGCCCGTGAGATTCTGTATCTCAGCTTTTCGAATGCCGGTCGCAGAAATGTTATCGAGTTTTATGGTCCAGGGGGTTCTTGCGTTGTCGCTGCTTGATTCATTGANCCCCGNGACTTTCGCATAGCCGACCTCCACACCAGCGGCTTGGACCTGTGTGATCGNCACCGTTCTTGACAACAGGCTAAACACAGAAACGCTGACCTTTCCCGTGTCCACAATCAGGTGGAACTGGTTGCGAGGTGTCGTCGACTGAAACTCAAGACCAGTTATGACAAAACGGCCAGGAAGGAGGGTCCATGCGCTTTCCCAGGACATGGTGAGTTTTTGCGGCTTGATGTTTGCCAAAACCCCTGCCGCACCGGTCAGGATCATGATATTGGCAATTACCGGATAGGCGAGCAGCGCCAGCAGCACAATGATGAGACTTCGGCGGGTTAGTCCGATACGCATCTTCTTAATTCTTATACTTGTCGGGGTGATCTAGGAGTGGAAACTTTTGATACCATTCGGTGCGATGCACCGGTTATCAATTTCGACAAGATTTCATGTTAACAGACACCNTATGCGCTTGANANCACGGCCTCGTCGGNTTCGGTCTATTTGCTCAGGCATCNTGATGCTTGGGCTTTTGGGAGGCTGTGCTTCACTTCCCAGCCCCGTAGAAAGGGAAGACCAGTTAATGGTCCCGGTGACAGGGGATTCAGTGCTGGACCAAACCATCTCTGAGTTCCTGGCGCCACACCCCAATCAGAGTGCCGCACATTTCCTCAAAGATGGGCTGGATGCNTTTGCAGCGCGNTTGACGGCGGCGGACCGGGCGAGTCGATCAATCGATGCCCAGTATTACCTGTTTCACGACGATGTGACCGGTGGACTCTACGCGGAGAGTTTGCTGCGGGCGGCCATGCGGGGTGTGAAGGTGCGGTTGCTGCTTGACGACATGGGCGCGCATCGACGGGATACATTTCTGCTGGCCCTGGATCATCACCCCAATTTCGACATCAGGATATTTAATCCCTTTGCCAACCGCAAGGTTCGGGCGCTTGAATACCTGTACCGGTTTGGACTTGTAACGCGGCGTATGCACAACAAATCAATGGTGGTCGACGGCGTTGTCGCGATTACCGGGGGCCGGAATATCGGAGATGATTATTTCGACGCAAGCCCCAAGTCCAACTTTATCGATCTGGATGTCATGGTGTTCGGGTCTGCTGTCGATCAGGTCGCCGAGCAGTTCGACGAATACTGGAATAGTCCCCTGTCCTACGATATTGCCAGCCTGGCCAAGCAAGACGTCACTCCCGGCGAGGCGCTTTCACAATGGCGAGCGCTACATGACGAGGCCTTGCGGCAAAGTGACAGTATTTATCTCAAGCGAGTCGAGCAGACAGCATTTCTTGAGCACATTAAAGCAGCCACGCTGCCAATCAGTGTCGGGCCCACAATCGTGCTTGTCGATCAGCCGCAGAAGGTGCGCGAACCCCTCTATGACGACTCAACCCACCTGGCTCCAGATTTATGGCCTTATTTCAGGCAAGCCAAAAGCGAATTAATCATCCTGAATCCTTACTTCATTCCAAGCGACGCCGGGGTCGAGGCGCTCGCCGATGCAGCAGGAAGAGGGTGCAGGGTAGTGGTATTGACTAACTCCTTGGCGGCTAACGATGTCGCTGCGGTGCATGGCCATTACGCAAAGTATCGCAAGTCATTGATCAAGGCAGGAATCGAAATCTATGAGCTTAGGGCAGATCGCGAGATGTCAGAGTTTGATGAGGCAGATCTTGCGGCGTTGTCGGATCACATCAGCCTGCACGTTAAGACCTTCGTTTTTGACCGTCAGCAAACGTTCATCGGATCTCTGAATCTGGATGCGCGCTCCGTTTACCAGAATACCGAACTTGGTGTGATCGTTGAGGATCCCAAAATGGCCGGCCAGATTGCTGAACTCGCTTTGAACAACCTGTCAAAGCTTGCCTATCACGTGCAACTGGATGAGGACGGTCGCATGACCTGGACGGGGTGGAATCGCGACGAAAAAGAGGAAATCACTCTATATAAGGAGCCAGATGCCGGTTTCTGGCGAAAAACGGTTGCCTGGATTTCCCGAATCATGCCGGTAGAGAGCCAGCTTTAAATCGATACGCGATCAAAGGAGTCAGTTAAAGATATGGACTTGGGTCTTGAAGGAAAGAGCATCATGGTGGCTGCGGCGAGTCGCGGCCTCGGTTACGGCATTGCAGATCAGGTAGCGAAAGAGGGGGCGCGGGTCTCTATTGCAGCACCGACCGAGCCGCGGGTTCACGAGAGTGCGCAGCGGCTTCGCGAAGAGACCGGTGCTGATGTCATCTCCTGCGTTTTTGATGCCCGGGATGAAAAGTCGATCGCCAGGTGGCGGGATGCCACGATTGCTGAATTTGGAGGGGTCGATGGCCTTGTCGTCAACGCGGGGGGTCCCCCGGCCGGACTGTTTGATGACTTTGATGACGAAGCTTGGCAAGCGGCTTATGAACTGACGTTGCTGAGCGCAGTTCGGATGATTCGATCAGTGCTGCCTTCCATGCGTGAAAGGGGCGGTGGTTCAATCGTGACGGTCACATCTTCATCAGTCAAAGAGCCGATCGACATGCTTCTCCTATCAAACGTGATGCGTTCAGGTGTAACGAGTCTTGCTAAAAGTCTTTCGCAACAACTGGCGGCGGAAGGAATTCGGGTCAACAATCTGGTGCCGGGAGCGATCAACACTGATCGTCTGCGCGGATTGATGCAGACCCAAGCGGACCGAACCGGTGTGCCTTTTGAGGAGATTTCAAAAGCCCGGGCAGCGACGGTGCCGTTGGCTCGGTTTGGCGAGGCCGGTGAGTTCGGCCAGGCGGGCGCGTTTTTGCTGTCGGATGCGGCAGCCTACATCACCGGCGAAACACTGGTGATAGATGGCGGCGCGATGAAAACAGTCTGGTAATTAAAGCTACTTTTCGGCCGACAGGTAACAAATAAACGCCGCGTCTGCCTCACCCATCTCGGTGGCGGTGAAGACGCCGTCTCCCTCCTGGGTTTTCTCATCGGTGCCCTCCCAGTGGACAAGCACGCGAGAAAAGCCAGCTTCTTCTAGCAGTTCCCGAACTTCCGGCAGGGTCCATAGCCGCCAGTCGTAACTGAAGGCCTGCTTCATTTGTGAGCCATCCGGGAACTTGAAATGAATCTGGCAGTTCATTTCGCCGGTGATCGGATTGTATCGATTCTGGTCCCAGACATAGATGAAGTCATCGTGATCAGTTTCTTCTTCCATCTCCCGCATGGTTTCATATCCACCGTAGAAGTCGAGGAACAGAACACCGTCATCTACAAGACATTCACGGATGCGTGAAAAGTAGGCTTTCAAGGTTTCCCGCGTGCCGAAGATCCAATAACTGAAGTTCATTGCAAGGACGACATCCATCGCAGGTGTGTCGACATTCAGGACGTCAGCGTGCAGAAGTTGAACTCGTTCCATTGCCTCTTCGGTCAGTGATCCCAGATTGTGTTGTTTGCCCCAGCCCAGTACTTCGTCGTCCAGATCAACGCCCCACGCCAGGTTGTCTGTCCTCCGCCGAACCCATTCGCAGCTTGTATTGGCGGTTCCGCAAAAATCCTCCCGCAACGTACGGGCCTGTCGACCTCTCAGCTTTAGAAAGGTCTCGTCAACCATGTCGATCTCGGATTCGACGCACTGCACCGCGCGCTCATAGAGAATATGCCGATCTGCCTGATCAGCCTGACGTATCCGAGCCGCCAGCGGGTCATGATGACGGGTGTTTTTACTTCCTCTATTCTTTTTGCTCATAAATGTTCTAGTGAAGGACGCAGGGACCGTTTTAGAGTAGCCAACAGGGTTGGCGGATCAGCAGCGGGGTTGAAAATCTGATACGAACTGTGGGAGACGGCAGCGCATATGTTAGCCCAAACCCTTATACATCGAAAGAGAGTGCGGGCCTTAGAGAGGAGAGGCCTTCAATACCGCCGCTGAGATCAACGAGTACATCCGCGTCATCATGATGCCCCCCTCCGCTTCGTTGACGACAACAGGAACGCCATTCGCTTCGGCCTCAGCAACAAGCAGAGTCTGCAGATCCCAAATTGCCTCGATATTTTCCAGATAGTGCTTTCTCCCACGCCGGGGAGCAGAAATCGCGCGGCCTCTGAAAAAAGCCTTGAGAGTCCTTTCACGGTCTGCAGCGATCAGCAAAGGCACCACGATGGCATCGGGCGGCAGGGTAAAGTCGTTGGTGATCGAAGGCCTGACATGCACACCCTCAACGATCGTAGAAAACTGCTCGCGTTGTGAGCGAGCAAGCAGCGCATGGAGTGCCACTTCAATTTCGTCTGCCTGTCGGTTGAAGCCCGTGCTCAATGTCTCGATGGTATAGCTGTTCGATGGAGGACTGTTTACCGCTTTCCATGCCTCGAAGCTTGAGTAGTGCAGTTCTGGTGCGATCTCAGGAGGACGTAAAGAGCGCATCACTTCCCGGAACATGTCGGTAGAGGCGGTTCGCGAGATATTGAGTCGGCTTGCAAGCAGCGAGGCCGCGTGGCTTTTGCCTACACCGGGCGTCCCGCCGATGAGAATGACGAGCGTCCGGTTGGATTGCCGAAGCCGGTGCCAGGCATCAAGATAATCTGCGAAGAGTTCTCCCGCTTCGCGCTTGACCATTTCGCAGGCAAGTTCGTGCAGCGCCTGTCGATCAATGCCCTGGGAATAGTCACGCGTCAGTCGATCATGGGTATCCCGGACGAGGCGCTCAGAGAGACTTTCCGGTATTCCGCAAATTTCCAGACGATGCCGAAAAATGGTGCGGGAAAACCACATCCTATCCCGATCCTTTTCATTGATCCGAATCCAGGCGGGGCCAGCCTTGTTAAGTCGATAGCGCTCGACCATGTCAGGCCCAGATACTTCAAGCAGGATCCTGCAAACCGTCTCAGTAATGTCGTCGGAGGTGATGTCCTCCTTGGCTGCTAACTGGTTTCTGACCGTTGATGCGATCTCGTAGGCCTCACTGAAAGTCAGGCCCACCTTCTGCAAAGAGCGGGTCAGGACGCCGCGCAGAAAAGGTGCTGACTCCCCATCAGGATGGATGACGTTCAGTCGGGACACGCGGAAACGCTCTGGTTTGAAAGTGATGCGTTGCTAAAAATAATCCGACGATACTAACAGAGAAGGAAAAATGCGGCTGGGACCCGTGAAAGATATCCGAGCGGGATATAATGAAAGCAAAGCGTTTTCACTGAACATGATCCGTGACTAATCAGGCTCCAATCCAGGTTTCGGCGTCGGCAGTTGCCGAGGTCATCTCCCGCCTCGAGGCGCAGTTTGGTGAACGACTTTCCAAGACAGCGGCGATTCGGGAACGCTTCGGTAAGGACGAATCCTTTCACGCAAGTATCCCTCCTGACGCTGTGGTGACACCCAAATCCACGGAAGAAGTCAGCCAGATCGTAAAACTCTGTGCGGAGCATGGGGTTCCTTTGATTCCCTACGGAACCGGCACGGCCCTTGAGGGGCATGTTGCCGCGTTGTATGGCGGTATCTCCATCAATATGCAGGAGATGAACGACGTCATTGAAGTGCATGATGAGGATCTTGATGTGGTGGTTCAGCCGGGGGTGACCCGAAAGCAACTTAACCAGTACCTGCATGATCGCGGACTGTTTTTTCCGATAGATCCTGGTGCTGATGCGTCCATCGGCGGAATGGCGGCATGCCGGGCGTCCGGGACCAATGCCGTTCGCTATGGCACCATGCGGGAAAACGTGCTGGCACTGACCGTGGTCCTCGCCGATGGTCGTGTGATCAAAACCTCAAGGCGTGCCCGCAAGTCGGCGGCGGGCTATGACCTGACTCGACTTTTTGTCGGGTCTGAGGGAACGCTGGGGGTGATCACTGAGATTACCCTCAAGCTGCACGGTATTCCTGAAGCGATTTCTTCGGCAGTTTGCACTTTTCCAGACCTCGATAGCGCCGTCGGGACGGTGATTAATACCATTCAATATGGTGTTCCCGTTGCGCGTATCGAATTGCTGGATGAGGCCCAGATAGACGCGATCAACCGTTATTCCAAGACCGATCTTGCCGTCGCACCGACACTCTTCCTGGAATTTCACGGCTCGACCCAGGGGGTTGCAGAGCAGGCGCAGGTGGTTCAGGAACTGGCGGTTGATGCAGGTGGGGGCGATTTCCAGTGGACAACCAATACCGAGGAGCGTAACCGTCTCTGGCAGGCACGCCATGACGCTGCCTATGCCTGCAAGGCGCTGCGTCCCGACGGGGAAATCTGGGCAACCGACGTGTGTGTGCCGATCTCCCAGCTCGCTGAATGTATCCGCGAGACGCAACGGGATATTAAGGAGTCCAATCTTGTCGCGCCAATTGTCGGGCACGTAGGGGATGGGAATTTCCATCTGGTGCTGTTGGTCGATAAAGATGATCCCGAGGAAAATGAAAGGGCGCAGCAATTGCATGAGCGGATGGTGATGCGGGCCCTTGCCATGGGTGGGACCTGTACTGGAGAACACGGCATCGGTTACGGAAAGCTCGATTTTCTGATTGCTGAGCATGGAGAGGCAGTGAGCGTTATGCGCGCAATCAAGCAGGCGCTTGATCCCGATAACATCATGAACCCGGGTAAAATTCTCAGGGTCTGAGCGCAAGTCGGATCCGAGACTTCTCATTTCTGCGCGCCGATTCGTCATCGCGCTTAAGGGAATTCGTTAGTCACTCAATGGAAAACTGGTCTATTACCAAGCCTTCCGTGCATGCACAGGGCGGCGTTGTCGTGTCTCAGCATTATCTGGCTGCGCAGGCGGGGGCCAGGGTGCTGGAGCAGGGAGGTAACGCAATCGACGCTGCGATTGCGGCAGGATTTGCTCTGGGAGCCGTAGAGCCCTGGATGAGCGGTATTGGCGGTTGCGGCTTCATGACGATTTATCTGGCCGATACTGGCAAGAGCTATGCCGTTGAGTTTGGTGTCCGGGCATCGAACACTCTGAATCCGAAAGACTATCCGCTCAGCAGCGGATTTGATTCTGATCTATTCGCATGGCCGGGTGTATTGGATAACCGCAATGTGCTCGGGCCCTATTCGGTAGCCGTGCCGGGATATGTTGCCGGTGTTGCACTTGCAGCAGAGCGATTTGCAACGTTTTCGTGGCCGGATCTCCTCGCGCCAGCGGTGGGACTGGCAGAGCGGGGCCTGACGGTGGACTGGTACTCCAGTCTCAAGATTGCGTCGAGTGCGCAGGATATCTCTGCGTTTGGGTCTACTCAGTCGGTTTATCTCCCTGACGGTCAGGTGCCCATGGGACATTGGGCTGGAGCACCTCCGGTCATTGAGCTCACAGGGCTTGCCCAGACCCTGAAGCAGATTGCTGATGAAGGTCCCCAGACGTTTTATTCTGGAGACCTGGCAAACCGCCTTTTGAACGATGCCGCCAGTGTAGGTATCCGGTTGACCGCTGAGGATCTCGTTGACTATCAGGCGCAGTGTTACGAACTGGCCGGAACGGCCTACCGGGATGCCACGGTCTACACTCCGACAGGGCTTTGCGGCGGGCCAAGCATGTGTGATGCCCTTGATGCACTGGTGCGGGAGATTCCACGACCCGGCAGTCAGCCTGATGGCGACTTTTACTGCGCAGTAGCCAACGGGCTTAATCACGCCTATGAATATCGACTCAGCGCAATGGGGGATAGCCCCGACGGCAAAACCCCGGGCTGTACAACTCACCTCAATGTGACGGACCGTCATGGCAACATCGTAGCACTTACCCAGACACTGCTTTCTGTTTTCGGTTCGCGGTTATTGCTCCCGGATACGGGCATCCTGATGAATAACGGCGTCATGTGGTTCGATCCTTCACCGGGTCGCCCTAATTCACTTACCCCAGGCAAGCGGCCGCTGAGCAATATGTGTCCTGCCATTGTAAGTCTGCCTTCCGGTGAGATTTTTGCGGTTGGCGCTTCCGGGGGCCGGCGGATCGTATCGTCCTGTATGCAGCTTATTTCGTTCATGGCGGATTTTGGAATGAGTCCTGAGGAAGCCATGCATCAGCCCCGAATCGATGTGGGCGGCTCTGATCATGTGCTTGCTGATGAAGCCCTTGATGGATCTATTCAGTCGGCCCTGCAAGATGTTTTTGAAGATGTCTCTATGGCGCAGCATGGGGTTTATCCGAGTCTGTTTGGCTGCCCTTCGATTGCCAGCGTGTCCCCGGACAGTGGCTGCTCGATCGGAGCTGCGTTCGTGACGTCACCGCTTGCGGCGGCGGTAGCCGAAGGCTCCTTGGATAAATCGATCTAAACCGACAGAGGCTGCACCAAGTATCATGCCGCAAGGTGAGCCGCAGACCCGTGTGGTCCGAGCAATTCAGGGCGAGGGACTCCTTGATATCGAAGACGGCGATTTTGAGTATTGGCCGGGTTTTCTGGATGTAAAAGAGGCATCTTCGTGTTTTACAGCGCTTCAGAGCAACATTAATTGGCACACCCCGAGAGTGTTTGTGTACGGCCGCTGGATCGATTCACCAAGACAGTCAGCCTGGTATGGTGATCGCGGGGCGGTCTATCGCTACTCCGGTACGATAAACCGGCCAATCCCATGGCTCCCTGAATTGAAAGCTCTGCGCGAGCGCTTAAATCATTTCTGTGAAACCGAATTTAACAGTGTGCTGGCAAACCACTACCGCTCAGGCAGTGACAGCATGGGCTGGCACAGCGATGATGAAAAAGAGCTCGGCCCCGAGCCTGTGATTGCGTCCATCAGTCTTGGCGATGAGAGAAGATTTCTCCTGCGGCATCGGCGCCGTAAGGAGCTCCAGACCCATGAGATCACACTTGAAAACGGATCTTTGCTGCTGATGCGAGGAGATAGCCAGCGCGCCTGGCGTCACAGCATCCCCAAGACCCGCAGAGCCGTTGCGCCCAGAATCAATCTCACCTATCGTCACATCATGCCGGCAAAGGGCAGTATCAAATCGGGTTAGGCTGAGTTCCACCCTGCAGGATGCGTTTTAGGAGATACGATCCCAGCGATATGAAGCCAGACGAGACATCGGGAGACTATCAACCGCTTGCGGAGCGCCTGCGCCCACAAACCCTTGACGAATTCGTGGGCCAAAGCCAGTTACTGAGGGAGGGAGCGGCCCTTCGTCAGGCACTGCTTGCCGGGCGAATTCATTCGATGGTGTTATGGGGGCCCCCGGGAACAGGCAAGACGACCCTCGCCAGAATGGTGGCCCAGTATTGTGATGCCCATTTCGAAGTGCTTTCGGCCGTGACGGCGGGAATTAAGGACGTCAGAGAGGTCGTCGCCCGCGCCAAGACACTCCCGGGCAGGCTCGTGCTGTTCGTCGATGAGGTGCATCGGTTCAACAAGGCTCAGCAGGATGGGTTTCTCCCGCATGTTGAGGACGGCACCCTTATTTTGATCGGCGCCACAACCGAGAACCCATCTTTTGAGCTCAATAACGCGCTGTTGTCCCGCCTTCGCGTCTACGTGTTGAAACCACTCGAGCGGGCCGACCTGACACGCTTGCTTGAACGTGCATTGAACAATATAGAACGAGGTCTGGGTGGTATGCGTCTTTCAGTTTCCGAATCAGCGCGCAGTCAGTTAATTGATGCGGCAGATGGCGATGCGCGTCGGTTGTTGAATTTGATGGAGATTGCTGTGCAGTTTGCTACCGCAACCGATGAAGGCGCCATCCTGCCCGATGACATGCTGCCGGAGATCATCGGTACACCGTTGCGTCGTTTCGACAAGGGTGGGGATCTTTTTTATGACCAGATTTCGGCGCTGCATAAATCAATGCGTGGCACAGATCCAGATGCAGTGCTGTATTGGTTCTGCCGGATGATCGACGGCGGTTGTGATCCTCGGTACATCGCCCGGCGTGCCATCAGGATGGCCAGCGAGGACGTAGGCAATGCAGATCCCCGGGCGCTCACGCTTGCCCTTGATGCGGCAGACAGTTACGAGCGCTTAGGTTCTCCCGAAGGAGAATTGGCGTTGGCGCAGGCGCTGGTTTATCTGGCATGCGCGCCAAAGAGCAACGCTGTATACAAAGGCTTCAACGAAGCCATGGCAGCAGCGAAGCAGACAGGCACACAGGAGGTACCGCTTCATCTTCGGAATTCGCCTACCCGTCTAGCGAAAGAGCTTGGCCACGGCAAGGGATACCGGTACGCCCACAACGAACCCGGGGCTTATGCTCATGGAGAGACCTATCTGCCCGAGGGCTTGATTGATCAGCGGTATTACGAGCCCGTCAACCAGGGCCTTGAAATCAAGATCCGCGAAAAACTAGAGCGTCTCCGAAAGCAGGGTGGTTCGAGCGATGGCAACTGATCGGACCCGTCTGGTCGAAACATTACACGAAGAGGAATTCCAGACCGTTGCACAGCTTGCGGCTGCACTTAAGATTGATAAAGCAACTGTCGCAGGACATCTGCAACAACTCGAGCAGGATGGATTGCCCCTGCAGCGCGATGGTGACTCGGGCTTTCGGCTGCCCGCGGAAATAACTCCGATCGATGCGGGGGGTCTTATCGACGAACTAGAGAAGGCTGCATTTCCTTACGCTCGCCAAGTCGAGATACTGGATACTGTTGATTCCACCAGCGACTGGCTCAGCAGACAGCAAAGTGGCGGTGCCGATATCCACGGCAAAGCGTGCATCACGGAATTTCAGAGCGCAGGCCGTGGTCGACGTGGCCGAAATTGGCAAGGTTCCCCGTATTGCCACCTGATGTTTTCAATGGGTTGGCGTTTTCAAAAAGAAGCCGTCGAGATGACGGGACTCAGTCTTTCGGTGGGGGTTGCGGTGGCCGACAGTCTCAGAAGTCTCAGCGGGGCGCCGGTAGGTCTCAAGTGGCCCAATGATCTTTGGTGCTATGACCACAAACTGGGCGGAATTCTGGTTGATCTGAACACTGCGTCTAAGCCGGATACGCAGGCTATTGTGGGCATTGGCATCAATCTGCAAGAACCCGGTCTTGAGCACTTTGATCCCGGCCAGCCCGTAACCGACCTCTCTAGCAACGCACAGGGTGAACTGCCGTCACGCACATCAATCATCGCTGTTGTTATCACAGCCGTTGCCAGAAGCTTGGATCGATTCGGGCGGCATCAGTTTGGTTGTGACCGTGAGCGGTTTAACGCGCTTGATGTTTTTGCGGGACGGAGGGTCCGGGCCAATTCAGGCGAGACATCTTTGGAGGGTATGGGGCAGGGCGTGGATGAATTGGGGAGGTATCGACTGTGCTTCTCGAATGGCAGCGTTGAAACGATAATATCTGGGGATCTCAGTTTATCCCTAGTTGACCAACAGCCCTCAGCGTAATTACAGCATGCCAATTTTGAAGTCTGATCTTCTGGTAGATCACGGAAACAGCCGGATCAAGTGGGCGCTCTCGGGGGGCGGCACGTGGACGCCCGGCGATCCGATTGAGGCACGAGGGAAAGAGACCGATTTTTCTCCCTTGCGGGGCATAGAGGCGCTGCAGAGGATTCTCGTGAGCAATAGCGCTGGACCGCAAGCTCTTGTCTGCCTTGAAGACTTCTGCAAGGGTCAGTGGGATCTCAAGCCTGAGATTTTGCGGGCCAAAACTGGCCAGTGTGATGTAACCAACAGTTATGTCGATCCTGAGAGCCTGGGCTCCGACCGTTGGCTGGCCATGATTGCGGCACGCCAGTTTTGCAAGGGCCCTCTAGCGGTCATTGACTGTGGCACAGCAATAACCTGCGATGCGCTCTCAGCCGACGGTGTGTTTCTTGGCGGCGTAATCAACGCCGGCCCTGAAACAGCGGCGCAAGCCCTGCTAAGTAAAGCGGCACATCTTGATTTGAATGAGATGCGTTTCACTGGGGTATTCAACACCGATACGTCCAGCGCTGTCGGGTCAGGGACTCTGGTGTTTGCGGTGGGCGGCGTGGAGAGAGTATTGACTGAGTTTCGAGCGAAACTTGGCGAGGACTTCCAGGTGCTGATGACAGGGGGCTGGGCCAAGACGCTGATGCCGCTGATGAACGTCGATGCCGCGGTATATCCCGATCTTGTGCTCAAGGGAATTCAGGTTATTGCAGGTCAAGAAGCATGAGAACACTTTTTGCTTTGCTGATTCTTGCAAATCTTGCTCTGTATCTTTGGGCGACACAGTTGTCTCCAAAGGCGGAACACGGCCTTCCCGAAGCGCAGGCGGGACATAACCTAGGGGCCATGGAGTTGGTGTCTGAGGAATCGATCGTGATCGGTGCCCGTGCAGACTGTCTTCGGATTGGACCTTTTTCTACTCAGCAGACGCTGAGCAAAGGACGACGCATCCTGGTCAATAAAGGCTATGGACTCGCGCAGCAACGTACTGCCGCCCGCGAGGTTCACTCTTACCAGGTTCTGGCAGGTCCATTTCGATCGGATATTGCCCGAGATAATGCGCGCATTCGACTTCAGGACGTGGGTGAAAATCCCTCAGATTCGGCTTTTGGGGACGACAAGATGCTGTTGTTGGCAGACTTCGCGATAAAGTCGAAGGCAAAAGAGTTTGCTGCTGACTTTGACGATGTGGAACTTCGGCTAGTCATCAAACTTCAGGCGCGGACTCTTGGTCCGCTTTATTGGCTTGATGTCCCGGATGTGGTTACTCCGGAGCGAAAACAGGAGTTCGCAGAACAAAAATGGGGCGATGCCATGACCGAGGTGATCCCAATCCCTTGCCCCAAAAATAGCTAGGACGTAGCCGTCCACTGCGGTTTAAGTCTGAGACAAGTAAACTGCGCTTTTCTGTTTTCTCATATGCCCGCATAGCTCAGTTGGCAGAGCAGCTGATTTGTAATCAGCAGGTCGTAGGTTCGAATCCTATCGGTGGCTCCATATTGCGGATGTAGCTCAGTGGTAGAGCTTCA
>PAUU01000046.1 GCA_002713825.1 Acidiferrobacteraceae bacterium | reverse complement strand
GGCTCCGCTTTCAAGAATAAAGGTGTGCAAGCGATGCTGGATGCGGTTATCGATTTCATGCCGAATCCGACTGAAGTGCCCGCGATCAGTGGTGTGCTGGAAGATGACGAAACTGAGGAAGAGCGACCCGCCACCGATGATGCCCCGTTCGCTGCGCTGGGCTTCAAAATCATGACCGACCCGTTCGTTGGGCAGCTAGTATTTTTCCGTGTGTATTCGGGTGTCGTAAATTCGGGCGACAGTATCTATAACCCGGTAAAGGGCAAGAAAGAGCGGATCGGTCGCATTCTACAAATGCATGCGAACACCCGAGAGGAGCTCAAAGAAGTCCGTGCGGGTGACATAGCAGCCGCAGTAGGTTTGAAGGCTATCACTACTGGCGACACGCTTTGTGATCCGAATCAGGTGATTACGCTCGAAAGAATGGAGTTCCCTGAGCCGGTGATCTCTCAGGCGGTCGAACCCAAGACCAAGAGCGACCAGGAAAAGTTGGGTGTCGCGCTAGGCAAGTTAGCGCAGGAAGACCCCTCATTCCGAGTTCGCACTGATGAAGAGTCTGGGCAGACCATTATCTCCGGCATGGGTGAGCTCCACCTCGAGATCATCATCGATCGATTAAAACGCGAATTCAGCGTCGATGCCAATGTTGGCAAGCCCCAGGTCGCCTACCGCGAGACACTCAACGGGACCGTTGAGCAAGAGCACAAATATTCTAAGCAGACCGGTGGTCGTGGTCAGTATGGTCATGTCTATCTCCGCATCGAACCTCAAGAGCGAGGGGAAGGATTCGAGTTCGTAGATAAAATCAAAGGCGGCGTGGTCCCCCGCGAATACATCCCCGCCGTCGAGAAGGGCGTCGTGGAAGCCATGGAGTCAGGCATCGTCGCCGGCTATCCCGTGATCGACCTGAAAGTGACGTTATATGACGGTTCGTATCACGAGGTTGATTCTTCCGAGCACGCGTTCCGCGCGGCCGCTATCCAGGCATTTCGCCAGGCGAGCGCCAAGGCAAAGCCGGTCCTCCTCGAGCCGATTATGCGGGTCGAGGTGGTGACGCCGGAGGAATATATGGGCGGTGTCACGGGCGACCTAAATTCTCGACGAGGAATGATCTCTGAGATGGAAGACGTCCCAGCCGGGAAGATTGTCCGCGCAGAGGTACCCCTTTCCGAAATGTTTGGTTACGCGACCTCACTGCGATCGGCATCGCAGGGTCGGGCAACCTATTCGATGGAGTTCAGTCAATATCTACCCGCACCTTCAAGCGTCACGGAAGTGATGATGAAGAAAGCCAGTTAACCACGCACTGTTGAGGAAATCAGAAAGTGTCGAAAGAGAAATTCGAGCGCAGTAAGCCGCATGTGAACGTTGGCACCATCGGTCACGTTGACCATGGCAAGACCACCCTGACGGCCGCCCTGACCCGGGTGTTGTCCACCAAGTTCGGTGGAGATATGAAGGCCTTCGACGAGATCGACAACGCTCCGGAAGAGCGTGAGCGTGGCATCACGATTGCCACCGCCCACGTGGAGTACGAGACCGAGCAGCGGCACTATGCCCACGTGGACTGCCCGGGACACGCGGACTACGTCAAAAACATGATCACCGGTGCCGCCCAGATGGACGGGGCAATCCTGGTGGTGTCTGCCGCAGACGGCCCGATGCCCCAGACCCGTGAGCACATCCTGCTGGCCCGTCAGGTCGGTGTGCCCTACATCGTGGTCTTCTTGAACAAGGCGGACATGGTCGACGACGAAGAGTTGCTGGAACTCGTTGAGATGGAAGTCCGTGATCTGCTCTCAAGCTATGAATTCCCCGGCGATGACACCCCGATCGTGACCGGCAGCGCCCTGAAGGCGCTGGAAGGGGATGATTCCGATATCGGCGCCGGCGCCATCATCCAGTTGGCCGAAGCCCTGGATTCCTACATTCCTCAGCCCGAGCGTGCTGTAGACGGCAGTTTCCTGATGCCCATCGAAGATGTGTTCTCCATCTCCGGGCGCGGAACCGTGGTCACCGGTCGTATCGAGCGTGGTGTGATCAAGGTAGGCGAGGAAATCGAAATCGTCGGCATCAAGGATACCGAGAAGACCACCTGTACCGGTGTTGAGATGTTCCGTAAACTCCTCGACGAAGGTCAGGCCGGCGACAACGTCGGCGTGCTGCTGCGCGGCACCAAGCGTGAGGAAGTTGAGCGTGGTCAGGTACTGGCGCATCCGGGCAGCATCAACCCACACACCCAGTTCGAAGCTGAGGTCTACATCCTGTCAAAAGAAGAGGGTGGTCGTCATACCCCGTTCTTCCAGGGTTACCGCCCGCAGTTCTACTTCCGGACCACCGATGTGACTGGCCAGTGCCAGCTGCCTGATGGTGTGGAAATGGTGATGCCCGGTGACAACGTGAAACTGAAAGCCGAACTGATCAACCCCATCGCCATGGAAGAAGGCTTGCGCTTCGCTATTCGTGAAGGCGGTCGTACCGTGGGTGCCGGGGTGGTCTCCAAGATCATTGCCTGATTAGGCTGAGAAACAATAAACAAAAGAACCTGGTCGGTTGAGACCGAAATAAGTGGTTTCAGACCTTAGCTGGACAGGACTGACTGAAAGAAGACAGCGTTATCAATAAGAGGGCACAGCGGTCATCAACCGCTGAGGACGATTCAGGCCAGTAGCTCAATTGGCAGAGCGGCGGTCTCCAAAACCGCAGGTTGGGGGTTCGATTCCCTCCTGGCCTGCCATGAACGTGAATGTATCAGGGCAATAGGGCGAAGATAGGGCGAGACAGTGTTGTCGGATAATTTGAAATTGCTCGTGTCGGGGCTGGCGGTGGTTGGTGCGATAGCACTGTTCTACACGCTGGGCGACAGTTCTGCGCTGGTGCGCGCGCTCATTGTAGTGGCCGGTGTAATTGCTGCAGCGGGTATTGCCCTCACTTCTGAGCCCGGCAGGGCGGTCTGGCAGTTCACGCTTGCCACGCGGACGGAAGTCAGAAAGGTTGTTTGGCCGACTCGTCGGGAAACCGCACAGTCGACCATGATCGTGATCCTCATGGTGCTGGTAGTCGGGATTTTCCTGTGGTTGCTGGATGCGATTTCTTTTTGGGCAATCTACGATCTGGCGCTTGGGCTGGGTTAGTCCCGGCTTGAAGAGTTTTTGATCTTTAGTCGGCAAGGACGCATAAGCAACAGACCAAGACCTTAGATATTGAAAATGACAAGTGACCTAAAAATTGAAGAAAATATGCCCGAGACGTCACCGGCAGACAGCCAAGCAGTCGCGTCTCCGATGCAATGGTTTGTCGTGCAGGCCTACTCAGGTTTTGAGAAGCACGTTCAGGAGTCATTGCGAGAATACATTCGACGCGCAGGAATGGAAGACCACTTTGGTGATATTGAGGTCCCCACTGAGCAAGTGGTTGAGCTCAGAAATGGGCAAAAACGAACCAGCGAGCGGAAGTTTTTCCCAGGCTACGTCCTCGTGAATATGATCATGAGTGATGAAGCGTGGCATCTGGTGAAGTCTGTGCCCAAAGTTTCTGGTTTCGTGGGAGGCAGCGGGTCTCAGCCCGTACCGATTACCGATCAAGAGGCTCAGGCAATCCTGCTGCAGGTGCAGGAAGGGGCGGAGCACCCGCGCCCGAAATATACCTTTGCTCCTGGCGAGGTGGTTCGGGTAATCGATGGCCCGTTCAAGGAGTTCAGCGGGACCGTAGAAGATGTCAATTTCGAAAAGAGCAAGTTGAAAGTTTCGGTCTCGATTTTTGGGCGTTCAACCCCCGTGGAGTTGAGCTTTAGCCAGGTCGAGAAAGCATAAAAAGGACTTTAGTGGTCCGAGATCACATTTAAAGACTAGATGTGATTAGACGCAGAGAGCAGATTTATAACGGTTAAAAGTTTCTAAAAGATCAGTTGGACGCGGCCAGCCAGTCAAGATGTCCGCAACTCATATTCATGAATAAAAAGGGGAGCCTAGCGGCGTTTGGACCCAACGGAGTAAACGATGGCAAAGAAGATTGAGGCTTATATTAAGCTGCAGGTGCCCGCAGGCGGCGCCAAACCTAGCCCACCGGTCGGCCCTGCTCTTGGGCAGCATGGACTGAACATCATGGAGTTCTGCAAGGCATTTAATGCCGATACCCAGGATGTTGAGCCAGGTCTTCCGATCCCGGTTGTAATAACAGTTTACTCCGACAAAAGTTTCACCTACATCAAGAAGACACCCCCAGCGTCTATTTTGCTGAAAAAGGCGGCCGGCCTGGAAAAAGGCAGTGGAGAGCCGAACAAGAACAAGGTAGGTAAGGTAGGCCGCGCAGAGCTCGAGGAGATTGCCAAGGTCAAGATGCCCGACCTCAGCGCCTAGGACATGGATCAGGCAGTGAAGATTATCGCCGGCAGCGCCCGCAGCATGGGCATCGAAACGGAGGGTGTCTGATGAGCACGCGTGGAAAACGATACCGACAGGCATCCGAGGGCCTGACCCAGGACAATTTCTATCCGATTGATGACGCGCTGAAACTGGTGAAGCAGTCTGCTTCGGCAAAATTTGATGAGACTGTCGACGTCAGTATCAACTTGGGCGTTGACGCCAAGAAATCAGACCAGAATGTCCGTGGCGCTACGGTACTGCCTAAAGGGACTGGAAAGACCGTGCGCGTAGCTGTTTTTGCCGACGGCGACGACGTTGACGCTGCACGGGCCGCCGGTGCAGATATCGTCGGATTGGATGATCTCGCCGAAACGATTCAGGGCGGAACGATTGCCTTTGATGTTTGCATCGCGACTCCAAGCACCATGCGGGTGGTTGGCAAGCTCGGTCAGGTGCTGGGTCCACGTGGATTAATGCCAAACCCCAAGGTAGGAACGGTGACGCAGGATGTATCCAAGGCCGTGACCAATGCCAAGGCCGGTCAGGTCCAGTTTCGTATTGACAAGGCCGGCGTGATCCATTGCCCGATCGGAAAAGCCTCCTTCGATGAGGCGGCCCTAAAAGAGAACTTGTTGGCGCTGCTGGATGCTCTAAACAAGGCAAAGCCTTCCGCATCTAAAGGGCAGTATCTAAAACGCCTGACCCTGTCGACCACGATGGGTCCTGGGGTGAAGGTAGATCGCGCGTCGGTGGCCGGGTGAACCAGCAGGTTTGGGAAAGCCAATCGTCATCCAAGCGCTAAAAATCGTTAAGCGTGAACAACGTAAGCAAAAAGAAGGAAGGCAGTAACAGTTATTTAATTTGAGGGGCCGCAACACCTGACTTGTTGTCATCAGAGGTTGCAGGTCCGTCGAAGACCGCAGGTGCGTGAGCGGAGGTTCTAACCGCGATCGCTTAATGGCAAAGCCGGCCTGCGTAGGCGGTGCCCCCGATCCGGGATTTTCACCGGTCAGGACACCAAGGTGTAACGAGCAAGGAGTAGTGCTATATGAGCCTTAGTATCGATCAGAAAAAGACTGTGGTCACGGAGGTCACGCAGATGCTGTCTGTGGCCCAGGCTGCAGTGCTGGCCGAGTATCGAGGGCTCACCGTCGCGCAGATTACCGAGCTTAGGACGGAAGCCCGCAATCTGGGGGTGGACGTGCGTGTCGTCAAAAACACGCTCGCTCGCCGCTGTGTAGCGGATTCCAATTTTGAGTGTCTGACAGATCATTTCACCGGTCCGTTAATGATTTCCTCCTCGGAGGATCCCGTCGCGGTGGCGAAACTGGTCTCGAAGTTTGCCAAAGACAATGAAGAGCTGAAGATCACGATAGGCGCTATGAACGGCGACTTGTTGGATGTCTCGGCAATTCAGGCGTTGGCCAAGTTGCCCGGACGCGAGGAACTGCTCGCGACGTTGGTGGGTACGATGGCGGCGCCGATGACCAAACTTGTCCAGACCTTGAACGAAGTCCCCTCGAAATTTGTGCGCACGCTGGCGGCTGTCAGAGACAGTCGACCTGATGAACAGGCAGCGTGAAGCGCGGTTGAGCGCTCAAGGTAAGAAAATCTCAATTTAAGGAGAGAAACCAATGAATCGCGAAGAAGTCTTGAATGCGGTAGCAGAGATGTCCGTTCTCGAACTGTCCGAGTTGATCAAGGATATGGAAGAGAAATTCGGTGTGTCCGCGGCAGCGGCAGTTGCAGTCGCAGCGCCGGCTGCAGGCGGCGCTGGTGGAGATGCTGCGGGCGAAGAAGAGAAGTCTGAGTTTGATGTCGTGCTGAGCTCTTTTGGAGACAAGAAAGTCGGCGTCATTAAGGCAGTCCGTGGTATTACGGGTTTGGGCCTTAAGGAAGCCAAGGATCTTGTTGAGTCCGCTCCGTCGGCCATTAAAGAGGGAGTCAGCAAGGACGAAGCTGAGGAAATCAAGAAGCAACTGGAAGAAGCCGGCGGATCTGTTGAAGTTAAGTGATTGCCGGAACTCTCCCCGCGCTCTCAGCGCGGGCGTTCCGCTGTCTTGGAAATGCACGTACCGGTCGTATCCACTCGGTACGTGCATAGCCCTGTTTTGTCGCGTTTTATGTACTCGCCACGCGGTAGCGTAGCGGGACGGCATTAGACGTTATTTTCTAACTGTTCTGAGAGGTCTTCATGGCTTATACCTTTACCGAGAAAAAACGGATTCGTAAGAGTTTCAGTACCCGGTCAGCTGCTGATCAGGTGCCTAATCTGCTGGATATCCAGAAGGCCTCCTACAAAAAATTGCTCCAGGCGGAAATTGAGCCCCTTCAGCGTATCGACGAAGGGCTGCAGGCAGCATTCAAATCGGTGTTTCCGATTGAGAGCTACAACGGTGCCGCCTCACTCGATTTTGTCAGTTACACACTCGGAACGCCGGTATTCGACGTGCGGGAATGTCAACAGCGTGGCATGGTGTACTCCGCCCCGTTGTTTGCGACATTGCGCCTGATTATTTTTGATAAAAGCGAGTCAGGTGGCGCGAAGATACTGCGTGATATCAAGGAGCAGGAAGTCTACATGGGGGAAATGCCCCTGATGACTGAGAACGGCACGTTTGTGATCAACGGTACCGAGCGAGTGATCGTTTCACAGCTGCACCGGTCTCCGGGTGTATTTTTTGATCACGACAAGGGGAAAACGCATTCATCCGGAAAGTTGCTCTTCAATGCCCGGGTGATTCCTTACCGGGGGTCGTGGCTGGATTTTGAATTCGATCAGAAAGACCTCCTGTTTGTCCGAATTGACCGACGCCGAAAACTTCCGGCAACAATTGTTCTCAAAGCGCTTGATTACTCGACGGAAGAGATTCTGAGCCTGTTCTTTGAAAATGATCGTGTCACGCTGCTGCCGGAGTCGGCAGAGGTGGATCTGGTTGCTGAGAGACTGCGAGGACAGGAGCTTGATTTTGATCTTAAGACCGCAACCGGTAAGGTCATTGTCGAGGCAGACAAGCGCATCACAGCGCGCCATATTCGTGAGCTGGAGGGCGCCGGGATCCAATCCTTGGCGGTTCCCGACAGTTACATACTGGGTAGGGCGCTCTCTCGGGATCTCGTAGATCTGGAAACTGGAGAAGTGTTGGCCAGTGCCAACGAGGAACTCACACCGGAACTGCTTGCCAAATTCCGTGAGATTGGTGTTGAGGCGTTTGAGACGGTGTACACCAATGACCTCGATCGGGGTCCTTACATCTCAGATACGTTGCGTACCGATGCCACAAAGACCGCACTTGAGGCGCAGGTCGAAATCTACCGGATGATGCGCCCCGGTGAGCCGCCGACAAAAGACGCGGCAGAGCAGTTGTTCAGAAACCTGTTTTTTACAATTGATCGCTACGACCTCTCGGCCGTTGGCCGCATGAAACTTAACCGCCGTTTAGGTCGAACGAGCGACGAGGGACCGGGTATTCTGAGCCAGCAGGACATCATCGATGTCATGCGTACGTTGGTAGAACTGAAAAATGGAAACGGCGTCACGGACGATATCGATAACCTCGGAAACCGCCGGGTGCGTTCCGTAGGGGAACTCGTGGAAAATCAGTTCCGGATCGGCCTGGTCCGTGTGGAGCGTGCGGTGAAAGAACGGCTCTCCATGGCCGAGTCAGAAAACCTGACCCCCCAGGATCTCATCAACGCCAAACCCGTGTCAGCGGTAATCAAAGAGTTCTTTGGATCGAGTCAGTTATCCCAGTTCATGGATCAGACGAATCCTCTGTCAGAGGTTACCCACAAACGCAGGGTCTCGGCACTAGGACCGGGCGGACTGACCCGTGAGAGAGCCGGCTTTGAAGTACGAGACGTGCACCCCACCCATTACGGTCGGGTGTGCCCAATCGAAACGCCGGAAGGGCCCAACATCGGGCTGATCAATTCACTGGCAATTTTTGCCCGAACGAATGAGTATGGCTTCCTTGAGACACCGTACCGTAAAGTGGTCGATCGCAAAGTTACCGATGAGTCAGTTTACCTGTCTGCCATCGAAGAGGGTGAGTACGTCATCGCCCAGGCCAATGCGCGAGTTGACGATAAAGGTGAATTGGCAGATGAACTGATTTCTTGCCGTTTTCGCAACGAATTTACTTTGTCGACTCCTGAGAACGTGCAGTTTATGGATGTCGCGCCATCGCAGATCGTCTCAGTGGCCGCCGCTTTGATCCCGTTTCTGGAGCATGATGATGCCAACCGCGCCTTGATGGGGTCCAACATGCAACGCCAAGCGGTCCCGACCCTTCGCAGCGAAAAGCCGCTGGTCGGAACGGGTATCGAGCGTAAGGTGGCTTCAGATTCCGGCGTGGTGGTTGTTGCCACACGCGGCGGCGTGGTGAACGCGGTGGATGCTTCGCGTATCGTGGTCAAGGTCAGCGACAAAGAGGTTGAGCCCGGAGACGCCGGCGTCGACATCTATAACCTGGTCAAGTACACCCGGTCCAACCAGAACACCACGATCAACCAGCGTCCCCTGGTTTCCGTAGGGGATGAGATCGCCGCGGGCGACGTGCTGGCGGATGGGCCCTCTACCGATTTGGGTGAGCTGGCATTGGGCCGCAATATTCTTGTAGCGTTCATGCCCTGGAACGGCTACAACTTCGAGGACTCGATCTTGATTTCGGAGCGCCTGGTCCAGGACGATGTCTATACCTCAATCCACATCGAGGAGCTTACCTGCACCGCCCGGGATACCAAACTCGGCTCTGACGATGTCACACGTGATATTCCCAACGTCAGTGAGTCGGCTTTGGCGAGACTCGATGAATCCGGGGTTGTCTACATCGGCGCTGAGGTGAATCCGGGCGATATTCTGGTGGGAAAGGTGACGCCCAAGGGCGAGACGCAGTTAACCCCGGAAGAAAAGCTGCTGCGTGCAATTTTTGGCGAAAAAGCCTCCGATGTTAAGGACACCTCGCTTCGGATGCCGTCTGGTATGTCGGGAACCGTGATAGACGTCCAGGTCTTTACCCGTGATGGAGTTGAAAAAGACGCGCGTGCGCTCTCTATTGAGGCATCCGAACTGGATCGTATCAAGAAAGATCTTCAGGACCAGTATCAGATCGTTGAAGATGACGCTTACGACCGCATCGAGCGCCTGCTGGCAGGTAAAGTCGCCGAAGGCGGCCCAGGGGACCTGAAGGCGGGAGAAAAAATCACCAAGCCTTATCTGCAGGCCTTACCTCGGGATAAGTGGTTTGAAGTCCGGTTGCGTGACGAAGATACGAACACCACTCTTGAGCAAATCCGGGCGCAGCTTGCGGCGCAGTCAAAGCGGTTTGACGACCTTTATGACGAAAAACGCGGAAAGCTTGAGGCAGGAGATGATCTGCAGGCGGGTGTGCTCAAGATGGTCAAAGTGTTTGTCGCCGTTAAACGTCGCTTACAGCCAGGAGACAAAATGGCTGGCCGCCACGGCAACAAGGGCGTTATCTCCAGGATTGTCCCGATCGAAGACATGCCGTACATGGAAGATGGCACCACAGTAGATATCGTCTTGAACCCCCTAGGTGTGCCTTCCCGAATGAATGTTGGGCAGGTGCTCGAATGTCACCTTGGATGGGCTGCCAGTCACCTGGGTCGTCAGATTAGCGAAATGCTCGACTCAGGGGCGGATAGCGCAAAGTTGCGCAAACAGCTTGGAAAGATCTATGGCACCGGACGTCACCAGGAAGATATGGATGCTCTATCCGATGAGGAAGTTGCGGAACTTGCGAACAATCTACGCGGTGGCGTGCCGATCGCTACGCCCGTCTTTGACGGTGCGAGCGAAGCCGAGATCAAGGAATGGCTCAAGATTGCTGAACTTCCCTCAAGCGGCCAGGCTAGGCTGATTGACGGAAGGACAGGGGAGCATTTTGATAGGGAAGTCACAGTGGGCTACATGTACATGCTGAAGCTCAACCACCTGGTCGACGACAAGATGCACGCGCGATCAACGGGTCCCTACAGTCTCATCACCCAGCAGCCGCTCGGAGGCAAAGCCCAGTTCGGCGGCCAGCGTTTTGGAGAGATGGAGGTCTGGGCGCTGGAAGCCTATGGCGCATCCTACACGCTTCAGGAAATGCTGACGGTCAAGTCGGATGACGTAGGTGGCCGCACGAAAATGTATGAAAACCTCGTTCGGGGAGACCACCGAATGGAAGCATCGGTGCCAGAGTCATTCAATGTATTGGAAAAGGAGATCAGAGCTTTGGGGCTGAATATTGAAAGACGCGAGGATCAATAACCCATCGCGTTGACGCCTCAGTTCTCCTCGGTTCCAGATACGGTTAAAAGTTTATAGGAAGAAGACCATGAAAGATTTTTTCAGTCAGTTTTCACGATACGATGCAGTAGATCAGGAGTTTGACAACATTCGGATCCGTCTGGCTTCGCCGGATCAGATTCGATCATGGTCCTTCGGCGAGGTAAAGAAACCCGAAACCATCAATTACCGAACCTTCAAGCCTGAGCGCGACGGCCTATTCTGCGCGAAGTTGTTCGGCCCAATGCAAGACTATGAGTGTCTTTGCGGCAAGTACAAGCGTCTGAAGCACCGGGGTGTGGTCTGCGAGAAATGCGGTGTTGAGGTCACGCTCTCTACGGTGCGGCGTGAGCGTATGGGCCACATCGAACTGGCCAGCCCGGTCGCACATATCTGGTACCTGAAGTCGTTGCCGTCCCGTCTTGGTGTCTTGCTTGATATGACGGTTCGAGAGATTGAGCGGGTGCTCTATTTCGAGGCCTACGTCGTGACTGACCCAGGACTCACGGAGCTTGAAGTTGGGTCGCTGATGACCGAAGAGTCGTACTACGAAGCGATCCAGCTTTATGGAGCCGACTTCGATGCGGGGATGGGTGCCGAGGCGGTAAAAGAATTGCTCAAAGGCATGGATCTCAAGTCGCTTTCGGCACAACTGCGCGAGGATCTCGCTGAATCGACTTCAGAAACCAAAACCAAGAAAGTCACCAAGCGACTGAAGGTGGTCGAAGCATTCCTGCACTCTGGCAACAAGCCGGAATGGATGATTATGGAAGCGCTGCCGGTGTTGCCGCCTGATCTTCGCCCGCTGGTGCCCCTTGAGGGTGGCCGGTTCGCAACGAGCGACCTGAATGATTTGTATCGTCGGGTTATCAATCGTAACAACCGGCTTCGCCGGTTGTTGGATCTGAATGCGCCCGACATTATCGTCCGGAACGAAAAGCGCATGTTGCAGGAGTCTGTCGACGCACTTTTGGATAACGGACGTCGCGGCAAAGCGGTGACTGGGCCGAATCGAAGACAGCTGAAGTCGTTGGCTGACATGATCAAGGGCAAGCAGGGGCGTTTTCGCCAGAACTTACTAGGCAAGCGGGTGGATTACTCTGGTCGCTCTGTTATCGTGGTGGGCCCCACCTTGAAACTCCATCAGTGCGGGTTGCCCAAGAAAATGGCACTAGAGCTCTTCCGGCCGTTCATCTACAGCAAGCTTGAACTGCGAGGTCTTGCGACTACCATCAAGCAAGCCAAGAAATTGGTTGAGATGGAAGAACCAGAAGTTTGGGACATTCTCGAAGAAGTGATTCGCGAGCATCCGGTCCTCCTCAATCGCGCCCCGACACTGCATCGATTGGGCATTCAGGCATTTGAGCCCGTACTGGTAGAGGGCAAAGCGATCCAACTGCACCCGCTGGTTTGCACTCCCTACAACGCCGACTTTGACGGAGACCAGATGGCGGTACACGTGCCGCTTTCCATCGAGGCGCAGCTGGAAGCCCGCACACTGATGATGTCGTCGAACAATGTGCTTTCTCCCTCGAACGGCGAGCCGATCATCGTGCCCTCGCAGGACATCGTGCTGGGGCTGTATTACATGACCCGCGAAAAGGTTAATGAGCCCGGCGAAGGCAAAGCGTTTTCTGACGTCTCAGAGGTACGCCGTGCTCGCGATGCGGGCGCGCTGTCTCTTCATGCTCGGATCAAGGTCCGGATTCGTGAGGTGCAGGTAACCGAACATGGTGAGCGGCAGGAAACCTTTAATCTGACCGACACCACGGCGGGCAGAGCCCTGCCGTCTGAAGTTCTGCCAGATGGGCTGCCGTTCGAGCTTGTCAATCAGACGATGAAGAAGCGGGCGATCTCTTCTGTTATCGACGAGGCATACCGACGGGTTGGACTGAAGGATACCGTTATCTTCTGTGACAAATTGATGTACACCGGTTTCTCGATGGCTGCCCGGGCAGGGGTCTCGATCGGTGTGGATGACATGGTTG
>PAUU01000045.1 GCA_002713825.1 Acidiferrobacteraceae bacterium | reverse complement strand
AGGAAGGAAGTCATGATTAGAACGGGAGAGGAGTACCGCGAATCGATTCGCGATGGCCGGGTGGTGTTCATGAACGGCGAGAAGGTGCCTGATGTCACCACGCACCCAATGTTCAAGCCCCTGGTCGATATACGCGCGCGGATCTATGACATGCAGCACGATGCGGCCACCGCACCTGTCATGACGTATCACGATGATAAAGATGAGCCATTTTCGGTAGGGTTGAAACTGCCGTACACGCAGGAGGATTGGCAGAATAAGCGAGACTCGACGGATGCGGTCTTTGACGATATTGGTGGCGTCGTCACCCGGGTAGGAGATGAAACCGTGGGTGAGATGTGGTCGCTTTATGATGGCCAGGACGTACTCAATCAGGTCGATCCGCAGTTTTCCCAGAATATTGCCAATCATATTCATCGGGTCATTGATCACGATCCCTTCCATGTATCGGCTAACACCGATCCAAAAGGGGATCGGTCCAAGGCACCCCAGGATCAGGATCCAGACATGCTGCTGCATGTCGTCAAGGAAACCGACGAGGGCATTGTGGTACGGGGAGCCAAATTTGAGACCGCAGCGCCTTATGCCAACCAGGCATTCACCAAGCCCACCATTGCCAATTGGGGCAATGATGCTTATTCAGACTACGCGGTAGGGTTTATCTGCGATCTTGGATCCCCCGGAATCCGGATGATCTGCCGAACGGGCTTTTCCGGGCGCGGGCCCAAAGAGGACTATCCGCTGTCAAACCGCTTTGACGAGATTGATGCGTTGGTCATCTTCGACAACGTCCTCATCCCCTGGGAGAACGTGCTGTTTTACCGCCACACCAAGGCGGCGGCCTTTATCCGGGCGACGCTGCACCGCTATTCGGCTTTTGCATTCGTCCAGCGCATTCTCAAATATGCAGACATGATGATTGGGGCGGCGCTGTTCAACGTGAAGCAGACGGGGCTGGACAAGCAGCAGGCGGTTCAGGAAAAACTGGCTCAACTGGCGGTGTATCGCGAGGGGATTCATGCACACCTCACAGCAGCTATTGCGCTTGCTGAGAAAAGCCCGAGTGACCTCTTGATGCCCAACCAGTCGTTGCTCCTCACAGGCCGGGTTCACGCGTGCGCCAATCTTCCGGCCATGATGCATATTGCGCGTGAGCTATGCGGTGGTCAGATCTGTGTCACGCCGGATCTCGCCTGTTTTGAGGATCAGGAGAGTGGCCCGTGGCTGAAAAAATACTATTCCGTTAATGAGAACTGGCAGGCTGAGGATCGCCGTAAACTATTGGCTTATGCGCGGGATCTGCTGAACTCGGATTACGCCGGACACCGATTGACTTTTCAGCTGTTTGCCCAGGCTCCTCCCTTTGCGCATCTGGGAGCGGTTTATCGGAATTTTGACTGGGAGGATACGTTGGATTTTGTTCGACGGTCGGCCGATTTGTCTGATAGGGTAACCGCTGATTTCTCCGCCAAGCCGAAATCGGGTTCATGAGTGGCGGTGGGTGCAATTTGTGCGTATCAGGTGACTGTCGGTAGGTGATGTCTCCTGGCAAGAAAACAGGCACTACGATCTACTGTAAGGAGGATTTGAAATGATTCATGAGCGCATTCGGCCGTTCAATACCCGAGAAACTTATCCTGAGCAGAACCTGGATAACGATCTTTGTCAGGCAGTTGTGGCCCGGGGGGCCTGGGTGTTTCTTCGAGGTCAGGTGGCTCAGGATTTGGATACCCGTGAGTCGTTGCATGTGGGTGATGCGGGTGCACAGACCGCCAAGGCAATGGAAAATATCCAGACGCTGTTGCAGGAGGCGGGAAGTGAGCTGGGACATATCTGCAGGATCGTTGTTTATCTCACTGATATTCGCCACCGCGATGCGGTCTACCAGGAGATGGGCAAATGGCTGAAAGGCGTCTTTCCCTGCTCAACTGGCCTGGTGGTGCCAGCACTGGCAAGACCGGAGTGGGTGGTAGAGATCGAAGTGACTGCCGTTATTCCGGATTAAGACCCTGAGGAAGGGGTCTTGGAGTACATGGAATAGGAGTAATAGAGATAACAGAGGAGGTAGAAAGTATGTTGAGTGAAACCCAGATTTCAGAGTTCAAGCGCCAGGGTTATCTCATGTTGCCGGAACTGGTGTCTGAAGCTGTGCGTGGTGACCTTCTGTCGCAGTTGCAGGAGTGGGTAGAGGAAAGTCGTCAGCAAGATGCTAATTACGGTTTTGACACGCCCAATGGCAAAGCCCGTTTCGATCTCGAACAAGGACACACTGCTGCCAATCCCCGCCTGCGTCGGGTCGCAAATCCGACTGATATCTCTGAGATTTACCAAAAACTGCTTTTTGAGGGAGACTTGCCCGAGGCCGTGTCAGATCTCATTGGGCCCAACGTTTTTTTTCACCACTGCAAACTCAATAACAAGTTCCCGGGGGCAGGGACTCGAGTCGAATATCATGCCGACCATCCGTTTGATCCCCACACGAACGACGATGGCATTACGGTGCTGCTCTTTCTTGATGATATGGATGAGGGCAATGGCTGCGCCCGACTGGTCCCGGGCTCGCACCGAGAAAGATACACCCATTTTCATGATGGCAAGTTCATAGGGTCAACGGATCCCGCGCTGTTTGATCAGTTTGATGGTAGAGCCGACAGCCTTGTCGGCAGAGCCGGTGACGTCTGCCTGATGGATATTTGGACATTGCACGGTGGAGGACCCAATCAGTCCCAAGATCGAGATCGACGGATGCTGATTGCTGACTACCGTGCGGCCGACGCCTTTGCCATCATGCCCCCCGCGGTACCCTCCCGCTTTTACCGTCGCATCGTGGCGGGTGAGCCAACTCACGTTGCGCGTCTCCGCGAGGGAACCATGGAGACTCTTGAGCCCTACCCTGATGACTCGTTTTTTGGGCTGCAAGGCCAACAGGCGGCCGGCGAGGGCGCAGGTGAGGTGGCCCAGTGACTTTTTCGATTGTAGGGATGTGTGAACGTACGGCGATGGCCGGGGTGGCGATCACCACCTCCAGCATCAGTGTGGGGAGCCGATGTCCCTGGGTCAGGGCAGGCGCCGGTGCCGTGGCCACACAGAATGTCACGGATCCCTCGATTGGCAATGAAATGCTTGATTTAATGGCGCAGGGGGTTGATGCACCGTCCGCGTTGGCATCGGTAATGGATGACAGACCATTCGCGCAATATCGCCAGGTCACGGCAGTTGATCCTAGGGGCAACATCGCCGAACGTACAGGATCGGAAATTCTTGGCACCCACGCGGTATCTCATGGTCATCAATGCGTCGCCGCAGGCAATCTGCTTTCTTCCATCAAAGTGCCAGTGGCGATGACCGAGGGATTCGCCCAGCATGCCACTTCGCATCTGGCAGAGCGTCTTTTATGTGCCCTGGAGGCTGGCGTCGCAGCTGGTGGGGAGGAAGGACCCACCCATTCGGCGGCGCTGCTGGTGGCTGGCGAGAATGTCTGGCCTCTCGTGGATCTGCGGGTTGATTGGTCCGATGACCCGGTGAGTGATCTTCGGGATCTTTGGCTACGCTATCAGCCCCAGATGAATGATTACCTGGATCGCGCCTTGAATCCGGTAGTTGCGCCTTCATACGGGGTACCAGGTGACCTATGAGTATTCCTGAGGTCCGCGATCAGGAGCAAGACGACGCGTTATACCAGCTCCTGGGGGAGCTGATTGCCTTCGACACTACCAGCCGCAACTCCAATCTGGANCTCATTGCCTGGGTCAAAGATTNCCTGGCCGGTTTNGGNATCGACAGTTTNCTGGTNCATGACGAGACGGGCGCCAAGGCNAATCTCTANGCGACCATNGGNCCTNAANACAAGNCAGGNGTNATGNTNTCCGGCCANACCGATGTGGTCCCTGTGGATGGACAGGACTGGTCAACAGATCCCTTTGTGTTGACTAAGAAGGGCGGGGCGCTTTTTGGACGGGGAACCGCTGACATGAAAGGCTTTATTGCTTGCGCACTGGCTAAAGTGCCGCAGATGATGGAAAAGCCTCTGCTGGCGCCAGTGCATCTCGCGTTTTCCTATGATGAAGAGATTGGATGTATTGGCGTCCGCCGGCTCCTGGATGTACTGACGCAGCAGCCCGTCAAACCTGCCATGGGCATCATCGGGGAACCGAGTATCATGAAGGTGATTAATGCGCATAAGGGAAAGCAGAGCTGGCGCGTTAATGTCCAGGGGCGCGCAGCCCATTCCGCCTATCCCGTCGACGGTGTCAACGCGGTGGAAGTTGCAGCGGATTTGATCTGCCACATCCGGGATGTCTACAAAACGGTGCATCAACACGGCTTGATCGATAACGGCTATCGCGTGCCCCATAGTACGCTGCACGTCGGACCCATTGAGGGCGGGCAGGCGCTCAACATCGTGCCAGACGCTTGTGAATTCCGATTTGAATTGCGGCATTTGCCGGAGGAAACAGCCGACAGTTATTTTCAGCAGATCGCATCTTATGTGGAACAAGAGCTCCTGCCGAGGATGCACGCCGTCGATCCAGAGACGTCGATTTCCATTGAACCGCTTGCCGGATATCCCGGACTCAACACGCCTNCCGATGCGCCAGTGGTACGTTTTGTCCAGATGCTCCTTGAGGACAGCAATGATCCTGAGAAGATTAGTTTTGGATCAGAAGCNGGNCTCTTTGGTGACCAGGTGAAGATTCCTTGCGTCATATGTGGTCCGGGCAGTATTCTGCAGGCGCACCGTCCGGACGAGTATGTCGAAGAGGCGCAACTGCAGCAGTGCTGGCAGTTTATCGGCCGGTTGGTCTCGCATCTACAGTCCAGGGGGTTGCAGCACTGAATCTGCGCTATTGCGCGAGATCGAGAGAAAGTGATGACGCTATGAGAACAATCTTCAGCGAACAGCATCGGTTGCGCGATGCGAAAACCGAACTGTATGGCGGAGAGTTGGTAAAGCCGTTTGAGCGCCCGTCGCGCGCCGACATGGTTGTTGAGGCAGTGCGCAATGCCAAGCTAGGACCGGTGGAGGCACCGGAATCTTTCTCAATGGATCCCGTACTGAGGATTCATGATGCTGACTTTGTCGCCTTTCTTGAGACAGCCTGGAAGGAGTGGTGTGAGACCGGATACGCCGGTGAGGCAATGGCATCTGTCTGGCCGGCAAGACGGATGCAATGCCGCGCGCCCCGGTTTATAGAGGGGAAACTGGGTTATTACGCGCTCGCGGCTGAAACGTCGATTTCGGAGGGAACCTGGGAAGCGGCGGTGGCGTCAAAAGACGTGGCGCTGACCGGGGCCAAGGCCCTTGTTTCCGGGGAGTCCGGAATGTTCTCCCTGTGTCGCCCGCCNGGGCATCATGCGGCGCGGGACATGTTNGGCGGATATTGTTTTCTCAATAANGCAGCGATTGCNGCCCAGTATCTGCTNGATAGCGGCTCGGAACGTGTGGCCATCCTGGATGTGGATTTCCATCATGGCAACGGCACGCAGGATATTTTTTACGAGCGCGATGATGTGCTTTTTTGCTCGCTGCATGGTGACCCTGAAGACGCTTTCCCTCATTTCCTTGGCTATTCGGACGAGACGGGATTGGGTGCAGGGATGGGCTATAACCGGAATTACCCGATGCCGCCCGGAACGCCTTTCAGTCAGTGGCGCGAAGCCCTGACCGACGCCTTGAATCACATCCGCGAATTTGACCCCCGGTATCTAGTGGTCTCACTCGGGGTAGATACATTCGAGCATGACCCGATCAGTTTCTTCAGACTGACGACCCCGGATTACCTGACAACGGGTGAACTCATCGGTGGATTGGGTATTCCTACCCTATTTGTCATGGAGGGTGGATACGATATCGGAGAAGTGGGACTGAATGCAGTGAACGTGCTCAAGGGATTTGAGGCCTAGCCAGCATCGCACTATCAGGTCAGCCATTTTGTAATTCATAAAGTTGAGTCAGAATTCCAAGAGGAAAAAGCAATGTCAGCACCGCAAAAAAAATACGACACCAAAGCGCTGTGGGAGAAAGATCGTGACCACAATATCCATCCCTGGACCGACTTTGCCTCATTCAAGGAAGAAGGTTCTCTGGTCATGTCGCATTCCGATGGTGCCTATGTCTTCGATTCAGACGGCAATCGCTTCATGGACGGCATCGGTGGTCTTTGGTGCGTCAATATCGGATATGGCAATGATGAAATGGCTGAAGCTATTGCCGATCAGGTGCGACAGATTCCTTACTATTCGACGTTCAATCACCTGACTACTCCGCCTGCGGCCACGTTAGCGGCGAAACTGGCCGAACTGACACCCGGATCGCTAAATCATGTCTTCTTTGGGACTGGCGGCTCGATGGCGAACGACACCGCTATCCGAATCATTCATTTTTACTTCAACCGTCTGGGGCAACCGAACAAAAAGAAGATCATCGCGCGTACCGACGGATACCACGGGAGTACTTATCTCGCCATGTCGATGACCGGCGTAACCTTCGACCATCAAGGTTTTGATCTCGTACCAGATCTGGTGCACCACATTCCGGCCCCGAACACGTACCGGCGTCCTGAAGGTATGAGCGAGGCAGCCTTTTGTGATCAAACCGTGAGCGATCTTGAGAACAAGATCCTGGAACTTGGTCCTGAAAATGTCGCCTGTTTTATCGCGGAGCCAATTATGGGGGCCGGGGGGGTCATCGTACCGCCAGCCGGATATCATCGGCGGACCCGTGAGGTGTGTGACAAGTACGATGTCCTCTATATATCTGATGAGGTGGTCACCGGGTTTGGCCGGCTGGGCCATTTCTTTGCCTCTGAGGCGGTTTTTGATTTTGTGCCTGACGTCATTACCTGTGCGAAGGGTATCTCCTCAGGATACCTGCCTTTATCCGCGACGATTCTTTCTGAAAAAATCTACGACGTGATCAGTGTTCCCCAGGCGAAAGGCGCCATGTTCACTCACGGATTTACTTACTCCGGGCACCCCGTCGTTTGTGCGGCGGGTGTCAAGAATATCGAGATCATGGAACGTGACGACATTTGTGGTCACGTTCGGGACGTCGGGTCGTATTTCGAGTCTCAGCTCAGAATGCTGGCAGACTATCCGATAGTCGGTGATGTACGGGGCAGTCACTTCATGATGTGTATCGAAAACGTTGCAGATAAGATAAGCAAGGAACTTTTTGCGCCGGAAGTTGAAATTGGTAACCGGATCTCCCGGCATTGTCAGCAAAGAGGGCTGATTGTTCGCCCAATTGCGCACCTGAATGTAATGTCACCCCCATTGATCCTTGATCGTGGCCAGATTGACGAAATGGTTGGAATTCTGCGGACGAGCATCGAAGCCACGATGGATGAACTGGTTCGTGAAAACCTCTGGAGCGGCTAACAGGCCTCTCATCGTGGTGAGTGGGATGAGTGCCGCAAGAGTCCACTGCGACAAGTTGAAAATCTTCGAAAAGGAAATGGGGTGACACCGACTGAAAAACCCGCTGAGGATCCCTGGCTGCTGACACCCGGTCCGCTGACCACCTCGCGTACCGTAAAAGAGGCAATGCTGCACGACTACGNTTCCCGTGATCAGCGCTTTATTGCGATCAACCGCCATGTCAGAGACCGCCTGGTGGAAATCATTGAAGGGCAGGGGTCGCACGTCTGCGTACCGCTGCAGGGCAGCGGGACCTTCGTGGTGGAGGCGATGCTCAGCAATTTTGTCCCGTCATCGGGAAAGGTTCTGATCCTTATCAATGGGGCATATGGCGCGCGGATGCAGGCGATTTCCGAGTATCACCGTCTTCAGTCGGAGGTTCTGCAGTGGCCAGAGGACAAACCGGTCGATGCCGGCCAGGTGGCCGAGCGTCTTGCAGAGGATTCTGGCATCACGCATGTTGCTGTGGTCCACTGTGAGACCACAACGGGCATCCTTAATCCGATCGAAGCGGTCGGAAAAGTGGTGTCGCAGGCAGGCAGGTCGTTGCTTATCGATTCGATGAGTGCGTTTGGCGCGCTGCCGGTATCGACGAAAGAGATCAACTTTGATGCTTTGGTGGCCTCGAGCAATAAATGTCTTGAGGGAGCGCCGGGAATGGGATTCTGCCTGGCGTCGGAATCTGCTCTCACAGCAACCCAGGGCAATTCGGATAGTCTGTGTCTCGATCTTTACCAGCAGTGGCGGGGGTTAGAGTCGAACGGACAGTGGCGGTTTACGCCGCCAACCCACTGTATCCTGGCGTTTGACCAGGCGTTGAAGGAGTTCGATGCTGAAGGTGCCGTCGCTGGCCGGGGCGGGCGCTACCGGGAGAACTGTGAGGTACTGGTCGCAGGAATGCGCGCCATGGGATTCGAGACGCTTTTGCCGGATTCACTGCAGGCGCCGATTATCGTTACCTTCAAAATGCCGGCAGATGCGGCATTTGACTTCCAGCGCTTCTACGATGGCTTGAGCGAAAAAGGTTATGTCATCTACCCAGGCAAACTGACCGTGGCGGAAAGTTTCCGGATGGGGTGCATTGGACGTCTTGGCATCAGTGAAATGCGCGGCGCGCTTGAAGCCGTGCGCATTGTCATGGAGGAGATGGGCGTTGACTCAGGCAGTCCGGCTAACTGACTCAAGCCCGGCGCGCTGAGCGTATGCACCAGCAAAGATCAGATCAAAACAAGTACTAAGCGAATCAGAGTATGAAAACGATATCCGTCAACCAGAGAGATTATGCGTGGCCTAAGCAACCCCTGGTGGTGGTTTGTGTGGATGGCTCCGAACCCGGCGGTGAAGGATCCGACCATGGGGGTTATATCGAGCGGGCGATTGAGGCAGGTCAGGCGCCGTTTTTTGCATCGCTTCGCGAAAACGCGACGTTCGGTTTTGCCGATTGTGTCGTGCCAAGCTTTACCAATCCAAACAACCTTTCCATCGTCACCGGAGTACCACCGGCAGCACATGGCATCTGCGGCAACTTTTACTACGATACAGAAAATGATGTCGAGGTGATGATGAACGACCCGGCGCTATTGCGGGTTCCCACCATTCTGGCTGGATTTAACCAGGCCGGGGCCAAGGTGGCGGTCGTGACGGCAAAGGACAAACTGCGCCGCTTGCTGGGCGTGGGTTTGGATATCGCTGAAGGAAATGCAGTGTGCTTTTCCTCGGAGCTTGCCGACCAGGCCACATTGGCTGAGCATGGCATAGAGAATATTGTCGACCGTGTGGGAATGCCGGTGCCGGATGTTTACAGTGCAGAACTGTCCGAGTTTGTCTTTGCCTCGGGGGTTTTGCTGATGGAGTCAATGCGCCCGGACATCATGTATCTGTCCACGACGGATTACATTCAGCACAAGCATGCTCCAGGGTCGCCGGTCGCCAACGCGTTTTATGCGATGATGGACAGATATCTGGCCAAACTCGACGCGATGGGTGCCACNATTGCCCTGACCGCTGATCACGGCATGAAAGCCAAGCATGCTTNGGCGGGTGAGCCAAANGTCATCTATCTCGAGCCGTTGTTCGTGCAGGNGGGATTNAGTGATTTTCGAGTNATTCTGCCGATTACAGACCCNTACGTNGTCCATCACGGTGCGCTGGGTGGATTCGCCACGGTCTATCTGGACAGTCNTTCGGATCATGCCCGTGCCCGNGAAGCTTTGGANGGGGTGACCGGAGTCGAAANNGTCCTGACCCGAANCGAGGCNTGTGAGNTGTTCGGTCTGCCTNCCGACCGCATTGGTGATCTCGTCGTGATCAGTACNGGTGATCATGTNNTGGGCAGNGCTCCCGANAAGCATGATTTGTCCGGCCTGAAGGATCCNNTGCGCTCGCACGGNGGACTCTCTGAGCAACGGGTGCCCTTTATTGTGAACCGTTGCCTTGAAGCGGNTGCAACGGGTCGNCGTAACTTNGATATTTTNAACCATACGCTGAATCATGTCGTGGNGGATGATTCATGAACGACGCNGCCNAGATGACCANAACCCCAATNCANGAGACCTTGCGGATCGGNGGTGAAAAGCCTGANCGNGANGAGCGTATCGAGGTCTTNAATCCTTGGGACAACAGCGTCGTGGGNACTGTNCCTTGNGCGACTCGGGAGGATGTTGCCCGGGCCTTTGATATTGCCGCCGCCTATACNCCGACACTGACCCGTTATGAGCGCCAGCAGATTCTGATGCGTACCGCAGAGATTCTGNCGTCGCGGCGCGATGAGATTTCAGATCTGATTACNGCGGAANTNGGAATCTCCAAACAGGATTCNCTNTATGANGTGGGNNGGGCTTTTGATGTGTTCAGNCTGGCGGGNCANCTNTGCATTATTGATGACGGNGAGATTTTCTCATGNGATCTTACGCCTCACGGNAANCAGCGANGGATATANACCCAGCGCGACCCGCTGAAGGCAATCTCTGCGATTACNCCNTTNAANCATCCGATGAATATGGTNGCTCACAAGGTGGCACCCGCGATTGCCACNAATAACTGCATGGTCTGTAAGCCGACCGANCTGACGCCGCTGACNGCACTNNNNCTGGCAGATGTGCTNTACGAAGCCGGACTGCCNCCNGAGATGTTNTCGGTCGTGACAGGACTTCCNGGNGATATTGGTGAGGAGATGATCNCCAATGACCATATTGANCTGATNACNTTNACNGGAGGNGTGGCCGTCGGGAANCATATNGCNAATCATGCAGGNTATCGCCGCACCGTNTTGGAGCTTGGAGGCAATTCTTCTCTGATNGTCATGGAAGANGCTGATCTCGAAAAAGCGGCGGNAATGGCCGTACAGGGCGCNACGAAGAACTCCGGCCAGCGCTGTACCGCGGTTAAGCGNGTNCTTTGTGTTGAAAGCGTNGCNGATGAATTTGCGCCACTNGTGGTCAGCGANGCTCAAAAGATCCGNTANGGTGATCCGATGTCTTCCGATACGGATATGGGAACCGTCGTGCACGANGGGGCCGCACAACTTTTTGAAACCCGGGTCNATGCCGCNATCANTGAGGGGGCTACGCTACTCTATGGNAACGACCGNCAGGGNGCCCTGTACTCCCCAACCGTTTTGGATCATGTGCCGAGAAATGCGGAACTNGTCGTCGAGGANACNTTTGGTCCGCCCATCCCGATTATCCGCGTCNAGGATATCGATGATGCCATTGCAGTGGATAACGGGACGGCCTTTGGCCTGTCTACCGGNGTGTGCACCAATCGATGGGACCATATCACCCGTTTTGTGTCGGAACTCAAGACGGGGACGGTGAATATCTGGGAAGTCCCCGGATACCGCATTGAGATGTCGCCGTTTGGCGGNGTGAAGGATTCNGGACTCGGNTACAAAGAGGGCGTCATTGAAGCGATGAAAAGCTANACCACAGTGAAGACCTANTCNCTACCCTGGTAGCGTAACGGCATNTNTGANCCAANNGGACCAAACCCGNGAGACTCACTGGCAGTCCGTNTATGGNCGCCGACCGGCGGATGAGGTGAGCTGGTANCAGTCACNCCCTGATNCTTCTCTTTCGCTGATTCGATCCTGCCAACNAGAAAAGAACGCAGCNCTGATTGACGTCGGCGCAGGNGCCAGTGTGCTCGTGGACCACCTGCTGGATGAGGGTTATTTGGACNTCACGGTGNTGGATATCGCGAAAGAGGCNCTNGACCTAAGNCGCCGCCGNCTCGGTGCNCGAGCCGATCAGGTCNGTTGGCAGGTGGCGGACGTGACCGAATATTTGCCTGATCGCTCGTATGAACTGTGGCATGACCGGGCTGTTCTGCATTTTTTGACAGAACCCGAGCAGCGCGCTGCTTACCGTGTAGCGCTGGAACAGGCACTCGAGCCGGGCGGGCATCTTGTGGTGGGCACCTTTGCGATCGATGGGCCAAAAAAATGCAGTGGTCTTGAGATCGTTCAGTACGATGCTGCCAAGCTGCTGGATCTGCTGGGCGCCGAATTTGTATTGCGTAAGGAACAAAAAGAAGCGCATGTGACCCCGGCAGGTGCGATACAGCAGTTTGCCTGGTTTGCTTTGCAGCGGGTTGGCAGCTAAAACTGTCTTCAGGTTTTATCTGACTGCCTCTAGGATATTTTCTTCACGTAGGCTGCTGCCTCCAATGCGCAAGCGTGTCCGCGCTCGAGACCGCCATTCACGGTACTGGGTTGGGAAGTGTGTGTGGCCTCTCCTGAAAAAAAGAGCTTTTCCGCCAGGGTGGTGCCCAGTGCCCGACGGGCGGCAGTCTTACCCGGCCTGACAGACGAGTAAGCACCGTCGAATAACGGGACTTTGCCGCAGGCGGTAGCAAAACCCTTCAGCAGTTGCTTTTCGATGTCGTTGCCCAGCATGCTTTTGAGGCCATCCAGACCATAGGCCACAGTGGTTTCCATTGATTCACTTTCCAGCGCTTTCGCCTGACTGCCGCCGACATAACCGTAGGTCAGATTGGCGTTATGGGTGTTCGTCAGATACCCCACTCCGGTTTCGTCATGTTGCTGTTGATAGACATAAGTATCCTGGCCGAAGCCGAATATGTCTTTTTTGAACAGCAGGCCGATGTAGTTCATCAACGCCATATTGATATCCTGGATAGCCTGTTGCTTCTGTGGAGGCAGGGAGGGAATAAATTGGATCCGCTCAGCGGCGAGTACGCCTGCTGAGACGGTCAGGATGGCGGCTCGGGCCCGTATTGTCCCTGCAGAAGTTGTAACAGCAACATCCGGTCCGCTCCAGTCTATCCTGGACGCCCCGGTTCGCAAGCGAACCGGGGCTGCTCGGCCATAGTCGGTCACCACGGCGCCATAGCCCTGGGTACAGAACCAACTGGTGGCATCGAGACTGCTCCACCAGCTCTTGGGCGACCAGTCCGCAGAGTCCTGCGCCATGTCCCAGACACCATATTCGGAAGCGACGGTGTAACCCCAGGAGGTTGCAAAAAAGTCTTCGCCAAGAGCGGTGCGAGCGTTGTCGTCAGAGCCGCTTGCACTGCTCAATGCCGAACGCTTGATTCGACTGTTGAAAAGTGTGTCGGTCTGGTGAAGATCACCCAGTTCTTCGTCGGTTGCCTTCCTATTTCCAACAAAGTATTCAACGCGCCCTGGATCTCGATAGACCTCAAACCCGCGAGCCCTGGCGTGATTTAGCAGCGGGTTGTCCGGAGAGGCGCGCATCCAATGCGCGTGCGTATCGAAAGGGACGTTGAAGACAGAGTGATTGGTATGCACCCTCCCACCGATACGATCATTGGCATCAATCATGATGAATGTGACGCCTTGGTTCGTCAGAGTCCGAGCAGCTTCAAGCCCGGCGATTCCAGCGCCAATGATGACGACATCAGGATCGCTTGGAAAGTCTGCAAAGGTGATCGAAGGCAGAAGTGATGATGCGGCTGCGGTCTTCAGGAATTGACGGCGGCCATGTCGAATAGCGTTGGTCATCGGGTTCGGATACCAAGTCAGTGAGACGAGTCAGGATACTCCTATCTTCATCGGAGATCAGAAAAATTTTGCGGTTGCCTTGTACATTTGCTTCTGCGTAAGATCGGCTTTGTTAGAGGCCAACACCTGGGTTGTTCAGTGGAAATCGCGTCGCTACCAATAATTGATCTTAAAGTGTTCAAGGAGGGGAGCGCTGCAACAAAGCAGCAGATCTCCCAAGCTGCGGTTGATGCCTGCGAGAGTGCAGGATTTTTTTATGTCAGCGGTCATGGAATCGAAGAGCAGGTCTTTGAAAACGCCAAGAGGGCAGCATTGGAGTTCTTCCGGATGCCATCCGAAAATAAGGCGAAAGTGCATATCTCGCAGTTTCCGCATCACCGGGGCTATGTCGGGCATCACGATGTTTATCCTGATGTTTCCAAAGGCGGCGACATTCGGGAGGCGTATAAGGTGGCCTTGGACCTGTCCGAAGATGATCCCGATTACCAGGCGGGCATCACGCTGTACGGGCCTAACGTGTGGCCGGAGGAGATGCCGGAATTTAAGGAAGCCTTATCGTGCGTGTATGACCACTTCCAGGTGCTGTCGAACACCATATTTCGCTTGTTTGCGGTCGGACTTGGGCAGACAGAAGAGTTCTTCGCGCCTTTATTAGAAAAGCCCGCAAGCGTCATGAATGTCAATTACTACGCGCCAGTTCCGGAAGACGGGGTATCGGAGCCTAGCGGTATCGGCGCCCATAATGATTACGAGGCATTCGCCATGCTCTGGCAGGACGGCGTGAAGGGGCTGCAGATCCAGTCCTTATCTGGAGAGTGGCAGGCGGTTGAGCCGGTACCCCAGACCTTGGTGATCAACATCGGAGAGCTGATGCAGCATTGGACCAATGACCGTTTTCGGGCAACGCCGCATCGAGTGATTAATGTTTCCGGCCGCGAGAGAGTTTCTCTCGCGTGTTTTGGCAACACAAATTATCACGCACTGATTGAATGTATCGACTCCTGCTGTAGCGCGGATAAGCCGGCCCGCTATCCTCCTGTGCTGGCTGGAGACTATCTCATGGCGGCGATCAAAAGGACCTACGCTTATGCGTAACTCCCAGCATGATGTTTTGTTCGAGCCGGTCGACATCGGTCCGGTGAGAGCCAAGAACCGCTTCTATCAGGTGCCCCACTGTACGGGACTCGGCTGGTTGCGGCCCAAAATGGCCGCAGCGCTGAGGGGCATGAAGGCCGAGGGGGGTTGGGGGGTAGTTTGCACCGAGTGGTGTTCGATTCATCCTGCTTCGGATGATTTGCCCCATCCGAATGCCGCTTTGTGGCACGACGATCACATCAAAGATCAGGCACTGATGACTCAAGCGGTACATGACCATGGCGCCCTGGCAGGGGTGGAGCTTTGGTTTGGGGGTGCTCGGTCAGCGAATCATTACACCCGTGAGACTGCCGTTGATGTGGCCAGCATTCCGAATCTTGCGGGTCATCCATATCAGCCAAGGTCAATGGACAAGTCGGATATCCGCGAGTTCCGGCGTTGGCACCGAGAAGCAGCGCTTCGGGCAAAGGAAGCGGACTTCGATATTGTGTATGTGTATGCCACCCACGGCTACCTCTTGTCTCACTTCCTGTCGGCCGAGACCAATACCCGGACCGATGAGTACGGCGGATCCCTGGAGAATCGGACCCGGTTGCTCCGGGAACTCATTGAAGATACCAAGGAGGCCGTGGGAGACCGCTGTGCTGTTGCCGTACGTTATTCGGTTGGCGGCGATGATGGTGAGGCGCCGGAACTGACCGCAGAGCGTCGCGATCGGCTTGAAATGTTGGCAGAACTGCCGGATTTGTGGGACATCAACATCAACAACTATTACCAGGAGATGGGTGTCTCCCGTTTCTTCAAGGAAGGATCACTTGAGGAATACATGTCGTTTGTCAAGTCTGTCACGACCAAGCCGGTGGTGACGGTCGGTCGGTTCACCTCGCCCGAGACCATGACATCCCAGGTGCGGCGTGGCATCGTGGACTTTATCGGCGCGGCGCGCCCCTCAATCGCTGATCCGTTTTTACCCAACAAGATCCTGGAAGGGCACGCCGACGACATTCGCGAATGTATCGGCTGCAATATCTGTTACACCGGAGACGGACTGGGCACACCGATCCGCTGTACCCAGAATCCGACGATGGGAGAAGAGTATCGGCGCAACTGGCACCCTGAAGTCGTTGCCAACCGGGGTTCGGATGCTGAGGTTCTGATAGTGGGCGCGGGCCCGGCGGGCATGGAGGCAGCCCGTATGCTGGGGCAACGCGGCTACCAGGTCATGCTGGCAGAGGCAACGCGTGAACTCGGGGGGCGAGTCGCGCGAGAAGCCGCGTTACCCGGTCTGGGCGAATGGATTCGGGTTCGTGACTACCGACAGCAGCAGATTCAAAAGATGACTAACGTGCAGGTCTTTCGTGAGAGTGAACTCGGCGCCGATGACGTGCTCGCAACAGGCGCTGATCATGTCGTCATCGCAACAGGCGCGCGCTGGCGGGCGGATGGGTTTGGTCGGTCTCATCCTTATGCTTTGAATGCACTCAGTCCCGGAGCAAACATCCTCACGCCCGATGACATCATGGCGGAGCGGCTCCCGTCAGGCCCGGTGGTGGTCTATGACGATGACAGTTTCTATATGGGGGGATTGGCCGCAGAGAAAATTAGTCTCGCCGGTCAAGCGGTTACCCTGGTTACGCCCGAAGACGTCGTCTCTGACTGGTGTGACTACACTTCAGAGCGCTTTTATGTGCAAAAACGTCTTCTGGAATTAGGCGTCACCCTTCAAACCGGCTATCAGTTGGTTTCATATGATGGACAGGATGTTCGGATTGTGAGCGGTTACACTGATCAGGAGCAAACGCTTGGTGCCAATGCTCTG
>PAUU01000044.1 GCA_002713825.1 Acidiferrobacteraceae bacterium | reverse complement strand
GGGGCGTGCAGGGATCGAACCTGCGACCACCTGATTAAAAGTCAGATGCTCTACCAACTGAGCTAACGCCCCAAAAGCGTGCGCATTATACCCGCTCACTGTTCACTGAGCAGAGCGCCTAACCCCAAGGATTCAAATTATTTCGGTGCGGGAAACAACCGCAGATCGGCGAGTGACTGACGCAAAGAACTCCAAAAACCATCATCCAGCATGTAGTACTGGATTTTCATGGTTACCGCCGATCCAAGCATGATCGAGATCAAGGTTACCAGCGAGCCTAAAGCAAGCGTCGACATGCCCGATACCCCTTGGCCGATGGTGCAGCCAAAAGACAGCACCCCGCCAAACCCCATCAGCACGCCCGCCACCAAGTGGTTGCGCATATCCGCTCGGTTGGCAAAGGCTTCGACTCTGAAGTTACCAGAAAAAACCGCGTAGAGAAAAGAACCCAGGATCATGCCGAGCACCACAGCAATTCCAAAATTGATCTCGGCTCCTGTCCAGGTCATGAGATAGTTGACCGTGTTGCCTGTGGGTGCAACAAAGGTGAGCGCCTCGACGGGGACCGGCTCAAAGTCATCATTGCCGATCACACCGGTGACGTACCAAGCCCCTACCACCAGAACCCCGATCGTCACTCCTGCCAGAATATTGTCGCCACTGGCACGAAAGCCCTTATCTTTGAGCGCATAAATAACAGTACCAAGGCCTAGAACCAACGCGACAACAATAGCCATTGTTTGGCCAGATACGCCGACCCAGTGTGCGAGGATGGTCTCGATACCCTGATTGCTGATGCCTTGTGACTCAAGGTCAATGGAAAGAGGTCCGAAGATATCAATCCGCACAGGTGCCAACAAACCGCGTAAGGTCATATATGCCGTAATTGCCATGACAATCAATACGACGAGCGATTTGAGATTACCACCACCCACCCGTACCAGCGTACGCTGACCACAACCGGCTCCAAGGGTCATGCCCACGCCGAAGAGAATCCCCCCGATCAAAAAACCCGCCAATCCAAAACTGGATCCCCGATACATGGTGGTGTCCAAATCGATCCAGCCCAACTGCCCCATTGCCTGCGAACCCAGAATCGCAATGCCGATCGACAGCATCCAGGCCCGGAATCGCACCCGCGATCCCATGTTGATCCAGTCGCTGATTGATCCCATGATGCAAAAATGGGTCTTGTTGGCGACCGCGCCGAAAATGAGAGCGCCAAAGAAGCCTATAAGCGCAACCCTATGAACTATCGACCATTCTTCCATCATTTTTCTTTTTTTAATCTAAGTAACTGAAATGCTGATTAGCTGGGAGGATAATATCGAAATCCGTTGGGTCGCGAAATCACCGCCCCTTCCATTGCGGCTTTCGCTTTTCTGCAAAAGCCCTGGCGCCCTCCAACTGATCCTCACTGGAGTAAAGTTTATCGATAGTTGGAAAATTTCTGCCCGTGATTCCATCAAGCGCATCCTGAAACCGCATATTCTCCGACGCTCGTGAGACCTCCTTGATTGCTGCAAAGACAAGAGGCGGACCCTCAGCCAACATCGCTGCAAGTTCATGCGCACGCGCAAGTAACTTATCCAATGGTGTGACTTCGTTGACGAGTCCCCAGTGATGCGCTTCCGCGGCATCCATCCACCTGCCGGTAAACAGCAACTCCATGGCAATGTGCCAGGGAATACGCTTGGGTAATTTCAAAGTGGCCGCATCCGCGATGGTTCCCGAGTTGATTTCGGGCAAGGCAAACGTGGCATGCTCGGCAGCAAGAATCATGTCTGCCGACAGCGCCCACTCCAATCCACCGCCACAGCAAATCCCATTCACTGCCGCGATGACAGGCTTGTTGAGATCTGGTAACTCCTGCAGCCCTCCAAAACCCCCCACACCATAGTCACTATCAACGGCCTCGCCTTCAGCGGCGGCTTTGAGATCCCATCCGGGACAGAAAAATTTCTCGCCGGCACCGGTGATGATCGCCACTCGTAGTTCAGGATCATCTCGAAACCCGGCAAAGACCTCTCCCAGTTCCCGGCTGGTTGCGACGTCGATCGCATTGGCCTTGGGCCGATTCAGGGTCACCTCAAGCACAGCCCCCCGTTGCTCAGTGAGCACGCTACCGCTACCCATCGGCATGTCCCTCACCCAAAGCGGGATCTAGTTGTTTGCACTCGGGCATATCTCCTCCATTCGAATCCGATGCTGAAGACGGAAGATATCGCCTTCATGGTGAGACTCAAAAGCATCCCGCACGCGTTGCTGGCGAATTTGATCTTCTGTGTAGCGGTTATACGCGTAGGACATCATTGACTCAACAAATTCGTCAAAACTGTTGTAACAGTCTTCACTGAGGTAATACTGTCGTCGTCTTGTTAAGGCGCTTGCGCTGACAACTTTGTCGACCGCCTTCGCCGCCTTTGCCTGAACCTCGGTCTCGTCGTGAAACGGCTGCGACACCTCTTGCCAGCTGCCGACAGGTTCCGGCTCAATCACAAAAAGCCTCCCGGCACCGGTCAGCACCCGCTGCGCTTCGGCAAGCGCGGCCGACATTGATTCCTCAGGAACATGGTGCAGGGACCAGTGAAACACTGCGATATCGAAACTGTCACTCGCAAGCGGGACGGCTCCGGCACTCGCCCGTACGCGCCATGCAGAGGCACCGCTGCCGACCAGCGGATCGATTCCGGTAACGGTATAGCCCTGTTGCGAAAGCGTGTCGCTGAGTACTCCTTCGCCACAGCCGATATCGAGGAGTCTTCCGTTTCCGCTACCCAGAAACTCAATCAGGGCATCAACCGGTTTAGCCACCAATGCTTTGGCGGGATCTGTACTTAACAAAGACATAGCCTATGATCCTCTCGCATATTGGAGTACCGCGTCAACGGCACACACACCCTTACCCTTCGGTCTCACCAATAAGGGGTTAATCTCAAGCGCCACCAGTGACTCCCGTCTTTTCATTACAAAGTCCGAAACGCTCTGCAGGGTCGCCAGCAATGCGGACACGTCACCGGCTTCACTGCCCCGATAGCCACTCAGCAGAGGATGAATCTTGAGTGAATTGATCATTGTCTCAAGCTCATCGTCTGGTGCGGGCAGCAGCGTCACCCGGGGGTCGCCGAGAAGTTCTGCGTAGATACCGCCGCTGCCGATCATCATCCATGGGCCGATGACGGGATCCTGGCGTACGCCCACAATCAACTCACAGACCGCATCAGTAATCATCTCCTCAACGAGCAGGCTCGGGTAGTGCGAGAACAAAGTTTCTGCCCCCACAACAAGTTCGTCAAAATCATCAATCCCCACCATGACCGCACCGGCATCGCTTTTATGCAGTAATGCCTTATCGCAGGCCTTAAGCACCAATGGATAAGTCAGCGACTCAGCGGCATTCTTTAGACCATCAACAGAGGTCACACATTCGCCACGAGGCACGCCAACACCAAAAGATTCGATCTCACCCTTGGCGTGCGCTTCGTCAAGGTTTTCCACGGGTTGTTCCAGGTGTGGTCCCGGACCAGGAAGCGCCCTCTCAAATAGCGGCCGGCGCCAGGCCACACCGATCTGGGATGCCGCTTGTGCCGCGTCCAGCGCCTGTCGAATACCGCATAAGGGGGCCACACCCATACTGACGAGATCCTTGGCAATCTTTTCCGGCAGACTTTCAGGGAGGCTGGCCACGACCGCAGTCGGCGCCTGGGTCTTGACGACCGCCCGGGTGACGGCGTTTACCGCGGGATCCCAAGTCTCAAGGTTGCACCGGTCTTCGCGGGGAAAATCCAGTACCAGCATTGACAAGTCAAAGCCACAAGCAAGCATGGCACTGTAGGTGGCGAAAAGGTCTTCTTCTTTGTTCCAGGCAAAGGTGTGATAGTCAAGGGGATTCGAGACACTCACGAGGTCATGCACCGTGGCGCGAACGGAGTCGTGCTGCTCGGACGTGAGTTCAGGGAATACGACATCCCGGCCGATAGCCGTATCCGCCATCAGAGACGCTTCCCCGCCGGAGCAACTCATAGAGCAAAGCCGGTTGCCTTTAAGGGGTCCGTGCACATGCAGCAGTTTGAGGCTCTCCACCAGGGTGTCGAGATCCTGAATCCGAGCGATACCGAGCCTTTTGAGCAATGCGCTGGCCGCCTCATCCGATCCCGCCATCGACGCGGTGTGGGAACGCGTGATGTTGGCGCCCTGGGTACTGACACCCGATTTAACGGCCACGACCGGAATTCGTCGCTCACGGGCACGAGTCATTACCTTTTCCAGTTCCCGGACATCCGGGAAACCTTCGATATACAGACCGATCGCCGAGACGCGGTCGTCTTCGACAAGGGTCGCCAGGACTGTGGCAAGGTCTGTCTGCGCCTGGTTTCCCAATGCGATCAGGTACGCCAGCGGCAGGCCTCGTGCCTGCATCGTGAGATTAATGCCAATGTTGCTGCTCTGGGTCAGCAGTGCAACACCCCGGTCGACCCGCCGCCCTCCATGCTGATCAGGCCATAAGAGCGCGCCATCCAGGTAATTGATCACGCCATAACAATTGGGCCCCAGAATCGGCATCCCGCCCGCAGACTCAATGAGTGCGCCATTGAGACTCTCCCCGCCCGATACCTCTTTGAAGCCTGAGGCATAACACACAGCGCCCCCCGCACCTCTTTGCGAAAGGCTCCTGACAATATCAACCGTGATGTGGCGGTTGACGCCGATGAAACTCGCGTCTGGGCCAGCAGGCAATTCCTCTACGCTCTTGAAACAACGCAAACCCTCCACCTCCCCNGCACTGGGATGNACNGGCCAAATATCGCCNGCAAATTCCATGCGCCGACATTGNCGCACNACTTCCCGGGCCTCGCGGCCNCCAAACACCGCGATNCTGNCGGGTTGGAGAAGACGCTTCAGGGACAAGGNNGGCAGATCAGGTCCAACGGGGGCGCAGCATATCCCGCGAGATAATATGACGCTGAATCTCGCTAGTGCCCTCCCAGATCCGCTCAACGCGAGCGTCCCGCCAAATTCGCTCCAAAGGGAGATCTGACATCAGCCCCATGCCGCCGTGAATCTGGATGGCTTCGTCAGCCACAAAAGCCAGCGTCTCGGTGGCGTGCAGTTTCGCCATAGCGTAATCGGTATCGGTCGCTGTGCCGTGATCCGTCTTCCAGGCGGCCTTGAGTGTCAGCAGTTCTGCTGCTTCCAGCTGCATTNTCATCTCAGCCAGCTTGAATCCGATCCCCTGGAATCTTCCAATGAACTGGCCAAACTGCTGGCGCTCTGCGGCCCAGTCGGTCGCATGCTCCAGTGCCCGATACGCGCGGCCCAGACACATTGCTGCCACCTGAAGCCGGGTCGCACCCAGCCAGTCGTTGGCAACATTAAAGCCCTGATGCTCAGCACCTAGCATCTGGGATGCGGGCACCCGGCAGTTCTCAAATTCAAGAATACAGTTGTGATAACCGCGATGAGAGACGCTGTGGTACCCCCGGCGTACGGTAAACCCGGGTGCCCCTTTATCGACGAGAAATGAACTGATCAGTTTCCGTGGGCCACGGGACGAAGCCTCTTCACCAGTCGCCGCAAAGAGAATCACAAAATCGGCAATATCCGCGTGGCTGATGAAATGCTTGGTGCCATTGATGATGTAATCATCACCGTCACGCTCCGCCCGACACTGCATCGACCGAAGATCAGAACCCGCGCCAGGCTCAGTCATCGCCAAGCAATCTGTCTTTTCTCCGCGGATGCAGGGAAACAGGTAACGCTCACGCTGCTCCCCAACACACGCCTGGAGAATGTTACTCGGCCGGCCGACAAGATACTGCAAGGCAAAGTTCGCCCGACCCAACTCTCGCTCCACCAAAGAAAGTGACACGCTATCGAGACCACCGCCGCCGAGTTCCTCCGGCATGTTCGCTGCGTAAAACCCTTGCTCAATCGCGCGATCGCGGATCTGCTGGGCCAGTTCCAGNCGCACTTCATCTGATGATTCAACCTCATCCTCGTATGGATAAAGTTCCTTTTCCGCAAAAGTGCGAGCGCTATCGATCAGCATCTGCTGTTCTTCCCTCAGCGCAAAATCCATCGGTTTCTCCTTGTCTTGCCGGTTGGTTTGATCGCGACGATCAGCGTCGATGCCCTAAAAACGCGTCTTTTACTGATTGAAGATTATGGGCTCGCCCTACCCAGAGCAATCAACTGATGCATCGTCGTGCACTCGCCGATTTCCGTCAAGGCTCCAAGTCGCCGCTACAGCGAGCCTATCGGATTTTATGCGAGAGCTGCCAAAACCCTCTAAGAGATGCATTTCAATGGATGTCTTTCGGGCCGAGCGTTCTGAGCGCGACATACGGAAGCAGCAAAACGGCTTTGGCGAAACGAATTTAACTTACGCCAGAGCTTTGGGGCTTTGGCAGAGGCGAGTTTGCCGATCAGGCAAATGCGGGATGAAGAAAACCCGGAGAAGTCATGTCAGGGGCGTCATCAAACGCCACTGTTTCCCAGCATTCTTGGCGCTCATTAAGCTTGCGAAGGAGGCGGTTATTGAGACCATGTCCTGATTTATGGGCACAGAAACTACCGATCAGGGGGTAACCCAAAAGATAGAGATCTCCGATCGCGTCGAGAATCTTGTGCTTGACGAACTCGTCACCGTAGCGAAGACCATCATCGTTAATCACTCGGAAGTCATCCATGACGATGGCNTTATCCAGACTGCCGCCTCGGGCGAGTCCNGCTTCTTGCAACGCCTCCACATCCTGNAGNAATCCAAATGTCCGGGCCCGNCTGACCTCCTTNGCGAAGGAAATCTCGGAAAGATCGATGGTTGCTTCCTGGGCCGACGACTGCATGGACGGGTGATCGAAATCAANACNGAAACTGACCTTAAACCCGTCATAAGGCTCAAAGCGCGCCCACTTGTCGCCATCTTTGATCTCTATCGGTTTGCTGATGCGGATGAACTGCTTGGGAGCAGACTGCATTTCGATACCGGCAGACTGGATGAGAAACACGAAAATTCCAGCGCTGCCGTCCATGATCGGGACTTCATCTGTGTCGAGTTCGACGATAGCGTTGTCGATATGCAATCCCGCAAACGCCGACATGAGGTGCTCCACCGTTGACACACGAACGCCATTTTGTTCGATGGTGGTAGAAAGTCTCGTGTCACTCACACGATCAAGTGCAGCGGGTATCTCCGCAATTGGATCAAGATCAACTCGGCGAAATACGATCCCCGTATTAACCGGTGCCGGTCGGAGCGTCAGGTAGACTTTTTTTCCTGTATGCAAACCGACGCCTGTGGCGCCGATGACATTTTTAAGCGTTCTTTGCCGAATCATCCTGCCTGATTTCCCAATTTTCCCATATTTTGCACACTTTCTTTGAGTGCGTGTTTCTAATTTTACACTGAAAAATCAGAGATTAGNACTTTTTTGAAATATTTTTACCCTTTTTTTTGCATATTATAGGAAATTAGGCCATCCCGAAGCGCTTCTTAAAATCAGTCGGCCTGACGCCGTAAAAAAGCCGGCACATCCAGATAATCCATGTCCACTGCGGCGTTCCCCTGCAGGTCAACGTCACCTGCCGCGCGCGGCCGCCGGCGAATCACGGTCGGCACATCGTAATCATCTTCGTGGTGGGAGGAGTCCTCTTCCATTCCCTGATCCTTAACCAGACTGATCTGAGGCGCCTTGCGAATCCCGGTCGCAACCATGGTTACCCGCAATTCATCTTCCATCTCGGGATCGAGGACGGTGCCAATCACTACGGTGCCATCTTCGGAGGCATACTCGTTGACAATCTCGCCAACCTGGGCGAACTCATCCAACTGCATTTCGGGTCCTGCCGAAACATTCACCAACAGGCCTTTGGCGCCATGGATATCCACTTCTTCCAATAATGGACTGGAAACCGCACCTCTTGCCGCCTGCATTGCACGGTCCGGTCCTGTAGCCGTCGCGGAACCCATCATCGCCATGCCCATCTCTGCCATCACCGTACGCACATCTGCAAAGTCAACGTTGATGAGTCCGGGTCGGGTGATCAACTCTGAGATACCCTGCACTGCATTAAAAAGCACCTCATTCGCCTTGCCAAAAGCCTCAAGCAAAGTGACGTTCCCGCCCATGACTTCCATGATGCGCTCGTTTGGAATCACGATCAGAGAATCGACCAGTTCGCCGAGTTCCTTGATTCCCTGTTCGGCCGCGTCGATACGCCTCTTTCCCTCAAACGCAAACGGCCGTGTCACCACCGCCACGGTAAGAATCCCTTTCTCCCGCGCCAGTTGCGCAATCACCGGCGCGGCACCGGTACCTGTCCCACCGCCCATGCCGGCGGTTAAAAAGACCATGTCCGTGCCATCCAGCGCAGCAGCGATCTTGTCCCGGTCTTCTGAAGCTGCCTGTCGGCCGACCTCCGGGTTGGCCCCTGCGCCAAGACCGCGGGTCAGGCCCTCGCCCAACTGCATCACCTTGGAAACGCCCGAGCGGTGCAAGGCTTGGGCATCCGTGTTAGCGGCAATGAATTCCACCCCTTCCAGACTGGCTGAGACCATGTGATCCACGGCATTTCCACCGCCTCCGCCAATTCCGATGACTTTAATAACGGCCTGCTGGCCAGATACTTCCATGAGTTCAAACATAGTAGTTCTCCTCAGATAGGGGTTGAACAAAAGACAATGACTGTATTTGCAAACAAAAAGAGAATCGTTGANGGGGATCGGACTTCGCCATGAAGATGTGCATGCTCAGTCCTCCTTTAATCGGGATGAAAACCAGCGCTTCATCTTGCTGACAAATTCAGCGGCCGGAATATCCGGCAAAGCGCGGGGGCTTCTTTTTTGCTGGGTTGGATGCTCAAGGCCAAACAGGACCAACCCGACGCCGGTCGAATAAGAGGCATTGCGAATCAACTCACTGCGGGCGCCGTTGTACTGGGGCACACCAAGACGCACCGGCATGTGGAAGATCTCTTCGGCGAGTTCCACCATTCCGGCCAGTTTGGCGCTGCCGCCTGTCAGCACGATCCCCGTGCCTAAAAGCTCTTCAAACCCACTGCGCCGCAGTTCGGCCTGAATGAGCAGGAAGAGTTCTTCTACCCGCGGCTCAATCACATCCGCCAAGGTCGTCCTTGCAAGCTTTCGCGGCGCCCGCTGACCAACACTGGGGGTATCGATCATTTCTCCCTCAGGGGCCAACTGCACCAGCGCCGTTCCAAATTTCTTTTTCAGCTCTTCTGCAGCCTGAGTCGGCGTTCTCAGCGCAACTGCGATGTCATTTGTGATCTGGTCCCCGGCGACAGGCAGAACGGCGGTGTGGCGGATTGCGCCCTCGGTAAACACGGCAATGTCAGTGGTCCCACCGCCAATATCGACCATGGCCACCCCAAGTTCGGTTTCGTCGTCATCCAAAACCGCGTAACTCGAGGCCACTTGTTCGAGCACAATCTCNTCNACNTCAAGTCCGCANCGNGTGATGCACTTGACTATGTTCTGNGCNGCNCTGACTGCGCCGGTAATGATATGCACCTTGGCTTCAAGGCGAACGCCGCTCATGCCAATGGGCTCACGAATGCCGTCCTGACCATCAATAATGAAGTCCTGGGGGAGAATGTGCAGGACTTGCTGATCGTTCGGGATGGCCTGTGCCTGCGCCGCATCAAGGACCCGCTCAACATCTTCAGCGNTNACTTCATCNCGATTCTTGATNGCAGCGACACCGCTGGAGTTCATACTGGTGATGTGGGCTCCGGCAATACCTGCGTAAACCGAACTGATTCGGCATTCCGCTGTCAGTTCCGCCTCTTCGATGGCCTGCTGGATTGACTGCACGGTGGATTCGATATTCGCCACCACGCCCTTGCGCAAACCTTTCGATGCATGCTGGCCTACCCCCAGGATCTCGATTTCCTGGTTCTCCTTTACCTCGGCGACAACGGCCAGCACCTTTGAAGTACCGATATCGAGCCCGACAATGATTTCGTTAGCGAGTCGCTTGGTCATGATGTTTCGATCAACCTCTAGCTTCCTGAAAGTCCAGCCAACTGAACTGCTGTGCCGGTGTTCCCTTGCTCCCACTGCACCGCAAATCCGCTTGCGTAGCGCATATCAACCTTGTCGATGCGATCCGCCTTGTCCCCAAGGGCGATTGTGAAACTGCGGGCAAACCGATCCACCTTCTCAACAACCCCGTCACGGCCGAGCAACAATTCAAACCGGGCCGGCCCGAGGGATCCCTCTGAACGTACTTCCAATGTCCATCGACCTGCCTTGCTGATGGAAAGCTCCAAAGGCTGAAGACCCGCCTCCTGCAGCAAGGGCATCACGGAAAAGAAAGCACCTACCAGAGTCTCGCGTTGCTCTTTGGGTCCTCGCAGTACGGGGGAAGCACGCAGGGCTTGGCCAGGTGCAAGGTTGATATAACTGTCGGACGCGCTCCCGTTGGGGTTCTGTAGGGTCTGGAAACGGGCCATCGCCTGCGTTTCCACCACCTGGAGTTCCAGCACATCTGGCCAAACACGACGCACCATCGCCTGATAGATGCCGGGCAAGGTCTCAAGGGACTTCTCAACTTGGCTCAAATCCACATTCAGAAAGTTACCGTGGATGCTGCGCCAGGCAGTGCGCTCCACAATCCCCTGATCCACGTGTTGGAGCCTGTTGGAGATCGTCACTCTTTCGATAGTGAAGTAGCCCGACCGGATAATCTGATCTGCAACGAGTGCGCTGACTAGCAATAGCACCAGAGCCGCAATCACTTGCCAGCCTCTTCGCTGATCAGTGCCGTCACCCGTTTTCCCGAGGGTCTCCTGTGGAGTGGATACAGGTCTGATTTCAGGCACGTCGATAGTGTCAGCACTCATTAATGCTCTCCTACAAATCGAACTTCCGGCTCAAGGCGGACACCGGTGTGATCCGCAACGGTCGCTTGCACCTTTTCGATCAAGCTCTCGATGTCTTCTGCACAGGCCTGTCGGTCATTCACGATGAAGTTGGCATGCTGCATCGAGACCAGCGCGCCACCGATACGCAGACCTTTCAAGCCTGAACTTTCGATCAGGCGCGCAGCGTGATCGTTGGGTGGATTCCTGAAGACTGATCCGGCACTTGACTGTCGAACTGGCTGGGTTTCGGACCGCTTCTCGAGTAACGACCGAACGCTGCTGTCTTCACCACCCGTTCCTTGCTTTAACCGAAACACCCCTGCCGTAATCCAATGCGCCGAAGGAATGTCAACCTGCCGGTATGAGATCGCAAAGGACCCGGCTGGGCGGTTTTCAAAACTTCCCGCGCGATTGACAAGTTCCACCTCCTCAACCAGGCTCCAGGTCTCAGAACCGAATGCGCCGGCGTTCATGGCAAGCGCACCGCCCATCGTTCCGGGAACGCCGGCCAGAAATTCGCCACCGGACCACCCGAGCTTGGCCGAAAACCTGGAGAAACGTGCGCAAGACACTCCTGCCTCGACTGCGAAGCGTCCCTCTCCAAGGTCTCTTAACTCCCGAAGGCCTCGATGCGCCGCAATCACGGCACCGTCAAACCCGCCATCCCTGACCAGCAGGTTGCTGCCCAGGCCCAACCACAGTATCGGCACTTCTGGATCCAGTTCCTTGAGAAAGGCGCTGAGGTCTTTTCGATCGCGGGGCTCAAAGAAGTAACGGGCTGGGCCGCCCACCTTCCAACTGGTGTGGTTTGCCATGGGCTCGTCGCAACGAATCGTGCCGCGAACTCCAACGAATACCGTCTGCTTGTCTGCTGTCATGGCGTCGGTCACCCGTAGGTCCCCTCATGAAGACGGACTGGAGCGATCAGTTCCCGTGCTGCCCGGCCAATGTCTCCCGCACCCAGGGTCAGCACCACATCGCCATCACGCAACATCGGTTTTAAGGCCTCGTCCAGTCTCGTGAGATCAGAAACAAAAACCGGATCTGTCCCACCGCGTGCCCGAATCGATCGACACAGGGCCCGGCCATCGGCTCTCGCGATAGGTTTCTCTCCAGCCGCGTAGACCTCTGTGACAACAAGACAAGCCACGCCACCAAGGAGCGCGCTGAAGTCATCCAGCAGCTCCTCCGTCCGGGTGAAACGGTGAGGCTGGAACACGACGACCTTGCGCCGATCGGGCCAGCTGCCCTGCGCCGCTGCCAGGGTTGCCTCGATCTCTCTAGGATGATGCGCATAGTCATCGACCAGCAGTGCGCGCCCGGTGTCGAAGAAGATTTCTCCCAAAATCTCAAAACGGCGGCCAATACCGCCAAAATTGCGTAACCCTTTTACGATGGAATCCGGCGCAATACCGACCTTATCTGCGACAGCAATGGCGGCAAGGGCATTACGGACGTTGTGCAGTCCCGGCAAAGCCAGATCCACTTCGATAACACTGCGGTCCATCAGTGACACGGCAAACTGCATGCGGGTACCGTGTTGGCGGATATCGGTTGCCTGATAATCCGCCTCCGGCTCTACCCCATAAGTGACGACAGGTCTTCGGATATGCGGCCGAAGATTGCGAATCACGGAGTCATCTGAACACAATACCGCCAAACCGTAGAACGGCAGATTGTGAACAAACTTAAGAAAGGTATCGGTAAGCTGGCCAAAGTCACCACCATAAGTCGCCATGTGGTCGGTATCAATATTGGTCACCACCGCAATATGCGGCTGCAGATGCAAAAATGACGCGTCGCTTTCGTCCGCTTCGGCAATCAGCCATCGTCCGTTACCCAAACGGGCGTTGCCTGCCTCACTTTTAACAAGACCGCCGACCAGAAAAGTGGGGTCAAGCTGCGCTTCAGCGAAGACGGTTGCAATCAGACTTGTTGCGGTAGTCTTTCCGTGAGTACCGGCGACCGCGATACCGTTCCGAAAGCGCATCAGCTCTCCCAGCATCTGAGCCCTAGGCACAACCGGTATTCCCTGATCAGCCGCAGCAATCACTTCAGGGTTTTCGCTACCGATGGCATTGGAGACCACCACGACATCAGCGCCCTTTACGTTAGCCACATCGTGCCCCAGCCACACCTGGGCGCCCTTTTTGGAAAGATAACGGGTCTCTGCCGAGTCCGCCTGATCCGATCCACTGACCGCGTAACCCTGATCGATCAACACCGCGGCGATGCCGCTCATGCCAGCACCGCCGATACCCACAAAATGGACGTGCCGTACGAACTCACGCATGGGCCAACTCCAGGCAACAACCTGCCACCTTGGCCGTGGCATCCGGTCGAGCGAGTTTGTGAGCGGCGTGACCCATTTTGGTCAGGAGGCTTCTGTCTCTAAGCAGGCGATCGATCTCTTGAGCGAGCCTTTTTGCATCCAGCATTGATGCCTCGATCACGACTGCAGCACCAGCGCTCGAAAGCACCTGAGCATTTGCGACCTGATGATTCGAGGCCGCAAACGGAAATGGCAGCAATATAGAAGCCAATCCAGCCACACAGAGCTCTGTCACGGTCATTGCACCCGACCGGGCAATAACCAGATCGGCTTCCCGATACGCAGTACTCATGTCCTCGATAAACGGAACCACCCGCGCGGAGACTTTTGCAACCTCGTACGCTCGGTTTACTTCGCCTTCCCGATCGTGGCCGCACTGGTGTGTAACACTCAACCCAGAATTGAACTGTGACTCTGCCAACGCTGCCGGCACGAGATTATTAATGGAGCGTGCACCCTGACTGCCACCGAGGACCAGCACGCGCATTGGCTGTGCGGCTTTGATGGGATCTTCCGCAACTCGGCTTCGAACAATCTCCTGGCGAACCGGATTGCCTGTCCACTTGGCGCTTGCTCCAAGATGTCTCACGTCCCCAAAGCCGGTCAGCACCCGTTTGGATAAGGGCGCAAGCAGCCGGTTGGTGACACCGCAAACTGCGTTGGCTTCGTGAATCACAAGGGGTCGGCGCAACAGCCAGGCCGCAAGTCCTCCCGGGCCTGCTGCGAAGCCCCCCATCCCCAGCACTGCATCCGGCATTCGACGACGCATGATCCTGAGCGCCTGGGTGAGCGCTCTGAAAAGCATCCAGGGCATAACCGCTTTTCGCATCCAAGAGGTACCCAAAAGCCCCTTGATCTCAAGCCATTCCATCTGAAAGCCCGCAGCGGGAACCACACGGGCTTCAAGCCCTTTGCGCGTGCCCAACCAGACTATCTCAATACCTTGATCACGAAGATGTTCAGCCACACTCAATGCGGGATACACGTGCCCGCCCGTGCCTCCTGCCATGATCATCACCGTAGTCAACGCGCCCCCACGCGGCCTTTCGACAGGCTGTGCTCTATGGATATCAACAGACCGAACGCCAGCCCATTGATCAGCATGCTGCTGCCCCCATAACTCATCAACGGCAGGTTCAGCCCTTTGGTCGGCACCAGTCCGAGATTGACCGCAAAATGAAACATCACCTGTACGATCAGCAGCAGACCAATCCCCTGCGCGAGCCGCGCCCCGAAATAAGCTTTGGCGACAGCCGCCCTTGATGCAAGATTGAAGACCCGCCAGAGCACCAAACCATAAAGACATAAGAGCGCCGCGACACCCACCAGTCCGAGTTCCTCCCCTACCACCGCAATCAGGAAGTCATTGCTGGCATGAGGCAGATAAAAGAGTTTCTGTACGCTCGCACCCAAACCAACGCCGAACCATTCGCCGCTACCCAACGCAATCAACGCCTGAACCAGTTGAAAACCTGATCCATAGGGATCTGCCCAGGGATCCATAAAACTCGAGACACGATCCAACCGATATTCGGCCGTCATGATCAGTACAGCGACCGCGCAAACCGCCACGGCAATCGCACCGAAAATGTACCGAAGGGGTGTTCCAGCGAGGAACATCATGCCCAGCGTCACCATCATGATCACAGCGGTACATCCGAGATCTGGCTCAAGCAGCAGCAACACCCCGATCGACCCAATCACCGCGGCAGGGATCAGGATACAGTTCTGGAAGGAATCCATCGCCGATGCGTGACGCGCAAAGTGATCGGCAAGAAAAAGGACCGTCACCACCTTGATCAACTCTGAGGGCTGGAAATTAAACAAACCCAGATCGAGCCATCGCGTACTGCCATTGACCTCGTGACCAATCCCGGGAATCAGAATGAGGGCAAGCAATGCGGCTCCCAGGCCCAGCAGCGAGCGGGAGGCGCGCTGCCACAGGTCAAGAGGGACACTTGCTGCGGCAACCCCCAATGAAAGCGCCAGAACAATACCAAACAGGTGCTTGACCAAAACTGCCACCCCACCACCAATGCCCCCATGGGTCCCAATCGCAGCCGAGAAGACCATCACGACACTGAAGGCCAGCAACACCGCCACCGGCGCCAACAACAGCGGATCGGCGCTCGCCAACCGGCGGGGTATCTGCAAGGGGATTTCGATCACGCTCATCTAATCATTTCCCGAACCAGATCGGAGAACACTTCACCCCGGTGAGCAAAATCCCTGAACATGTCGAAACTCGCGCATGCAGGTGAGAACAAGACTGCGTCGCCCGACTGAGCCCAGCGCGCTGCCAGTCTCACAGCCTGGGGGAGGTCATCGGCAAGCGTGACGGGAACCCGATCACCGATCGCCTCCGCAAGAGCCACACGATCTTCGCCAATCAAAAGGACTTGTCTGGCATATCGCTGTATCGCCTCAGCCAAGGCTCTGAAATCGGCACCCTTTGATTGACCTCCCGCGATCAGGACGACGGGTCGATCCAGACCGACCAGTGCCGCTTCGACTGCACCCGGATTCGTGCCTTTGGAGTCATTGATCCAAAGAACACCCTCGTGCTCCAGAACCGGCTCACATCGATGCGGTAATCCACGAAAAGCAGACAGAGCATCCAGAGCCGGCGGGCTGATTGCGTAGCCAGCGGACTCAATTAGCGCAAGCGCAGCAAGCGCATTCATGACGTTGTGCCGTCCGGTCATGGACAGTGATGCGACAGGGAGGATCCTGGCATCTCCCCGAACGATCCAGTCGTCACCGTCAGGATCCGTCGCGACCCCGTAGTCCGCTGAACGCAAAGGCGCATCCAGGCCGAAAGAGATGATCTGGCCAGCACTGGAAACGTCCATTATCTGTAGAGTGGGATCGTCGCGATTGACGATCCCCGTATTGGCACCGTTCAGAATCCGCCGCTTGGCATCGAGATATTGCGCAACGGTTGCATAGCGATCCATATGATCAGGCGACAGATTCAGAACGGCAGCCGCCTTGGCTTCAAGTGAATCGGTGGCTTCCAGCTGGAAACTGGATAGCTCCAGGACCACGAGGTCCGGTATGGGGCCTTCCAAAAGATCCAGTACCGGCATCCCGATATTGCCCGCCACGGGGGCATTTAGCCCCTGGGCTGCCAACATCTGGCCCACCAGCGTTGTAACCGTGGTTTTTCCGTTTGAACCGGTAATCGCCAAAATCGGTGCCGGACAGGCGCGGACAAAGAGCTCGATATCTCCAACAATTTCAACCTGCTGTTGACGAGCCTTCTCAATCACCGGCTCCGACAGGGCAATGCCCGGACTGACGATCACGAGATCACCGCGCCCAAGATTGGGGGTCGTGAACTGTCCCAACTGGACCGGAACATGGGGAAACTGCCGGGTCAGTTCCGAATAAAATGGCGCCACGTCGCGACTGTCCTGAACCTCGACCTCCACTCCCAGCGGAACGAGATACTTCACCGCGGAAAAACCGGATGCGCCCAGTCCGAAAACGGTTGCCCGAGGCCAAGGTGCTGGGTGCAGGGTAGTTGCCAAAGCGTTGCCCATTAATGCCTTACCTGACCTTGAGCGTTGCCAAACCGATCAACACCAGGATCAGGCTGATGATCCAGAATCGCACCGTCACCTGGGGCTCGCGCCAGCCTTTTTGCTCAAAGTGATGATGTAAAGGTGCCATGCGGAAAATCCGTCGCCCGATAAGACGAAAGGAGGCGACCTGCAGCATGACTGAAACAGTCTCGATAACGAAAAGGCCTCCCATGATAGCGAGTACGATTTCCTGACGGACAACCACTGCAATCGTGCCCAACGCCGCTCCCAGAGAAAGCGCGCCGATATCGCCCATGAAGATCTGGGCTGGATAAGTGTTGAACCATAAAAACCCCAATCCCGCCCCAACCAGCGCAGCACAAAGAACCAACACCTCACCAGCGCCAGCAATAAAAGGAATACCGAGGTATCCGGAAAAAAGAGCGTGGCCGGTGAGATAGGCGAAAACGCCCAACCCACCGGCCACTAAGACGCTTGGCAAAATTGCCAAACCGTCCAGGCCATCGGTCAGGTTGACGGCATTGCTGCTGCCGGCAATTACAAACCAGGTAAGAAGAATGAAACCAACGCCCATCTCGAGCGCAACATCTTTAAACAGTGGGACGATCAACGATGTCTCAACCGGAGATTGGGCTGTCAGGTAGAGCGCCAATGCGGCCGCGAAGGCAGCAATACTCTGCCAAAGGAACTTCTGCCCTGATCCCATACCCCGAGAGTTTTTGCGAAGAATTTTCTGGTAGTCGTCCAGTCCGCCAATCAGGCCAAATGCCAGGGAGGTCAGTAACGTAATCCAGATAAAACGGTTTTCAAGATCTGCCCAGAGTAGTGTGGAAAGTACAATGGCCGCCAGAATCAGCACGCCGCCCATTGTTGGCGTATCCTTTTTCTCCAGGTGCGAACTCGGCCCGTCATCGCGGATAGGCTGCCCAGCCCCAATTTGCTCGAGTCGTCGGATCAATGCAGGTCCGACAAGAAAGCTGAATAGCAGCGCCGTCAGCACGGCGCAGATGGCACGAAACGACAGGTAACGAAAGACATTGAACACGCTGTACTCAAGCGCCAGATGTTCAAAGAGCATTTTCAGCACGCGATGGCTCCGTCCTGGGCCACGCACACCAGCGCGTCAGCCACCTGCTCCATCCGGGCACTACGGGATCCCTTGATCAAAACGGTCAAACCCGGGCTGAGTATTGGGCGAGCGGCCTTTATCAGATCCTCTGGAGAATCAAAGCATCGGGCGTCTTCCCCAAATGTCTCGCCGGCCAATCTCGCGAGGGGTCCACAGGCAAATAGCAGATCAATGCCGGCTCGACGGGCTTCGCGCCCTGCTTCAGCATGGAACTCCTGGGCGCGTGTTCCCAGTTCGGCCATATCGCCAAGGATGAGCGTCTTACGGCCTTCACGGGCAGCCAGGGCCCGAATCGCCGCCTTCAGCGAGGTCGGGTTGGCATTGTAGGTGTCATCAATCAGGGTTGAGCCACGGGCTCCGGCCCGGACCTGCAATCGGCCAGGCTGGGCCTCAACCCGCTGCAGTCCGGCTCGGATCCCATCGGAGCTGACGCCGCAGGCCCAGGCCACACTCGCCGCCGCCAACGCATTTGATGCATTGTGTCGACCCAAAAGATTCAAACGGACTTCAAATTCATCATCAGGCACACGGATCTCGACCGTCTGGCCCTCGCTATCTCCCGTCACTTCACCGCTGACCCGGGCGCGGTTTTTAAGCCCGAACGTGATGGTCTGGAATTCCTTCACCCTGGCGGCCCAATAAGCCACAAAGCGGTCGTCGGCATTGATCACGGCAGTACCCCCTGCACGCAGACCGTGAAAAATCTCCGCCTTGGCTCTGACGACGCCTGCAAGACTGCCCAGGCCCTCAAGATGGGCCAACGCGGCATTGGTGATGAGCGCGGTGGTTGGGCTGGCCAGTCGTGACAGGGAATCTATTTCGCCGGGGTGATTCATCCCCATCTCAATAACTGCGAACCGATGATGTTCGCGCAGGCCAAGCAGAGCCAAAGGTACGCCGATATGATTATTGAAATTACCCGGACTGATGTGAACCGCACCAGCCTCAGCAAAAATAGCACCAATCATTTCCTTGACAGTGGTTTTCCCGTTACTGCCGGTCACACCAATCACCGGGATATCAAAACGCCTGCGCCAATGTGCTGCGAGCTGCCCCAGCGCTGCGGTGGTGTCCTCCACGACCAGGCCGGGCAGCGTATTTGAGCCTGGGTGACGGGTCAGTACCGCCGCTGCACCCAAGCGCTGTGCATCAGCAAGAAAATCAGAGCCCTCAAAACGCTCNCCATCCAAGGCCACAAAAAGAGCGCCGGGCTTCAATGTGCGGGTATCGGTCGATACTGAAGTGATCTCAGCATCACCCCCCGTTAACGTCCCCCCAAGCACCTTGGCAACATCGTTTAAGCGGAACATCGCATCGTCCTCAGTATCTCCTCGGCTATCGCCTGATCATTGAATGGCAAAACCTGATCGCCGACGATCTGGTTTTTTTCATGGCCTTTTCCGGCAATCACTACCAGATCACGAGAAGCTGCCTGCTCCAAGGCATAAGCAATCGCCAGATCACGCTGGGGGATGCGTGCCTCTGCCGGGGCACTCAGTCCTTCGGCAATATCCGAGAGGATCTCGTCAGGATCCTCACCTCTGGGGTTATCGTTCGTTAAAACAACGCGGTCTGCACCGACGGCGGCCGCACGTCCCATCGCGACACGCTTGCCCCGATCACGCTCACCCCCGCAACCGAATACGCACCACAACTCCCCGTCGGTGTAAATCCGAAGGGACTCCAGCAGCGTCGAGAGGGCCTCAGGGGTGTGTGCGTAATCGACCACGACCGTCGGTCGGCCCACACCNGACCCTCGGCAGAACGACATACGCCCCGGCGCAGGCTGCAACTGGCCCATGACCTCGCTGATTCGCGAGGCACTGTAGCCGTGCGCGATAAGCATCGTCGCCACAGCGCTTAAATTGGCGACGTTAAATTGACCTCTGAGTTCAGAGGTAAACGCTATTTCTCCAACGGAACTGTGCAGACACAACGTGATACCGCTAGACCCCACATCGACTTTGACCGGAAAGACGTCAGCGCTGTCATCCTGGCCATACGTCCACAGCTTTGCGGAGAATTCCTGGCTGGCAAACGCGCGCCCCACCGAATCAGCCACATTGATGATGATGCTCTCCAACTCTGTCCGACGGAACAACAACAGCTTGGTCTCGGCGTAACGTTCCATCGTCTGGTGATAATCAAGGTGATCCCGGCTCAGATTGGTAAACAGCGCTGAATTGAACTCAATGCCTTCAATGCGGCCCTGGTCTATCGCGTGTGATGAGACCTCCAGACAGACACTACCGGCCCCCTGCTCGACCAGATCGACGAGTTGTGATTGCAGGGTGATTGCGTCAGGCGTCGTCAGGGCGGTAGGATGTAGGTCGCCTGTCATACCCCACCCAGTGGTACCGATCAATCCGCTCTGGTGTCCCAGCAGACCAAGCGCCTGGGCGAGAAGAGAGGCACAGGTGGTTTTGCCGTTGGTGCCTGTGATGCCGATGACACACAACGCATGCGAGGGCGACCCGAAAAAACGGTCGGCAATCAGACCGACTTGCTTTTTCAGATCATCCACCGGAAAACAGTTTGTGCGGGATTGNCTCGCGTCCCACTCGCTGCCTTCCACGAGAACCGCAGCGGCTCCGGCACGTAACGCCTGATCCACGAAACGGCGGCCGTCGGTTTTCTCCCCTGGCACACCGAGGAAAAGACTGCCCGAGGAGACTTCCCGACTATCCAGCGTCAGATGGCTGATCAGCGTTGAAGGCAAGTCGGTATGTGACGGCACCAGCCCATCAATCAGCTGGCCGAGCGATTGTGCCGGTTGCGTCATGGTGAGGTTCATGCCCCGCTCTCTCCAGGTGGCATGCTGGTCACAACCGTGACCCCCGAATCCAGGTCGGCATCCGGTCGAATGCCGTGCATGCGCAACGCGTCCGCCATAATCCGGGCGAAAACCGGCGCCGCCACTTCGCCGCCGAAATATTTACCTCGGGGTTCATCCACCATTACAGCCAGAACAAAGCGAGGTGCTGACACCGGAGCGAAGCCGACGAACAGTGACTGATACCGATCTGCCTCATACCCCCCAGTCGGGCTCACCTTATGCACGGTTCCAGTCTTTCCCGCCACACGATAAGCCGGCACAGCCGCACGCTGGGCGGTACCGTCAGCACTCACGACCTGCTCAAGCAGCGCGTTGATCTGATGCGCGGTCTCTCCCGAGAGCACCTGCTTTCCCGGAACCTTTACTGTTTGCCGCTTCAGGGTCACGGGCCGCAAAACCCCTCCCGAAGCCAGTACTGCATAAGCCCGGGCAAGTTGCACCTGCGTTGAGGACAGGCCGTAACCAAAAGACAAGGTCGCGTGCTCAATGGGGCGCCAGCGTTCTCGTTTCAGCAAGCTGCCATCCACCTCACCTGGCAGTTCGATTCCGGTTGCCTGACCGAACCCGACCTTGGCAAGAATCCCNTATAACTCCTCAGGCGCCAGTGCCATCGCGACCTTGGCCGTACCAACATTGCTGGACTTGACCAGCACACCGCCGAGCGTCAGATCTCCGTAATCGTGAATGTCTCTGACAGGATCGCGGCCGATATAGTGAATACCCGGACTGGTGGAAACAGGTGTCTCTACAGAAAAACGCCCGCTGGCGAGCGCCATCGACATAGTAAAAGGCTTGACCGTCGACCCGGGCTCGAAGACGTCCGTTACCGATCGATTGCGAAAATGCTCTGGCGTCATATCCGAGCGGTTATTTGGATTGAAGTCTGGAACGTTTGTCATTGCCAGCACTTCACCGGTGTTCACATCCAGCATCACGGCCGACGCGCCCAACGCCCTGGTATCCCGAACGCTCTGTGCCAAATGATGCTGTGCTGAGACCTGAATCCTGAGATCCAGACTCAGTTGAAGATCACGACCGTGGTAGACGGGTCGGATACTCTCAATATCCTCTACGATTCTTCCCTTGCGGTCGCGCAGCACGCGCTTACGCCCGTCGACTCCCGCCAGGTGGCTGTCGAACGCCCGCTCGATCCCCTCCTGTCCTCGATCATCCACATCGGTAAAACCCAGGACATGGCTGGTAATCTGTCCCGCCGGATAGTAGCGACCGTACTCCCGAAGCGAACTGACTCCTGGGATTGCCAAACTTTCGACCCGCGCCGCTTCTGCCGGCGGCAGGTGCCTGCGCAGGTACATAAACTCGCGATCCTGGTATCGGTCCAGCAGGCTTGAGATCTGTGACAGACTCATCCCCAAAGCCTCGGCGAGCCGTGGCCATTCCTCAGGCGCGTGCATCAGCGTGAGCGGATGCGCCCAAACGGCATCGAGAGGCGTACTGACTGCGAGCACATCTCCGTTGCGATCAACGATTCGGCCTCTTTCAGGTTTCACCACGATGTTGCGCAACTGACGGGCGGCTCCCTCTGCCTGCAAACGGGAACTGTCAAGAATCTGAACCTGGAAGGCACGGACCCCCAGAACGCTCATTCCAAGGCACACCCCCCCGAGTACGATTCCCTGCCGCAAACGAGAGTAAGTCTTGGGGGTTCGCCGCTTGGCNGTCAATTTCACGGCCTTGCCTCCANCTGCACCACNACAATATCCGTNGGGCCGGGNGTCACCATGCCCAACTCCTGCCTGGCGGCCTGCTCGACCAGGTTATGGCGCGCCCAGGTTGCCTTCTCCAATTGCAATCGGCCCCATTCGTCATTCAGTTGGTCCCGTTGCTCTTCGGCCGACCGTACCTGAAGGAACTCAAGCCGGTTCTGGTGTCGTACCACCACCACGCAAAGCGCTGAGACCAGCGAGATCACACTTAAAAATCCGATCCACCTCATGCACGACCGCCGGGCGCTTTTTGTGCCCAACGCAGAATCGCGCTGCGGGCACGCGGGTTGCCCGCCACCTCATTGGCAGAGGGTCGTTGGGGTTTTGCCGGCCGCAGGATGACTGGTGAAATCTCATCAGCTCGGATAGGAAGATCTGGCGGAAAGGGGTCTGCCTTGGCGGCGTCGTTAAAGAATCTTTTAACCCGTCGGTCCTCAAGAGAATGAAAACTGACAACGACCAGACGACCGCCTGGCTCAAGCATCTCAATCGCCTGCGGCAGGACCGCGTCCAGTTCTGCGAGTTCCTGATTGATGAATAACCGAAGGGCTTGAAAGGTCCGGGTGGCGGGATGCTTTCCCGGCTCCCGCGTAGGCACACAGGTATCCACCAGAGACGACAATTCACCCGTCGTGGTCAGGGGTGCTTCATTCCGAGCATCGACAATGGCTCGCGCAATGCGGCGGGCATAACGCTCCTCGCCAAAACGCCTTAAGACATCGACCAGGTTTTCTTCTGAGACAGTCGCGAGCCAATCCTGGACGGGCGCACCCTGCGAGGGATCCATGCGCATATCAAGAGGTCCATCACGCATAAAACTGAATCCCCGACCGGGATCATCCAGTTGCGGTGATGACACGCCCAGGTCAAGAACGATTCCGGAGACCTGGCCTGCGACTCCGGCCGCGTGCAGTTCATCGGAGAGTTTCGAGAAAGGAGCGTGAACCACTCTTAGCCGGCGCTCCCCCTGTGCCCAGTCCCGGGCAATCGCACACGCCTCAGGATCGCGGTCCATCGCGTAGACCCGCCCTTTGGCGCCCAGTCGGTCAAGCAGAACGCGGGTATGTCCGCCGCGTCCGAAGGTGGCATCCACGAGGACGCTGTCTTCACTGGGATCCAGCGCCTTGACCACCTCTGCCGTCATAACGGGGGAGTGGGGTGCGGCCAGCACGATTCTGTCGCCCTACAGTGAGAGGGATTCAAGCTCTACAGACAGGCGCTCTTCACCTGTTTGCACAGCTAGCCATTCGTCACATCTTGCCTTCCATCGTGACTCATCCCAGAGTTCAAACTTGTTACCCTGCCCGATCAGTACGATGTGTTTCTCCAGTGCTGCAAATTCACGAAGGGGTGCCGGAATCCTGACGCGGTTGGCACTATCCAGTTCGCAATCGGATGCATAGCCAATCAGGAAACGTTTGAGCGCTTGAGCGGCCGGATCAAAACTCGGCAGTGCGACTACTTTTTGCTCAACCCGTTCCCACTCGTCCTGCGGATAGATCCAGAGACAGCGCTCCCGGGTGTTGTTGACGGTCAGCACAAGCCGGCCCTGGCACCGCTCAGCGAGCGGTTCTCGATGTATCGTCGGGACAGCAAATCTTCCTTTGCTGTCGAGATTTAAGGTGCTGGCCCCTCTAAACATGCCTAACGCTGACCTCCTCCATCTCTGCCCTGTGCCCCTGAGCTCAAATTTGCTTATCTGTTCTGTGAATCACCGTCGTCCTTGACGACGAAAACCGCCTCATGCCCGCAATGGTTCAGTTCTGAAAAGAAATCCCGGCCCCTCGCGGGGCCGGGCAATCACCAAAGGAGGATGAGGATTGGGATGGATTAGCCGCCATCCACGGCATCAGAAAAATTTCCAGGTTTTTTTGTGTTGTTTTTTCAGGCCATTGGGCGAAAAACTGTTCGCAAGATTTTTTTACCCACATTTTTCGCCCCTTTTTTGCTTTTTTCCCCACAAATTCCCACTGAACGACACTATAGGTATCCAGATATCGGACTGTCAACCCTCAATTGACTGAAAAAACAGAGTTTTTGAGAAATGGCCTGACCAGAATCTAGGCCTCGGCGGTAGGAGATCAGGCGACCCTGGAGGCAGTTTCAGGCGGCCTGATGGGAGCGAACTTCGAGTAATCTGTGGATAACTTTCTTAATATGATTGATTTAATGAAGAAAATTGGAGTCGGCCTGTAAGCCGGGTTCTGTCAAGGGCAACCATTCATCTGGGACGTACGTCACCGCACACCTCAAGCGACCTACCCGGACCCAGCGCGGGCCGCGCGTAAGGGTCCCTATTTGGTCTTGCTCCGGGTGGGGTTTACCCTGCCGTCCCCGTTACCGCGAACGCGGTGCGCTCTTACCGCACCTTTTCAC
>PAUU01000043.1 GCA_002713825.1 Acidiferrobacteraceae bacterium | reverse complement strand
CTTTTGCTGAAGTACGCAGCGAGATCAGGTCATTACTGGCGCGCGAGTGGGCTGAGGAGCAATTTATCGTCATGGCAGAAGACTTCCAGAACATGGTCTTTGAGCAACCAGGTTCGCTTGATGCAACCGCAGATTTTCTCGGTCTTCCGATCCAGCGCAGCGACTGGTTTTCGCGAAACACCGGTGAGGGAGTGGCGATCCATGCTGCCGTGCGAGACGCGGCTTTCAGCGAGGAAGTCCGTGTCGACCGTCTGAATAGCGAAATGATCGAGATCGATAGTGATCTGTTGATCGCGGTGCATTTTGCGGATTTCCGTGACCAGCGCGAAATGGATTTGGAAGAAGTCAGCCAGGAGATAGCCGATGATCTCTTGGCGCAGGCAGCGCTCGCTGGTCAGGAAGAATCGGCCGACAGGATGATGGATCAGCTTCGCGCAGGTTCACCCTGGGTGAGTGTTCTTGAGGGGGCCGGATTGCCTGTGTACGATCTTCCGCGGGACGCTGAAGATATTTCTGATCCAGATGACCAGCGTGTAGCACAAGCGGTCTACGCGGCACCCGTGCCTATTGCTGGGCAGGCGATTTACGGGAGCGCTCGGCTCGATGCAGGCCGTTACGCGGTGTATCGGCTGGCGGAGGTGGTGTCAGGCAATCCAGACGAGATTAGCTCGGAGGAGCACGAGCAGATCAGATCGCTGATTGGCGCACGGGTCGGAGAAGAACTTTACGCAGGGGCTAGCCGCACTTTGCGGTCGGCTGCCAACGTCGAAATCTTTGAGGAAAACCTGTAGGCTGAGAGTTTTCGGGCCCTCGCCGGTCAGGATCCGTTGGCAACGTTCGGACTGATACCTACTGTATTGAATCCGCCATCAACATAGGTAATCTCTCCTGTGATACCGGATGCAAGGCCAGAGCACAGGAATGCTGCCGTATTGCCCACTTCTTCGATGGTCACTCCCCGACCCAACGGTGCCGTGTCCTCATAGAAATTCAGCATCTGTTTTAAACCCTTGATCCCAGAGGCTGCCAGCGTTTTGATCGGCCCGGCGGAAATACCATTAACCCGTATACCCTCAGGGCCAAGGGACTGCGCCAGATAGCGTACATTAGCCTCAAGGCTCGCTTTGGCAAGACCCATGACGTTATAACCCGGCATCGAACGCTGTGAGCCGATATAGCTCAAGGTCAACATCGATCCGCCTGAGGGCATCATCGGACGCAATGCGCGCGCCAGTGCGGTGAAGCTATATGAACTGATCTCGTGAGCTGTTGCAAAACCTGACCGGGTGACTGAGTCCAGGAACATCCCTTCCAGCTCCTCCCTGGGCGCAAATGCAATGGAGTGCACGAGAATATCCAATTGTTCCCAATGCTCTTGCAATGTGGTCTGCAGGGATTCGATATCACTGTCCTGAGAGACATCGCACCGGACGGTTTTGTCAAATCCCAGCTCTGCTGCAAACTTTTGCGCTCGACCCCCCAACTTGTCATTTTCGTACGTGAGTACCAGTTCCGCACCCTCCCGGGCCATAGCCGCTGCAATGCCCCAAGCGATTGACCGGTTCGAAGCCACGCCAGTCACCAGCGCGCGTTTACCTGTGAGAAATCCCATCCCAAGAAATGTCCGTGGTTAAATTAGATATGACTGGGTTTTTATCCCAACACTAGGAAAGAGTCAAAAGCCATTGATGTCAAAAAAGGAGAAAGTGGCTGTTGTCACACTGGACGCGCAATCCCTACCGAGAGCGCAGGCACTTGCTCTGCGTCTTAACACTGCGGTATCTTGCGATCTCGATGCGGTCTCAGGAATGGTTCTCGAAGTGTCTCAGGACAGACTGGCGCTGCGAGATACCACGCAGCCCCGCACCCGAGCCCTGACCATTGATACGGCAAAACGCCGATATGCGCCGGCCGGAAAAGACCTGCTTGCGCGCGCGCTTGGACGCCAATGTCAATCGATTATTGACGCCACTGCCGGATTCGGTTCCGATACATTTGACTTTGTACGTCGGGGGAAGACTGTGGTCGCCATTGAGCGGGTAGAGGTCGCTGCGATCATGCTAGAGGCGGCGGCGTCGGCCTGCAGTCGGGGTCGCGAAACGGGAGCACTCCAGGTGGTTTGTGGTGATGCTATCGAAAAAATCGGTTCGCTAAAGACCGTAGATGTGATATTTCTGGATCCGATGTTTCCCGATCGCGATGGCCGTACCGCTAAACCCCGTAAAGCCCAGCAGTTTTTGCGCCGTCTTGTGGGGGAGGATGCGGACGGGGCGATACTGCTTCAGGTGGCCCGTCTGCACGCCCGCGGGCGAGTCATTGTCAAACGTCCGCGTCATGCGCAGCCTCTTGGCGGAACGCCGGATATCGTTCACCCGGGCAAGGCGGTGCGTTACGACGTCTACCTTGCCCGCGGAGCAGTCCGATGACCCACTGGCTTTATCTGCCAGAGTTAGCATCGACGGGCACTGCCGCGGTTTTGGTGGAAACTGAGGCGGCCCACGCTGTTCGTGCCCGCCGACTGCGCGTGGGCGATGTGGTCTGCGTGTTTGATGGCGCTGGCCGTACGGCCGCAGCGCGGATCAGTGAGGTGGTCAAGCGGCCCCTCGAAGTGCATCTGACTGTTGAAGCCCAACAACATTGGGCGCCGCCCGCGGCCCGGATTCACCTGGCCAGCGCCCTGCCAAAAGGGGATCGTCAGACCACGATGCTGGATATGGTCACGCAGTTGGGTATAACAGACTTTACGCCAGTAAACTTCGAGCGAAGTATCAGCCGTGTCAGTACAGGATCGCAGGATCGATGGCGTCGGGTGCTGATTGAATCCTGCAAGCAAAGCCAACGGTCCTGGATGCCGCTTGTGCACTCCTCGATGGATCTCGGTGATTGGATCAGCGACCCAACTGATGACGGCGTGGTTAATCTGGTTGCTCACAAAGAGGGAGAATCCCGAAATACAGTGATTGAGGAAAGCCTTGGGGGCGCCAAACAGGTTCGCCTTCTGGTGGGTCCTGAAGGTGGGTTCTCTGAGAGCGAGCTTGCACGACTGGATCACACCCAGGCAACCCTGGTATCTCTTGGCGAGGGAGTACTGCGCGTTGAGGCTGCCGCCGTTGCGTTAACGGCGTTGGTGACCCGAACGCTAGCTGACAGCAGGATCCGATCCCAACCTGATAAGGGGTCAGCGTAAGTCGGCGATGCGTTGCTGACGGGATTTCAACTCTTCGAGATCCCGGGCAATCTGTTCTGCACGACCACGCTCTTTGTTGACTACCTCGGCGGGGGCTCGGTCGACAAACTTGGGATTCGACAGTTTATCCTCGCAGCGATTGAGATCGGTCGTCAGTTTTTCAACCTCTCGGGTCAGCCGATTCAATTCGGCATCGCGATCGATGATGGATCCCAGAGGCACCAGTACTTTCATGTTTCCAACCAGTGCAGTGGCGTATTCTTCAGTCTCCTGCGCATCCTCAGGCAGGTGTTCAATCCGGTCTAGCCGGGCGAGCGCAATGAGTAAACCCGAGAAAGCCTGACTGCGCTCCCCATCTTTGCCATCTCCTCCCTGTAGGGTGACGGGGAAAGAAACCTTGGGTTCGATGTTCATCTCACCACGAATATTGCGAATACCGCCAACCACGGCCTGCACCCATTCCAGATCTTCTACGGCTTCCGAATCAATGAACTGCTCATCCTGTTGCGGGTAAGGCTGGTGCATGATGGAGTCCCCGTCGACGGTTGTACGTGACCGCAGTTGTTGCCACAGAGCCTCAGTAATGAACGGCATAACGGGATGGGTCAGGCGCAGTGCACTCTCCAGTGTGTTGACTAGTGTTTGGCGCACGCCATCTTTGCGAGAGTCCGGTAGATCGGAATCAGAAAGTTGGATTTTGGCGATTTCCAGATACCAACTGCAGTATTCGTCCCAGATAAAGGCATGCAGCACCTGGACTACCTGATCAAAACGGTATGCCTCCATCGATTTGCGGATCTCGCCTGCGACCTGCTGCAGTCGCGAGGCAATCCAGCGCTCAGCCGGCCCGGTCTCAAAGTTATCAAGAGGATGACCGGATAGAGAATCCGTATTCATCATGACAAAACGCGAGGCATTCCATAGTTTGTTGCAGAAGTTACGAAAGCCTTCGATGCGTCCCAAGTCAAAACGGATATCGCGTCCCTGGGTTGCAAGACTCGCAAAAGTGAATCGCAGGGCATCAGTGCCGAAGGATGGAATGCCGTCAGGGAATTGCCGCCGCGTGGCTTTTTCGATGCGCTCCGCCATCTGCGGCTGCATGAGTCCATTGGTGCGTTTTGCCACCAGCGCGTCCAGTCCAATCCCGTCAATCAAATCGAGGGGGTCAAGAACGTTGCCCTTGGATTTGGACATCTTTTCGCCATCGGCATCGCGAACCAGGCCGTGGACATATACCTCGTGAAAAGGGACCTGGTCGGTGAACTTGAGACCGAACATGATCATCCGGGCGACCCAGAAAAAGATAATGTCAAAGCCCGTCACCAGAACCGTGGTGGGATAAAAAGTGGCCAGATCCTCGGTGGCCTTGGGCCAGCCCAGGGTTGAAAAGGGCCATAACGCGGAAGAAAACCAGGTATCCAGCACATCTTCATCCTGATGCAGTGCGACATCTTTGCCGTGATACTGGAGNGCNTTTTNNTGNGCTTCNNCGGCATCNCGNCCGACAAATATNTTNCCNTCGTCGTCATACCANGCNGNAATNCGATGACCCCACCAGATCTGCCGGGAGATGCACCAGTCCTGGATGTTTCGCATCCATTCAAAGTAGGTACGACTCCAGTTTTCTGGAACGAAGCGGATGTGGCCGTCTTCCACCGCTTTGATGGCGGNTTTCGCTAGAGGGCCTGCCCGAACAAACCACTGGTCGGTCAAATACGGCTCGACCACGGCCCCCGAGCGGTCCCCACGAGGCACCATCAGGGTGTGGTCATCGATTTGCTCGACCAGGCCAAGTGCCTGTAGATCAGCAACGATCCGCTCACGGGCGACATATCGATCAAGGCCGTGATAGGGCGAATTCGGCAGATCAACCGCAGCGCTCGGATCAAGGACATTGATCGGCTGCAACTCGTGGCGAAGACCCACTTCGTGATCATTAAAGTCATGAGCAGGGGTAATCTTGAGACAGCCAGTGCCGAACTCCGGATCAACATAGTCATCCGCGATGATCGGGATCGATCGATCGGTCAGCGGCAACCGGATTGGTTTGCCAACCAGATGCCGGTAGCGTTCGTCATCTGGGTGAACGGCTACTGCAGTATCCCCCAGCATGGTCTCCGGCCGGGTGGTGGCAACAATAACGTAACCACTGTTATCAGCCAGTGGATACCGAAGATGCCAGAGTGAACCTGCCTCTTCCTGGGACAGTACCTCCAGGTCAGACAAGGCTGTATGCAGAATCGGATCCCAGTTGACGAGTCGTTTGCCTCGATAAATCAGGCCCTCTTCATACAGCTGAACAAAAACCTCCCGCACCGCGACCGAGAGGTCTTCGTCCATGGTGAAACGTTCACGACTCCAATCCAAAGACGCCCCCATGCGGCGCAACTGCTGCGTGATGGCCCCTCCTGATTCCTGCTTCCATTCCCAAACCCGCTCAATGAAAGCGTCTCGGCCAAGATCATGACGGGTTTTCCCGAGTTGGTTGAGTTGACGCTCGACTACCATTTGTGTGGCAATGCCTGCGTGATCGGTCCCGGCCTGCCACAACGTTCTGTGGCCCCGCATTCGGTGATAGCGGATCAGCGCATCCATGATGGTGTCCTGAAAGGCGTGGCCCATATGCAGACTGCCTGTCACGTTTGGTGGGGGAATCGATATGCAAAAAGCAGGTCCGTCACCCCCAGGCTGGAACGCACCCTGCGCTTCCCACGACTCGTACAGGGTACGTTCTATGGTGTGCGGATCGTAGGTTTTGCTGAGGGCTTCGGTGCTCATCGCTGTATTTTCAACGTCGGAAGAAAAGGGCCAGATTCAAGACGCAGAAGTATAGGCTAACGGGCGCACAGCTTATGAATAGACAGGCTTTCGCCAGGATCAGCCTTCGCTCCACCAGGGAGCAAGACGATCCTTGATATCACGAGACAGTTCGTCCCGAAGCGATTCGGGGAGAGATTCGCCTGATTGCAGCGAGAGCCGCTTCTCGACGGCACCGACCAGTTCATCTACCAGTTCATCCAGATAGGCGCCTGGACCTCCGGAACCCGGGTTATCTGGCGGCGTATCCAGAACCGGTTCAATCGTGACCGATTCGAAGGTTGCAGGCGGTGGTGATTGTGTTGTTGCCTGATCCCGGTCCTGCTCTGACTCATGGGATAGCGGTGCTGCTTCTGCGGCATCACCGTGAATCGCGGGGAGCGCGGTTTCAGAGGGGTCGTCAGCGACGAACATGTCAACCGTCGCAGGTCCCTCCGGAACATCGACTTCGGTGTTCTGTTTGCTTACCTCGTCAAACGCGTCTGACAGAGGTATGAGCAAAGGTGCAGGCTCCGAAGGCGACTCAATTTCAGGAGGAAGGCTGTCGTTCGGTGCAATCAATTGTCCCAGATCCTGTAACTCTCGGATCAGTTTTTCCCGACTTTTTGCTTTGTCTTCTTTGCCTTCTATGCTCACTGTGTTGAGGCTCCGTTATAACCGGATCTCATGCGTGACGGGATCAAGCCCTTGTTCACGATAGAACCGATACCGTTTTCTTCCGGATTCGCGCTGCGCGCTGTCGTGTCCCACAATCTCAGCAACCCGGGCAAACCCATCCACGTCCGGGATCGCTTCATCAGCCAGCGACACAATCACTTCCGCATCCTCAGAACTGGGGGGCGTATGGCCGATGGTAACGGGTGCATCGGACCGGCCGGAAGAAACTAACTGGTGGGGCACAAAACTGCTCTGCGAGAATGTCCAGAGCAATTCATCCAGCTCATTGGCCTGTTGTGCNTCNTCGCAACGNAGGTANATGCGGTGACCTGCCTGGTACGCTTTTTCGGTCACGCGGCAGGCCAGCGTCAGATGCCCCTTAGGAGCCTCTGCGGCCTGGACATAGAAGTCTACGCGGCAGGCCATTTCGGTTGAGGCTCCTTCAAGCTTCCGCGCGGTTGATCAGGAACCGTNCGAGCATNGGCACCGGGCGTCCNGTNGCNCCTTTNTTNGCTCCTGAGTGCCANGCGGTGCCGGCGATNTCGAGATGNGCCCACGTCATATTCTTGGTNAANCTNGCCAGGAAGCAGGCGGCAGTGACCGCACCCGCGNTGCGNCCNCCAATGTTNGCCATGTCCGCAAAAGGACTGTCGAGTTGTTTCTGATACTCATCCCAGATGGGCATTCTCCAGGCACGATCCCGAGCAGTCTCTCCACAGGCAAGCAGTTCATTGGCGAGATCATCATCGGGAGAGAACAGTCCTGTTGCCGGATGACCGAGGGCCACAAGACAGGCGCCCGTCAGGGTGGCGATATCGATGACTGCAGCCGGTTTATATCTCTCGGCATAGGTCAAGGCATCACAAAGGATAAGCCGGCCCTCGGCGTCAGTATTGAGAATCTCAATGGTCTTTCCTGCCATGCTGGTCACGATGTCACCGGGTTTATTGGCAGCACCGTCAGGCAGGTTTTCGCTGCTGGGTACGATACCGATGACGTTTAATTTCAGATTAAGTTCGGCCGCCGCGGCCATAGCGCCAAAAACGCTCGCGCCGCCGCACATGTCGTATTTCATTTCATCCATCGCGCCAGCCGGTTTCAGCGAGATACCGCCGGCATCAAACGTAAGACCCTTACCCACCAGCACTACCGGGGGATCCGAACGGCTGCCTCCTTGATGCTCCATGATGATGAGTCGGGCGGGTTCACGACTGCCACGGGAAACCGAGAGCAGCGCCCCCATGCCCAACGCTTTCATCTTGGTCTCATCGAGTACATTCACCTTTAGCTTGTGACTTTTTCCAAGCTTTTTTGCCTGATTGGCGAGATAACTAGGGGTGCAGATATTTCCCGGCAGATTGCCCAGATCTTTGGCCAGCGACATGCCATGGGCAATGGCACGCGCTTCCTGGATGCCTTTACGCATTGATGCATCATTTTTTGTGGAGCCGCCCAAAAGATTGATGCGTTTGACGGTGCATTCCCGGCGCGCCGCTTCCTTCCCTTTGGCAGATTTCAGCTGGTTAAATCGATAACCTGCTTCCTCAATCGCCTGGCAGAGCATCCGGGCGCGCGCCCTCGGGTCGGCACCGGAGACTGCAATCTCGGTCAGGGTGACAACCGCGCTGACTGATCGACTGCTGCAGAGTTGACGCGCCGCTGCGCGTGTGGCGTTTGCGAAGTCGTCGACGTCAGGTTTATCGCCTACACCGACGAGCAGCAGGCGTTTCGCCTCAATCCCGGTAGGTGAGGGCACCATCAGTGCGCTTCCTGGTCGCCCGTCAATATCACCCGATCGCATCAGCGAGCCGATAAGGCCTTTTGTCACTTTGTCTATTTTGCGCGTGCTTTGCGGCTGCTGTGCATTTTCCCTGACACCAACGACGAGACAGTCCGTTCGGGCATCGAGCACATCTGGGGAAGAGAGTTGAATTTTCATAAATTTCCTGAAGAAGTGGATCGGGCGCTAAGGGCCGGTAGGAGAGAATCCCTGATTCACGTAAAATGAGGTCGTATTTTGGTTGGTGACCGAACGCAATGTCAAAACCTCGTTTACAGCATAACTCATGATTCTTCGCAGGGCATTGGCCCGGGAAGTACTGCTGACCAGCTTTGCCGTGACGGCAGTGATTTTCTGTATTTTTGTCGTGGTTCGGGTCCTGGGATTTCTTCGCCAGGCTGCTGAAGGCATCATTCCAGTCGACAGCATTTTCGTGCTGCTTTTCCTGAAAGTTATCGCGTATATGGACGTCATTTTGCCGCTGATGATGTTTGTGGCGATGCTGCTGGTGCTCGGTCGCTGGAGCCGTCAGAACGAGTTGACCATCATGGCCGCGTCGGGTTTGGGACTCTCCCATCTGCTTCGACCGGTGGTGTTCCTTATTCTCGTAGGTGCTCTGATTGTGGGCAGTTTTTCCATGGTGGTAGGACCCATGGCCGTGCGGTCGGTNGGCGCAATNGAGCACGANCTCAAGTCCAGGACGGACATCGTTGGGGTAAGTCCCGGAGTGTTTATGGAAACCCAGGCAGGCCGAGCCGTTTACTTTGTGGAGCAGCTTAATAAAGAAAACGGCCGATACGAGGGTATCTTTGCCTGGGGTTCTGATGCAGGCCGGGAGGGTGTGGTTCTCGCTCAGTCGGCGCACCGGCATACGGACCCTGAAAAGGGGCAGGTATTCCTGGTCCTCGAGAATGGTGTGCGCTACGAAGGCGCTCCTGGTGACAGCGTCTATCGAGTGATCAATTTTGAGCGCTATACCTTAAGAGACAGGAGCACGATGGCAGCACCTGTCAAGTATCCTCTTCATGGTTGGAAGACGACACGTTTGTGGCGCAACGGCGGACCCTATGAGAAGAAAGAAATTGCCTGGCGGTTTACCAAGATAGTGGTGCTGCCCATATTGATGATGTTTGCCCTGGGGCTGGGCCGAGTGGCTCCGCGCAGCAACCGCTATGTCTCCATGTTCAGCGCCCTGATCGTTTACTTTACCTATACCAATCTCGTCACGATGGCTTGCGCAAGGATTCCAAATGGCGGTGCGAGTGCGGTCACACTACTGGTGGTTGTACACCTGGGTTTTGCATTGGGCGCCAGCTATCTCTTGTGGTGTCGCTCGCGGGATGAACCGTTATGGTTCTGGGCACGACCGCGCCAACGAACGGCCTGACGAAATGAAACTCCTGGAACTCTATCTCGCCCGCGTGCTGATGGGACAGATTCTGGTGGTGCTGGGCGTGCTCGCTGGTATCTTCGCGTTTGTCACTTTCATCGATCAGGTTTCTTACCTGGGCACGGGAAACTACTCCGTCTTGGACGCCTTGCGCTTCGTGTTGCTGAGTACACCCAGAATCACATACGAGATTTTTCCGATGGCAGTGCTGATCGGGGCGATTTTGGGTCTTTCTCTGCTTGCACTGGATTCGGAGTTGATTGTGATGCGCTCAAGCGGCGTGTCGATCGGGCAAATTACCTCTGCGGTGCTGAAGTTGGGTTTGTTGCTCGCATTTATCGCGCTGCTGATCGGAGAGTTCTTGACGCCCTGGACTGAAACATTGGCGCAAAGAGGGCGTGCTCAGGCGCTTGAGCAGAATATCGAGCATAAATCCAATTCCGGGCTCTGGATGCGAGATGGAGGGACGTTTGTAAACGTGCGTGAGGTATTGCCCGATCTTTCTCTGAGGGGTGTCCGGGTATTCCAGTTCGACAACAGCAGTCAGCTCCGGGCCCTGGTTCATGCGGGTCGGGGTTATTTCTCCGAGGATTTCTGGGATCTTGATGAAGTCAAGCAGACNCTCATCGATGAGCAGGGGTTTACGACTGTGGCAAAGGCGCCCAAGGCGCGCTGGACCACCTCCGTGACGCCTCAAACGATGTCGGTATTTCTGGTTCAGCCAGATCAGTTGTCATTGATGCAGTTGCGAAAGTACATCGCGCATCTTGTCAGCAATGTTCAGGATACGCGCAACTTCGAGCTGGCCTATTGGTCGAAGCTCAATCTGCCGTTTGCTACGGCAGTAATGTTGCTGCTGGCGATACCGTTTGTATTTGGCAGCATCCGAACAGACGGCATGGGGAGAAATCTTTTTATCGGAATTATGATCGGGATTGTTTTTTTTGCCGCGAGCAAGGCGCTTGGTTATATCGTTCTCGTTTATCGGCTGCCGCCTATTCTGGGTGCGACTATGCCAACGCTGACTTTTGCCATTGCCGCAGGACTGCTATATCGACGGATACCTTGATTCTGGATCCACGCCCAACGAAAAAATGCTTGAGGCAGCCGAAACCAGAGCCCCAGCGCCGGTGTTGCCCCAAAGGTTGATGCCCCGGATTAAGTGGCGCGTCGAACCTTCTGAGAGTCAACCGCCCGTGAGAGCGGTTGAAGGGTCGACGTACTTGTAGCCCAAGTCTCTGGCAACCTCATGACAGGTTACTTTCCCTGCGTGGACGTTCAGCCCCTTGCAAAGATGCGGATCCTGCTCGAGCGCCAGCCGGTAGCCATTGTCGGCCAGGGCCAGAATGTGGGGGAGGGTGACGTTGTTCAGGGCAAAGGTCGATGTGCGCGGAACGCCACCGGGCATGTTGGCGACACAATAGTGCACCACATCGTCGACCACATAGGTAGGTTCAGCGTGTGTCGTGGGTCGGGATGTTTCGCAGCAACCGCCCTGGTCGATTGCCACATCGACAATGACAGAGCCTGGTTTCATGGCCGACACCATCTCAGCTGTGACAAGTTTAGGTGCAGCAGCCCCCGGGATCAGTACGCCGCCGATCACGAGATCGGCTTCAAGCACGTGCCGTTCGAGAGCATCACGGGTTGAAAAGACCGTGTTGGTAGATCGCCCAAACTGCTGCCAGTGGGCTTCAATAACCTCAGGACTGCGGTCAATGACCCAGACATCTGCGCCCATGCCGACGGCGATGTGAGTCGCATGCGTGCCGACCACTCCGGAGCCCAGTACGACGACTTTGGCTGGGTCGACACCCGGCACGCCTCCGAGCAGCATGCCGAGGCCCCCGTGGGGGTGTTCTAGACAATACGCCCCCGCCTGGATCGCCATTCTGCCCGCAACTTTGGACATCGGTGCCAGAAGCGGCAGGCCGCCATGGGGGGAGGTCACGGTTTCATAAGCGATACAGGTAGCGCCGCTCGAGACGAGATCGCGGGTTTGATCAGGATCAGGTGCCAGATGCAGATACGTAAACAGGATCTGCCCCGAAGACAGCATGGCGCGTTCGTTGGCTTGCGGTTCTTTGACCTTTACGATCATCTCGGCGCGGTCAAAGATGTCTTTCGGGTCTTCGACAATCTCAGCCCCGACCGAACGATACTCGTCGTCTGACGCGCCAATCCCTTCACCTGCCTGAGACTGAATCATGACCNGATGGNCNTGNGTTACGGCCTCCCGCACACTGGCGGGCGCCATGCCGACCCGGTATTCGTGATTTTTGATCTCCTTTGGAACTCCTATCAACATCTCATTCTCCCCCGGNTTTGGTAAGTNNANGCGAGGGGGTGATCAAGATCCCCCTCNCCAANAGTNTTCCAGCAGNGAGCCTCCNCGACTCCCNTACNGNNCTTCTAACCTGNTTGCTGAGTACGCATATCNGAAAGGTTAATTCCGGCGACAGCGACNGGCGCTTTCATNGCATCCCGGCGGAACGGNTCTCCCANCTCCTGATTGAGAACCACCTCGATAAACGTNGTGACNTTGCTGTTCATNTGCTCTTCAATGGCNGTATTGAGNGCCTGAGTNAGNGCCTCNGCGGTTTCGACCTTAACGCCGTTGACGCCGCACGCTTTGGCNACNTCCGCATATTCGACNCCCACNTTGAGTTCCGTGCCCACNAANTTGTCCTCGTACCACANGGTNGTGTTGCGCTTTTCTGCNCCCCACTGGTAGTTGCGGAAAATAATCATGGTGATNGGGGGCCACTCGTTTCNTCCGCAGGCCGTCATTTCATTCATCGAGATGCCAAAAGCNCCATCTCCNGCAAAGCCCACGACCGGNGTATCAGNNCAGCCAATCTTGGCGCCAAGAATCGACGGGAAGCCNTAGCCGCAAGGACCAAAAAGCCCCGGNGCGAGATATTTNCGGCNTGCCTCAAAACTCGGATAAGCGTTGCCGATNGCACAGTTGTTGCCGATATCCGAGGAGATGATTGCCTCCTTGGGGAGNGCNGCCATGATCGCCCGCCAAGCCTGNCGCGGNGACATCCGTTCGGGCTGGCTGTCACGNGAGCGCTGGTTCCAGGTNGTNCCAGGATCGTCGTCCTCGTGATNCATGGTGGCAAGTTCNTCNGACCANGCAGTTTTGCTGCGGGCAATCTCGGCAAGCCGGTCCTCGCGACCGGCGTTTCCGGCNTCCGGTGACAANTGCTCAAGNAGTTGCTGNGCAACCCGCCGGGCATCTCCCTGAATNGCGACCTCAACCCGTTTGGTGAGGCCGATCCGGTCNGCATTGATATCCACCTGAATCAGGCGGGCNGCCTGNGGCCAGTAATCAATACCGTAGCCGGGCAGGGTGGAGAAAGGATTCAGCCGGGTGCCGAGCGCCAGCACTACGTCCGCCTTGGAAATGAGTTCCATCGCTGCCTTTGATCCGTTGTACCCAAGAGGACCAACTGAGAGTGCGTGTGAGCCCGGAAAGGCGTCGTTATGCTGATAGTTACAGCAGACCGGTGCGCTCAGTTTTTCGGCGAGCGCGGCAGACGCCTCGATGGCGC
>PAUU01000042.1 GCA_002713825.1 Acidiferrobacteraceae bacterium | reverse complement strand
CGATCAAGTTCGCTCATCAGGTTGGTGGTAACACCGCCAAATTCAGATCGACCGGGCAGTTTCTCAGCCAAATTGACCTGTCCGCCGAGTTTGGATTGCTTTTCATAAAGGACGACTTCGTGCCCCTGGTCAGCGGCTGTGACAGCCGCCTTCATGCCACCTGGCCCGCCACCGATCACCCACACCAATCGTTTGGGTTGCGTTGATCGAGTTCTAAATTCCAGTTCCCGGCCGGTTACCGGATTCTGTATACAGGAGATAGCATGATGGGTCAGGCGATGGCCGACCCAGGCCTGGTTACAACCGATGCACGCCCGGATATCCTCGCTTCGGTTCGCCGCTGCTTTATTGGGAAATTCCGGATCCGCGATCAAGGCCCGTACCATACCGATCATGTCTGCTTTGCCTTCGCTCAATATCTGTGACGCAGCTTGGGCCTGGTTGATACGGCCTGCAACCAGCACGGGCTTGGTCACTACAGATCTCAGTTGTGCTGCATCATTGGCGACGAAAGCTGGCGGTACCGCCATGGGAGGAAATACATGGATCCAGCCATCGGGTGAGGCGGATGAGCCTGAGATTACGCTGAAATAATCCAGGTGACCCTCATGCTCTAGGGCTTGGCAGACTTTGATCGCCTCTCCTGCTTCCATACCGAATTGAGTTTTCTCATCAAGCGTGATTCGAATGCCGAGTGTTTTTGAACTCCCAATAGCCTGACGGGTCCTTGCGATAGACTCCGATAAAAACCGCATACGGTTTTCTAAACTGCCACCAAACTCGTCATTACGGCGATTGGTGATGGGATTAAGGAACTGTCCGATCAGGTATCCTTGGCTGGCAAGAATTTCAATGCCGTCGAGTCCGGCTTCAGCGAGACGCGCGGCCGCTGTCGCGTAACTTTCAATGACTTCCCAGACCATGTCGTTGGACATCGGGATGGGTACNACCCGATAGCGATCGTCNGGCGTATCCGATGCNGAAAANACTAAGGGTCGGGACCCATCATGACTGTAACGAACGGATCGACCGGCATGGAACAACTGCCCAAAAACGGCCGTACCATGCCCACGACAGGCGCGGGCTAACTCTGTCATGCCCGGGATAATGTCATCACGCCCGGCATTGAGGTAAGCCGACTCAAAAGCAAAGCTTGGATGGAAGGCCATGCCTTCCAGGATAATCAGCCCCGCTCCTCCTCTTGCTCGGGCTTCATGGTAGGCGATGAGTTGATCGCTGACGAGACCGTTGACTCCCAGTGTTGTCCCATGCGGAGGGTTAAANATCCTGTTTCTTATCTCGGATGGGCCGAGACTGATTGGCTCAAAAAGGTTTTCGTACATAGGTAATGGCTGAAGGGGTCAGGTCGGCCGATGATTAGGACTGTGTGTCAACCGAACCGAATCAAGTGCTTGCGGGTATCGCATAATTGAAGGTACAAGTGTACAATTTATTTTATGAAACAAACAAGTGTACCAATTGAAAAGTTCCCTGAGGTAGGGCGCTTATTGCAGTATCTGGCCGAGTCGTTATCCAGTCTCACGCCAGAACTACAGAAAACCGCGGCCTATGTTCTGGAGAATCCCAACGAGATTGGCGTCAGNTCGATCCGAGAGATCGCCGCTAAGGCTAGGGTTAAACCNAACTCGCTAGTTCGGATGGCGCGCAGGATTGGTTTTGAGGGATATGAAGATTTTCGCCAGCCGTTTCGGGAACAGATCCGTCACGGTGATTATNTCTATCGTGAGCAGGCGAAATGGCTGCAGTCCCTCATTNCCGGGGGTGTGCCCGATAACATTTNTGCAGAGGGNGCTGCGGCGACTATCGCCAACATGGAAAAACTCTACGCCCTAAACAAGTCAGTCGATCTAAAGGCTGCCGCGGATCAAATTGTGAACGCGCGCAAGACTTATGTACTCGGTGTGGGCCTGGTCAATGCCGCGGCTGAAAANTTTGCTTATCTCGCTAACATGGCAATTGATAACGTTGTTTCGATACCCCAGGAAGGNTCTGTACCGGTCGATGGATTGGTTCANGCCGATAGTCGAGATGTATTGCTCGCCATGACTTTCAAGCCTTACCGCCGTGAAGTCGTGGAGGCAGTAAAGGTGGCACGTACACAGGGAGTAAGGATTATTGCCGTATCAGATAGCCCAGCGTCACCCATTTTTGAGGGNGCTGNTTATCAATTTCAAATATCTGTTGATACACCCTTAATGTTTATATCGACTGTCGCGCTTTCTGCCTTGCTGGAATCATTGATGGCATTTGTAATTGCAGATCTCGACGAGTCGGTTATTGCCAGTATTGAGCGTTTTCACCAGCGTAGGTATGACCTTGGTATTTACTTGGAGGAAAACACCTGAGGTTATGAGCGATTCGCCGATACAAGAGCATGAGGTTGTCCATGCCCTGGATGCGGCCTATTACACCAGCGAGGCGCTTTACCAGAAGGAGTGCAGCGGCCTTTTTGCCCGTACCTGGCAGTACGCCGGCCACGTTTCCCGGGTTGCGAAGCCCGGGGACTACTTCAGTTTTGATATTGCGGGTCAGAGCCTATTTTGTATCCGCGACAGCAACAACGTGCTTCATACCTTTTATAACGTTTGCCAGCACCGCGCGCATCAGCTGGTCTCAGGACAGGGTGAAGGCAAGAAAACGCTGGCCTGCCCTTACCATGCCTGGATCTATCGTCTTGACGGCCATCTGCTGCGCGGACCAAACACAGGGGTCGTACCGGAAAGTGTGCGAGAGAGTATTTGCCTGACGCCTGTTCGCACGCAGGAATTCTGCGGCTTCATCTTTGTCAATCTTGATGACAATGCGGATCCGATGGAGGAGTGGTTTCCGGGTGTTGAGGCAGAACTGCGGGAGTTTGTTCCGCAGATTGACGATCTGACGCCGCTTGAGACCATCCAGGTTCAGGAGCAGTGTAACTGGAAAGTGTCAGTCGAGAACTATTCGGAGTGTTATCACTGCCGAATCAATCATCGCACCTTCTCGACTGGGGTGGTCAAGCCGGACACCTATGACATTCAGCCGCAGGGATATTGTCTTCGCCACACCACCGAGTGCCAGAACCTCGAGAAGATGACCTACCCAATTGATCTGGGTGCCAGCGAGCATGCCGGGGACTACTCATCCTGGTATCTGTGGCCCACATTTTCCTTTCAGGTGTATCCNGGAAATGTACTCAATACCTATCATTGGCAACCGACCGCGGTCGACGCCGTGACCATTGTCCGAGGGTGGTTTACCGCTGATGGTATCAGTCCGGAGGTCATCCATGACCTCGCTATCCAGGATCGGGAAACCACCGTTGAAGAGGATATTCATCTTGTGGAATCCCAGCAGCGCGGATTCAATAATCGTGGTTATCGGCCGGGACCCCTGGTCGTGGATCCCAATGGGGGCGTCAATTCAGAACATTCGATCAAAGCGTTGCAGCAATGGATGCGTCAGGCAGTGACATCACCCTAAGGAGTTGAATATGAGCAACTACACCAAGCCCGCTCATTGGGCAGAGCCCAAAAACAAACTATTTCCCTACCAGGTGGGATTCACCTGTCCGCCGTATGACTGGTGCGCGGGGCCGACGGATTTTCAGAACATGGCGCCCGATTCGGTCGGGGTACATGGCCGGATGCTGCATGTTCCCGACTATACCCATCGACTGGATCAACGCAGGCAGAACTTTAATCTGCTGGAGGAGTTNGTCGAGTGCATGGCCAACAATGGCGCGGATGTGTGCGGCCAGGTGGGATCCAACTGGGTGCACGCCAGTGGCCTGGGCGTAGAAGGGGTCCATGAACATTGTGAAATGCTGAGTGAGAAATATGAAACCCCGTTTCACATGGCAGGCTACGCAATGGTGGAGGCGCTGCGCGATCAGAGCATCGAGAAGGTTGCCCTGAATGCGGCTTACCATCACTTTGATTGGTGGCAGGGAACTGTTTCATTCCTGAAGGAAGCGGGCTTCGATGTTATCTGGGCCGGCAACTTTCATGACCAGGGCTGGTTTGCNACGCAGGAGGAAATCAATCAGTGCATCTGGTGTTTTGATGGNGATCTCGCTGAGAAGAGTTTTCAGTACGTGGCCGAACAGGCGCCGCAGGCGGAGGCATACCTGATCAACGGCATGTGCAACTTCCGCTCCGGTCCAGATGGTCAGGCGCAACGGCCAGTACATCATGAAGTCGCCATCGAGGCTCTGCTTGGCAAGCCCATGATCAGCCATGACAACGCGCTTTACTGGAGAATCTTCAAGACCTTGGGNCTTGCNCCNGTGACGNCNCAGGGNCNGTTGNTGTCNTCGTTAAGTGCGNAATAGGNCNGCCTGGANAGTGCACAAGATTCTCGTGTTGTGGGCAACGCCCCGGTCGACGTCAACCGCTTTTGAGTGGATGATGCGCCAGCGCAAAGATATGCAGTGCTTTCACGAGCCCTTTGGGGAATGGTGGTACGAAGGGGACGGCGCCCTGTGGCCGCGGCTCACCCCCGACAGCCCAAGAAAGCCGGGACTCACCTTTGAGACGGTCTGGGCGAGACTGAAATCTGCGGCAGCGAAGGGGCCGGTTTTTTCCAAGGATTTTCCACATTACATCGAGAATTACTGGACGGACGAGTTTCTCCAGAAATTCAACCACTCTTTTCTGATACGCGATCCCGCCAAGGTGGTCACTAGCATCCAAAAACGTTGGCCCGATGTTCATCTGAAGGAACTGGCATTTCTGGAACAGCGCCAACTCTTTGACCGTCTCTGTGATCGTGAGGGAAAGGTGCCGCCTGTGCTGGATAGCGATGACCTGTTGCGGGACCCACAAACGATGGTCGCAAGCTACTGTCACGCTGTCGGTATCGACTTTGTGCCCGAAGCCCTCACTTGGGAGGCTGGGTCCGCGACCGAAGACTATAGTTGGTTCGACGGCGGTTCCTGGCACGAGAAACTCAAGGGCTCTACCGGGCTTGCGCCTCAAGAGCCCGGATTTACCAACATCAACACGGCTCCTGATTACGCGAAAGAGTTATATGAAGAGGTGCTGCCGCACTACCAACATCTCTATGCGTATCGACTGTCGCCCGAAGACGGGCTGTTTCACTCCTAACCTGGCGCGCGAATGAAGATCACCTCCATCAGGCGCCGAGTACCAGGCTTCATGACATGAAAATCAAAAGGATATCGGTTTATCATAAGGATCTGCCGCTCTCTGAGCCCTATTGGCTGTCAGGCGGTCGACTCAAATTTGAAGTGCTTGATGCCACGTTCGTCAGGATCGATACCGATCATGACATCACAGGATGGGGTGAGGGCACGCCCTGGGGCCACACCTACGTGCCGGCGCATGGCCCCGGCATTCGAGCCGGCATCGAAACCCTTTCCGAGGTTCTGATCGGTGCTGATCCGAGACAGTCGGGCCGTATCGAATACCTGATGGACAAGACCCTGCCTGGTCACCCGTACGTCAAATCACCGGTCGATATGGCCTGTCTTGATATCGCCGGCCAGGCAACCGGGCAGTCCTTGCCGGATCTTCTGGGTGGATGCTTTGGAACTCCCACTCGCGTCATGTCGTCGATTTCGAGTGGTGCACCGGAATACATGGTGGGGTTGATAAAGAAATACCGTGAGCGGGGTTACCGAGGACACTCGGTTAAGGTGGGCGGCAGCAACACGGATCTGGATATCGAGCGTATCCGCCATATAGAAGAGCATCGTCTCGAAGACGAGCGGATTCTGTATGACGTTAACCGGGCGTGGACCCGCCGGGAGGCCGCGATGGTGATGAACGCCACGAGCGATCTGGGTGTTACGTTTGAACAGCCCTGTGAAACAACTGACGATATCAAGGCGCTGCGCCGTATCACGAGCGCACCGATTTCGGTTGATGAGACCCTGGTTAGCGTTAACGACATGGCGGCAATTGCCCATGAAGGNGTGGCGGAAGTCGCCAATATCAAGATNAACCGGGTCGGGGGGCTGACCAAGGCGAGACGCATCCGCGATCTTGCCATCGCCCACGGCATTCAGATTTATGTCATGGCCACCGGGGGCTCTGCCCTGGCAGACGCCGAGGCCGCGGCGTTGGCACAGAGCACGCCAGAAGAGTTTCGCCTCGGCTGCTGGGCCTGTCAGGATATGCTGACCCTGGACGTAGCACCGGGAAGGGCTCCACGCAGTGAAAATGGAGAGCTCTTTGTGCCCAACGATCCGGGGCTGGGATTCGCGCCGGATGAAGCACTGCTGGGAGAGCCGGTTGCAGTATACGGCGGGTAATGAGATGGATTGCTGGACTCAGCAATAAACCGATTAAGATTTGGAGGAGCGCTTACCATGACAGAAAACATCCCGCAGACGATGCACGCCGTGGTTCTGACCGGCCATGGTGGGCTGGACAAACTGGAATTTCACCGCGACTGGCCGGTTCCTGTGCCGGAGTCCGGCGAAGTGTTGATCCGGGTTGCGGCATGCGGCCTCAATAACACCGACGTCAATACGCGTAGCGCCTGGTATTCCAAGGGCAACAGTGACGCCACCACCGGTGATACGCTCGCCGGCGCTGAGGAAGAAGACGGAACCTGGGGTGGCGCTTCCATTTCATTTCCTCGAATTCAGGGCGCTGATGCCGTGGGGACGGTCGTCCGCGTGGGCGATAACGCTTTATCAGCTCTGCTGGGTCAGCGGGTGATAATCGATGGTTGGCTGCGTGACTGGGATGATCCACTGAATCAGTCTAAGGCGGGTTACTTCGGTAGTGAATGCGATGGAGGCTATGCCCAATACACGACGGTATCCCATCGCCAGGTTCATCCTGTTAAGAGCGCACTGTCAGATGCCGAGTTGGCAACCTTTGCATGCTCTTATGTAACGGCCGAGAACATGTTGAACCGGGGTGCGGTTACTGCTGGCGATACCGTACTGGTGACGGGTGCATCTGGAGGGGTGGGCTCCGCACTGATTCAGCTTGCCAATCGGCGCGGCGCACAATGTGTAGGCCTGTGCGGCGCTGATAAGGCGGATGACGTTAAGGCCGTTGGCCCTTTGGCCGTGATTGATCGAAATTGCAGTGACCTGGGCTCTGCTCTTCGTGATGCGATCGGTAAAGAGTCGGTCGATGTGGTGGCCGATGTCGTTGGCGGTTCACTTTGGCCGCAACTTATTACCGCACTTGTGCACGGTGGCCGTTATACCTGTGCGGGTGCGATTGCCGGTCCAATGGTCGAGTTTGATCTTCGTACGTTTTATCTTCGCGATCTGACCTTTACCGGGGCGACTGTTCCGCTGCCGGGGGTGTTCGAGGATCTGGTGGGGTACATCGAGCGAGATGAAATCCGGCCTCTGCTTGCGGCGACCTATCCCCTGGAAGACTTCCACGCGGCACAGCAGGCCTTTATCGATAAGCGTCATGTCGGCAACATCGTGACCGAACCTTTTCCACCTCGCCCTTAGCCGGCTGGATATAGGATCACCAGAACAGGCCGCCAGTCACAATGCAGAAAACCCAGTGGCCGGACAGTCTGTGGCGATCGACCGCCGAACCACTGCGTGATTGTCCTGAACTTCACGAGGATATTGAGACTGATCTCCTGATTATCGGTGCCGGCTATACCGGCCTGTCGACTGCACTTCATGCGGCCGAAGCCATTGAGCAGATCGTGATTTTGGATCAGTCGCAACCAGGCTGGGGTTGCTCAGGCCGAAACGGTGGCCAGGTCCATTGTCAATGGAAACCCGATCTTGCGGTTTTGAAACAGCTGTATCCCGGCAGCCAGTTTGACGCATTCATCAAAACCTTGGGCGATGCCGTCGAGTTGGTGTTTGATCTTGTCGAACAGCACCAGATTGAGTGTCAGGCACAAAGGACGGGGTCGATTATTGCGGGCAAAGGAGGCAAAGCGGTTCGTTACCTGACCGAGTGGTCTGAATTCTGGGCAGAAACCGGCGCAGACGTACGCTTGTTGGACAAACACGTTTCGACCGAACTGATCGGCACCGCCCATTACGATCGGAGTATGTTCGATCGCCGAGGAGGGAGTGTGCAGCCGCTGGCCTATTGCCGGGGTTTAGCCCGTGCTTGTCACGAGCAGGGCGTCACTATCCATGGCAACTCCCGGGCGGTCAAGGTAAGCCAGAATGGAAACAGCTGGCAGGTTTTCACGGACCACGGAAGTGTCAAATGCAAACGCCTGGTGCTCGCAACCAACGGGTATACGGATGATCTTTGGCCGGGCTTGGCTCAAACGATTGTTCCGGTGGCCAGCATGCTCACCGCGACGTCTCCTCTGCCGGAGTCTGTCGCGTCGACCCTGCTGCCGCATCGGCAGCCAGTAGGGGAGTATGCAGGTGTCCCAGCGTACTATCGAGTGGATGAAGCGAATCGTCTTGTTTTTGGTTGGCGTGGAACGGTGTCTGGTGAGATCGGCTCCTTGAATACTGCGCATCTCAGATCCAAGGCAGTTCGTCTCTTTCCACAGATCGTGGGTACAGAGTGGGAATATGACTGGGCGGGGTATGTCGGAATTACTTCGCATCAGCGCCCGATGTTGCTCAGACTTGCTGATAATGTTTATGCGGGTTTGGGGTATAACGGTCGGGGAGTGCCAATGGCAACGATGATGGGAAAGCAGTTGGCACTCTCGCTAGCAGGTCGGGTACCCACTATTTCCCCTGAATCACTGCGGGCGATCCCTTTGCATTCTTTCCGTCACATCGGGGTGTCGGCCCGGATCATGTCTGGGCATCTGCGCGATTGCCTGAATTGAGTTTCTTGTGACGACAAACCCAGACTCACTGATCTGCGGCGACGGCTGGAGCGATCTCACGCAGCATCGCCAGCCGGAGCCGGTTGATGATGAGCGCCTGCACCGTTGGCGCCTGTCGCGCCTGAGCGGGCAGTTGGAACAGACCGGGGCAGCGATGTGCCTGTTGGTGAGCCCGGTGAGCCTGCGTTACGCTGTGAACTATCGCGACTACCCGCTTTTCCAGTCGCATATGCCCCAGACGTATCTTTTTTTATCAATGGAAGGGCCAACCGTCATTCATGGCGCCATGGGGGGATCCTCATGGGCTGATGACACCCGTGCGGGCAGGCCCATTTCATTTTTTGATGGGGCCGAGCGCCTTGGCGAATATGCTGGGCGACTGGCCGATGATGTCGTGAATTATCTTAACGAGATCGGCACCGATAACCGCCGGATCGCAGTGGAGTACATAAATCCCAGCATCACCCGGGCGTTCTTGAGCCGAGGACTTGAGGTCATTGATGGCGTGTTGATCAGTGAGCAAGCGCGGGTAATCAAGTCACCCGACGAGATCAACTGTATTCGTTGGGCTGTGGCGGTCGCTGAACATGGCATCGACCGGCTCAAGCAGGCGCTGCGACCGGGCGTCAGCGAGGTCCAGCTCTGGGGATTGCTGAACTACACAAATCTCGCCAATAACGGAGACTGGCANGAGGGNCGNATGNTGGCATCAGGNCCTCGNATTAACCCCTGGCTNCAGGAAGCATCGCNCAGANAGGTGNAGTCAGGNGATCTTGTGGGCTTGGATACNGATATGGTGGGNCCACGNGGTTATTTNGCNGATGTCTCNCGNACCTTTCTCTGNGGTCCCGCNCNNGCNACGGNGNGNCAGCGNGAACTNTACCANCTNGCNTGGGAGGAGATCAGNCANAANCTTGCCNTGNTNCGNCCNGGCNTCAGCNTNAGNGAATTTCAAAANCGCGCCTANGTNCCNGCNGANGANTTTCACCANAANGCCTANCCCTGTNTNATNCANGGCGTNGGNATGTCNGATGANTANCCNCAGGTNAANCCNGCATTCCGGGGNGANAACNCCTATGANGGNGTNATTGAGAAGGATATGGTCATTTGTGTCGAGAGTTATATGGGTGCGGTCGGCGAGCGCGACGGCGTTAAACTTGAGCAGCAGGTTCTGGTCACCAAAAGCGGTTATGAACTGTTGTCGCTGTTTCCGCTTGAAGCAGAACTGATGGACGCTTGAGTCTTGAATGTTGGAAAGGCACAAAAATTTTGAACACTCACACATCAGAAACTACCCAAGGGGGACCGCTTCGATCTTTATTGAATCTGGCCAACGCTCCCGAGAGTGAACTCCGGAAGCAGGCGTCGCAACGCCCCGCGCAGGATACTGTTGCGGCAGATCAATTTGCCAGCCACATCATCTGGCTGGGTGACGAGCCGATGTTGCCTGAGCGGAGTTATCGAGGACTGGCGGCTGGCCAGGACTTCGGCGTGCAGGTCACAGACCTCACCTATGAGATCGATCAGCAAAGCAAAGAGCATCTGGCAGCAAAAGTCCTGCAGAAGGGGCGAGCGGCTTACTGCAAGATCGCGCTCGATGCGCCCGTGCCGTTTGATCCTCAAAAGGCAGACGCAACATCTCCTGTGGCGTTGTTTCTGGACAGCGCCGGGGGTGGGATTGTTGGCATCGGCATTATCGATTTCGCACTTCGCCGCTCGACGAACATTTCCTGGCACCAGACCACCGTCAATCAAGCTGCCAGAGCACGCGCCCATAATCACCAGCCTTGCGTAGTCTGGTTTACGGGTTTGTCAGGATCAGGCAAGTCGACGGTTGCCAATGCTCTTGAGCAGAAACTGCACAGCGAGGGGCAGCATACCTACCTGCTTGACGGTGACAACGTGCGCCACGGACTTTGCCGGGATCTTGGATTTACCGACGCCGATCGGGTAGAGAATATCCGCCGGGTCGCGGAAGTGGCAAGACTCATGGCTGATGCAGGGCTCATCGTCATCGCTTCATTCATCTCACCCTTTGCCAATGAACGTGAGATGGCTCGCCTCGTGGCTGGAGATATCCTTTTCGTCGAGGTATTCGTTGATACGCCGCTTGCGGTGTGTGAATCCCGTGATCCCAAGGGCCTCTACAAAAAAGCACGGACTGGTGAGCTGAAAAACTTTACCGGTATCGACTCAGCCTATGAGGCGCCAAGCTGGCCTGAGATCACACTGCATGGCTCAGAGTACACGCCAGAAGTGCTGGCCGATCAGGTCGCAGAATATCTTTCTTCCAAGAATGTCTTTTCTGTTTAGGGAACAATAGAAATCAGGGAACAACAGAAACCATGACAGATCAATCGAAAGTAGCCCTTGTGACCGGTGCAGGTACTGGTGTCGGCAAAGCGGTTGCGCAGATGCTGCTACAAAATGGGTATTGTGTGACGCTGACGGGCCGGCGCGGTGAACTGTTGGAGGCAGCAGCCTCAGAATCCGATGCAGGGTCCGACGCCGTCTTATGCCATGCGGCAGATCTTCGTCATTCCGAAGAGGTGGACCGACTCTTTGATGCTGCTATCGCGCGCTTTGGTCGGATTGATCTTCTTTTCAATAATGCAGGTATTGGTGCGCGTGCTGTTGATGTTGATGAGCTCGAGATTTCTGAATGGCAGGCCGTGCTTGATACCAATGTGCATGGTGCTTTCTTGTGCGCCCGGCGGGCATTCGGTCAGATGAAAGCCCAGGATCCGAAAGGAGGCCGGATTATCAATAATGGCTCGATTTCGGCATATGTGCCGCGGGTCAATAGCGCTCCCTATACGGTCAGCAAGCATGCCATGTCAGGTCTGACCCGAAGCCTGGCACTCGACGGCCGCCAGCACAATATCGCCTGCGGCCAGATTGATATCGGTAACGCACTGACAGACATGGCGAGACCATTGGGAGAGGGAACCCGCCAGCCTAATGGCACTATATTGGCAGAACCGCTTATGGATGTGCATCATGTCGCAACCAGCGTGCTGCATATGGCTGAGTTGCCACTCGATACCAACGTGCTTTTCATGAATGTGATGGCCCGGGATATGCCTTTCGTCGGACGCGGCTAACGCGGCGTTGTGTTTCGGCCGGAATCGCGCCTGAAGTGGCACAGTAAATCCAATAATCAAAGGACCCAGTTATGCACTCGAATCCTTTCTCGGATGACGAGCTGAGCCGTCGTCTGGCAGCCACCCGCCAGGAAATGGCGATCCGCGGTCTTGATCTGGTCTTGTTGAGTGCGCCGGAGCATGTGTTCTATCTCACGGGATTGGATCATTGGGGTTATTTTGCGCCGCACGTCCTTATCGTGGCGGCTGAAGGTGAACTAGTGCTCGTGACCCGGGCAATGGAACACGTGGCGATTCGTAACCAGGTGCGAAACGCGACGTTCATCGGGCATTCAGATTCCGAGAGCGCAGCTGATGTTGTGGTTAAACACCTGAACGGCGCGGGTTCCGGCAAAATGATCGGTCTGGAATCAGCTTCTGCAGGGCTGTCTTACGCGATGGGAGAGGCCCTCAAGCAAGGCATTGACGACGCATCCTGGGTGGATATCACGGGGATGCTGGATGAGATGCGACTGGTGAAGTCCACCGAAGAGCAGCGTTTCATGAGAAGCGCCGCCGTTGCCTCCGACGCCGGCACGCAGGCTGCAATCCATGCCATTCATGATGGCGCCAAAGAAGCGGATGTCGCAGCCGAGTGTCTTGCAGCGATGACCCGTGCGGGAGGAACACCACCCGGCTTTGGCCCCTTCTTGCGCCCGTCTCACCGCATGGCGGAGGAGCACACCACCTGGGGAGATGGTGAACATCATGAGGCGGTGTTCCTTGAGATCGCGGGCTGTGTGTCCCGCTATAACGCTCCCATGGGCCGGCTGGTGAATATCGGCAGGATCTCTGATGAGGATGCCGAGATGGCGAATATATGCGGCGAGGCTTTTGATGCGACGTTAAGGGCGCTCAAAGTCGGCGCCAGAGCGAAAGACGTTTACAACGGTTGGCAGTCGGTCGTGGATGGAGCGGGCATGCATGAGTACCGTCGCCATCATTGTGGGTATCTAGTCGGTATCGGCTTTCCGCCCGCGTGGACGGGGGGACCACGGGTCACGGGTCTGCGCCATGATTCTGACCGTGAGATGCGAGAGGGCATGACCTTTCATTTGATGTCGTGGTTTACTGAAACGGGTCGTGGAAACTACTTCATCTCTAATACCGTTCTGCTGGGTGCGGACGGTGCAGAGGTGCTAACGACAACACCCTACGGGCCGCATATCGCGCCTTAAGTCGTTGATCGATCGCTAAAGAGAAAGGGATCATGCGTCGCTATCGAAAAGATGATCCGCTCGATGATCTTGAGCACTGGCCCTTCGACAACAAGGCGTCTGACTATGTGATTGTGCAGGGCAACCCGGCTGCCTCAGGTCGCATCGATTATGTGAGTCCTGACGGTACTGCCCGACTGGGAGTTTGGCGCTGCACGGAAGGTGTCTTCGATTGCAATGAGCTGGGAGACGAGCTGCAAACCATTTTGCAGGGTCGGTTGATTCTGACTTTGGGAGGGCAAGCACCCATTGAGTGCATTCCGGGCGACAGTATTTGTACGCGTAAAGGGCAGCGGGAGAGGTGGGATATTCGGGAAACCGTCGTCAAACTGTTCCACACCTCCAATTTGGACGCCAGCGATTAAAACAATTTTTCTCGTCAGAGAAAATCAGGAAGTTGATGTTGAAGTCATCACACCGTGTTTGTTTCGGTGCGCGATCAATTCATTGAGCCAGTCCGGATCCATCTCTGGCACTGATGACAGCAGAAGCTC
>PAUU01000041.1 GCA_002713825.1 Acidiferrobacteraceae bacterium | reverse complement strand
GATCAGGTGGTAGGCCTCGTTGTCGACTGCATCGCGTCCCCACGTTTTTCTCTGAATCGATACTCCGTCTGGTGACAACAGGACGCTCATTGGGTCTCCATCATAGAAGTGAAGGAGTTCATCTTTGGTGAGCCGGTGCCAATGTGATCTTTCGTCGTTTCCGAGAAGGTAGAAGATCAAACTCGCAGAGCTATCGTCCGCGCGAAACGTCTCTGCAAAATGGCCCCCCTCCGGATGCGGTGTCATCTTGAGAGATTGGATAAGAGAGGCAGGATCGGTCATGAGGTGGCGGGTAAGACTGCTGGACGCCGACAGCATAACGAAAGGTCTCTTTGGCTGCCAGCATGAGGTCAGACCAGAGGGGCTTTTGGCTTAAAGAAGGCCACGTGCTGTGACATACTGCCGCGGACTCTATAACGCTCTTTGGAACGACCGTTGACCGAACTGCTCTCTCCCGATTTTATCAGCGCATTGCAAAAAGTTCTGCCGGAGCGTGCGATTTTGTGGTCGGCAGATGAAAAGCGACCTTATGAGTGTGATGGGCTTTCCGGATATAAAGCGCTGCCCGGTGTCGTTACCTTACCTGATTGTCTTGAGCAGGTGTGCGCAGTAATGCGTCTTTGCAAGCAGTACTCGGTGCCGGTGGTGGCTAGGGGAGCAGGAACAGGGTTGTCAGGTGGCGCGACGCCCCATCCCGAAGGCGTCCTGCTCAGCATGGCAAGGTTCAACCGGATTCTGTCTGTGGATCCGGTTGCCTGCACGGCTCGTGTTCAGCCGGGGGTTAGGAATCTTGCCATCAGTGAGGCGGTGGCAGAGCGAGGCCTTTACTACGCGCCGGATCCTTCATCGCAGATTGCCTGCACTATCGGGGGAAATGTTGCAGAGAACGCAGGCGGGGTGCATTGCCTCAAATACGGGCTAACCGTGCATAACGTTTTGGCGGCTGAAGTAGTCCTGATGGGAGGAGAAGTGATTGAGATCGGCGGTGAGGCGCCGGATCAGCCCGGATATGATCTGCTGGCTGCCTTCATCGGTTCTGAAGGAATGCTGGGCGTGGTGACGGAAATTACCGTGCGGCTGTTGCCGGTCCCGCCGACCGCCAAAGCGCTAATGGCGGCTTTTGGGGATGTTGAGCAAGCTGCCTCAGCGGTGGCTGCCATCATTGCAGCGGGCATCATTCCCGCAGGGCTTGAGATGATGGATACCCCGGCCATTATCGCGGCGGAGGACTTTGTGCAGGCAGGATATCCCCGCGACGCAGCCGCAATTTTGCTTTGTGAACTGGACGGAACAGACGCTGAAGTACAGACCGAGATCGAGTCTGTGTCATCGCTTCTTTATGAGTGTGGAGCCCGTTCAGTCGACATCGCTCGTGATGAGAGCGAGCGCCAGCGCTTTTGGTCTGGGCGAAAAAATGCGTTTCCTGCAGTCGGACGCATCTCGCCGGACTATTACTGTATCGACGGGACGATCCCCCGCCGGGCGCTGGGCGAAGTGCTCTTAGGCATCTCAGAACTCGCCGCCCGTGCCGGGTTGCGGGTGGCTAACGTGTTTCATGCGGGGGACGGCAATCTGCACCCTCTCATTTTGTATGACTCTGGAAAACCTGGCGAGTTTGAGCGCACCGAGGCGCTGGGTGCCGAGATTTTGCAGTTGTGCGTTCGGGTTGGCGGTACGATTACGGGTGAGCATGGCGTGGGGCTCGAGAAAATCGATCAGATGTGTGTCCAGTTCGGCGAGGCGGAACTCGAACAGTTCCATGCCTTGAAAGCCGTCTTCGACCCGGAGGGCCTGCTGAACCCAGGAAAGGCTGTGCCAACGCTTTCGCGGTGTGCCGAGTTCAATGCAATGCATGTCCATCACGGTGAGCTGCCGCATCCGGAGCTGCCGAGGTTCTGAGATGCCCGAAGACGCTGACAGCGCGGTCGCAGCACTTCAGGAGAGTGTGATAAGGGCGGCTCAGGATGGCGAAGCTCTGGCCATCACGGGAGGCGGCACCAAAAGTTTTCTCGGCCGAGTATCGCACGGCGCCCCATGTTCTGTTCGCGCTGTCCAAGGGATCGTCCACTATGAGCCCACAGAACTGGTGGTTACTGCACGTGCGGGAACGAGCCTCACTGAGCTTGAGAACACACTTTCCCAATCAGGACAGATACTTCCTTTTGAGCCGCCAGGGTTTGGAGAGGGCGCCACGATAGGCGGTACCATCGCATGCGGACTATCTGGACCTTGCCGCCCTTACCGCGGAGCCGCCCGCGACTTTGTATTAGGGGTTCGCTGCATCAACGGCAGGGGGGAAACCCTTCGCTTCGGTGGCGAAGTGATTAAGAATGTCGCGGGCTATGATGTCTCGCGCCTGATGGCGGGAGCAATGGGGACTCTTGGCATTCTCACCGAGATTTCGCTGAAAGTGCTGCCGCGGCCAGCATGCTCTCAAACGCGGACCTTCGAGATGCCGGAAGAGCCGGCATCTGAATTAATGACGAGTTTTCTGGGTCGTTCCCTTCCGGTTTCTGCGGCGGCCTACCTAGATGGAGTCTTGCGGGTACGCCTGTCGGGAAGCGAGGCGGCAGTGAGCACTGCAGCAGGGGCTCTGGGTGGCGACCTGGAAGCAGAAGGAGATGCTTTTTGGTCACAGCTAAAAGAACATTGTCTTGATTTTTTCGCTCACGATTTACCTCTTTGGAGAATTAGTCTAAAGCCCCAGAATGGAATGATGCGCCTTCCCGGCAAGACGTTGATTGATTGGGGAGGCGCGCAGTACTGGGTCAAGTCCGATGCCGAATTCGAGGCGCTCGTTAAAATGGTCAGGCCGTATGGAGGTTACGTGACGGGTTTCGGCGGCCATGATCAAGACGCGCGCTATGATGTTCCGCAAGACGCCGTTTTGAAACTCAATCGACGACTGAAACTGGCATTCGATCCTGCCGGAATTCTGAATCCTGGCCGGCTTTTTCCGCAAGACTAACGATGTACGTCGAGCTGGCTGAAGACTTCAAGGGTACTGCGTTTGGCGAGGAGGCAAGCGAAATTCTTGGCAAATGCGTTCATTGCGGTTTTTGCACAGCGACCTGCCCAACCTATCAGTTGCTCGGAGACGAGTTGGACGGGCCGCGTGGACGTATCTATCTCGTCAAGCAATTGCTTGAAACTGCTGAGGCTTCCGAGACCACGAGAGTCCACCTGGATCGGTGCCTTACCTGCCGATCCTGTGAGACGACTTGTCCTTCTGGGGTTCACTATGGGCGCTTGGTTGAGTTGGCGAGACCCAAAGTCGAGGCATTGTCTCAACGCCCCCGTGTTGAACGGTTGCAGCGATGGTTGCTGGTGAGATTTTTGTTGAGCGCTTGGTTTGGTCAGCTGTTTCGTGTCGGTCAGATTATCCGCCCGGCTTTGCCACAAAGCCTGGCGCGCCATGTTCTTGAAAAAAGACCGGTGGGCCTGCGTCCCGAAAGTCAGGGTGATCGTTCTGTGTTGATGCTGGAGGGCTGTGTCCAGCCATCGATAGCGCCCCAAATAAATGCGGCGGCGCGACGGGTTCTTGCAAAACTTGATGTCAACGTTATCACTGCCAGCGAAGCCGGGTGTTGCGGCGCATTGGCGTTACATCTCGCCGATAGTGATCGGGCGATGAATTCAATGCGGCGAAACATTGATGCTTGGTGGCCCCAGATTCAGGAGGGCGTTGATGCGATCGTGATGACTTCAAGCGGCTGCGGGGTAACTGTGCGTGAATATGGGCAATTGCTTAAGGATGATTCTGCCTATGCGGAGAAGGCGGCGCGGGTGAGCAGCATGACTGTGGATTTATGCGAGTACGTCAGCCCTGAGGAGGCGAGAGCACTGGAATCCTGCTCCGGCAAGAGGGTCGCATTTCATTCTCCCTGCACCCTGCAGCATGGCCAGGGCATCCGAGGAAGAATCGAGAGCATTCTGGAAAGTGCCGGCGCAATCCTTACCCCTGTCCAGAACACTCATTTATGCTGCGGTGCTGCGGGAACCTACTCGATCCTTCAACCCAAGTTATCGAGCCGGTTGCTCGACAACAAGCTGTCAGATCTGGGTCAGGATGATCCCGAAGTTATTGCGACGGCCAATATAGGCTGCCTTGCCCACCTGGCATCCAGAAGCGACCCTCCGGTCCGGCATTGGATTGAATTGATCGATCCTGCTCCACCAGATTAAGTCGGGGGATTGGCGACAGTGAGGTCGACAAGCATCTAATTCATTTTCGGCCTTGGGGTTTTCCAGAAAATCAGCGATTTATCCTTGTTTTTCCATCACAACTTGCCTTGAGCGCCCTGATTTAGTAGTATCCGCGCCTCATTTTTGCGAAAAAATTCAGTCTCTCAATGAAAACTTTCAGTGCCAAGTCCGAAACCGTCCAGAGAGATTGGTTCGTTGTTGATGCTACCGACAAGGTGTTGGGGCGGCTAGCCAGCGAAGTTGCGTCAAGGCTTCGTGGGAAGCACAAAGCCGAGTACACCCCCCACGTCGACACGGGCGATCATATTGTGATCGTGAATGCGGAAAAGATTCGGGTCACTGGCAACAAGGCAGAAGCCAAGCGCTACTACCGCCACTCTGGTTATCCTGGTGGCATCAAGGAGATCACGTTGGGCGAGCAGCTTCAAAAGCACCCGACCAGAGTGATCGAAAGCGCAGTGAAGGGTATGTTGCCCAAGAACCCTCTCGGCAGGGCGATGTTTGCAAAACTCAGAGTGTATGCCGGGCCTGATCACTGCCATCAGGCACAACAGCCCAAGGCCCTTGAAATCTAGCGTTGCCCGGGATTGGCAAGATCTTAGAGTAAAACTTAAAGCGAAATAGGACAACACATTGGCACAATCAGGCGAAATTCATTACGGAACAGGTCGACGCAAGTCGTCCGTCGCGCGCGTATACCTCACTCGTGGATCGGGCAACATCACAGTAAATCGGCGTTCGCTGGATGAATACTTTGGTCGCGAAACTGCAAGAATGGTGGTGCGTCAGCCGCTTGATACTGCAGAACTGAATGACAAGCTGGATATCACGATCCGTGTCACCGGAGGCGGTGGAACCGGTCAAGCGGGTGCAATTCGTCATGGCATCACCCGTGCGCTCATGAGTTACGATGAAACGCTGCGGGGACCCCTGAGAAAAGCCGGCTTTGTGACTCGTGATTCCCGTAAAGTCGAGCGCAAGAAAGTGGGTCTGCACAAAGCCCGTAAAGCCCCGCAGTACTCCAAGCGCTAGTTTCTATAGCCAGACTCGCGCTGGCATACCCTCCGATCCCTCTCGCATCCCAATATTTTGGGATATCGGTGGATTGCGCCGGTAACAAACGTTTTTTGATCGAGAATGCGATACGGTACTATGACTCTTTAGTGATCCAGGACTCTGGTGAACGTTAAAGGTTGGGGTTAAAAATGACAGATCAAAGGATAAAAGCGTTTTACCAGCGCCAGGATATCCTCGGGGAGACCTATGAGCCGATGCAGCAGCTTCGGTTTACTGAGCTGGCAACGTTTATGAGGGTACCGTTAGTCAGTGATCTAACGGATGTAGATATTGGCATCGTGGGTATTCCTTATGACGGAGGGTTAACCGCTCGTACTGGCGCCCGATACGGACCCCGGGAGGTTCGTAATCAGTCGTCGCTGATGCGCGCGATCAACGTCGCAACCGGAGCCCGTCCTTTTGAGCGTGCGCGAGTAGCGGACCTTGGAGATGTTCGCTTTAAGGATCTGTTCAATCTTGAGAACGCCATTAAGGATATCGAGCGAACTTTCTCAAGAATTGCCGAGAGTGAGGTGTTGCCGTTGGCAGTAGGCGGAGATCACTCGGTGACCTATCCGATCCTCAAGGGGCTCTGCTGTCGTTTTGACGAGCCACTTGGGCTTTTGCATATCGACGCCCACACCGATACCTGGCCTGAGTTTGCCGGTTCAAAATTCCATCACGGGGCGCCATTCAGGCTTGCAACAGATGAAGGGCTGATCGACCCGCATCGAACTGTACAGATCGGGATTCGAGGAGGTCAGAACTTTGCAGATGGCCTGGATTATTCACGAGACAAGGGGATGCGCGTCATCACCATCGAGGAGTTCGATGACCTCGGCTGGGAGGTCGTGGCGCAAGAAGCCAAACGTATTGTGGGGGAGGGGCCGGTTTACCTCACCTTTGATGTTGACGGTCTGGATCCGGCCTATACGCCGGGCACCGGCACTCCAGAAGCTGGAGGGATCACCATGCGGGAAGCGCAGCGGTTGATTCGCGCCTTCAGCGGGGTTGACTTGATCGGTGGCGACGTCGTCGAAGTGTCTCCGCCGCTAGACCCATCAGGAATGACCAGCCTTAACGGCGCGACGATCCTATTTGAGATCCTATGCCTGCTCTCTGAGCAAATTACTTTACCGGGAGTTGATTGAGGAATTGGCGTTGTACTGCGAATAAACTAAAATCTCTGTATTACTGGGGGATCGTCTAGCGGTAGGACTGCGGACTCTGACTCCGCCAACCCAGGTTCGAATCCTGGTCCCCCAGCCAATTTCCTTTATTCACTTCAGGGAATATGTGCTCGAGAGGGCAACATCCTCAAACTTGCCCCCTGTCAACTGAGTTAACTGATCCGGGGTTAGGCAAAAAACAGAAGTCGATGTGCCGCCCGCCGCCCAGATTTCCTTGAAATCCTGGGGTGTTCGATCCAGAACGACAGTCAGTTGAGTCGGATGGCCGACTGGAGGCGCGCCGCCTATAGAAAACCCCGTCGCGCGTTTTACGAAGTCGGCTTCAGCGCGATGTATCGTGGTTCCAAGAGTCTGGCCCACCTTAGCCTCATCAACGCGGTTTGCTCCCGATGCGATGACCAGAACCGGGTCACCTTGAGCCTCGGCGAANACCAATGATTTGGCTATTTGTGCAACTGTACAACCAATCGCGAAAGCCACCTGCGCGGCAATCGCTGTAGGCTGGTCAAATTCGAGCACAGTGAAATCAGGCCCAAGTACCTCCTGCACTTTTTTCGCTTTGTGATGTTTGGCGATCTGCATGGTTTATCAGTTCTACGGATCGGGGACGGCTGCATTTGTCAAAAACCGCTATCATTGCCCCTTGTATCTCTCCATCTTTCTGGATCAAAACCCATGACTGAAGCCGCCGCGAAGATTGAAAAGCCGGACGTCTATCGGCTGATGCCGACCCGGCTGCAGGAACAGGCAGAGTCAGGTAAGACCCGTTGTAATCTCTGTCTCTGGCGATGTGGTTTGCATCACGGGCAAAGAGGGTTTTGCCAGGCGCACGTGAATCGCAATGGCACGTTGTACAACTTGTCGTATGGAATTATTTCGGCGATGGATGTCGGCGCGATTGAAGAGAAACCAGTGCGTCATTACCGGCCGGGAACAAAAGTGTTGTCTGTTGGCAGTTATGGCTGCAGTTTCCGCTGCGGTGGTTGCCATAACCTAGAGATTTCCTGGGGAACCGAAGCGCTGGATTCCCTTGCCCGGGGTGAGTCGCGCGCAGCCTTTGTGACGCCGGAACAATTGGTGCGCGCGGCACTCGAAAGCGGCGCAGAGGGAATCGCCTTTACCTATTCGGAACCGGCAGTGTGGCTCGAGTATGTCTTGGACGTTGCCGAAGAGGCGCACGATCATGGTTTGTATACGGTCTACGTCAGCAACAGTTTTGTAACTGAGGAAGCGCTTGCGTTGCTCAGAGGTAGAATCGATGTGCTCTGCTCGGATATTAAGAGTATGGAAGAGCAGTTCTACCGGAACATCTGTGCCATGGCCTCCATCGATCAGGTGCTGCACTCAATCAAGAAAGCGCAGGAGTTCGGGATTCATGTGGAGACGCGGACGAATATCATCCCCGGCTATAACGACCGGGATGAAAATATCAGCGCAGTGGCCGCGTGGATCCATCAGAATCTGGGCAGCGATAGCCCATGGCATGTAACCCGGTTTCATCCGGCCTACCGCATGGCACATGTGCCGTCGACTCCTGTTGAGAGTCTTGAGCGGGCGGCAGACCTAGGCCGTGAGCAAGGACTGCAGCATGTCTATGTGTACGCCGATAAAGGCTGTGACTGCGCAACTGAGAATGCCCCGGTTCAACACTATTTGCCTGACTGGGCCTCATTGCATGAAGTGAAGAAGTGTGCCGATACCTGCTGCGGCGATGAAGGAATCCTGCTGAATCGGTACGAACGTGAGGCAGGAATCACTCACGGGCAAAGGTAAAATACGGCCGGTTTAAATCTGACGGATCCACTCATGATCAAGGCAGGCATCATTGGAGGTACCGGTTACACCGGCGTGGAGTTGCTGCGCTTACTTAATCAGCACCCCGGCGCACAGGTCATCACCATCAGTTCCCGTTCCGAAAAAAATAAGAGCGTAGCGGATGTGTTCCCAAGTCTGCGCGGGCATACGGATCTTCAGTTTTGTGATCCCGATGACGCTGGATTAGATCAGTGTGACGTTGTCTTCTCAGCAACACCCAACGGTGTGGCGATGACACACGCCCGCACCCTGATGGATAAAGGTGTGCGTTTGATTGATCTTTCCGCGGACTTTCGGATTCGCGACGTTGAGGAATGGGCCAGATGGTATCAACTCGAACATGCCTGCCCCGAACTCTTGGCAGACGCGGTTTATGGGTTACCCGAGATCAACAGAGAAAGCATTAAAGATGCACAGTTGGTGGCCAATCCGGGTTGCTATCCGACCTGTGTCATTCTGGGACTGACTCCACTATTGGAGGAAGGCCTCGTCGATCCGGATCAACTCATCGCGGATGCCAAGTCAGGAGTCTCCGGCGCCGGTCGGGGAGCGGCCATCGGGGCTTTGCTTTGTGAGGCGTCGGATTCCTTCAAGGCCTATGCCGCGCCCGGCCATCGGCACTTGCCGGAAATTCGGCAAGCTTTAACCGAGGTCGCGCAGAAGACAGTAGGGCTCACCTTTGTGCCACATCTTGTGCCGATGATTCGAGGTATCGAGGCAACGCTTTATGGAAGGCTGAATGACCCAAGTGTCGATCTGACGGCGCTCTACCAAAAACGCTATGAGGGCGAGCCTTTTGTGGACGTGATGCCTGACGGCTCTCATCCAGACACTCGAAGTGTACGTGGTTCAAATACGGTCCGTATCGCCTGCCATCGACCCCAGGAGGGCAATACAGCGGTGATCCTTGCAGTAGAGGACAACCTCGTAAAAGGGGCGGCAGGGCAGGCGATCCAGAATATGAACCTGATGTTCGGCCTTGCGGAAACCCAAAGCCTTCAGACGGCCGCGCTCTGGCCGTGAGCGTTTCGTACCTGCGGATTTTCCAAGACTGGTAAAATTCATACAACTTCTAATGCGGATGCATCTTTGGAGCTAATGTGATTGACGACAATGAATTGCAGCTGACCGACAGCGCGATCAGCCAACTGAATACGCTTATCGCCACAAAGGACAACCCGGAACTGCGGTTTCGGGTATACGTTCAGGGCGGCGGGTGTTCCGGATTCCAATACGGATTCCAGTTTGAGGAAGCCTGCATGGATGGCGATATGGAGTTTGATCGCGGCGGGGTGAAACTAGTAGTGGACCCCCTCAGTCTGCAGTACCTCTCGGGAGCACAAGTGGACTTTATCGACGACCTGATGGGAACACGGTTCGTGGTGAACAACCCGAATGCTGCCACCACCTGCGGTTGCGGAGCATCATTCGGCATCTGAATCGGCCCAGATGCGAAACATCCCCTAAGGCAGATACAGGCTGCCCAATATAGCGGCGCGGCTCGCGCCAGTAACCGAAGGCAGGCTCCCAGCTTTTCTTTCCCAGCGCTGGCGTGCGAGCCAGGCAAAAGCGCAGGCTTCCACCCACATGGGATCAATACCGAGTTTGGCAGTGCTCTCGACTTTCACACTGGAAAGCCAGGATTGAATAGATGCCTCGAGTGCGGCGTTCTGGGCACCACCGCCGCAGAGATAGAGAGTTTTCGCTGTTGGCAGTGCTTTGGCGACCGCGTCCGAGATACCGGTCGCAGTTAACTCCCGCAGGGTGGCTTGGACATCCTCTGGGCGCTCGTCGCCGTTTAGCCGCTCCCTAAGCCACGATAGATTAAAGTACTCAAGGCCGGTCGATTTGGGGGGGCTTTGTTCGAAAAACGTATCTGACCTCAGCCTCGAGAGGAGTGTGTCATCTGCGATGCCGGTCCTCGACCAGGCGCCATCGGTATCCCAAGGGCCCTGTTGATGTTCTTGATACCAGTTGTCCAGAAGGGTATTGCCTGGGCCTGTGTCGAAACCGCTTACGCCCGAGGTTTTTGGAAGGAGTGTGATGTTTGCGATGCCGCCGATATTGACGATTACTCGATCCTCTTTCTCCGAACCGAAGATGTACTTGTGAAAAGCCGGTACCAGAGGAGCGCCTTGTCCTCCAAGGGCAATATCGGAAGATCGGAAATCCGTGATCGTGGGCAATCCCGTGCGGGTCGCGATGATCGCGCCCGCTCCCAACTGAACGGTAAACCCTTGCTCTGGACGATGGCGTACGGTTTGGCCGTGACAGCCGATGGCGAGTGGGGGAGTGTCCAGTTTTGCCATGAGTGCCGTAGCGCACTCCGAGAAGGCCTGTCCCAGATCGCGATCCAGCGCGGCGACCGAATCAAGATCATCATGACATCCCTGCATGATGTCCGTGATGCGTTGGCGTAAAGCGCCTTCGATTGGGTTCGACTGGACGGCGTGAAGTTTTACCTGACTATCCGGAAAGGATACGGCTGCAGCATCTATGGCGTCGGCACTGGTGCCGGACATGATGCCGATAAACGTAGCGGACATTCAGCCGGACTCGTCCAAGGACTCAGGTGGCAGAACGCGCCTCGTTAAGGCGGCTCGACCAGAGTCTGGCATGTTTCAGATAGTTGGCTTTATCTTCTTTGCCGATAGGTGCCGCCCGGGGCAGCTTAAGGGATCGTGGGTTACGCGCTTTGCCGTCCACATGAATCTCGTAGTGCAGATGGGGGCCCGTAGAAAGTCCGGTTGATCCCACATAGCCGATGACTTGCCCTTTCTTGACCCATTTGCCTTTTCGAACGCCTTTTGCGTAGCGTGAAAGGTGCGCATAAAGCGTTCGGTAATTCTGTCCGTGCCGAAGAATGACCGTTTTGCCATAACCCCCCTTGCGGGAAGCGCGGATCACTTTTCCATCGGCGGTCGCGATAATAGGCGTGCCGCGCGGCGCGCCGTAGTCGACGCCGAGGTGCGGGCGGCGGACTTTCAGGATGGGATGCAGGCGGTTATAGGAAAAGCCTGAGGTGACGTGTCTGCCGGGCACGGGGGTACGCAAAAAGGCGCGTTGCAGGCTTTTTCCCTCGGGAGTGTAATAAGCAGCAGTGCCCTCAGAATCGACGTAGCGGATCGCCTCGCGAAGAACTCCGTCGTTTTCAAACCGCACTGCCAAAATAGGCCCGTTGCCGACTTTCTTGGCATCCAGAGAGCGCTCTTCATAGATCATGGTGAGTCTATCGCCACGTTTCACGTCCCGACCGAAATCCAGTTCCCACTGAAAGATCTCTGACACACGGTAGATGACGGATTCCGGAAGTCCTCCGCGCAAAGCACTCTGGTACAGGGAATCGGTAACCTCGACGGTAACTTCGCGCTCTTGTAACTCGAACTCACGTTCGATGATTTCGGTGACGAAGGCGTGGTTATCGGTGGTAACCTGCAGAAAAGTCCTCATGTTGGGTTGGTACCGCAGGGCAATTAAGCTGCGACCGTCACGTTGGATCTTCAGATAGGGGCCAGTTCGAAGGCTGGCCAGCGGCTTGGCTTTTGGTAATTTGCTGATTTCAATTGCCTGTGCCACGTCAAGATCCAGGCGCTTGAAAATCCGAACGAGGGAGTCGCCACTTCGAATTTGAATTGATTCCCAAGGGGTGCTGTCCTTAACTGACGTGGGGTTCTCCGGCAGTTCGGACTCAGGCGCGGCTGCAGCTTTATGTCTTGTGGATGATGCATTCTGAACGTCGGAAAGATCGATATTGACCTCGGTGCTGACCGGCTGTGGTTTTGCGCTGGGCTCAGCTGTGTCGGCCGTGTCGGCGGTGTCGAAAGACGCCCGGTTTACCCCAAGGCCAGGTGTGGTTTCTTTGATTGCGGCAACACCTTGGAAACTTTCCATTGTCGGCATTGAGACAATATCGATCCCCCTCTCCACATGCTCTTCTGGCTGTGTTTCTGATGGCGGCACCGGATCCTGTTCCAGGACTAGTTCAATTTGTTTTTTGAGCGTGATAGAGGAGCGCTCAACTGCTGCATCCGGGGCACTGCCCAGCCAGATGCCGACTGCGACAGCAATAAAAAGGGTGGCGACCCAATGAGAGGGGTGACCGAATACGCGAATCCGTCCCGAGGTAGGTTGACGGGAGAGATAGCGAAGATCCTTGTGGAACGTGGGTGTTGTCTTGCGAATCATGGGCAGACACCAAAAAAGCGCGATGGCACTTTTTCAAGGGCGATAATTTACCTTCACGTTAATTATTCGTCAAAATAATTTGTCTCTGATACTTAAAGTCACTTCTTAAAAAGAAAAAGAGATGCTTCTTTGCGCTGTGTAGACCCAACTTCTTGTTGGAAGACTCGATGATCAATCAAAAAATGAGGCATTGCGGCCTTCCCGGGTACCAGTCATTGACCTCAGTTGGAAATGTACAACTCCTCATCGATAAATCAAGCAAACGCAGGTCCGCGCTCGGTTAGAATTCGCCCCCGATGACTGAAAGTAAAAACAAAAGTGCTTCCCAAGAGGTTCTTGTAGAACTGAAACGCGGCGTGGAGGAAATGCTCCTCGAAGAGGAATTGCTTGAGCGTCTCGCTTCGAATCGGCCATTAAAGGTCAAGGTAGGTTTTGATCCGACGGCGCCTGATCTTCATCTCGGGCACACGGTCATCATCAACAAGATGCGCCAGTTCCAGGAACTGGGACATGAGGTGGTGTTCCTGATCGGGGACTTCACCGGGATGATCGGAGACCCAAGCGGCAAGAATGTAACCCGGCCGCCGCTTACGACAGAAGAGATCGAGTCGAATGCCGCAACCTATAAGGCGCAGGTATTTCGAATACTTGATCCTGATAAGACTCAGGTTGAGTTCAATTCGAAGTGGTGTAGTGAACTGGGTGCAGAGGGCATCATTCGCCTGGCGTCAAGACATACTGTGGCCCGGATGCTGGAGCGGGACGACTTCTCTAAGCGATACAAGGGCGGCCAGCCCATCGCGATTCATGAGTTTCTCTACCCCCTCATGCAGGGCTATGACTCGGTAGCGCTAAAGGCCGACGTTGAGATGGGGGGGACCGACCAGAAGTTCAACTTGCTGGTGGGGCGTGAACTACAAAAACAATATGGCCAGCCGAGCCAGGTCGTGATCACGCTGCCATTGCTCGAAGGACTGGACGGGGTACAGAAGATGTCAAAGTCATTGGGCAACATCGTGGGGATTACCGATGCGCCGGATGACATGTTCGGAAAGCTGATGTCGATCTCAGATGATCTTATGTGGCGCTACTTCGAACTGTTGAGCTTTAAGTCCCTGTCGGATATCGAAAAGTTGCGCGAGTCAGTGGCCACAGGCGCGAATCCTCGTGATGTTAAGTTTGAGTTGGCGAGAGAGATCGTCGATCGCTTTCATGCGCCGGGGGACGGACAAAAAGCAGAGCAGCGTTTCGTCGAGCGATTTTCGCAAGGAAGCGTCCCGGATGATCTGGAAGAAAAAGTACTCTCATCAGATGGAGACGGGTTGGGCATTGCCACCGCGATTAAGCAGGCAGGATTGGCCAGCAGCACGTCGGAGGCAATCCGCCTGATCAAGCAGGGCGCCGTTCGGTTTGCAGGCGAGCGACTGGAAGATCCAAAAACCATCCTCACTCCGGGGACAAGCGGGGTATTGCAGGTTGGCAAGCGCCGTATCGCCAAGGTGCGGATAGGCTAGTGTCGCGCCGGGTTTACGCGGCTGATGCTCCGATTCGAGCGGGCCAAACCCCACGACTGGTCACCGCAGAGGGGCGTTTTTTTCCGCAGGTTATGCGGGTCTGTAAGAAATCCTGGATTTACGCGAAAAAACCGTTGCTATCTCAGATACTCTCTGTATAATCGCGGCCTCTTCGGGCAACCCTTCTCGGGCGTGTCCTGATCTTTAAAAATTTACAGGCAGATTGTGTGGGCGCTTTTGCGTCTAATTCCGAACAACAGTAACGCGCTTTTGTTTCATCTTGATGAAAGTCGAGACGAAAAAGAGGCGCTCCGGAAGACGAAGCCTTGCTTTGTCTGATGGAAACAATCTTGAACTGGAGAGTTTGATCCTGGCTCAGATTGAACGCTGGCGGTAGGCCTAACACATGCAAGTCGAACGGTAACG
>PAUU01000040.1 GCA_002713825.1 Acidiferrobacteraceae bacterium | reverse complement strand
GAGACATCGCTTTTCTGGATGCGCCGGTCTCGGGGGGTCAGGCTGGCGCTGAAAACGGAGCGCTCACCGTGATGGTAGGAGGACCTCAGGCGATTTTCGATCAGGCTCGGCCGGTCATCGACAGTTACGCACGGTCCGTGGGACTGATGGGGCCAGTGGGGAGTGGTCAGTTAACCAAGATGGTCAATCAGATTTGTATCGCCGGCCTGGTGCAGGGCTTGTCGGAGGGCTTGGACTTTGCGAGTCGTTGCGGATTGGATGTCGGCAAGGTGCTCGAGGTGATTTCCAAAGGGGCGGCGCAGTCCTGGCAGATGGAAAACCGGGGCCACACCATGGAGCGCGATGAATTTGAATTCGGGTTCGCGGTGGATTGGATGCGCAAGGATCTCGGACTGTGCCTTGATGAGGCCCGGCGGGTAAAAGGGCGACTGCCGGTTACGGCCCTGGTGGACCAGTTTTACGCCGAAGTACAGGCCATGGGCGGCGGCCGATGGGATACCTCCAGCCTGATTCGTCGCCTGCGGGATTCGACGCACTGAAATCATCGAAGAGGCCCGTGAAGAAAAGCATTATGAGCAAACTGATAGGGAGGAAGACAAAGATGAATATTTGGACAAACCAGATAGCAGCGGAATCTCGGAAAGAAAGGCGCCAAGTAAGTCGTTTTTTGTTTCTTGCTCCTATGCTGCTTCTGGCCGGCCAGCTTTCTGCGCAAGAGCCTGTAGGGACAGGCTTTTTGCCTTCCGCGGATTACAAACGACTTAAAAAAGTCGATGTCGCTGAAGAGGGGGTCACGTTATATCGGTATCTTAATCCTAATTTCGATATGGCGAAGTATTCAAAAATCATGCTGGATCCAGTGATGCTCTACCAAACCGCGTTTGCCAACGAGAATGGCGAGTCTCTAACCGAAGAGAGCCTTTATAAGGCGCGGGCAAATATTGATGCGGCACTAGAAGACCGGGCCAATAAAAGATTCCCGGTTGTTCATCTCCCTGGGCCTGACGTGGTGAGGGTCAGTGTGGCGATCACCGGTATGGAGGTCGAGGCGGAAGGTTTTAAGCCGAGGAACATATTGCCGGTATCGGCAGTGCTTTTTGCGGTAAAGAAGGTTACGGACCTCGATACCAAGCGGTTGATTCTGGTGGTGGAAGCTAAAGTCCGTGACAGTATGTCCGGGGAAATCATGGGTGAAGGGATCTACACGATGACTGGAGCTAAGTTTCGTCAGGCATCGAACACCGGTGAAGTGCTAAGAGATCTTGCAGTTGAGTGGGCAGCCACCGCAGTCCGTTTGGCTTCAGGTTTGGCCGCAAGCGGACAATAGGCTTTCATCGGCATCGAGGATCCTTGTGCCACTGCTGGATAAGAACAACAGCGCTTTAGTGGTTATTGACGTACAGGAGAATTTCCTTTCCAAACTCCCCCTCGCTGACCGTGAGCCATTGGTAGCGCGCATTGCCTGGATCATCAATGTCGCGAAGGCGCTCAGGATTCCAATCCTTGCCACCGCAGAGGACGTCTCCAATGGGGCCGATATGTTGCCCCGGATTAAGACACTGTTGCCCGAAGGTCAGACCGTGTTTAACAAAATGGTCTTCAGCCTGTACGGGCAACCCGATATCCGCGATGCGCTGGCCGCCTTGAACAAGAAAGACCTGGTCCTCGTTGGTCAGGAGACGGATGTCTGTGTGGCGCAGTCAGCTATTGATCTGGTGGATGCGGGTTACCGGGTCTGGGTGGCTGACGATGCCACTGCGTCACCGGGATCCCACCACGATTCCGGGCTTTGTCGAATGCGTGATGCGGGGGTGGTGCTGAGCGGCATCAAAGGAATCTATTACGAGTGGCTGCGTGATGTACCAAACGCTATTACAATGGAATCGACCGTACGCGACACGCCATCTGACCTCACGCTGTAAGCTCTCTTCCGGAAGTCTCCTGCTAAGCGTCTTTTAGCCACTTTTCTGCAAGCGTCACATGATGTCTCGCAAGCCACTGGAGCGCAATGAGGGTCATGCTGTTATAGATCTGGCCGCTCTCGAGCATCGCGAGAGCCTCTGCTACAGGCCAGACGGTGGCGCGGATATCTTCTCCTTCTTCGACCAGTCCATGCACGCCTCCCAGACCAGTCGCATCCACCCGGCCGCAGAATAGATCGACTTTTTCCGAGCAGGCGCCCGGTGTCGAAAAATACTGGGCGATAGGTTCAAGGGCTGTCAAGTCGCAGCCGGCTTCCTCACGCGCCTCGCGCTTGACCATCTCTTCCGGTGTTTCGCCCGCTTCGACAACGCCCGCAACACATTCGACAAGCCAGGGTTGAGCCCAGTCAGCAGACCACGCTCCGACACGAAATTGCTCGATCAGGACAACTTCCTTGCGGACCGGATCGAATGGCAGGACCGCAGCCACTTCGCCGCGCTCCATCACTTCCCTTGAGAGGGTCTGCGTCCAACTGCCATCGTACTGCTCATGGCGAATCAGATACCGGGTGACTTTGACGTAGCCGTCGCTGATCCGCTCCTCGCTTTCAACCTGGACCTGGCTTGGCGCAATCATGATCTCAGTTTCTTTTCAGCAAAGGGGGGATCCCCAGACGATCTCGNCCGGATCCCAGAATGTTTTCAATACAAGTTGCCACGGCGAGCAGCTGTTCTTCATGCCCCTGTGGGGCAATGAGCTGCAGCCCGACTGGCATCCGGCTCGCATCAAGCCCGATCGGCAGCGTAATAGCGCACAGGCCGAGATAGTTCGCCGGACAGGTGTTTCGCAGGGCGCCCATATTCTTTGGGCGGTAGGTTTCTAGGGTCTGGACATCGTCAATGACAGGCGGCGTAATAGCAACGGTCGGACTTGCTATTACTTGGCATCCTGTAAATCGCTGGGCCGCGCTGCGGCTGAGCTCTCTCAGTCGACGGTGTCGGTGCAGGTATTCACTGGCGCTGATGGACCCCCCATCACGAATACGTGAGGAGACGATCGGATCAAGGGTGTCGCGCCATTGCGGCGCTGTTGATGAGAGCATCTCGTCAATCTCGGCCGCCACCACGCTGCCTACCCCCAACAGTTCGATTGCGGGTGTAGCCTCCGGCAGGGGTGCACTGACGGTTTTTACACCGGCCTGTCCCAATGTCTTCAGCGCTTCATCCACAGCTTCGCAAATTCCGGGCTCACAGCCCTCCCATAAAGCGGACTCACCCGTTCCCATAACAAAGTCGCTGGGCGAGCATCGGGCAACCTCGCGGGTGAGTCGCGGACCATAGCTTCGCTGATGAGGATCGATGGCGGAAAACGCGGTAACCGCATCCGCAACACTTTTGGTGAGAATCCCGGCAGTATCTAACGTCGGACTCAGTGGAAAGATGCCTGAGACAGGCCATCGGCCATAACTCGTTTTCAGGCCCACGTTGCCCGTCATGCTTGCAGGAATCCGAACCGAACCGGCTGTGTCGGAGCCCAGCGCGACGAGCGCAGTGCCTTCGCACAGGCTGACGCCGGCGCCGCTGCTTGAGCCTCCTGGAACACGATGCCTGTCTGCATCCCAAGGGTTTCTCGGAGTTCCCCAATGGCTATTGACGCCCAGCCCACCGAATGCGAACTCCACGGTATGGGTTTTGCCGGAAAACACGGCGTGACTCGCCCGCAACCCCTTGATCATTTCTCCTTCAGATTGCCAGGGTGGCGGCATCGGTGCTGGAGAGCCAGCAAAAGTCTGCGTGTCGTTGACGCCATAAAGATCTTTGACGGAAATCGGAATTCCCTGAAGAGCGCCAGCATCTTGCGCATTGGCAAATGCCTTATCTGCTTGCTGAGCTTGCCTGAGAGCCTGTTCCGGGGTCCACTCGCGATAGGCGTTCAGTGACGGCTCGTGCTGGTCGATGCAGTGCTGGGTCAGAGCGACCGCCTTCAGGGATCCCTCTCGAAATTTCTTGCCAATGGCAGAAAGGCTTAAGCTTTCAATAGATTCAGACATGATTAGTCTCGTCAGTCTCCATCAGCGTGCAGTGTACGCCATCTTCGGCGAAGGTAATGATGTTCGCGGGGTGGCCNGTCTGTGCACAGTAAGCCAATAGATCGACCGTGGCCATCGTCGTCGTTCTGGTATTGACCAGCGGATGCAGGTAGATCACATCAGTCTGGGTCAGTTTATGGTCTATGACGAAACGCACCGACCGGGTTCGGTCATTAACTAGGGCAAGAGGGGAAACGGATCCTGGTTGGATGCCAAGGTATTCCATCATGCGGACCTCTGAGGCAAAAGAAAAGCGTCCGGCCCCCAGCGCCTTGGCCAACGCCTTGAGGTCAATCGCTCGGTCCTCCTGACAACTGACTAGCCACATCTTTCCCTTCTTGTTTCTCAGGAAAAGATTCTTGATATCGCCCTGTCCGCCTGGGGTGACGCGAAGTGCCTTGCTGTCCTCAACGGTAAACATAGGCGCATGCTCGATGGTTGGGGCGTCGATGCCAAGCGACGCCAGTTCCTTCAGCAGGGAATCCGAGTCAGTCGGCAACGACCCGTCAATCAAGCGATTTGGCATTGCGTTGTTTGGGTTTTGCAAGGGATTGAGCGGGTGAGATGGCTATAATGGCCGTCACTGAGCGCGACATTGTGCCACACTAAATTCAGGTTACTTTATGCCACCCACTGCCCGCCGCAAAACGACATCGAAATCCAAAAGGACGAAGCGTCCCCCTGCAGCGGCCCAACTCAGTGCTCGCAATCACGAGACCGTGCCGGTCTCTGCGTTTACCGAACGCTCTTACCTGAATTACTCCATGTATGTGGTGCTCGACAGAGCACTGCCCAGCCTTGCAGATGGGTTGAAACCCGTGCAAAGACGGATCGTGTACGCCATGTCGGAGTTGGGCTTGGCAGCTTCATCAAAATATAAAAAGTCTGCGAGAACCGTTGGCGATGTCCTGGGCAAGTTTCATCCGCATGGGGACTCTGCCTGTTATGAGGCGATGGTACTGATGGCGCAGCCATTCAGTTTTCGTTACCCGCTTGTCGATGGGCAGGGTAACTGGGGCTCNCAGGATGATCCGCGGTCATTTGCGGCGATGCGCTATACCGAAGCCCGGCTTTCCGGCTTTGCTGAGATGCTGTTGTCGGAACTGGGGCAGGGTACCGTGGATTGGGGTCTTAACTTTGACGGGACGCTGCGCGAGCCCCGGTTGTTGCCCGCACGGTTGCCCAATGTGCTGCTCAACGGAAGTTCCGGCATTGCGGTAGGAATGGCGACCGATATCCCGCCGCACAATCTCAGAGAAGTTGTCAGTGCCGCCATCCGTCTGCTGGAGAATAGTCAAACTACGCTGGAGCAGTTGTGTGAGCATATCCAGGGACCGGATTTCCCAACCGAGGCGGAAATCGTGACACCCGTGGAGGAGATNCGCGAGGTATACCGCACAGGATATGGCTCGGTTCGGCAGCGGGCCGTGTGGCGTGAGGAAGGTGCCAATATTGTTATCGCGGCCCTGCCCTACCAGGTGTCCGGAGAACGAGTTATTGAGCAGGTGGCGACACAGATGTCGTCAAAGAAACTGCCCATCGTTGATGATATTCGTGATGAGTCAGATCACGAGAACCCCACCCGAATCGTTATCGAACCCCGATCCAACCGGGTCGATAAAACCGCACTGATGGATCACCTTTTTGCTACCACCTCTCTCGAGCAGAGTTACCGGGTCAACATGAATATGATTGGCCTCGACGGCCGGCCGAAAGTGTTTGATCTCAAGAGCGCCCTCAAGGAGTGGCTGGAATTTCGGTTAACGACGGTCAAGCGGCGGCTCGAGTTTCGACTCGACCGGGTAGTGAAACGCCTGCATATTCTCGACGGACTGCTGATTGCGTATCTCAATATCGATGCCGTCATCAAGATCATCCGCCAGGAAGAAGAACCAAAAAAAGTCCTGATGAAGCAATTCAAGCTGAGTGAGACCCAAGCCGAGGCTATCCTGGAGTTGAAGTTGCGGCATTTGGCGAAACTTGAAGAGATCAAGATTAGCGGGGAGCAGCAGGAGTTGGCCCGTGAGAAGGCAGAACTTCAGAAGATCCTGAAGTCGCGTGATCGCCTGAAAAAGATGGTAGGCAAGGAACTCATGGCTGACGCTGAGGATTTTGGCGATGACAGGCGCTCGCCTCTCGTCGTGCGGGATGCACCCCAGGCGCTCAGTGAGACAGCTCTGATTCCCTCCGAACCCATTACGGTTGTGCTATCGCGTAATGGGTGGATCCGAGCGGCCAAGGGAACCGAGATTGATCCGAGAGAGCTCGCTTATCGTGGGGATGATGGATATCTGCACTCCGCCCCAGGGCGAACCAATCAGCCTTTGTTGTGTATTGACTCCACCGGGCGGGTGTACGGTCTGCGCTCTCATGAATTGCCCTCTGCCAGGAGTCTCGGCGAGCCGGTGGCCAAGCAACTGAAGCCGCCCGTGGGTGCGACGTTCTGCGGAGTCATGATAGGTGAAAACGATAGCCGTTTTCTTCTGGCGTCCGATGCCGGATATGGGTTTGTGGCGACCCTGGAAGATCTGCTGACCCGAAACAAGTCAGGCAAAGCGGTTCTCAGCGCCCGCGGTGCCGGGGTGCTGTCACCACAGCGCGTGTTCGAGTACGAGGACGACTGGGTTGCAGCCATCACCGATACTGGACGTCTCTTGATCTTCCCTTTGGCAGAGCTGCCGCTGCTGCCAAAGGGCAAGGGCGTGAAATTGGTCAATATCCCCGGGGCGCGCCATAAGGCGGGAGAAGAGAGGTTGGCGGGGATTGCTGTGTTTCGTGAGGGCGATGCGCTGCGTCTTTATGCGGGGAAACAGAGTATGCGCCTTAAACCATCCGATATTGATACCTTTGCCGGGTCGCGGGCGCAGCGAGGCAGGGCACTGCCTCGGGGATACCAGCGCCCAACCGCAATCGAGACCATTCCGGCGTCATAACGCTCTGACGGGTACTGTTTTGGGAGGCGACGTTTATGAAGATGACGGTTCGATCCCCATCCCGATCCACAATTGAGCCTACCCAGCCCCTGCATCAGCGGGNGCCGACCCGCGCAGAGGACGGCTCGCCCTACACTGACTTTATGGTCCTGATTCCGGGAATACGTGAGCTGCCCGAAGCCGAGATCGCNGAGCGGATATCAGGGCTACAGGCGGTGCTGGGCCGCTACCGCCAGGTCGTGTTCGCTGACCTGAATGTCCGGTTGAACCTTCTCTGGGTGACCCTTGTTCCGGAACGGGGTCTTATTTCAGATTTGATGAGTGCGCTGCGTCAGAGGGTTCCTGAGGTCCGACTCGTGGGGCACGAGTGAGCCATAAAGGAGTCGCTCCTAAAACGGCAGTGTGAGTGTCGGCCGCAGAGCGAGAATCTGAGCGCGGTACAGTTCCTGGATTCGTTCTAGCGCAGAGGTCGTGTCTGCCTCAAAGCGCAGAATCACGGTCGGTGTCGTGTTCGAGGCTCGTGCGAGACCGAAACCGTCTTCGAAATCCACACGCACCCCATCAATGTTGNAGACCGAGCCGCCGGAGAAATTGCCATTGGCGACAAGCTCTTGGATGAGAGTGTGATGCTCTCCCTCGTTCATTTCAATTCGGAGTTCCGGTGTATTAACGGTGTCGGGAATCTCAGCGAAAACCGTACTNGGTGGGCGGTCATCACCCGATAAGACTTCGCACAGNCGGGCGGCAGCATACAGCGCATCNTCGAAGCCGTACCANCGNTCCTTGAAGAAGAGGTGCCCGCTCATCTCGCCGCCAAATGCGCCGCCCGTCTCCCTGAGCTTGGCCTTGATGAACGAGTGCCCTGTCTTCCACATGAGGGGTTCTCCGCCGGCATCCTCGATGGCTTTAGGCAACAGCCGCGTGCATTTGACGTCGTAGAGGACCTTGGCGCCAGGATTGCGGGTCAGTATATCCCGGGCAAAAAGAATCATTTGCCGGTCCGGCCAGATCACCTGACCCGTGTCAGTGATNACNCCCAGGCGGTCACCGTCGCCGTCAAACGCAAGCCCNAAGTCAGCNTTCTCNTNGCGNACGGCTTCGATGAGCTGCACCAGATTATNTGCNACGCTGGGGTCCGGATGATGATTNGGGAAGGTGCCGTCAATGTCACTNNAAAGCTCNATAACCTCGCAACCGATGTCCCGCATNAGTTGCGGAGCNGCCATNCCGGCGACGCCATTCCCACAGTCGGTGACTACCTTGAGCGGACGCTTGAGGTGGATATCTCCCGCAACCCGCTGCATATAGGTGGGAACGACGTTTCCATTTCGCCGAGCTCCCTGGCCTTCGGCAAAGGACTCTGCCTCAATGCGTTTACGTAAATCCTGAATGCGNTCGGCNGCNAGCGTATGGGTGCCGATCATGATCTTGAGGCCGTTATAGTCGGGTGGGTTGTGACTTCCAGTCACTGAAACGGCTGAGCCGATATCAAGCGCATGTGTGGCGAAGTAGGTCAGCGGTGTCGGCACCATCCCGATATCTACCGCATCGCAGCCGGTGGCGCAGATCCCCTCTATCAGCGCATCTGAAATAGCGGGGCCTGAGAGGCGGCCATCCCTGCCGATTACCACCGCGCTATCCCCTGCAGCGATCGCTTCCGAGCCTACCGCACGGCCGATTTGCCGGACGATCTGCGGNGTAAGGGAGTGTCCAACGATTCCGCGAATATCGTAGGCTTTGAAAATTTCAGGATGGGGGATTGGCATAGGCGCGATTGTAGCCTGAGATACAGGCCTTTTAGAGTGTCCTAGACACGATACGGAGGATGATTTAGCCTTTGGCTAGGGGGTTTGGACCCCGAGATTTGCTGATCAATCAAAAGGAGGAGATCAATGACAAAAAGTAAAGACTTTATCGCCCGGCTTCAGGATGGGCAGTTTAACCGCCGCCAGGCACTCAAGGCCCTTGGAGCCATGGGGTTTGCCGTTGGTGCCGTGCCGCTGGGAATGCGCTCTGCACTGGCAGCGGATAACGCAACGTACTTCACCTGGGGTGGCTACGACGATGATGGCATGTTCGCGCCGTATATCGCCCAGCATGGAGGGCCGCCCAACTATGTGACGTTCGGCGATGCCGAAGAAGGATTCACCAAAATGAAAGCGGGCTTTGTGATCGATGTTACTCACCCATGCTCTAACGATATACCCCGCTGGAAGGATTCAGGCATGTTTCAGGGGATGGATAAATCACGACTGTCATCCTATGGGGATCTTTTTGGCGCCCTGGTGAATCTGCCGGGCGCCAATGACAGTGCTGGCCAATGGTTCATGCCTTTTGACTGGGGTGCGACCTCAATTACTTACCGCACTGATCTCGTTGACCTTGAAGGCAAAGCGGAGTCCTGGGAGATGCTCTTCGATCCCCGCTACAAAGGCAAGATTGCGGTAATCGACAGTGCCGCCGATACTTGGTACTGCATGGCTATTCTGGCCGGCGTGGATATCGCTAAGCCGCTGACGGGTGAAGATATCGACAAGACCAATGCCCTGATGAAGAAACTCCGCCCGCAAGTGCGGATGTTCACCAATGATATGACTTCTCTTCAGCAGGCACTGGCGTCGGGCGAGATTGTCATGGCACTCACTTGGAACGAAACTCCGGTCGCGCTTGCCGCCGAGGGTCATGCGGTACGTTTTGCGGGCCCTAAAGAGGGCGCGCTCACCTGGTGCTGCGGCTTGATGATGCATAAGGATGCGCCCAACCTGGATGGGGCGTATGACATCGTCAATGCGATGACGTCCCGTGAGACCGGGGTATACGTGATCGACTACTGGGGCTATGGGCATTCCAATTCGGCATCATTCAAGATGGCGGACCCCGGCGTGCTGGCCCAGCTCGGCCTGGATAAGGATCCGATTGCCTACCTGAATGCAGGACATATGGGGATCCCCCAGTCTGACGAGGTGGAGACCCGGATTAATCGTGACTTTGAGGCGATCAAGACTGGCTTCTGATCTCAATGAGCGCCCTGTCTGGCAGTCGTCAGGCAGGGCATCGCTTTTCATTTCGCAAGTTCTTTCAGTAACAAACTTGGAAGTCAGGGCTCCTATCAGTCAATTGCTGGAAACCGACTGGGGCTACCGCGGTTCAGACCAATTCTTTGGAAGATAACGTAGTCTTCCTGGAGCGTCATTGACGCTTGACCGGCCAAACTTTGACGATGCCTCTAGATAGCGCCCAAACCCGCACACTTTCTCAAGCCCAAAGCTTTATTGGTCGGCGACCAAGTCTGCGCGGCTATCTGCTGCTCTCTCCGACGCTGATGATCGTCGGCACGCTGATGCTGATACCCGTGCTCGGGATGGCGGTGATGAGTTTCTGGCAGCAGACCGGTCATATGGCCTTCGATATGAGCGGGACGNTGAACAATTATGCCGAAGCGCTNACCCGNGATATGTACCGGGTGCTCTTTTTGCGNTCGTTNTCGATCTCNGGNCTCACNACNCTGGCNACNGTCGTNATGGCTTTNCCATTGGCCTATTTCATNGCCTTTTATGTCAAGCGTCACAANATGGTNTGGATCATNCTGGTGACCNTGCCGTTTTGGACNAGTTANCTNTTGCGCGTATTNNCNTGGAANGTGATNCTNGGCTACAACGGNGCNGTNAACTCNGGCCTGATNTCCCTNGGNNTGATNAGCGAACCNCTGGATTTTCTNATGTATAACCCNACAGCNGTCGTNATTACGCTGACGCATGCNTGGGCCACNGTCGCTATTTTGCCGATNTANGTCTCGCTNGAAAAAATAGANCGCTCNNTGCTGGAGGCGGCAACGGATCTTGGCGANAGNCCTTTTNTNCGNTTTTTTCGNNTCATNCTGCCTTTGGCCCTGCCGGGGATTTTGGCCGCATGTGTTTTGATTTTCATTCCGACCGTGGGTGATTACGTCACACCGTCCCTGGTCGGCGGGTCTGACGGCTACATGATCGCAAACGTGATTCAGTTCCAGTTTGGACGGGGCAGTAACTGGCCCTCAGGCGCTGCCATTTCTCTGACGTCTATGACTCTTGTCGCTATTCTTGTCGGCCTATTTGTGTGGTCGGCGCGGCGTCTCAGCGGGAGAAGGGGATGAAACAAGGCACCCGGCTCGCTGCCCGCATTCTCGGCGCCTATTCCGTGATCTATGTGGCGTATCTGTACGTGCCTGTGCTGTTTTTGCCACTTTTTTCGTTCAATGATTCCATCTATATCAGTTTTCCGCTACGCGGCTGGACGTTCAAATGGTACGAGTCCATGCTGGCGAATGATGCCCTGCACCGCGCTCTGGTGAACAGTCTCAAAGTGGGGCTGACAACCGCATTCATCAGCACAGTGCTGGGTATTCTTGGGGCAAAAGCCGTAACGCGTTATCGATTGCCCGGGCAAAAGCCGGTGGTGGCCATGATCATGCTGCCGCTGGTTGTGCCCGAGATCATCCTCGCAATGGCGCTACTGATGGTGATTCTGCGTGCCGGCGGTTCTTTGGGCCTCGTCAGTATCGCGGCGGGTCACATTCTTCTTTGCGTACCGTTTGCCATGGTCGTGCTGATGTCACGTTTTGAAGGGTTTGACAGGTCATTGGAGGAGGCATCGCATGATCTGGGTGAAAACGGCTGGTGGACGTTCTGGCGCGTTACTTTCCCTAATGTACTGCCGGGCATTGTGGCGAGCCTGTTACTTACCTTTACGATATCGTTTGATGAATTCATCATGGCTTTTTTCCTCGGCAGCACGGAACCCACGTTACCTGTTTTCATGTGGAACCAGTTGCGGTTTCCAAAACTGCTGCCCGGTGTTCTGGCGCTGGGGGCCTGCATATTGATCGCGAGCGTGCTTATTGTCCTGGTGGCAGAGTGGTTTCGCCGGCGGAATACCTCGGACTCACAGTCAGGAGATGTGATCATTGGATAACAGTTTTATCGATATTCTGGGTGTCTCGAAGTCCTTTGGGGGTGTGAAGGCGGTCGACGATATTTCACTCTCTGTTCGTCAGGGAGAATTCTTTTCATTATTAGGGCCATCGGGTTGCGGCAAGACTACTTTGCTGCGAATCCTTGGAGGTCTGGAGACGCCAGACAGCGGCAGAGTCATGATTGACGGTCAGGACATCACTGATATGCCGGCACATCTTCGGCCGACCAACATGGTGTTTCAGAATTACGCAATTTTTCCCCACCTAAATGTTGAGCAGAATGTGGCCTACGGCCTTCGCCAGCAGAAATTGTCTCGCGAAGAGCAGACAGAAAAAGTGTTGGCAGCCCTTGCGATGGTGAAGCTTGAAGGATTCGAAAAACGCGGCGCGGATGAGATGTCAGGCGGTCAGAAGCAGCGGGTGGCGCTGGCAAGAGCGCTGATCAAACGACCCAAGGTGCTGCTTCTGGATGAGCCGCTTGGTGCCCTCGACAAGAAGTTGCGCGAAGAGATGCAGATTGAACTCCGGATGCTTCAGCAACAAGTAGGCATCACCTTTGTGTTTGTGACCCATGATCAGGAGGAGGCGTTGACGCTTTCTGATCGGGTGGCAGTGATGGGCGATGGGCGCATTCTGCAAATGGATTCGCCGCGCCAGATCTATGAGCGACCAAGGAGTCGGGAGGTGGCAGACTTTATCGGTCAGATGAACCTGCTATCGGGAGCGGTCGAGTCTGTCGGGGATAAAGTGACGGTCAAGACGCCCACGCTAGGTAGTGTCTGCACTGAAAGTAACGATCAGGATGTGGCGGTCGGCGACGCCGTGACCCTGGCCATCCGGCCGGAGAACCTGAAGCTGCGATCGGCGTCAGCACCCGGAACGGTCCGCGTGACCTTGGCAGCTAGCGCATTTTGGGGGCATACCACTTACTACCGGGTGGTCGTAATCGGGGCAGAGGGTGAGTCGCTGGACGTGGCGCAACAGGACTATAGCGGCTCTGACAAGGCGGGGGGCGAGGCTTGGCTCGGGTTTGATCCAGAGGATCTATTGTTGCTTAAAAGCTAGCTTTTTAACGCGATTGCGAAAGTTCTGTACAGTTATACAGATATTTGTATACTCATACAATCTGGACCAAACCCTAACACGCCAGGTTGAAATCATGAGTTCAGGTGCTCCCGTACGAATGCCTCGGCTGAATGTTGATAGACGTGCCCAACTGATTGAAGCGACTATCGACGTCATCTACCGGGACGGGTTGTCGCGGCTTACTCTTGCGAAGGTTGCACAGCAGGCAGGGCTATCGACCAGCATCGTCAATTTTTATTTCAAAACCAAAGAGCAGCTGCTTCTGGAAACGCTTAATGCTGTTTCGCAGGAGTACGAAGCTGCCGTGGACCAGGCATTCGCCCGCTCACCTGACCCGACCAGGACGCTGCGGGCGTTGGTCGATGCGATGCTTGATCCAGGTCTGTGTACACCGGCCCGCGCTGCGGTCTGGTATGCGTTTATGGGGGAGAGTCAGGCCCGGGGGGACTACATCGGGGCCGTAAGGGTCCGGGAGCTCGCTATCCGTCAGCGCGTTGAAAATATGTTCAACACCCTGTTTCAGGGGGCTGGCGACACCAAGTCAAATCTCGGTCATGCTGTGCCATTAGCCCGCGCCTTTGAGGCATTGATCGACAGTGTCTGGGAGCAATCCATGCTCGAGCCCGATACGATCGATCTTGAGGCTGCGAGAAAGACCTGTCTTGATTATTTACAGAGCGTACTTCCGTTGGGGCTGGATATGCTGGATGAGCGAGATCATGGCGCCTCGATACCAATAGTTGAGGGCGCTGAAACTGGCATGCTCTCGGCCTGGACCTACACCAGCAATGAACTTCACGAGCTTGAAATGTCAGAACTCTTCAGGCGCGAGTGGATGCTGGCTGGCCATCTCTCAGATGTGCCCAAGCAGGGAGACTATCTGACCCTGGAAGTAGGGCCAGAGCGTGTTTTGGTCGTGCGAGATGACAAAGAGACTTTGCGCGCTTTTCATAATGTGTGCCGTCACCGTGGTTCCCGGGTTGTTCCCAAAAGCCAGGGTCATTGCGGGCATGTGATGCGCTGCCCCTTCCATGGCTGGACTTATAGCCTTGATGGGCGGCTAAAAAGTGTTCCGCGTCTGCAGACGTTTGAGAATCTGGAACTGAGCGAGCACGGCCTGGTCCCGCTGGAGCTTGAAGTCTGGCAGGGACTCATCTTCATCCGATTTGAGTCCGGTGGCGAGCCTGTGGCCAGTCAGCTCCATGCCATCGAAGAGCGGGTGTCCAGTTACCGGCTTGCGGATATGGTCTCCCTTGGCCCGGCCAGCGTCAGCGAGGTCCGCTACAACTGGAAATTCTTTCACGATGTGGATAACGAGGGCTATCACGTGCCTTCTGCCCATCCGGCACTTCAGGAGTTGTACGGAAGAAGTTATCGGGATGATTTCGTCGGCAATATTCCTGTCTCAACAGGAACGGTGGACGACCAGCCCGCAAGCGTGTGGAGCGTCGCGCGGTATAAATCGCTCTTGCCGGACATGGTGCACCTCCCCAAGGAGGCGCGTCGTCTTTGGCTGTACTTTGGCATCTTCCCTAACGCAATAATCTACTTCTATCCCGAGAAGGCCGGTTACTACATGTCTTTGCCATGTGGGCCTGATCAGACTAGGGTGGTTTCCCGGGAGTACGGCTTACCCAATGCTCCACGTCAGGTACGTGCCGCACAGTACTTGAGCGGCAGAATCGACACCTTAACGGGCCGGGAGGACGACGCCCTGGTGCGTTGGCTTCAGGAAGCTGCCGGAACAAGCGTCTTTCCATTGGACAACCTTGCCGATATAGAAGCCGGGGTGCTGCAGTTTCATTACCGCCTGAAAGAGAAAATCCCCGTCATGGGCCACCACCGCGCGCCGGCAGCAGAATCCATGATGGATCTGAACGATTGCCTGAAAGCGAGGGCAGCCCGTTAGTGCACTTTAGGGTCAAACTCTCAAACCCAAGTTAAAAATCAAGAAAATCCAAAAGGAGAACCAGTATGTCCACACCCCGTCCCATGGACCTTTCCGCAGTTCGTCGCATGGATGCGCATGTCGTGCATCCGTGGGAGTCTTTCGATATTCCAAATACCGGTCGAACAGTACTGGGGGTGGGCAACGGATCTTACGTATTTGACGCCAAAGGTAACCGCCTCTTGGATGGTCCCGGGGGGATGTGGTGCGTTAACGCCGGTCATGGCCAAAAGAAAATCGTGGAGGCGATTCATCAGCAGGCGGCACAGTTGTCCTATACCAGCCCCTGGAGCCACCCGACAGAGCCCGCCGCCCAGTTGGCTGAGCGTCTGGCGGCGGTGACGCCGGGCGATCTCGATCATGTTTTTTATGCGACCGGCGGGTCCACCGCCGTCGATTCAGCGTTGCGCTTCATGATGTTCTACAACAACGTGCTCGACCGGCCGCAGAAGAAGCACATCATATCCCGACATGACGCCTATCACGGCAGCACCTATCTTTCAGCGGCCGTTTCAGGAAAGTCCCGCGATAAGAATTGGCTCGATACCCGGTTGGATACCGTCCACTTCATTTCCTCACCTAACCCTTATCGACGGCCTGAGGGGATGGATGTCGCTGCCTTTAAGGATTTTTTGATCAAGGAGCTCGAGGAGAAGATCCTTGAGGTGGGGCCGGACAAGGTAGGGGCGTTTATCGCAGAGCCCATCTTGGCCTCAGGGGGAGTGATCGTTCCTCCGGAGGGCTATCACGCAGGCTGTCTGGAGGTCTGTCGACGCCACGATGTCATTTATATCTCGGATGAAGTGGTGACGGGATTCGGCCGTCTGGGTCATTGGTATGCCTCAGAACCAGTCTTTGATATCACGCCGGATATC
>PAUU01000039.1 GCA_002713825.1 Acidiferrobacteraceae bacterium | reverse complement strand
CTGGTAGAGGGCGGCATCTACCCATGGTTGTTCTGGATCGGACAAGGTCTGTTGGGAACCGTGATACCGGTCATTTTGCTTCTCACTCCTCGCTTTGCGGGAGCGTCGCAAACGGTCGTCGCGTCCCTGTTGGTTTTGCTTGGCGCGTTTGCCCAGTTATATGTCCTGATTATCGGCGGCCAGGCATTTCCAATGGATATTTTTCCGGGGTACACTGAGAAGAGTACGTACTACGACGGTGTTGTCGCGGGCTATGCGCCTTCCCTCCCTGAACTGGCCCTGGGTCTTGGCGGCATTGGGCTGGCAATCCTGATTGCCTTGGTAGCAATCAGAGTGCTCCCCTTTCTTCCACAAGGGTCGGTAAAGCAACCGGCCGGATGATTCGCAAGTCCTGAATGTTATCGGGACTGGATTGAATCCCTCCGAGATACAGCGGTGAGCCAGGTTTTTATTGCTGCCGCTCATAAATCTTCTGGCAAGACGCTCGTCAGCATAGGGCTATGTGCGGCGTATCGTCGGCGCGGGATGCAGGTGGCTGCCTTTAAAAAAGGGCCCGACTATATTGATCCCGCCTGGCTGACCCGCGCCAGCGGCCGGCCGTGCTGGAATCTCGATTTCTTCACGATGGGTCATGACGAGATCCATTCCTGTTTTGAAGAGCGTCGTCAGGATGCTGATGTCGCGGTTGTGGAGGGGAACAAGGGACTCTTTGATGGACTTGATGTCGAGGGCAGTGACAGCAACGCCGCCCTTGCCGTGAGATTAGGTCTGCCGGTGATACTCGTCATCGATGTCACTGGCATCACCAGGGGTATNGCNCCGCTTCTCACCGGGTATACCNGCTTTGATCCGGANGTGCAGATTGTCGGAGTCATTCTGAACCGGGTCGCAGGGCCCCGACAGGAAAGCAAACTGCGGGCTGCCATCGAACGTTATTCTGATCTCCCAGTATTGGGCGTGATCGGGCGTACGTCCGGTTTGGGCATTGAAGAGCGCCACTTGGGCCTTGTTCCCGGTAACGAAGATCCAGATGCGCTGGCCCGCATCAACCNGATTGCTGATGTGGTGGAAGCAGGAGTGGACCTTGATGCCGTGCTGGCGTTTACAGCGGATCACCAAGATCCCGTGGCGACGCGCAGCGCTATGCCATCAGCTTTGTCCTCGAGNAAGGATAGGCCTGTGAGGATCGGTATCGCCCGTGATCGGGCATTTGGTTTCTATTACCCCGATGACCTGGCAGCGTTTGAGCAGGCCGGTGTGGACTTGATCCCGTTTGATACCCTGCAGGACACGAACCTGCCGTCCCTGGACGGGCTTTTTATTGGCGGCGGTTTTCCTGAGTGTTTCCTTGAGCCGTTATCTGCCAATGCCCGTCTGCGTGCCCAGATCAAGGCGTTTATTGAAGACGGNGGCCCCNCTTACGCCGAGTGNGGCGGACTCATGTACCTCAGTCGATCGATTGCGTGGGAGGACAGAAAGCTTCCNATGGTGGGNGTGATTCCGGGGGATACCAAAATGTGGGAGCGGCCTGTGGGGCGGGGTTATATGCGTTTTCGCGCCACGCCTGACCACCCTTGGCCGGATGTCTGTGCGACCGCAGGCCTCGTATATAACGTTCATGAATTTCATTACTCCTCTCTGGAGGAGATCGATTCGCCACTAGCCACGGCGTATGCGGTAGAGCGTGGCCACGGACTGGATGGCGCCCGAGACGGCATTCACATGCATAATTTGCTCGCTACCTACGCGCATCAGCGCCACGTCGCGGCAAACCCCTGGGTAAATGCCTTCGTTAACTTTGTACGGGCACAAAAAACTTAATTGAGAGCATAAGATTGCTGAACGAGTGATGATGCTGGGAGAACCATGATGCTGTTAAGAATTACAGAGCAGGCTGCGGACCAGATTCGGGCGTCAATAGAGGAGGGCGGTATGCAGGGTATGGCNCTTAGAGTAGCCGCCAGACGTCTTGAAGACGGAACCATCGATTACGCGATGGGATTTGACGAAGCGGGTGATAATGACACGCGTTCTGAACAGTATGGGATAGAGCTGCTGATCGCACCAACGAGTACGGAATTGCTGAGTGATGCCATTCTTGATTTTGTTACGCCTGAAGAAGAAAAAGCCCCGCAGTTTATTTTCTTAAATCCCAACGACCCCCACTTTGTCCCGCCTGAAGCGATCCCGGATCCAAAACCGTAGGGGGTTGGGGCGCTCAGGTAGCCTATACTGTTGGTCATGCGAGAGCGTGTTCACCGCCCGGTCCGCCCTGCTTCGTGCCAGCAGTTAATCATTGCCGGATCAAGGCGTTCTCTTACCTGTCATGACTGATTCACAAAACCCCTCAACAGCTCCCTCTCATCCTGACCCAAGGCGTTGGCATTATCTGCTGCCGAGACGGTTCTTTTGGTGGTCTGGACTGGTGTTAGGGTTATCCGTTCTGTGCGTTGTCCTAGCGGTGATGTTGGGTCAATCAAGCGACGATCATGCACTCATTCAAGGGCTACTCTTGGCGTTGACGGCAATCCTGTTGCTCAGTCTCGCTGCCATGCTCCTGGGTGTGCAGAGATGGTTGTTGGGCCCGCTCTTGGCTCTGCGTGATTGGGCATCAAGTATCCGACAGGGGGATTTTTCCTCACGATTGCCACGCTCGGATACCAGTGAGATCGGTGAACTCGCCGATGACATTAACCGGTTGTCAGAGTGGCTGGAGGCGTTGGCCGAAGAGCGTGAGCGGGAGCTGCAGGCCCAACAGAAGCGACTTCATGAGCGCACCCAACTGGCAAATGAGCTACATGACTCGCTCGCGCAGACACTTGCCAGTCTGAAATTCCAGATCCGTGTTTTGGACGACACGCTGCGCCAGGACAGTGAATCTGCCATTTGGCAGGAAATGGAACGCATCGAGAGCAGTGTGGATGAAGCCAACCTCGAACTTCGGGAATTAATTGCACACTTCAGGGCCCCCCTCAGTCGGCACGGACTGATACCGGGTATTCGGCGGCTGTTGTCGCGGCTGCGCAAGGAGACAGGCACGGAGACGGTATTACAGAATCAGGCGAATGACGCAGAACTCACCGAAGAAGAAGAAGCGCAGATTCTGCGGATTGTGCAGGAAGCTCTCACAAACGTGCGAAAGCACAGTCGGGCAAATATGGTGCGGGTTTTGCTAAGTTATGACAACATAGGCCGTCTTCGTCTTATTGTTGAGGACGATGGAATCGGCATGGTTATCGCTCCTGACGATCAGGATAGCGACGGGCATTTTGGGCTTGCCATCATGCAAGAGCGGGCCGGGACCGTGGGAGCGGAGCTCACCATCGAGAGTGAACCCGGCGATGGCACCCGGGTCGTGATAGAACTGGGTTCGGTGGACGAAGCCGCCGGTAAAAAACCTTTGGAGGAGAAGACTGAATGAAAGTCTTGATCGTGGATGATCATGCGCTTTTCCGGGTAGGGCTGCAGGGCCTGCTCGAGCGCCGTGGACTGCAGGTCGTGGGCGCGGCAGCTGAGGGGAAGGAAGGCCTTCGTCTCGCCGAGACGCTAAACCCCGATGTTGTGCTGTTGGATTTGCGCATGCCTGATCTGGGCGGCCTGTCAGTGCTTCGTCATATGGTGGAGCAGGGTCTGGAGATCCCTGTAGTCATGCTGACTACCAGCGCCGATGAGGGTGACCTGTCCGAGTCGCTGCGCAACGGCGCGCGTGGTTATCTGCTGAAAGATATGGAACCCGATGAGTTGGTTCTCGCGCTTCAGGAAATTGTTTCGGGGAAGATTGTTGTGGCGCCTGCGTTGACCAGTGTCTTGGCAGATCTTGTGCGGCACGGAGAGCGGCGTGAGCGAAAAGATGATCTCGCACCTTTCAGCGGCCTGACGCCCCGTGAGCACGAGATTCTCTGCCATCTCTCTGAGGGACAAAGCAACAAAGTTATTGCGCGTCATTTGGANATNTCGGANGGTACGGTCAAACTGCACGTCAAGGCAATCCTGCGNAAACTGGGAGTGCATTCCCGGGTTGAAGCAGCGGTAATGGCAGTNGAGAAAGGNGTTTGCAACCGGTCGAGCCGCGAGTGAAGGCCTGCGACCGAAATTCCTAAAGGTAGNTCTTGCGGTCCTTNCGCCGCCGGCCNGCCCGNTGGGTGACAACNCCCCGGATNACTTNAGGGCCCGCAATCCGGATGCGGGGATGCCCAGTCTCAAGCGCGNTGAGGGACCATTGNCCCTCNTCGATATTCAGCTGACGCAGAATCACGCCGTTACCGTGTTCTGCAACNACNAAGGCNCCNTGNCAGAGCNGTGCGCCCGGATCAANAATCACGACACACCCCTCAGANAATTCNGGNGCCATACTGNTNCCGAGCACCTGTAGCGCAAANGGTTCTGCCGANGCGCAGCCGCTCATACGCACTCCTGCGCATTNAGCTGGTCGACCAGNCCGTGCAGNGCACTNGTNTCAGTACACTCAAGAATGCGCTCGATCCATTCGGGAACGGNCGAGAGTCGGGTCTGNCGGANCTGTTGGCGTATCTCCAGNAGNTGCGANGGCTCCATACTGAACTGGCGNAATCCCAANCCCATCAGCAGTCGGGTGAATNCCGGATCTCCNGCCATCTCGCCGCACATCGAGACCGGAATGCCTGCCGCCTTACCCGCCTGAATGATAGTGCGCACCAGCCTCAGTACGGAAGGATGCAGGGGGTCATACAGATAGTTGACCGCGTCGTCTACGCGATCAATTGCGAGGGTGTACTGGATGAGATCATTGGTTCCGATGGAGAGAAAGTCGAGCTTCTGTGCAAAGAGATCAGCCGCAATCGCTGCTGCCGGCACCTCAATCATGCCGCCGATCGGAATATTGGGTTTGAATGCGGCACCTTCGCTTTCAAGTTCGGCACAGACTTCTCTGATCAGGGAGAAACTTTGCTTGAGTTCCGGAAGGCTGGATAACATCGGGATCATCATTTGCACGTCGCCGTGTACGGCAGCCCGCAGGATGGCCCGCAACTGAGGCTTGAAGAGGGAAGGTTCGCTGAGGCATAGCCGAATGGCCCGCAGCCCAAGCGCTGGTGTCATCGCCGCCTTGGGCTCATCACGACCGCCGTCTACCTGTTTGTCTGCACCAAGATCAAGTGTACGGATTGTTACGGGACCGTTGACCGCTTTAATGATTTGACTGTAGGCCTGGTACTGTTCTTCTTCCTCCGGAGGCTCAGTCCGATTCATAAATAAAAACTCGGTCCGGTAGAGGCCGACCCCCGCTGCACCACTGCCGGCCAGCACCTCGAGATCTTCCGGCAGTTCGATATTGGCTAGCAGCGTCATTTCTTCATCATCAAGGGTCGCCGCTCTTTTTTCACCCACCTTGGCGAGCGCCTGCCTTTCTTCCTGCTGACGCGCCTGCAGGAGTTCAAACTGCTTCAGCAAGCGCTCATCTGGGGAAACCAGGACAGTGCCACTGGCGGCATCGACGATCAGCGTGTCTTGGTCTCTGATCGTATCGATCACCCCATGCAGGCCGACAATCGCAGGGATCCCGAGGCTGCGGGCCAGAATCGCGGTGTGGGAAATTGGACCGCCCAGGCTGGTGACGAAAGCGGCCATACGTCGATGGCGCAGCATCACCGCATCTGCGGGGCTGAGGTCGCGGGCGACGATGATTCGATCGGTGAGCTCAGGCTCCATACTGGACAGGTTGGGGTATCGTTCTGCCCGTTGAGTGAGGATATCCATGACCCTTCCCACTACCTGAGCGACATCATCTTTTTTGGTGCGCAGATAGGGATCGAAGATGTTATCGAAGAAGGCTGCCAGCGTCTGGGCATGGTTGCTGAGGGCCCATTCGGCGTTAATTTGCTCGCGCCGGATCGATTCTGCTGGATCCTTTGAGATCAATGGATCTTCCAGCATCAGAAGATGGACATCGATAAACGCGCCTGTCTCGGGAGGCGCTGTCGGCGGCAGGTTCGACTGCAGGTGCTGGAGTTCCTGGCGGACCGCCGCAATCGCTTGATTGAATCTCAGGATCTCATCATCGATGCGCTTCGCATCAATCTGAAAATGCGGTACCTCATGTTGGGGCGGATCAAGCACCAGGGCGCGGCCGATCGCAATTCCCCGTCCGATACCAGTTCCGCTCAGAGCAAGCACTACTCTTCTTCTCCGAAACGATCGTTGATGAGCTGCGAGATTTCCTCTGCCGCTTCTTTTGCGTCGATGCCGTCGGCCTTGAGGATAAGTTTTGATCCCTGGGGCGCCGCCAGCATCATCAGACCCATGATGCTCTTGGCATCAGCGCATTTTTCGCCCTGAAGCAGTTCGATACGGCTCTCATAGTGAGCTGCGGCCTTGACGAGTTTGGCACAGGCTCTGGCATGCAGCCCAAGACGATTGATGATGCTTATTTCCATCTCTACCGGCACTGTTCAGGACTCCTTCACGGGGGTCAGGTCACGATGGCGAATCTGTACCGGCCCCGCGCTTTCGCGAAACTCACGAGCGAGCCGCTCAACCATATAGACCGACCGGTGCAGCCCACCCGCGCAGCCGAGTGCGACTGTAAGATAGCTGCGGTCAACGACGTCGAAGTGCCTGATCCAGAAGTCAATAAAGGATTTCAGTTGCCCGGCCATCTGGTGAACGAGATCAGATCTCTCAAGAAACTGGATAACGGGCTGGTCGAGGCCCGACAGGTCCCGAAGCTCTTTTTCCCAATAGGGGTTCGGCAGGCAGCGAAGGTCGAAGACGGTGTCAGCATCCGCCGGCGCTCCACGCTTGAAGCCAAAAGACTGGAACAGCAATGTCGGGCTCGACTGCAGCGAGCCCTCGGAAAAACTGCGGATGGCCACACGTAATTCATAAGGTGTCATGACGCTCGTATCGATTGTGCGCTCTGCCGCATCCGCTAATGGAGTCAACAGCTCGCGTTCGCGCAGGATCCCTTCACGCAGGGGCGTGTCTTCGTTGGTCAGGGGGTGTCTTCTTCGGGTCTCGCTATACCGCTGCAGAAGTTTTTCTGTGCCGGCTTCGAGGAAGACAATTCGTACGGTAACTCCAGCGTCACGGAGTTGTTCGAGGCCAAAGGAAAGGGTTTTGAGAAATTCCCGGCTGCGCGAATCGATACTGACGGCCACCCGTTCAATATCGGTGGAGGATCCTTGCTGTAGCTCGCCGGTGAGTTGGCGGAGCATGCCGAAGGGGAGATTATCGATGCAGAAGTAGCCGAGATCCTCAAGCGCATGCAGCGCGATACTCTTGCCTGATCCTGACAGCCCGCTGACGATAATCAGATTCATGGTGGGCGTGTTTTGCGCTGGTTCAGTTAAGCGATGAATGGGGCCAGTGCTTCGCCGGTACGAACGTCACGGGCTGATNCGGTTGAATCAGGTCAAGAGACCGAACAGGGTATCCGCGTCACTGGCATCCCCAACGGCACGTCGAAAACTGCTGTCAGAAAATGCGCCGGCCAGATCACTCAAGATGCGAAGGTGCTGGTCGGTTGCCTCGGCGGGAACCAGCAAACCGATCACCATTGTGATCGGGAGATCATCTATTGCATCAAAATTCAGTGGCTGATGCAGTTTCAGGGCAGCAGCGATCGGTTCCTGGATGCCGTTCAGGCGCCCGTGCGGCAGCGCCACGCCCTGTCCGATGCCGGTGCTGCCGAGACGTTCCCGTTCGGTCAGCGTCGAAAACACGGTGTGTTGATCCATCCCGGGAAGCTGTCGAGAAAGCAGTTCAGCCAGTTCTTCGAGCATGCGTTTTTTGCTCGAGACTTTGACGCTGACCGCTATCCGTTCGCGGATAAGCAGACCCTGCAACGGACCCGATGCGTCGACTTCGTTGGTGAACGCCGCTTGTGTCATAACTAGATTACGCTTTTTCTCTGGCTGGCTGGCGGAATATTCATCTGCTCGCGGTATTTGGCCACGGTGCGCCGGGCGATCGAGATTCCTTCTTTTTCGAGTTGCGCCGCCAGTCGACTGTCGCTGATCGGCTTGAACGGGCGCTCCGATTCTATCATTTTGCGGATCCTGGCCTGTGCTGCCCGGGAAGAGGTCTGGGACCCCGAAGCGGTGGCCAGGCCTGTCGAGAAGAAATGCTTCAGTGGAAACAGTCCTTGCGGTGTGAGAAGGTATTTTTGGTCCGCGGCGCGCGACACGGTGGATTCGTGGAGGTCGAGCGCTTGCGCGATATCTTTGAGGGTCAACGGCACCAGCGCCTTATCTCCTTCGTCCATAAAGCCCCTTTGTACCGAGACGATCTGGGCTGCAACGCTGAGAATGGTCTGATCCCTTTGCTGGAGACTTCGGATGAACCACTTTGCTTCGCGCAGGTGCTCTTTGAGGTATTTTCTGGTTGTCTGATCATCAGCATCAAGATATGGCTGGTAGTCATCACTGATGCGGATACCCCGAGTACTTTCATGCTCAAGCTTGACTGTCCAGGCATCGTCTTGCCGATGAACCAGGACATCAGGCGTCACCGCCAGGGTCAAGGGTGCAGCGAGCCGCTCACCAGGCTTGGGATCCAGTGACTGGATTAGCTCAAGTACTTTGGCCAGGGCAGGAGCATCGATATTGAGCTCGCCAGCGAGCGTCTTATAGCGACGCGAACTCAGCAGGGCGAAATACTNGTGAATAACTTCTCGTGCCTTTTGCAGATCTGGGGTTGCCTCGGGCAGGGCATTAAGTTGCAGCGTCAGNCATTCGGCTAAATCTCTCGCGCCAATACCTGGGTCGGAAAGGCTCTGTACGAGATGAAGCATCGAATCAATTTCGTCGTCTTCGGCTTCAATNTCAGGCCACAGGATCTGTCTGACTTCATCGTGACTGGCTGTGAGATAGCCTCTTCCATCAAGACAGCCGATGAGNGCTTGCGCAATGCGTTGATCTGAGTCGCTCAGCCTGTGCAGCGAAAGTCCTTCGAGCAGCAGATCGCACAGACTATCCTGCCTGCTTCCCCAGAGACGTTCATGATCATAGGCCGCGTCATCTGTCGGGTGCCCAGTCGAGGATGAGGATCCCAAGTGCTCCCAGTGTCGATCGGCAGCAGGTGTATCACGCCACTCGTCCTCTGAAAACGCCCGGTCGGCTTGTTGAGGTTCGGTTAGCAGGTCGGCGAGAGGCCCAAGATCAGCGTCTGATGGCATGTCGGGCAGGGCATCGGACTCCCTTTCCTCCAGCAGGGGGTTTGACTCAAGGGCAGAGGTGATCTCTTGTCGAATTTCCTCACGGGACAACTGCAGCAGACGAATCGATTGCTGCAGTTGTGTACTGAGTTGCAGGCGTTGACCCTGCTGGAGATGAAGCGCCTGTTTCAACTTNGGTCCCGCGCAATGAATTAAAGTCGGAACCCGGTGCCAAGATAGACCGACCGCACCTCGTCATGGGCCAGGATATGTTCCGCACTGCCTTCCGTCAGCACTTTGCCCTGGGTCAGGATATATGCGCGATCGCAGATGCCCAGCGTCTCGCGCACATTGTGATCGGTAATGAGTACCCCAATCTGCATGTCCTTGAGATCCTGAATCAGTTTCTGAATGTCAATGATCGAGATGGGATCAATGCCGGCAAAAGGTTCATCCAGCAGCATAAAGGAGGGTTGCAATGAAATTGCCCTCGCAATCTCCACCCGTCGGCGCTCGCCTCCCGACAGGCTATAGCCGTAGTCAGAGGCCTTATGCGTGATTCCGAATTTTTCCAGCATCTCATCAACGCGCTCCTGTCGGGCGTCGCGATCAAGTTCGGGGATCGCTTCGAGCACCGCGAGCAGGTTATCCCGTACGGTGAGACGCCGAAAGATGGAGGGCTCCTGGGGCAGGTATCCGATTCCTTTCCGAGCCCGCTGATGCATCGGGAGCCCACTGATGTCTTCGCCATCGAGCAGGATGGTGCCCTGGTCGCGCCGGACGAGGCCGCAGATCATATAGAAGCAGGTGGTTTTCCCAGCGCCGTTTGGACCAAGCAGACCAACGACTTCGCCGCCGCTGACACTGATATCGACATTATCGACAACTTTTGTCCGGCCAAACTGCTTGACCAAGCCTTGGGTGGTAAGTGAACTCATGGATTGAGATCCCGTCGCAATCGCGTTGGGAGGGGTTGTTTAACCGTCCGCCGCTTTGGAGGAAGATTCGCGCCAGTCGCGTTCCCAGGCGCTCGAATCCTCTGAAGTCTCAATTCGAGGCGAGGGAATCCATACTTTGAGATCAGCAGAGGCCTCTATTTCTTTCCATTTTCCTTTCACAGAAAGAACCCGCACACGCTGGCCTTTGGTGGCCTCGCCCAAGACGACAGACGAGGGATCGGTGGAAGGTATGGATCGCAGCCTGACCGCCGAGCCTGTTACCGTCGCTATGCCGGAGTCGGCCGATACAAACTTGCCGTAGATCCAGACGCGTACACTGTGAGGCGCATTCACCTGTGCCCAGCCATTTTCCAGACGCAGTACTTTCACGGGTAACCCGCTGGGCAGGGTACCAAGCGATGCGCCGGTCACACTTTGGGTGGCGAATACCGGAGCGCCCGTCTCGCCTACGTAGGCCTGTCCAGATTTTGAAGGTGTTGAACGGGTGGCCGCAGATGTATCCGCTCCGGCGCTCTCATCATCCAATGCGTCGGGCTGTAGGACCATTTTCGGGCGTTCCCCGTCCTGTGTCGGCAGCGCGGTATCGGAATCCTCGCCCGCCCGTGTGGTGCGAGTCGGTGAGGCATCCCCCCCGCGCACAATCATGCGGTCTCGGGCCATGTCGTAGACAATCCGCTCGCCCTCTATTGCGTCACGGTCCTGCCGGAGTCGGGCATCGCCAATAAAGGTGACAATGTTCTGGATCTCGTCGAGTTCAATTCGACGGCCGGTCCCGATGACATCGTGGTCTTTTCCGTCCGGCCGCTGCCGGAAGACGGCCGGATTACCGGTAGCAATACCGTGGTCTAGTTGTTCACCCTTGTAGATCAGTTCGATCTGATCGGCAATGATGCGTATGGTCCCTTGGCGCACTGACACGTTGCCCCGGTAAAGTCGGGTACCACTGGAAAAGTCCATCTCCACTTCGTCAGCTTCGACGAGTACGCTCTGGTTGCGATCTGACTCGAGCGCAACAGCGTTTTGAGCAAACAGAAATAAGAGTGAGAAGGCGGCGAGGAGATGTCGGATCATGACCGAATTTTAGCAAACCGGGCCTGCTGCCCGAATCTAGCTGCCCCGATCCAATCGGACGCTTAGACGCTGGGTGCGGGTGACGCTCCCGGGATCTGCATCAGTTCGAAATTGGGTGACTTCAACGTTGCCCGTCAGCAGGACTTCAGACCCGTCACCGGACATCCAACCGGATTCGCTGGTGGTCTGTCGTGCCGGCTTGCCCTCCTGATATTGCACGAGATGTGGTTTATCAAGGAGAGCGGTGTTGTCGATGGGAAAGTGCGCTAGACGTTCCGCTTTGAGCACGTAGATGACTCCAGCTTCATCCCGGCCGGTCGCGGTGAAATTCTGGATGTAATAGTCGGGCTCATTGGTCAGCGGTGCCGCGGTTTTGTTCTCGGCAGGTTCTAGCAGGTTGACCTGCATCCAGATGCCGAGGCCCGCCATGGCGCCAAGCACGCCGATCAGGACTAGCCTTTCGATATGCGCCCGCACGAGGCTTCAGAAGACGCCGGCGCGTATCAGGTCCAGCGCGTTCAGCGCCCCAACGGGCCGCCCGTTCCTATCCACGGCAAACAAGCCGTTAATGGAATGTCTCTGCATCATCTCTACCGCTTCTGCGGCGAGAGTATCGGGCGCAATGGTGCGCGGTGAGCAGACCATAACGTTATCGATACGGCAGGCGTTGATATTGGTACCCTGGTTGAGCGTGCGGCGTAAGTCACCATCGGTATAGATTCCAACCAACAGTCCCTCGTTATCTACGACACCCACCATGCCGAGGTGCTTGGCCGACATCTCCGCCAGCGCCTCCGTGAGTGATGCGTCGGGCGAGACGAGCGGCAAAGTTTCGCCGGTATGCATCAGGTCTTTAATATGAACCAGCAGGCGTCGGCCGAGCGCGCCGCCGGGGTGGGAACGCGCGAAGTCTTCGACGCCGAAGTTGCGCGCCTTGAGAACAGCGATGGCCAGGGCGTCGCCCATGGCCAATGTGGCAGTCGTGCTGGCGGTCGGCGCGAGATTATGGGGGCAGGCTTCCCGCTCAACACTGACATCAAGACTGATATCTGCGGCTTCTGCGATGGATGATCCATTGTCGCCCGTGAGCGCCAAAAGCGTGTTTCCCATCCGTTTAATAATTGGCAGGATGGTGAGGATTTCTGGCGTTTCGCCGGAATTGGAGATCGCCAGAACCAGGTCCCCCGGGGTAATCATGCCGAGATCTCCATGACTGGCTTCACCAGGGTGTACAAAAAAGGCCGGTGTGCCGGTACTGGCCAGGGTCGCTGCGATCTTGCTGCCAATGTGTCCTGATTTCCCCATCCCGGTGACGATCACGCGCCCAGTGCACGCCATCAGGGCCTCGCAGGCGTGAACAAACCGCTGGTCAAGGCGTGCACCCAGTGTTGAAAGCGCTTCACCTTCGCAGGCGATAACGGCTCGCGCGTCGACTAAAAAGGCAGATTCCGTCATATTAAAACCACGTTGTGAATCTCATGACCCGTGCACGGTTACTGGCACAATCCGGGTTATTCTAAAGGAAAGGCTTTTGTCGATACTGTCGGGTTCAGAGCATGCAGCACCCATTGAGAGTTGGGACACGAGGCTGGCGCCACAAAGCATGGCAGGGGACTTTTTATGATGTCGACCTACCTCAAGAGTGGCAATTGTCCTGGTATGCAAACCATCTGCGCAGTGTTTTGGTGCCGGCTGACAGGCTGCATGCGATCAGTCTGGATGAGATCGCCGTTTGGATCGAGGATACGGATCCCGATTTTCGGTTTATTGTTGAAATAGCCAGCGCTTCAGCATATCCCGAGACTGATGCAAAACACGTGTCCAGTGCCAAGGCGGTGGCAAAGGCTTTTGGCGACCAACTTGATGCGTTCGTGGTCGACGTAAAGGTCGATCCGATTGCTGAAAAGACTTTCCTTGAGCAGGTCAGGTCGGAGATATCGGGAGTCCCTGTGTGCCTGAGGGGGTGTCCGGCCCAGGCATTGCCGGCCGGTTTTGGCGGATGTTTTGATTCTTGTGAAGACGCCGCCTCTGCAGATAGCCCTTACACTATCGTCTGTCATACGGACGGGGACCTGGTCGGAATGCGCACTGTAATAGAAACCATGCAGCAACTGAATACGGATAGCGGTGCACTGATTTTTACTGACCCCGAACGCGCTTTTGATCATGCTGTGAAAGCGCGCACGGTGGCGGATCTGCTGGACGCCTGATGAGCTGGTTTTCCCGTCATTACAACCGCTGGACTGTTCTGCGGCCCTGGCCGTTACTGATTGTTCTGTTGCTGGTGCTGATGGTGCTCGGCTGGCACGCACGTGACTTCAGGCTGGACGCCTCTGCGGATTCTCTGCTTCTGGAGAATGACCAGGACTACAAGGTCTTTCGGGACCTATCGGAACGCTATCAATCCAAGAGTTTTCTTGTGGTGGCGCTTGTGCCCGAGCAAGGGGTCTTTGCCACAAGCACGCTGAAGAGAGTAGACCAACTCGCTCTTGACCTTGAAGAAGTGCCCGGGATCAGTTCAGTTGTCTCGCTGCTTGATGTGCCGCTGCTCGCACAGGGAGAAGGATCACTTACTGAGCTCGCGGGCAATTACCGGACGTTGAGGGACAGCGAAGTCGATCTTGGCAAGGCTCGTGACGAGCTGACGTCGAGCCCTGTGTTCTCCGAACTGATCGTGAGTGCCGACGGGAGAACCACGGCTTTGCAGCTCAATCTGGACGAAGCCCCGGAGTTTGAGACTTTGCAGCGCGAGCGTCGCAGAATGTCACAGCGGATCGGCGCGGGCAAAGCGACATCAGACGAGAAGCAGCGTTTTGTCCAGCTGGACGCGCAGTATGAGTTACAAAAGCGCCAGTTAAACCAAAAGCGCCATGACACTATTGTTGCTGTGCGCGAGGTCATGGAGCGCCACCGCGATACAGGATCTCTCGTCCTTGGCGGGGTATCGATGATCGCCGATGACATGATTACGTTTATCCGCAACGACCTGGTGACGTTCGGTCTGGGTGTATTTGTGTTTCTGGTGGTCATGCTGACCATTGTGTTCAGGGCGATGCGGTGGGTGGTGTTGCCATTAGCGAGCTGTTTTTTTGCCGGGTTGAGCATGATGGGCCTGCTGGGTCTTGCGGGCTGGCAGGTAACGGTGATTTCCTCAAACTTTATCTCGCTGATGCTGATTCTCACCATGTCGATGAATGTGCACCTTGTGGTTCGGCACCGACAACTGGTTCGGGATCATCCTGACATGGCGCACCTGGCGCGGGTGCTGATGACCATGCAGAAAATGTTCTGGCCCTGCCTCTACACGGCACTGACGACCATTCTGGCGTTTGGATCGCTCGTGCTCAGCAGCATCAAACCGGTGATCGATTTCGGCTGGATGATGTCGCTCGGTCTTGCAGTGACTTTTGCCGTGTCTTTTCTTTTGTTTCCTGCGTTACTTGCCGTTTTGGGTTCAGCACAAAAAGGGGAAAGTGCATCAGTTCCTGGACTCAAATTTACGGCAACGCTGTCACGGATCACGGTGCAACGGGGCCGTCTTGTCATCACGACATCGCTTGCTCTGGCGATCTTGGGCGGGATCGGGATTACCCGTCTTGAGGTCGAAAACAGTTTCATAAACTATTTTGGCAAGGACACCGAGATTTATCGTGGACTCAAGCTGATCGATCGTGAACTGGGTGGGACCACGCCGCTTGACGTTATCGTGCGGTTTGAGCCGGAACCCAAGATCGCCCCCGCCGAAGAATCTGATGACGACTTGGCACTGTTATTGGGGTCAGTGTCACAGGGCGATCCGGTGGACTACTGGTTTACACCGCGGAAGATAAAAACGGTATCGATGGTGCATGACTTTCTTGAGAGCCGTTATGGGGTCGGGCAGGTGTTGTCTCTGGCTTCGCTGATACGGGTCGGGGAGTCGATCAGCAAGGCACCGTTCGATACCTTTGAGCTTGCGGTACTTTATAAAAGGATGCCCAACGATCTTAAAGCCGCGCTGCTGAGCCCCTACGTGTCGATTGAAAGAGATGAGGTGCGTCTGACAGCTCGTATCCGTGACTCCCTTCCCGATCTTCGGCGCAATGTGTTGCTTCAGGAGATTCAATCAGGTCTTGAGAAGGAGTTGGATCTGGGACCTGAGGCGTTTCAGGTTTCGGGACTCGTCGTGCTTTACAACAACATGCTCCAAAGTCTTTTTTCCTCGCAGATCATGAGTCTCGGTGTGGTGATGTTGGGAATTGCCCTCATGCTGCTGATCCTGTTCCGTTCCTTGCGGCTCGCGGTGATTGGGATTGCGCCCAATCTGCTGGCGGCGGCGATTATTCTCGGCGTGATGGGTTGGGCCCGGATTCCTCTGGATATGATGACCATTACGATTGCCTCGATCACGTTGGGTATCGCCGTGGACAACAGTATCCACTACATCTATCGCTTTCGCAGTGAGATCGAGCGAGTCGGCGACTATGTGGAAACGCTGCATTACTGCCACGCCAACATTGGGCGCGCCATTTTTTACACCGCCATTACCATCATCGCGGGATTCTCCATATTGGTGCTGTCGAATTTTCTACCGACCATCTACTTTGGCGTCTTTACCGCGCTCGGGATGGCAATGGCATTGCTGGCCTCCTTGACTCTCCTGCCAAGGCTGATTCTGTGGTTACGCCCTTTTGGCCGCTGACAGTAAATCGCCATTTGAAGTGACGGCGTTAACTTTGCAAAATATCCACCTTGACCCCNACTAAAGGCTGACCGTGTGACTTTGTTTCTTCGATTGATCCGCGTGGTAAACCGGGCTGTGAAAATGTCCCAGCATTTTGCGCTGGGTCTGGTCATCGCTATGGGCTGCGCCAGCGCGACTGCCGCACCAACGGCAGACGAGATGATCCAGAGCACGGTCAATCAACTGATCAGTGAGTTGCNGGAGCGCCGTGCAGAGCTTGAGGCAGATCATGGCGCGCTTTACGCGCTCGTCGAAGAACTCGTCATCCCCAAGATCGCACTGAACAAGGTGGCGCGATTGATTCTGGGATCCCATTGGAAAACCGCATCTGAGGAGCAGCGGGAGCGGTTCACAATGGGTTTCAAGAACCTTCTGATGCGAACCTACGCGACCGCAATGTTTGAGTACACCGGGGATCAGGAGTTCCTCTTTGGCGANGTGACGCTTAGGGCCGAGGGCCGCATTGCGGTGGTGCCGACCAAGGTGGCGCTACCAGCTCAAACGCCCGTACCCGTAGACTACTATTGCCTTCTCACGGCCGATGGCCTCTGGCAGATCTACGATATCCAGATAGATGGAATCAGCCTGATTATCAGTTTCCGCAACCAGTATGGCGAATACATTGACGCCAACGGGCTGAATGCCCTGATAGAATCACTCGAGAAAAAAACGTCCGAAAACCTTTAATTCCTAAGGGTTTGAGGCGCAACAAAGGGAAATCAAATGGTAAGTCCAGAGGACATTAAAGGCTGGATTGAGGAAAACCTGGAGGGCGCGTCGGTTGAAATTTCCGGCGATGGCCACCATTTTGACGCAGAGATCGTTTGTGCAGCTTTTTCCGGTAAAAGCCGCATTCAGCAGCACCAGATGGTCTATGGCGCGCTGGGTGATCGCATGAAAGTGCAGATCCATGCGTTGTCGATGCGCACCTTAACGCCGGAAGAAAAGGCTTCCGCTTAAGCCGGATACAAACCCAAGGCAATCACTGTAGCTTGCCAGTCACCGATTTTTACAGGGGAATATTATGGACGTTAGTCAACGAATCAAGGAAACAGTAGACGGCAACCGCGTCATGCTATTTATGAAAGGCAACCGCGACTTTCCGCAGTGCGGCTTTTCAGGCCGTGCCATCCAGATCCTGCAGACGCTGGGCGCAGAGTTCGAAACTGCTGATGTCCTGATGGATGATGAAATTCGCCAGGGAATAAAGGAGTTTTCCAACTGGCCGACGGTTCCGCAACTCTATATCAACGGGGAGTTTGTCGGCGGCAGCGACATTATGATGGAAATGTACGAGAACGGTGAACTTGAAAAAGCGTTGTCACAGACGCCGGAAGCCTAGCGCTGATCTCTTTTGGACAATTCAATTAAGGCGCCTTTTGGGCGCCTTTTTTGTTTATGCAGTTAAACTCTTATCTTCAGCGCCCTAAGTTGGGTGCGCTTTTCTATCTCCTGAACGGTCAAGTTATTGGAAAGTCTAGTCATCAGGGGCGGCCATGCGCTGCGCGGGGAGGTTCGCATCGGGGGTGCCAAAAATGCGGCCTTGCCGGTATTGATCAGCGCTCTTCTGACAGATCAGGACCTGCGGGTGGCGAANGTGCCTCACCTCCGGGATATCACGACCACGCTGGAGCTNTTAGGCCGNCTTGGAGCGCGGATCGAAGTCGATGAGAAATCNGTCATTACGGTTAACGCCGGGTCGCTGAACTCGAGGCGAGCGCCNTATGAACTGGTGAAAACCATGCGGGCGTCTATTCTGGTGCTTGGTCCGCTGCTTGCACGCTTTGGCGAAGCTGAGGTATCGCTTCCGGGCGGGTGCGCGATCGGTTCGCGACCGGTTGACCTGCATGTGCGCGCGCTGGAGCAGATGGGCGCCACCATTGCTGTCGAGGAAGGTTATATCAAGGCGAGCACATCAGGAGGTCGTCTGCACGGCGCGAAAATCGTCTTCGATACCGTGACGGTCACCGGGACTGAGAACCTGATGATGGCTGCGAGTCTGGCGCAAGGTACCACGGTTCTTGAGAATGCGGCGCGCGAACCAGAAGTGATCGACCTCGCCAATTGTCTGGCCGCTATGGGGGCTCGAATTGCCGGGGCAGGCAGTGATGTGATTGAGGTAGAAGGCGTGCCGAGTCTCTCAGGAGCCTCACACCGGGTAATTCCGGACCGAATTGAGGCCGGCACTTTCCTGGTGGCGGGTGCGGTCACGCAAGGAGAGATGCATCTTCATGACGTCAATCGATCCCATCTGGACGCGGTGACGGCCAGATTGCGTGATGCCGGAGCAGAGATCTCGACGACGGAAACAGGGGTCAGCCTGATAATGCGTCAGCGCCCCCGGGCGGTTTCGATCAGTACCGCGCCTTACCCGGGATTTCCTACCGATATGCAGGCCCAGTTTCTGCTCATGAACTGCGTGGCCGAGGGCGCGGCTTCGGTGACTGAGCATATCTTTGAGAACCGCTTCATGCATATTCATGAACTCCAACGCATGGGGGCGGACATCAATTTACACGGCAATACCGCACTTGTACGGGGAGTAGAGCAGTTGGGCGGGGCGCAGGTGATGGCGACAGATTTACGAGCCTCCGCGTGTTTGGTTCTTGCGGGACTCGTTGCTCGTGAACAGACGGTGATTGACCGGATTTATCATATCGACCGAGGCTACGACTGTATCGAGGAAAAACTGCTGCAATGCGGTGCCGATATCCGCCGGGTGTCTGATTCACGCTTCCCGAGGGTCCATGCGGTGCAATAACCCGGCAAGCCTCCCTTACGAAGCCGTTTTCGGCGGCAAGGAGCGCGAACTTTAAACCAAGCGCTCAAGCCTTTAAGGTTCCCTGAAAAATCTTATACTTCCCACAGGTTTTTAAAAGCGGTTATCATGTGCCCAAGAAATAGCGGTTTGTCCGTTCGGGCGAAGCCGCGACGACCTGCCNGATANCCTTTTTCGGNGAAGCAGGGCGGGATCGCACAAAACTACAAAGCAGGATAGGAGACGAGTTATGGGAATGGGTGGAATCAGTATCTGGCAGTTACTCATCGTTTTGGTGATTGTGTTGCTGCTTTTTGGTACCAAGAAATTACGCAATCTCGGGACAGATCTTGGCGGAGCCGTAAAAGGATTTCGCAGTACCATGAAAGACGGGGCGAGCGCCGAAGAGTCATCCGAGACTGAGGGTGAGGCCAGTCAGGACAGTCTTGCCGAATCCGCCGAAGATGCTGACTCGGATTCGGATAAAGAAAACGCCAAAGTCTGACCTGCCCCAAGGGTAGCGCCGTGTTTGACATTGGCTTTTTAGAAATAGTCATCATTGCTTCCATCGCTTTGGTCGTTTTGGGACCCGAGCGCTTACCGCGCGCTGCGCGCACTGCAGGTATGTGGGTGGGGCGCGCTAGACGCATGGTTGCTGATGTGAAGTCCGATATAGACCGCGAGATTCGTGAAAGCGAATTGGCGGATATGCGCAAGCTCGGCGAAGAAGTGAACAGTATCAAAGACGATGTCAGTAAAGACCTCAATCGAGCCACGGAGTCCATCAAAGACGACGATGCGATGACTGATGTTGTCGACTCGATCAACGAGTCGGCCAAAACGCTTCGCGAAGACGCGAGCGAAAAGACTGGCACCAGCTGACCAGTAAAGACCGGTGACTCGATCTCCCAACCCTACACAGATGCAGGGCGCGACCTTTATGTCGCACCTGCTGGAACTGCGTGATCGATTGATGCGCGCTGGCGGCGCGGTGCTTGTTCTGTTCATCATGGCGGCGCCGTTTGCCAATACGCTTTATGAGTATCTGGCTCAGCCGCTGATGTCCGCGTTGCCGGAGGGGAACTCAATGATCTCTACGGAGCCGCATGGCCCGTTCTTTGTTCCGTTCAAGTTTGCTTTTGCTTTCGCTACGGCGGTTGCGATGCCGTATCTGCTGTATCAGCTTTGGGCCTTTGTGGCGCCGGGGCTATATGAACACGAGAAAAAACTCACTGTTCCCCTGTTGGTCTCGAGCAGTGTGTTGTTTTATTTGGGTATTCTTTTTGCCTACTTTGTTGTTTTTCCGGTGATCTTTGCCTTCTTTACCAGTACGGCGCCTGATGGTGTTTTGGTCATGACGGATATCAGTGCGTATCTCAGCTTCGTGCTGAAACTCTTTTTTGCTTTTGGTTTGGCTTTTGAGGTGCCAGTCGCGACGGTCCTGTTGGTCCGTATGGGTATGACGACTCCGGATGCGCTTGCTACTAAGCGCCCCTACATCATCGTCGGTGCGTTTGTGGTCGGGATGCTGATGACGCCTCCGGATATCTTTTCGCAGACGATGCTGGCGATTCCGGTCTGGCTGCTTTTCGAGGCGGGGCTTTATTTCTCGCGTTCAATAAAGCCGCAGTCCAGGGATGACGAAGTTGAGTCAGACGATTACGATGATCTTGAGCGGGAGCTGGACGAGGGAATGGCCGAGTTTGAAGAGCTCGGCTCAGACGACAAGACTCCTCGGAACTGAACCTCTTTTTGGGAGCACAAGGCGTTGGTGGGTGTAGAGATCCGGATTGTGGACTGGGTGCGTTACAGTGAGGCCCTATCCTCCCTTCGCCACACGGTATTCGTCGAGGAGCAGGGTGTCCCGGTCGAGCTCGAGCTTGATGGTGAAGACACCTCAGCNTGGCATGCGGCAGCCTTTTCAGATGATGGCAGGCTNATTGGAACAGGGCGTATGCTGGGATCAGGCAAGATCGGCCGGATGGCGGTCAGCCAATCCATGCGCCGTCAGGGCATTGGCCGGGCTCTTCTGGACGCGTTAGTCGCCGAGGCGAAAAGATTGAAGTTGGAGGAGGTCAGCCTCGGGGCCCAGCTNCCCGCTGTTGCTTTTTACGAAAGGGCAGGATTTGAGGCATACGGAGATATCTTCCTCGATGCGGGTATCGATCACAAGATGATGCGACTCGTTCTGGGTTAGCCAAGTCGGGATGTTTTGGTGAAAGCAAAGCCGCCTCGCGTCAGTACGTTTGCACTCACCCCAGGCAGCCAACTTGCCGGTAAATATCAAGTGGTTTCACGACTTGGTTCCGGTTGGGAGGGCGAGGTCTATCTTGTTCGCGAGATCGGCACCAGGATAGAGCGCACCGTAAAGATCTTTTTTCCCCGGCGCAATCCCAGTAACCGCGCGCTTCGCTTTTATGCACGCAAACTCCATAAATTGCGTCATTGTCCGGTGGTGATTCAGTATCACACTCGGGATGCCTTTGATTTCGATGGATTGCCTGTCTCATTTCTGGTCTCAGAATTTGTCGAAGGGGAACTGCTTTCCGATTTTTTGAAGCGCCAGCCGGGACGGCGTTTAAATCCTTTTCAGGGTGTGCACCTGCTGCATGCACTTGCCTTGGGTATCGAAGCGATCCACAATGAGGGTGAGTACCATGGGGATCTTCACACGGACAACGTGATCGTTCTGCGTCATGGCTTGGGATTTGAACTCAAGTTGTTGGATATGTTCAGTTGGGGAGCGCCTAATGCGGAGAACATTCAGCACGATGTTTTTGATCTCATTCGTATCTTTTACGATGCGCTGGGGGGCGCGCGCTGGTATCGGCGCCAACCTCAGGAGATCAAAGACATCTGTAGAGGTCTAAAACGCACTTTGATCTCGAAGGAATTTCGAAGCGCCGGTCAACTCTGTCAGCATCTTGAAAAACTGGAGTGGCGGTAAGCTCGCTGATGACCGATTCCGAATTCTTGATGCCTCCCGTGCTCTTGTATGGGCAGAATCTTGCCGAGCCCCGCAAAGTCGAACTCAAAGCAGGACAAGCGGTAGTTTTCAGCCGACCCCACGGTGGACAGTCGGGTGCCAATGAAGATGCACTGGGAATTGTCGAAAAGCGCGACGGCGGCGTCTGTCTTGCTGTCGCCGATGGTGTCGGCGGGATGCCTCGGGGTCTTGAGGCAGCGAACCTCGTCATCAGCTTCCTGGNAGATACCACTCTCAATAAAAATCAGCCAGTCCAGGAAAGTATCGAAGCCGCCAATCAGCAACTGTTAAAAGACTTGCCCAGTGCCGCCACGACAGTGACGGTCGCTGAGATTACCGATAATGTGGCAACGGTTTGTCACGCAGGCGATTCGACACTCTTGGCGGTGGGGCAGCGCGGCCGCATCAAGCTGAAGACCCAGTGNCACTCGCCGGTCGGTATCAAGGAAGCCAANGGCNTGGATGAAAAAGAAGCGTTGTTTCATCCTCAACGGCATCTGTTGAATAACATGATGGGAGATCCTGCGATGTGGCTTGAAAAGCAGGAAGGCATCGAACTTGCGCCTCGCGATACCGTGTTATTGGGTACGGATGGGTTGTGGGACAACCTGTTTTTGTTTGAAATTGTTGAACTCATCAGGGCGGGTGAGCTCCTTGACTCAGCGGACAAACTTGCCCAAACGGTGATTGAGCGAATGGATAGTCCAGTGACGGGTCAGCCGTCAAAGCCGGACGACGTGAGTTTTNTTCTTTTTCGACTCGCTTGATGCCTCAAAGAGTATTTGCGATGAATAACGTCGGACGCTTGCTAACTCGCACGCTAGGCTACTGCCTTATTTCATTGCCGTTTGCCTTTTTCGGATTTAAGGCAATAATNAAAGACACCTTGGATCCTTGGGTTAGGTATGGGGTATCTGCTTGCGCTATCGGGGCATGCCTATTTATCTTTACCCTCCCTCTTTTGAAAACGAAGGTAGGGAAAAACATCCTGCTCTTGATATTTTNTTCGATCACTTCAATTTACGCGGTTGAGGGGATTTTGACTGCTGGTNATCACTCTGAGTGGAGCAATCAAAGAGAGCTAGATCGCCATGTTGCTCAACTTAATCCGTTTACAAAACTAGAGAAAATACTCCATCTACGAAAAAATGGCATCCTCGCGGTCCCAGCTGCACCTGCTGGTGAGAAGTTCGAACGTGGCTACGTATTAGGAGGAATTTCGGAGTCCCTTGTCGTCTTTTGTGACGAATCCGGCGAGTGGGCAACTTATCAGAGCGATGAATTTGGATTCAACAACCCTCCCGGGAGCCATATCAACGACATTGACTTGGTTTTGACGGGGGATTCATTCACAGAAGGAGTCTGCGTCAATGGCGGACAAGATGTAGCCTCGAGACTTAGAGTTCAGGGCTGGAATGTACTTAACTTGGGAAAGTCAGGAACGGGAACCTTGATGCAGCTGGCTANACTAGCAGAATATGCGGAAGGTTTAAGACCTTCGTATGTTCTGTGGCTATATTATGAGGGAAACGATCTTAAAGACCTTTTGTCGGAAAATCGGGATCGAGCAACCCTCCGATGGTATTTGGAAAAGAACTTCAACTTTACTTGAAGGCTCAGCAAAATCAGATCTCGAAGTTTATGGCCGATCTTATAGAAGCTAGGTTAGTTGAGGAAATCAGGAGCGCAGGCAANCCCGATAGGTATCCTGAATACCAGCGTCACCGTGCTTTCGATTCTGTCGATCATTCAATAGAGACTTTGATTGCTTTCGCAGGGCTTAAATTCCCTCGTAAAACGGTTGTTCGATTACGTGCCGAGAGAATTAGCAAAAATTACCTTGACCAGGCGCTACCTTTATTTCGTGAAGTTCTTAAGGCGGCTGACTTGAGGGTTAGGGCTTGGGATGGAGAGTTGATATTTTTCTACCTTCCCCAGTGGTCTCGATATAAGTGGAGGTTTGAAGTTGATGAGGCGACAGAGAGACGAGACCAGGTGCTGGCTATTGCGAGAGACGTTGGATTGAAAATTATTGATTTTGATATAGCACTCNAAGCTATGGAAAGTCCGCTTGAAATATTTCCATTTGGTATGCCGGGGCACTACAACCCGCGAGGCTACGATNTGTTAGCAAAGCAAATTGATAACGCGTTGCGCCAGGGCCATTGATTCAGTTTATAACTAGAATGACTAATAATTTGAGGGCTTAATCCATTCGCAATTTTGGAGACTTGAGGCAAGCCGATATTTGAATAATTCCTTTATTGGGGCTCTAAAGAGTAAGCAAATGAACTTCGTCATTGGAGAGTTGGACTGGTATAAATTTATAAGAGTCCAACTCGTTCGCTCTGCATCCTGTCGCATTATCAGGGATTAGTTCCTTTGATTGAAATTGATTGATCTTTAGGAACTGCTCTCGATAAATGCGTGAATAGTGCTCTCGTAGTTTTTTCCCCTCTTCATCATTTTTTTCCGCTCTTTCAATTTGCGGCCACTCTTCCCGAGGAAAATAAATATAGAGTGGGAGCACGTTCATCAAGTCTTCAATTTCTTGAGCGCTTAGATAGGGCTTCGGCATATCCAGTACTGATCTCGCTGTCGTATGCACTGTCTCGGGTTTTTTAGACAACCAGTTGTTTTTCTCCGAGACTTTTCTCAAGACCGTCCCTTCGTACGGAGTGAAAATACTCACAGTGACGCTATCATATCCCTGAATCTGTCTTACTAACTCAACCGTCTCAAAGATCAATGCTCTAGTCTCACCGGGCATACCGATGATTAAGTTGATCGAAAATGGAACGCCACCTTCTGCGATGACAGTAAAGCTGTCAAGAATTTGGTGGTTGGAGACATATCTCTTAAGAACTTTTCTGCGGAATGACTCATTTCCGCACTCGACACCAAAGGAGATCCGATAGCATCCTGCTTTCTTGATACGTCTAAGCGATTCTCTTGTACAGTTTTCAGGCCTGGTATTGAACCAAAAGGGGAGTTTTATTTTTTCGTACATATCGCAGAATTCGTTGATTTCTTGTTTAGGCCGCGCTAGGAAGCTGTCATCAACGAAATAAAAAAACTCTGGATCATAAACATCACGAATCTCTTGCAACTCCTTAAACAACATAGGGATATTTTTTCGTCTAAGAAAATTCCCTGTCCCATTATTTTTTGAAACATCTCGCTGCATGGGAGAATTACAAAATGTGCACAAATAAGGACAGCCTCTATACGTTTCTATCGGGAAAGTCCTGAAGGTATGGCCCCCCATAGGCCGGACAAATCGCTGGGGATCAAAGAGACTAAAGTCGGGCTGACAAAGATTAATGTCTACAAGTTCATTTGGAGGGTTTCGAACAACGACATGCTCTGTATCGAGGTACCAGATTCCTTTGACGCATGACAGATGCTGATCTGTCCGNATCGCTTCACAGAATCCGACGATGGTTTTTTCGCCTTCTCCGATGGCTATTGCGTCTACGCCGGGGATCGCTAGACAACGATCAGGTGCAGCGGTTGGAAAAACTCCTCCCAGTAGCGTGGGTATATCGAGGTCGGCGACGCTATGGATTAGTTTCTGCGTTTTTCCAACGGTGTCTTCGACCACAGAAAATAGAAGAACATGGGGATTAAAGTCTTTAACCTTTTGCCTAAAGTCACCCAACATATCGGACTTTAATTGGATGCCTAAGTCGTTACTCTCGTCGAACTCTCTTGCTTGCAAAAATTTGACTCGATTCTGGGGGCTAATATTGTCGTCAGTCAGATACGCGGTCGTATCAAATAGATCGACTAAATAACCCTCTTCTCGAAGAATACGGGTAAACAACGCGATGGCGAGAGGAGGTACAAGCATCAACGGCAAGTTTGGATAAACAAGAAGTGCGCGAAATTTTTCTCGTTTAGTCATGATAGCGGTGATCTAAATCTTGAAAGAATAGAAAAAGAAGCCTTCTCCTATGGGAAGTTCTGGTTTCGAGTTTGGTACTTCTCCTTAAGCTCAAAACTGGATAAGACTTCAGTCTATCATACGATTGCTCTTTTCACTTCGCATCTCGATTTGAAGGCGAAAGGAACTTAAGAAGTCGCTTTTATTGACGATATCGGTCTTTCAATTTTCGTTGAGTAGCGCCTCGAGGAGTTCCCGAGTTTTGGCAATCTGCTCCGTGGCATGTTCGTAATATTGGGCATGACTGGCCTCACGAAATACTTTAGCGACGGCCTCGAGTTGGCTAAGTGCCAGTCCTGCTGTTCCCGCGTCACCAAGACGTTCTGCCAGGCTTTTTTGCGCAAACGCAAGGTTGGCTGCAGTCAGCGCCCAGGTCATGGGAGAGCGTTCTTGGGTCCACTCTTTTAGAGCACTTTGGTAGGCAGAGATTGCGTCCTTGAAAGGTTGGGGGCTTTCACTTCGTTCCCCTAACTTCTGCAAAGCGGTGCCAAGATTGTTCTGAGTCATGGCCCACTGTGCCGGCACCCNCTCTCNCGTGCGNTCTGCCAACGNGTTGCGGTAGGCNGCCACGGCCTGCTCCAGTGTTCTCGGTCCTTTTCTTTTTTCACCCAGCAGTCTCAGCGCAGTGCCAAGGTTGTTGAAGGTGGTGGCCCAGTGCAGCGGCGCCTGATCACGAGTCCAGACCAAAAGNACTTGCTTGTAGGCGTCTACGGCACGCTTTAGCAATTGCGGATCATTGTTCTGTTGGCCGAGTGCCTGAAGCACAGAGCCAAGATTATTTTGTGTTGCTGCCCAATCCCAGGCGTGTTGCTCCTNTGTCCGCACAGTTAGCGCCTGCTCGAAAGCCTGCTGTGACTGTTCCAGCAGTGCTACGTCTTTTTGGCGATGGGCAAGGATACCAAGCGCGTTGCCGAGGCTGTTCTGGGTTGTCGCCCAGTCACCTGGAGAGTGTTCTGGACTTTGCACCGTTAAAGCTCTCTGGTAAGCCGCAACGGCCTCCTGTAACTGATGAGTGCCACGCTGACGCTGACCTGATATGCCAAGCGCATTGCCAAGTTCACTCTGGGTTGCCGCCCATTTATCGGAATCCTTGGTCTGGTCGGTGAGCTCTGAGGCGATGGCTTCAAATAGCGTTATCGCCTCTGAGAGCTTATGATCGTCGAGCGATTCGCGGCCCAGATCGCAAAGCGCCGACGCCTGCAGGCTTTTGTAGCGCCACTGCGAATCTTTATCTTGATTGGATTCGGATAGCTCTGAGGCAATCTGGTAATGTCCGGCAGCGCCGTCATAATTGCGCTCAAGACAGNACGCGAGTGCGTTTGCTTCTGCCAATTTGCCTCGAATTGTTGAATCTACGAGGCTCTTTTTTGCATGAGCCACTGCAGCATCGAGAGCGTCTTTCAGTTTGGTAANATAGAGTGTTGCACCAGTTTCTATTGCTTTGTGAGCAAATGTCAGGATTTCAGTAAATTCGGCACTTTCCGTTTTGGCATTCTCNACGCTTTTTAAAAGCTCTCGAAGGTATTGGAGGGAGCCCCACGATTTTTCAAGAAGATCACAGAGTTGATCGCGCGTGGTTGGTTTTTGAATTATGAGATCAAGCAAAGCTGCGAGGTCACCAGCGCTCGCCCCCAAGCGTTTTTGCGCCGCTGCGAGTTCGTTCGCATAACCGGCGAGGTGATCCGGTAGGTGGCTGGGTGATTCGGCAGGAATAGAGCTCATAATGAAAATTAATATAAAAAATGATCTGAGATGAATGCCTGATTTACTAGGAGGTCACTTTTGAATTGACTCGCTGAATAGGGCAAAAAAAAGGCGGGCACAACGGCCCGCCTTTTNGNAGCNCNAGGAACTAATCGACGATGTGATANACCGGCGCTTTTTCCATCGCCCACTCTCCGGATTCCGGNTCGCGGCGAGAGAGNGTCAGCGCATGCCAGTTCTCGTCGTCCAGTTTCATNAAATCNCCNCGGTAGTAGTAGCCCGGCCAGCGGGTTTCCTTGCGGAAAAGGGTATGCTGAACCACACACTCCGAGGCGATTGCCCGGTGCTTGAGCTCCCAGGCGCGCTGAAGCTGGTGTAGATCCTCCGCACCAAGGTATTCAAAATCCTCGTGCATCGTCTTGAGTAGTTCGAGGCCACGCAGTAATAGCGGCTCGTTGGTCATATAATTAACACCGATACCACCGGCATATTCATCCATAAGTTTCTCCAGGCGCTGCAGGCCCTGGATTGGCAGGATGTAACTCGGCGAAACCGTGCCACCCACGATCTCGTTACGCCCGACTTCATAGGTCTCAAGCGGTCTGTAGATCTCTTCTCGGCGATCCTCGATCTGTTTGTCCGAGATTACGATCTTATCTTTGGCATGATCTCGGATGTACTGAACGGCTGCCTTCGCTGCAAGACGCCCTTCGGTAAAGGATCCTGA
>PAUU01000038.1 GCA_002713825.1 Acidiferrobacteraceae bacterium | reverse complement strand
AATATCGTTAACACACATGGCGACGAGATCAATACCGATTGTGTCGTGACAGTCCAGTGTGATGGCAAGCTTGAGTTTGGCGCCGACACCGTCGGTGCCAGAGACCAGTACGGGTTTTTCATACCGTTCTGTAGGCAGCTCGAAAAGTCCGCCGAAGCCGCCAATTCCACCGAGGCATTCTGGCCGCTGGGTACGTCGGACCAAAGGTTTGATCCGTTCGACGAGATCGTCACCCGCGTCGATATCAACGCCGGCGTCGCGGTAACTGAGGGGGGTATCGCTTGGAGGGGCCACGGGAAAACACAGGAGCTAAACCAGACACTTATGGTATCGTATGTCCGGTCGGGAAAGGGAGTTGAATCATCGCGACTGTCAGCATTCAGCGGTTACCGCGCCCGAATTGAGTTCTATGCCCCGCATGTCGTTGCTTTATCAGCTTCCTAATCTACTGACGCTTCTTCGGATCGGTGCGGTACCGGTCCTGATTCTGTTCTTGTATGAAGGTCGTTATGGTGCGGCACTTGTCGTCTTTGTTATCGCCGGCATCACTGATGGGCTCGATGGATGGATTGCAAAGCGCTTTGATGCCGTAACGCGTCTGGGCTCGATTCTTGATCCGCTTGCGGACAAGATGCTGATTGTCAGCACCTATGTCATGTTGGCCGTGGCGGGCGATATCCCGTTCTGGCTCCTTTTGCTGATCGGTTTCCGAGATCTTGGGATCATCGGCGGCGTTCTGGTTCTGCAATGGGTGCATGGCGAGGTACGGATGCAACCGAGTCTCGTGAGTAAACTGAACACTTTTCTGCAGATTTCGCTGGTCGTGCTGATCATGCTCGAGCAGGTGGAGTGGCTTGTGCTGGCGCCTTTGACGGATGGAGTCCTTTGGCTGGTAGTTGCGACAACACTCGCGAGCGCCTTTCATTATGTTTACTTCTGGGTTCTTCGGTCCTCGGATGCCGCAGCGTAGCTTTTATAGTTGAAAAGGGGGTGACGCTTTGGCTAAGACTGATCAGATCGGACTCCCTTTGCGCCTGAGAGATCAGGCGTCATTTGAGAATTTTTTCGCCGGCGACAACCAGCAGATTGTTGCTCTGCTGCAGAATCCTGATGCGAACCCTGATCTACACGTGATCTTTCTTCATGGCGCCAAGGGTGCTGGGAAGTCCCACCTGCTGCAGGCATTCTGCAAGGCGCGTTCCAGCGCGCCACAGGCGCCCGCGTATGTCTCTTTAGGGCTCGAAGGGGTTGGCCCAGAAATGATTGCGGATCTGAGCGGATTCCAGGCGGTCTGTCTGGATGATATAGATTCGGTTAGTGGCAATGCGTCTTGGGAAGAGGCTATGCTGGCGTTGTACGAGCGCTTGATACCCTCTGGAGGCAGTCTGCTTGTCGCCGGCAGGTACCCACCCTCTCAAGTAGGTTTTGGGCTCGCAGATCTTGCAACCCGCCTGGCATCAGGGGGTACCTGGCGGGTGCAGCCTTTGAACGAAGCGCAGTTGCCCGAAGCCATGCAACTGCGTGCACGACTGCGCGGTCTCGAGTTGTCGGACGCCGTGGTCGCTTATCTTCTGCGTCGGGTCCGCCGTGATCCTGCCACGTTGTTCGCGTTGCTGGATCAGATCGACGACGAAGCTTTTTCGCATCAGCGCCGATTGACCGTGCCGTTTGTCCGGGAACTCGCCGGCCGTCTGCTGTCGAGTTAATGTTTCCTGAGGGCTTGTGCCGCAACGGCGAGTCTTGCCCCCAGAGCTCGACATAGTGCGGCTTCATCTGCACTAATCGGTTTGTTGTCGGCGCTGCCGGCGACATGACTGGGACCATAGGGCGTGCCGCCGGTCTCAGTTCGATTGAGGGTCGATTCGGTAAATGGCAGGCCGCATATCAGCATGCCATGGTGCAGCAGGGGGAGCATCATGGAGAGCAACGTGGACTCCTGTCCGCCATGCTGGGTCGATGAAGAAGTAAAGACACCGGCGGGTTTGCCTGCGAGCGNGCCGGCAAGCCAATCCGATCCGGTTTGCTGAAGAAAATAGGTCAAAGGAGCAGCCATCTGACCAAAGCGTGTGGGACTTCCCAGAGCCAGCGCGTCACATTCATCGAGATCCCGCTGCTCGATGTAGGGGGGACCTTTGGAGGGAATCTCTGGCGCAGTGCTCTCGGGTGTCGCCGAGACCGGTGGAACCGTTCTNAGGCGGGCAGTGCAGCNCGGTATGCTTTCGATGCCCTGACAAACCAGNCGCGCCATTGCTTCGACGGCACCATAGCGGCTGTAGTACAAAACCAGTATTTCAGACATTGCGCGAGTCGACTGCAAGACGGCGTTACAGGATATCGAGAACGTTCTCGGGCGGCCGACCGATTGCGGCGCGGTTGCCGTTAACGACAATGGGCCTTTCCAATAGGATCGGGAACTTTATGATGGCCGTGATCAGCCCGTCTTCACTGACGGACTCAAGGTCATTTTCCGCATACGGCGCTTCTTTCTTGCGGACCATATCGGTAACTGCACAGCCCAGCGCTCTTTGGATCTCTTTCAAGGTTGTTTTGCTCGGAGGATCGTTCAGATACTCTATGATTTCAGGCTCAATTCCTTGTTCTGCGAGGAGTGCAAGCGTGGCCCGTGACTTTGAACAGCGGGGGTTGTGATAGATCTGAATTGCCATAGGGGTTCCTTGAATTTCTTGACAGACCACAGGGTAATAGTTACATTGCGATCGTTATACCGCACTAAAAAAATCCCGCTAAACGGCGTGATTTTATACGCAAACATTCCACAGAGAGGGGCCCGATGAGAATGAACGCAACACCCATACGCACCCTGCTGGCACTGGTCTCAGTAGCCGTTGTCGCCACGGGTTGTGTCACCGCCAAACCCACCGAAACGGAAGCAGGGTCGGCAACGGCGGCCGCGCCTGCGCCGGCAGTGTCAATGGCGCCTGCAGTCGTAGCCGCAGTCGCCAAACCAGACGACTGGTGCGACCGGTATCCCGATTCATTTGAATGNGAAGACGCAGCGGCACCGGTAACCGCANCAGACGACTGGTGTGAAAAGTANCCGACTTCATTTATGTGTCAGGACGANGCAGCCGCAGTAACCGCAGCAGACGACTGGTGTGAACGGTATCCGACCTCTTTTATCTGTGAGGAAGAGGTAGCCGCAGGACAAACCTCCTCAGAAGACTGGTGTGATCGTTATCCCACCTCCTTCCTCTGCCAGGAAGAGGTACCGGTTCCGGTGATTTCGGCCTACGTAGTTCAGGCCGGAGATCATCTATGGGGTATCTCCTCGCAACCAAAGGTGTACGGTGATCCCTACCAGTGGCCGCTTCTTTTCAAGCGCAACCGGGCCGATATTACAGATGCGGATCTGATCTATCCGGGACAGATGATCCAGATCGAGCGGGAGATGAGTGATGCTCAGATCCAGGAAGCTATTGATCACGCCAGAAGTCGCGGCGCATGGGTTCTTGGGGTGGTAGAAGGCAGTGACCTGAGATACNTGCAGGCGGCTGGATCAACCGATGCGGCCAATGCGTCGGCGGAGCAGGCAGCAGCAACGATCGCCCAGGCCGGTGCTGATCTCAAAGCAGCCAAGGCTGCGAAGGGAGAATGGCGCATTCTGGATTCCGCAACAGGCGGAGGTGCTGTACCGATCAGCAAAGCCCTGAAAGCGGCGCAGAAACTGCTGGATGAGGGTGACGCGGCTGAGGCATACCGGCTGGCTCAGCGGGTTTCGGAGTCCGCTAAACTGGGGGTTGCCCAGTCTGCGGAACAGGCGAGCGCTGCTCCATCTTATAACTGACCTGCGTTCAGAAACCAAAAAAGCCCCGCTTCGCGGGGCTTTTTTTTGTCTAATTACGCTGGCTTGAGGTTATATTGGCTTTAAGGTTATGAGCACTTCCACACCGACAACACTNTGGGATCGGCAAATAATTCGCCGCATCCTTGCCCGGATCAAAATAGAGCGTCTGCCAAGTGTGGCCTCGGCCCTGGCATTTACCACTCTGCTCGCCTTGGTCCCATTGCTGACTGTGATGTTTGCCATTCTTTCCATGTTTCCTTTTTTCGTTGAGTGGAGAGACGAAATTGAAACCCTGCTGTACAGCAATCTTGCGCCGGCAACAGGAGATGCAGTGCAGACCTATCTGCGGGAATTTGCTGGTCAGGCCGGTAGCTTGACAGGATTGGGTCTTGCGGGATTGTTGGTGACGGCGCTATTGCTGCTCTACACGATTGAAGACGCATTCAATCAGATCTGGAGTGTTTCGAAGGGTCGGACGTTGTCGCAGCGCCTGCTCCTGTACTGGGCTATGCTGACTTTGGGACCGATATTGATGGTGATCAGTATTGCCGTCACGACTTATCTTGGCTCCAACGTGTTGGGTCATTGGGTTTCCGTGGGGTCTGGACCCCACGAGCTGGTACTGGGGGCATTGCCGGCGTTACTGCAGGTGCTAGGATTTTTCCTGATGTATCTTATTGTGCCCAGTTGCCCAGTCAGGCCGCGATCCGCTTTGGTTGGGGCCGTCACCACGCTCATACTTTTTGAACTGACAAAGTTTGGCTTTGTGGTCTTCATCTCAAACTTTGATACGTACCAGATCATTTATGGGGCGATGTGGAGCATTCCGGTTTTCTTGCTGTGGATCTATCTCTCCTGGCTGGTGATACTGCTTGGCGCCTGTATCAGCGCCGAGATAGATGTGACACCCAAGAGTCCGGGCCCGCTGCCAAGAGTAGCGCCCGTCATAAAAAGTCCTCGGTGAAGTCAGGAGATAATCATGGCTGAAGCCGCACATCGGCATGAGCTTACTGAGCGCAAGGAGTCCAGCAGAAGATGAAAGAACCAGAATCCTCAATAATCAATGTATTATTATATTCTGAAACTAGGTTAGAAATAATTGAGAATTCAGGTAGCTACTGATGAAAAATCCCCAGTTTGCCTTCGTAACGGTGACCGCTTTGCTGATGGCGATGACTTTGCCGTCAGTTGCCAGCGAGACTCGGGATCCTTCCGAATTCTTCTTTCAGGACAGCTTCAATGATCTTCCTGAGGAAGCGGAACTGGCTCAGGAAGAAGGCAAGATCGGTGTCCTGGTGGTATTTGAGACTGACGACTGTCCTTGGTGTGATCGAATGAAAGAGACAATACTGAATCAGGCGCAGGTTCAGGATTATTTTCGACAGCACTTTCGCTTGATCGGGCTGAATACCGACGGTGACGCACTGGTGACGGGCTTTGATGGTCAGGAGGTTTCCGAGACAGATTTCGCGCTTCGGCATAATCGCGTCCGCGCCACGCCGGCATTTCTTTTCTTCGATACCCAAGGGGATCTCTTGGTACGGTTTACCGGTACGACTCGTGATCCGGAGGAATTCCTGTGGCTTGGCGAGTATGTCGTCAAGGCGCATTTTGAGCACGAGCGATTTTCAAGTTACAAGCGTAGGCGTAGGGCGGCGTCGTCCTGACCGGGAGTCTGTCTTTGTGCCGCTGCAGGAACTTGGTTGATTCATGAAGGCAACGGGCCCTATGTCCATCCTGCGCGTGGCACTGTCATGGCTTTTTTTGCCCGCGTTGGCGTTGGGCGAAGAAGAGCGTGTTTACCCCCCTTTGCCTGAGCCGTTGACCTTGTCCGATGCGCTGCTGATCGGGATCCAGTCACACCCCGGGTTGGTGGTGGCCCAAAATCAGGTAGCCGCGGCCGAGATCAGTTCAGGAAAAGTGGATGCCAGTTATGGCGTGAACGCTTTTGTTGAATTGCAGCCACGACTGTCGAGCCGCGCGGCCGCGGACACTGTCGACTTTCAAGATGACAGCCGCTACGGCCTGGTTCTCAGAAAGCGTCTTACGGACTTTGGTCGAACCGAAAGCAGAAAAGAAGCAGCCCGATCAGATATTGCGGCAAGCCAGGCCCGCTTTGTTACCCGTCTCGATCGCCATAGATTGGAAATCATGCGTAGTTTCTTTGCCGTGGTCCTCGCGGACCACGCCTATCGAGCACGTAACGAACGTCTGGCGATAGAGTATTTCCGTTATTCCCGGATGGCGGAAAGACGTGACCGCTTTGAGCAGTTTTCCGAACTTGAGGTGGCGAAACAGGAGGCGGCCTATCGGAAGGCCTATGTGGCTCGGCATCGCGCGGATCTTGAGCGCCGGCAGCGACGCCACGCGTTGGCGCTGAACTTAGGTCGGCCCGGAGAATTGTCGAGTGATTTGGTGGTGCCTGACCTCTCGGCCTACCGAGATCGGGAGGTCCCTGAGTACAACGACATAATCGATGAAGCGATTGCCACTTCCTCCATACTGAAAGTGCACAGAGCCAATGTGGCCTCAGCTCGAGCGAAGGTTTCCGTTGCGCAAAAAATCAACTCGCCGGTATTGAGCGCTGACTTTGAGGCGAGGGAATACCATGACAGTTCCTTTTCCAGTCGTGACCGCTATCGACTGAACCTCAAATTCATCATGCCGCTTTTCGACGGCACTCATGCGCGGGATACCGAGGTTGCACTTGCGGAAAATGCCTTGGCGAAAAAGCAGGCTGAGTTGCTCATGGCTGAATATGGCGTCCGTGAGGACGTGCTTTCCTTGATCAGCGATCTTTTGGTCAATCGGGCGGCTATCGTTGCTGCGGAAGCCGACGAGACCTATCGAAGTTATTACCAGGACCGTAGCCGGGCGATGTATGAGATGGAGATGCGCTCGGATCTGGGTGACGCCCAGGCTGCCGTCGCGGAAGCAATGTTGGAAGCCGCAAGAGTAGATTTTGAACAGGTGTTGCTCTGGACCGAATTGGACGCCTTGTTGGCCAGGCCGCTTGCTCTGATGGAGGAAGACTAAACTTATGAAAAATCGATTCCGGATCTTGTTGTTGGGACTGCTGTCATTGACTGCCAGCACCCTATTCGCCAACACCTTCGATGCCGTTCTGGACTGGAACCGACGGGTCGAAGTCGGTTTTGGCATGTCCGGCCAGGTCAAGGCTGTTGAGGTGCGCCCTGGGGATGCTGTCGCTGCAGGCGCAGTACTGGTCTCGCTNGATACGGTTCTACTCGAGATTGCGGTAAACAAGGCGTTAAATACCAAAGCGATCAGCGAAGCAGAAATGGAAAGACAGCTTGCCGTTGTTGAGCGGGAACAGACCCTTTACGACGAAGGAGCACTTTCCGCCGTACAGCTGGAGCAGGTGGAGCTGGATCTTTCCCGAACCGAATTTGCCTTCAATGATGCGCAACTTGAGCATAGCAGGGTGCGCCACCTGCTCGAACTCGCTACGCTTACCGCGCCTTTTGATGCGTGGGTCGTGGATTCCGACTTTATGCCGGGGCAGTTTGTGCATCACCAGGCAGATTCTCCGGTGCTCATAACGCTGGCAGAGCGAGGACGTTATGTGGCTAAAGCTGAAATAGATGGGACGGCGGTCGGACGACTAACTGGCAGCCCGAATATCAAGATTCTTCTTGGAGACAAAACCTTTGAGGCGATGCAAATCCGTATTGGGCTCGAGCCGATTGCTGATGGCAATGAGGGCCAGCGTTACCTACTTAGCGTGCAGTTCGAAAGCGATGATCTCATACGCCCAGGGACGTCCTGTATCGTCATGATGCCGTAAAGCTTTTGGAGAGTCGGCTGTTAAGCAGTTAAAGCGAACTGAGTGTTTTCAGCGTTGCAACGAAGGCATCAAGAGCGTAATCGACGGTCTCTCCTGTCGCCCGGTTGCGATACTCCACAAGCCCCTTGGCAAGGCCTCTCTCTCCGATGACGATGCGGTGCGGGATGCCGATCAGGTCCATCTCTGAGAACATGACACCGGGCCGTTCATCCCGGTCGTCGAGTAGAACCGAAAATCCCGCTTCCTCAAGTTCTGCGTATAGGGCCTCGACGGCGTTGGCAACCTGTTCGGATTTTTTCAGCCCGATCGGTACGATGCAGACATCAAATGGCGCAAGGGGCGCCGGCCAGATGATGCCGTTTTCATCATGGCTTTGTTCTATTGCCGCAGCGACGATTCGAGTGATGCCGATCCCATAACAGCCCATATAAAAAGGCTGACTGCGGCCTTCAGCGTCAAGAAAATTCCCATCGAGTGCTTCGCTATATTTGGTGCCGAGTTGGAATACGTGACCCACTTCGATGCCGCGTCGGACCTGGATCGACTGTGAGGGATCGGTCGGGCAGGGATCACCCTCGACCGCCTGGCGCAGATCGTGTGTCGTCGGTTCCGCAAGATCGCGACCCCAGTTGACTCCCTGCAGATGAAAGCCGTCTCGATTGGCTCCGCAAACGAAGTCTGACAGTGCGCTGGCATCATGATCGACGATGACGGGAATCTTGAGCCCGACAGGGCCTAGGGAGCCCGGTGCCGATCCGGTCGCCTCTTCAATCTCCTTGGTGCTTGCCATCCGCAGGGGTTTGGCGATCTCATCGAGGGTTTCTGCCTTAACACTATTGAGATCATGATCACCGCGCAGCACCAGCGCGACAGGCAGATCGCCGCTACCTTGGACAATCAGTGTCTTGAGCGTTTGTTTTGCGTCGATTTTGAGAAATGTACTCAATTCGGCGATGGTGTGCACATCGGGGGTGGCGACTTCTGCCATAGCCTCGCTGGCAGCGGGCCGTTCACAAGACAACGCCGTCAAATCCACCTTCTCTACGTTGGCTGCGTATCCGCAGGGGGAGCAGAACGCGATGGCATCTTCGCCGGACTCGGCCAACACGTGGAACTCGTGTGAGAAATTACCCCCAATACTTCCACTATCCGCTTCTACCGCCTGTGCCTGAAGCCCCAGCCGTTCGAAGATCCGTACATAGGCGTCATACATGGACTGGTAGCTTTGTGACATCCCGTCGCTGTCGCGGTCAAATGAGTAAGCATCCTTCATGATGAATTCGCGCGAGCGCATGACTCCAAAGCGCGGTCGAATTTCATCGCGGAATTTGGTCTGGATCTGATACAGGTTGACCGGCAGTTGGCGGTAACTGCGAATTTCTGAGCGAGCAAGCATCGTAATGACTTCCTCATGGGTGGGCCCAAAGCAGAAATCCCGCTCGTGGCGGTCCTTGAATCTGAGCAACTCCGGCCCATAGTCATCCCATCGGCCGGAATGCTGCCAGAGTTCAGCNGGTTGGACTGCCGGCAGCAGCACCTCCTGGGCGCCGGCGCGATCCATTTCTTCCCGGACGACCTGACTGACCTTGGAGAGCACCCGATGACCGAGGGGAAGCCAGTTGTAGACACCCGCGGCGACCTGGCGGATCAGGCCAGCCCGCACCATGAGTTGGTGACTCACAATCTCTGCATCAGCCGGGACTTCTTTTAAAGTGGCAAGAAAAAATTGGGACGTACGCATAAGTCGTATCAGTTTCTGGTCCGGATGACGAAGTGTATGCCTTTTCCAGAAAAGACGGGAGNGGCGGNNTCCTTTTGCAAGCGCCGCCTCTCAAAGACTATGGGGTTTCCGTTATGACGGGATCCGAGTGTGAGCCCAGTTGCCCCGCTTCACTGACAGCCACGGACAGCATTGCAAAATCCGGACTGGCGGATTTTTGCAGATCATGAATCATCTGGGTAAGTCGTCCGGTTTCCGTTTGGTGCTGCTGGACCCATTGCCGTACGGCGGCTTTGCCTTGCCCGGTCTGACTGTTCAGTATGAGCGCACTGATCGTGCGCTGTGTCAGATGAAGATCTGACCGTAAGGTCGTTCGTGCCAGGGCGTGCCAGTGGTTATCTGTGGACAGGTCACGAATCCGGTCTGAAAGCCAATGCAGGCCGAGCCGGTCTCCGATATCAAAATACACTGTAGCAACCTGGGCGATCCCAAAGTTGCCTTTGCCGGCAACGTCAGCAATATCCAAAGCTCTAGAAAGACCCGCGAGTTCAGCGATGTCATTTGCGATAGCGGGAGGCACGTCGGCATTGAGGTAACGGCGCACCCGGCGTTTCTGGANNAGACGGTTGGAGGCNGCAAGCACCCGCGGGAAACCCCGTCGCAATTGGTCTACGGTGTCGCGAAATTCGCTGACCGCAAAAGCGATGTCGATAGGTTGCGGCCGATAGCGAAGCAGCCAAAGGATGGCCTGTTCGAGCAGGATCCGGGTTTCGTGCATCAATTCTTTTTGAATTTTTGAGGGTACGGCATTGTCGAGGCCTTCGACTTCGTGCCAAAGATCGCGAAGACGGAATATTTCGCGTGCTGCCGCGTAGGCACGAGCGGTATCAGATGGACGGGCACCCGTGAGCTCGTTCATTCGCAGGGTAAAGCCCGGGCCTNNCCGATTNATCATGCTGTTGGTGACATGGGTCGCGATGATTTCCCGACGGAGCCGGTGGGCAGGCATAAGATGCTTAAAGCGTGAGCTCAGTGCTGTGGGAAAATAGCGTTCAAGATCTTCCGCCAGGAACGTATCCTCGGGCACGTCTGAGTCGAGCAGCATCTGGAAGGTGGATATCTTGCTGTGACTGAGCAGGACAGCCAGCTCGGGTCTCGTTAAACCCTTTTTCTCAGCAATTCTTTTCTTGATCTCGCCCTCGTTTGGAAGATACTCGAGTCCCCGGTCCAGCCCATAGCTCTTTTCGAGCTGCCGCATCGCCCGAGCATGATGGTGTATGAGGTTCGGAGCCTGATTCACCGCCGAAGCCAACGCCTGGGTCTGCAGGTAATTGTTGCGCAACACCAGTTGAGCAACTTCCTCGGTCATTTGGCTTAGCACGTTGTTGCGCTCATCGACGCTTATCTCCCCAGCCTCAACTGCCGAATTGAGCAGAATCTTGATGTTGACCTCGTGGTCTGAGGTATCGACTCCCGCGGCATTGTCGATGGCGTCTGTGTGACACAGCCCCCCTCGCTGGCTGTACTCGATCCGGGCGAGNTGGGTTAAACCGAGGTTGCCGCCTTCGCCAATCACACGACACCGCAACTCGGAGGCATCTGCCCGCACCATATCGTTGACACGATCGCCGACGGATTCATGGGTTTCTGTTGATGCTTTTGCGTANGTCCCAATGCCGCCGTTGAAGAGCAGGTCGACCGGGCTTTTGAGCATTTCGTGAATNAGCTCATCGGGACTCAAAGTCTTGGNACTGATGCCAAGNGCCTTCTGCGCGGCCTCGGACAAGTCGATCGATTTGATGTCACGAGGCCACACGCCGCCGCCCTCAGAAATAAGATTCGGATCGTAGTCTTCCCACGTTGACCGGGGCATCTGGAACAGGCGTTCACGTTCTCCATAAGAAGCGGCTGGATCGGGATTGGGATCAATGAAAATATTCAAATGGTTGAAGGCACCGACGAGTCGGATGTGGCGGGATAACAGCAGGCCATTGCCAAAAACGTCACCCGACATATCACCGATGCCCACTACCGAGAACGGCTGAGTCTGGGTATTGATGTCCAGATCACGGAAAAGCCGTTTGACAGATTCCCAGGCGCCACGNGCGGTGATGCCCATCGCCTTATGGTCATAGCCGGTTCGGCCTCCTGACGCAAAGGCATCGTCCAGCCAGTAGCCATATTCGGCAGCGACTTCATTGGCCATATCGGAAAANGTNGCGGTTCCTTTGTCAGCCGCGACNACTAGATAGGGATCGTCCTGATCGTANCGAACCACTCTGGGAGGCGGAATCACCGAGTCATGATCTCGGTTGTCAGTGAGATCGAGCATGCCGCGGATGAAGGTCTTATAGCAGGACTCAACTTCTTCAGTACGCTCGTTCGGCGCACAGTCCGCCAAACGCCTGACGATAAATCCCCCTTTGGAACCCACCGGCACGATGACCGCGTTCTTCACGATCTGTGCTTTGACNAGNCCCAGTACTTCGGTTCGGAAGTCCTCCGGCCGATCTGACCAGCGCAGACCTCCGCGCGCTACCAGGCCGCCACGCAGATGGATGGCTTCGACTCGNGTNGAGAANACGAAAATCTCGACCATGGGTCGAGGTTGGGGCATACGGGNAATCGCGGCGCAGTCTNTCTTGAAGGAGAGNCGTTCAGGNTGTTGCGGGNTGTGCTGNTGAAAATAATTCGTCCGCAGTATGGCCTCAATCAGATTGACGTAGGCCGACAGGATCCGGTCTTCATCCAGATTGGCGACCCGCTCCAGACCTTGCTGAATGTCTGCACGAATCGTTTCCAGGGCCCCGGACCGTTCATCCTGCAGGCCCGGATCAAAGCGGGTCTCGAACAAGCGGACGATTCGCTGAACCATGTGGGGGTTCCCGGCAAGTGTCTCAATGACGTAGTCCTGGCTGTATCGAAAGCGGATCTGTTTGAGGTACCGGTAAGCGGCCCTCAAAAAGGTGGTCTGCTGCCAGTCGAGCTGTGCTCTGAGCGCCAGTCGATTGAAGCCATCATTGTCTGTTTGTCCCTGCCAGATTCTCCGAAACAATCGCTCAAAGTCAGACTTGCTCTTTCTGATCTCGATGTCGCGCTGGTCATGGTCGGCAAGATCAAAAATATGCAGAAAGACTGTCCGGCCGCTTGTGCTCTGGATTCGAAAAGGGTTTTCCGTCAGTACGTGGAGCCCGAGGTTTTCGATGACGGGCAGTACATCAGACAGCACCACGGCACTCTCAGAGGAATACAGTCTCAGTTGTGCCTTGTGGGCGGCATATCCTGGTGGTTGTTGAAGCGCAATCTCGAGCTGCGCCTCAGTATCTGCCTTTGTAATGTGAACAAGATGATCAAGCCCCTCGGCCGGGGAGAGGTCCTCGCGAAAGGCGGTGGGAAAAGACTCTGCCCATTCATCGGCCAGCGCAAGGCCTTCCCCGTCTCCATGATGATCCTGCAGCAGATGACTAAGCTCATCGGGCCAGGAGCGCGTTAATTCTCTGATCCGGGATTCGACCTGCTTCAATTCCGGAGAGTGCGCTGTCCGCGGATCGACACTGATGAGGTAGTGAATGCGGGTCAGTACCGATTCGGAGAAGTACACGTTAAATTCGTAAGACTGGCCACCGAATGACGCCATCAGCGCGTCGCCGACCTTCTGTCGCAAACCACTATTGAAGCGTTCGCGGGGCACAAAGACCAGGCACGAATAAAACCGGGAGAACCGGTCCCGCCGCACGAATACCCGGGTGCGTCGACGTTCCTGCAGGTCGAGCATTCCCATTGCCGTGTCGTAAAGTTCGTCCTCGGTAATCTGAAAGAGATCGTCTCGGGGATACCGCTCGATCAGATTTTGCAGCACCTTTATGCCGTGGCCTTGTTCCGGAAGGTCGCTACGAGTCAGTACGTACTGAAGTTTTTGGCGGGAACCCGGAATGTCCATTACGCTGCGGTTGTATGCGCCCGCGGCAAAAAGACCGACAAGACAGGTTTCTCCGATAAGGTCACCGACAGCATTTCGATGGCGTACGAAAAGAACGTCCATATAGGCAGGCCGGTGCACAAGAGAGCGTTTGCTGGATTTGGTAATCATCACCGGATCACTGTCTTCAGGATCAATTGTGATGTTGTCCGGCAGGACCGAAAGCCGATCGACCAGATCAAGATCGTCGTGTGGTCTCAGAATCCCGAGCGCTGAGGTTGCCTGAGGCAGCAACCGGACATCCTCGTCGGATGACATGTCATAACGCACGGCTCCCAGAAAAGTGAAATTCTCCTCGCCGATCCATCGACACAACGCAGAAGCTTCTGAGCCAGCGTTGTTGTCTTCCGGTGTATCGGAGACATCAAGATTTTCTGCAAGTGAGAGGGCGAGTTCGCGCATGGCAATGCGATCATCATTTGCCGCCGAGACCTCGTTCAGAACCCGAGATAATTCGGAAACGATGTGGTCGAGCCGTTCGGTCCGGAATTCACGGCTGATGTGGAAACACAAAAAGGATTCAGAGGCTGCGTCAGCCGCATCGTGGTTCAGCGCGGCAAGGTGGCCGTTTTCATCTCGACTTACCTTGACCACAGGGTGGATGGTTAGCTGAATGGTGTAACCGAGTCGGTTCAGGGCCATCGATGCCGAATCGACCAGGAAAGCCATGTCGTCAACTACCGCTTCGACAACGGTAAAAGGGCTCGCGTGCAGGCTCTGGCCCTCGGCTGGGTTATGAGCGCGCAGCAGGAATTGCCCGGGTCGTCGCTGTTCGGCGAGATCAAGGTGCGCGAGCGCGCTCGAATAAAGCGCCTCAAGGTCGGATCGCACAAGATCATCGGACGGAATCCGATGAAAATAGGCTTCAAAAAAAGATTGTGCGAGGCCTGATTTGGCAGGAGTCAGCCGCTTCCTCGCCCATTCACTGAGCGTTTCGATCAGTCTATTTCGGTCAAATGAAGGTGTTGCCGCCATCAGGAACAACGTTTTTAAGGTCGGTGTAACTCACTGGCCATTGATGCTGGACTATACGCCAATTCCTGCAGTTGTTGGACCTATTGCGCGACGCTTACGGTCATCTTTGGCGCGTTAAGTTTTCTTCGGCGCCACGGTAAACTCTCAAGGGTTGTATTAGCGGCAGTTTCACTAGAGGAACATCATGAGCGAGCACCCCTTGTGGCAACCGGCTCCCGAGCAGGTTGCAATCACTAACATGACCCGTTTTGCGCGTGAGGCCTCTTTGCGCTGGGGTTGGAATTTTGAGGACTACGCCGAACTGCATCGTTGGTCGGTTGAGGCGCCCGAAGAGTTCTGGCTCAACATCTGGGATTGGACGGGGGTGATTGGAACAGGAGATACGGGTCCCGTCGTCGTTGACCGGGAGCAAATGCCCGGCGCCCGCTGGTTTCCCAACACCCGATTGAATTTTGCGCAAAATCTTCTGCGTCGGCAGGATACGGCTCTGGCCTTGGTTTTCCAGGCTGAGGATAAGGTCACACGTTCGCTCAGTTTTGCCGAACTCTATGCCCAGGTCGCCCGCCTTGCTGACGGTCTCAAACAGGCGGGGGTGGTCCCCGGAGATCGGGTTTGTGGCTTCATGCCGAACATGCCGGAGACCGTTGCAGCGATGTTGGCGAGCGCATCCGTAGGGGCCGTCTGGTCTTCCTGTTCTCCAGACTTCGGCGTCCAAGGCGTATTGGATCGCTTTGGCCAGATCTCTCCCAAAGTGCTCTTCAGCGCTGATGGCTACTGGTACAACGGCAAGACTCACGATTCGCTTGAAAAACTTCGCGCAATCACAGATGGCCTGCCGTCGCTTGAGCACACCGTGGTCGTGCCTTTGATTTCAGACAAGCCGGACCTGTCTTCGAATCTAGGCGCCAGGCTGATTACTGATTTTGAAACGGATGCAACGCAGATTGATTTTGAGAATCTGCCTTTCGATCATCCGCTTTACATCA
>PAUU01000037.1 GCA_002713825.1 Acidiferrobacteraceae bacterium | reverse complement strand
ATTTGGGTGAGACAATCTTCGGCAAACAGGTTAATTCACTAAAGCTCGGCTGTGACCGTCTCGGCGAGATTTATTATTTTGATTTCGATCAGGTAGACGAGTTAGGTAACCCCCTGGATCTGAGCCAGATTGTGTGCATGCACGAAGAGGATTACGGCGTTCTCTGGAAGCATACCGATCCGCACACCCAAAAAAGTGAAGTAAGAAGATCCCGAAGACTGGTGGTCTCTTCGTTCTTTACGATCGGCAATTACGATTACGGCATTTTCTGGTATCTGTATCTGGACGGCACGATCGAATTTGAAGCGAAGCTGACGGGCACGCTTTACTTAAGGGCAATAACAGAAGGAGAGCCGACGCCTTATGGGTCGCTTGTTGCGCCCGGAGTGAATGGCATGGTTCATGAGCATTACTTCAATATCCGATTGGATATGAGCGTGGATGGCGATGCCAATACGGTTGTTGAAATGCAGGCCGATCGCGCGCCTACAGGCCCAGACAATCCCCACGGCAATGCCCATGGCATCAGCGAGAGCGTGATCACATCAGAGAGGGGAGGAGCGCGCAATACTGCGCCTAAGGACAGCCGGTTCTGGAAGATTGAGAATCGGAGCCGTTCGAACCGGCTCGGCTGGCATCCTGCCTACAAATTGATGCCAGGCCCTAATGTTGCTCCGATGCATCAGCCAGGGTCGCCTTTTATGCGAAGAGCCGGTTTCGTAGAACACGATTTATGGGTCACCGCTTACGATCCCGATGAACTGCATGCTCCTGGTCAATACGTTAACCAGAGTGAAGGGGGGCCTGGCTTGCCGCAGTGGATAGAAAAAGACCGCAACCTTGTGGAGGCAGACGTCGTCCTTTGGCATACCGTTGGCGTACTGCATCTGCCAAGGCCTGAAGATTTTCCTGTAATGCCCGTTGAGTACACTGGATTTATGCTGAAGCCCTTTGGCTTTTTTGAGCGGAATCCGGCGATCGACCTGGCGCCTCCCTTATGTCGGAAACCGTGATGAGAATGACTGGCGTCCGGACAGGTTCCTAAGGTGAAGAGGCACGTCGTATGTTTCTGAAAAACGCCTGGTATGTGGTCGGNTGGAGCAAGGAATACGGGCAGAAACTCGTAGCCCAAAGACTCCTGAATGAATGCGTGGTTCTTTATCGAAAGCAAGATGGCACACCGGTTGCTCTGGAAGATGCCTGCCCGCACCGAAAATTACCTCTGTCCAAAGGCACCCTGAAAGATGATGCGATTGAATGCGGTTACCACGGACTCACTTTTGATGGATCGGGAAAATGTATCGCAGCACCAACGCAGCCGGAGCAAATCCCTGAAAAAGCCAGGGTCAGAAGTTATCCGGTGGTTGACCGATATCGCCTGCTTTGGATCTGGATGGGCACACCCGAGCTGGCTGATCCGAATGATATTGTTCATATTGAGAACTTTGATAACCCCGATTGGGGCTGTACCGAAGGCGGCACAATGGAGATGGAGTGCAACTATCTCTGGATTTGTGACAACCTGCTTGATCCCAGTCACGTGGCCTGGGTGCACGTATCCTCATTTGCCGGTGCAGGCACGGATGACGGTCAACTGGATCTAAACCGGACCGAATCCGGAGTCACTGTCTCGCGTTGGATTTACGGACAGTTACCGTCCCCGTACTACTCTGGTCTCGTGAAATTTCAAGGGGCGTGCGACCGCCTCCAGCACTATGAACTTCGCATTCCCAGCATCGCGATCAATAAATCTGTCTACACGCCCGTTGGCACCGGCGGGCCGGATAAGCCTTTTGTGGACAAAACCTATATCAACGTGTCGTATAACTTCATGACGCCAGTCGATGATGGCTTGACTCGCTATTTCTGGTTTCAGCACCGCAATACCGATCCTAATGATGAGTCCGTATCCAAATTCATGAATGATGGTGCGCGCATGGCTTTTGAGGAAGATCGGGCAGTATTGACCGAGGTGCACAAAGGTATGNGTGACCGACAGACGCCGAATATCGATCTTCGTCTTGATGCCGGAGCGAAACTGTTCAGAAAGCAGTTACAGCAGAAGATTGATGCTGAGGGTTAATAGAGTTCGTGTAGACACCACAACTCTGAAAAGAAGTTCAGATATCAAATTCAGGTCTGTGAGAGGCGCGAAATTGGTTTGCGCAGGGGTTTCTCTCCCCGGTCTACCTGATCTTGGGCCATGAATTCGTCGGGCTTGTGCGCCTGATCGATCGAACCTGGGCCGCATACCACTGTTTGGAATCCAGCCGTCGGAAACTGTTCTGCCTCTGTGACCAAAAGAAAAGGGGTCCAGTCGGAACTGGACCCCTTTTTCAAATGTACAGAATTACTTTAAACATCCCAAACTGGGGACTNGAATCTATAGCGCCTCTTTTACCAGGGCACAATCCAGTCCAGTAGCAGGATCAGCAGTATCAGTCATGAAGCCGAAATTTACCCACCATTTTTGAGTCAGATTCCAGTGGTCTATCATCTGACCGTTTTTCTGGCCGAATGGCGGGTTGCCCGGCACGATACCGCAAAATCGAGCCGTGTCTTCAAGAGTGTACATATAGAGCGTGCCGTCCTTTATGTCATTTTTCGCAACCTCGTTGGTTAACTTACCATTACCAATAATTGCATCTACGTCTGCAAGGGGAAAGCCAACTGCATCAGCAATCACTTGGTTATCCACCTCAGAGTTTGCTCTCCAGTGTTCGACNCCTTTGAANAGCCCCTGAAGGGCNTTGACTGCCAAATCACGGCGATTTTCCAGCATATCATTTGACATAAATACGGCATCAGCAATCAGCCCGCTCTCGAGCCACTGAGTTTCGAGAGAGTTTGCGACCGACCGAGAGCCGGGAAGATTCTCGATGACTTCGCTGTTAAATGGCGCCCACAATTCAGCAGCAGCTACTTGTCCGCTCATCATCGCGGCTGCGGCATCGGCAGCATAGAGATTCACCATCTCTACCTCGTCCCATTTCACTCCGTTTTGCTCGAGGTAGATTCCCATCATGATATGAGATAGCCCCCCCTCGAGAACCGCCACTTGCTTGCCTTTGAGATCGCTGGCGGATTTGATATCGGGATGGACAATGATGTCGTCGGAGCCGTAACCTAGATTGGTAAGAGCAACTAGCTTCGAACCCATATCTTCTGCTGCCAGAATTGGCCCAAACTCAATGGTGCTAAGCACGACGTCCAGCTTATTAGTACCAAGTAAGGCAAATAATTGAACGGGGTCCTCGATAATGGTGAATTCAAAATTAAGATCNGGCGANAGGTTNTGGTGTTGATTCACATAGTAGAAACCATAGCCGGGCCAGCTGAAATGACCTACACGAATGGTATCGGCAGCGGTGGCCGAATTCATCGCGCCGAATGACAGAGATGCAATTGCACCCGCCGCCAGAAACTTACAACACTTCTTAAATAGTAGATTAAGCCTCATTATTACTTCCTCCTCTATAGTCTAAGTTTCATAGTCATATCCCACGATGGGATAATTTTTAACTGATTTGTCCTTGTATTTCTTCGCGCATCATCCGATAGAGCGTTTTTTCCATGTCGATATACCCAGTCTGAGTCAATAAGTCCTCTTTACGAAGAAAACGCTTACCCTGTTTAAATTCCATAGGGATATCGGCTTTAATCGTCCCAGGCTGGCGGGTAAAAAAGATGATCCTGTCTGCGAGATAAATGGCTTCTTGAATGTCATGAGTTACGAGAATTACTGTCTTACTTTCGCTCTCAATGATCTCGATGATCATTTCTTCCATTTCCCAGGTTACCTGCGCGTCCAAGGCTCCGAAGGGTTCGTCAAGCAATAATAATTGCGGGCTTTGGGCCAAGGTTCTTGCGATAGCAACTCGTTGTTTCATTCCGCCTGACAACTCAGACGGGTATGCTTTGGCAAACTTTGANAAATGCACTAGGTTTAAAAAGTGGTCTGCTCTCGCTTTGCGCTCATTCTTTGGGAGACCTTGAATTTCCATGCCGTGCTCGACATTGGCGGATACTGTCAACCAGGGATACGAGGTGTACGCTTGAAAAACCATCCCTCGGTCTGGGCCTGGCCCTTCAATGGGTTTTCCGTATGAGGAAATTAATCCTCTCGTCGGGTACTCCAGACCCGCGATCAAGCGTAAAAGGGTAGTTTTTCCGCAGCCTGAGGGCCCGATAAACGCTGTTACCTTGTTCTCTTCGATATCAAGTGTCATATCCTCTAGCGCAACGATCGAACCATTTACGTAGTGTTTACTTACTCGCTCGACACTTATGGGGTGATTGGTGGACACTGAGATTTCCTTAAAACGCTTGTCGAGTCGCAGATCTGATTGGAGTGAGATTTTTCACTTGCGGGCATACACATATGGGAAGAGAAAACGACTTGCATATCTAAACAAAATGTCTGTCAGCACTCCCAGTACCCCGATAGTCAGAATTCCGGCCATGATAATGTCGATATGTAAAAACTTTGCTCCTCTCATCATTACCGCCCCAATTCCATCCGTCGCTGCTACGATTTCGGCGATGACCAGATAGGTCCATGACACGGCGATCATGTTTCGCATCGAATCTAGTATTTGCGGTGCAGCAGCGGGGAGAGCGATTCTAAGAACGATATGTTTTCGGCTTGCTCCCATGGTTTGCGCAGACTCAATAAACTCTTTCGGCACGGATAAGACGTTGTCAAGGATCAACGCGATCAGAAAAAATACACAGCCTAGGAATAATAGGGCCATTTTCGCTGTATCTGTGGGGCCAAGGTACACCAGCAGAAGCGGTACGAATGAGGCTGCTGGAAGATAACGCAGTCCGCCTAAAGTGGGATTGAGTAATGCCCGAACCTTTACAAAACAGCCCATGAATAATCCGAGTGGAACGGAGACCAAACAGGCAACAAAAAAGCTCAGATAGATTCGATAAAGGCTGACACCGATGTCGCTAATAAAGTCCTTGTTTGCGAGTAGAAAACCAATCTTTCCCACAACTTCGTCAACACCAGGAAGAAATTTCCGCTGAAGCTCAGGGGTTACCCAATGGCCAATCTGCCATACAGCAAATAAAGCGACGAGACCGGTTAATCCTAAAAGAAAACTTTGCCGCCCGCTCACGCTTCCACGGATGGTGAAAAACCGGTCTTTCGGGGGAGAGAACAACGGCGCTTCGTGCTCACCACTATCAATTTGGACGCGCTCGGTAGTGTTCATATTACGTAAAGTTATTTAGTACGTGTTCAAAGATGACCTAGTGACGCGTTACTTATTTAACCGTGTTCGTGGGTAATCTCACACAAATAAGGCTACTCGTAAGTTGGTCGCTAATCAATCTATAAGTAACTGTTTGTTCTTAGGAAAAGTAATTCTTTATTTTTAATTTATTTAGAAAGGTTATTTCGCTACGTTCCCGGCCAGAGGAATCTCCCACTTGAAAAGAGATTTATAGAGGTCCAGTCCCATCATTGGCTCAACTGAGGACACCAAAGGTGACTGATAACAATGTTCGTCCAAAAAATCACGAAGTGTGATCGGAGAATCAACAACTACCTCTACCAGCAGATCGAATCGCCCTGCAATGCGCATGGCATACACGACCTCGTCAAGACCGCTTAAATACTCTGCGACAGTTGCCACGTTTGTGCCTGGTTGCACCGTTATCCCTAGCATCGCCCAGCACGATTGACCCATCGCCAAAGGATTTGTCACCGTTATAAACTGAATCATATTCTGCTCACGCATACGCGTTACCCGTGAGCGAACCGTTGACTCAGAAACTCCGAGTTTTTCTGCAATTGAAGAGAATGTGGCGCGGCCGTCTTCTTTAAGGTGTTCCAGGATCTTAAGGTTTAATCCTTCAAGCGCTCCAGGCGGTGGGGATACACCCGATACCGCTCTGCTCCTTGAGCGAGTGGGCGTGATATCCCTTACTCCAGCAACTCGCAAAGTTGTAGGACTATCAGTAGTGCTCATCATATATTCTCGGCAACTTCTCTTAACAACGAATATAGTTCTGTATATTGTATTGGTCAACGGTTTTCGTTTTCGTGGTATTCTAGATTTAATGAATTAGAGGAATAAAGAAAAACTTATAACATGAGTAATAGAAACCAATGATAAAAGGTGGTTTCGATAAAACTTAGGAGAAAACCAAATCACGAATTCGTTAGGTATTTGGATTCACATGCGACGAAATTCGGTGATATCATTATTTCAGTGATAGTGGTGAACGGCGTTGCGAACTTAGACATGGCTTTGATGAGCGCTATGTAGCCGCTAATGACTTNAATAAAACTCTTTGAGGAAAATAGACCAATGGCAATGCTACAGATGGAAGATTGGTATGACNTGGCTCGCGAGACAAACTGGACGCCAAGCTTCGTAAGCGAAGAAGAAATGTATCCTGCGCCGATGGCAGATAGCCACGGTATCGCAGTGGAAGCATGGGAAACCTTTGACGAGCCTTACAAGTCAACTTATCGGGACTATGTGAAAGCCCAGCGCGATAAGGATGTCGGCGCTTATTCAGTCAAAGCTGCACTTGCCAGGGCAGATTTTTTTAAAAATGCTTCGCCGCATTGGAAGGCTTTATTGGCGTTGCATTTTAGCGCTGTCTGTTGGGCGGAGTTCCACTCGGCATCAGCTTTTGCTCGGATGACTCGGTTCTCACGGAGTCCCGGTATGCGAAATATGGCAACCATGGGAACTTTAGACGAGATCCGCCACGGGCAGATCCAGATTTACTTTGCCTATGAGTTTTTAAAACATGATGCGGTCTTCGATTGGTGCCACAAATCTTCAAAGACGGAAAACTGGATCATTATTAGCCTCCGTCACGCGCTAGACGACATTGCGCACACTCGTGATTCCAATAGCGCGGCAATCATGCTGAATATGGGTTTGGAGCTTGCGTTCACTAACCTACAGTTTGTTGCATTGTCTGCTGATGCTGCCAAGTGCGGTGATCACACATTTGCAACTATGCTGCAAAGCATCCAGTCCGATGAAGCACGACATGCTCAGATCGGAGAGCCAATCGTTCGAATCATGGTAGAGAACGGCAAAAAGAAAGAAGCGCAGCAAATGGTTGAGATTGCCTTCTGGCGCATGTGGAAGCAGTTTTCAGCCCTAAGCGGTATTGGAATGGATTACTACACGCCTTTGGAGCATCGTGAAAACTCGTTGAAGGATTTCATGGAAGAGTGGGTGATCGGACAGTTTGGCCGGACCATGGAAGCTCTAGGTTTAGACCTTCCATGGTATTGGGACATCCTTAAAGAAGACATATCTAGATTTCACCATGCTAACCAAATTGGTGTTTATGTTTACCGCGCAACCGAATGGTGGCGCCCGATAGCGAGTACTTCTCCGGAGGAGCGGGAGTGGCTTGAGGAAAAGTATCCCGGCTGGAACGAGACTTGGGGAAAATGCTGGGACGTGATCGCAGATAACATCCGTAATGGTGACTATGAGAAGACGACCCCTGTGGCACCTCCATTGATTTGTAACATGTGTGGACTGGAGGTCACCGGAGTTGCTGGGGATAAATGGGAGCCTGTTAACCATAGCGTAGACATCGATGATCGAAGATATCACTTCTGCTCTGAGCCCTGTAAATGGATCTTTGAACTTGAGCCGGCGCGTTACAAGGGCCATGCAAGCATTATTGACCGGGTTTTCGATGGCACTATCGGTCCGGAACCTGACGATTTCTACAATTACATGGGTCAGAGTCCTGCGGAACGAGGAACCGACGGCTACGAATACCGTTGGGTGGATGGATATGACGACGATGAAGAAGATGAAAAACTTTACGCAACGGGATAAGCCGTTTAGTTTCGAAGCATAACTATCGTGGGAGAAAGATATGGCGCAGTTTCCGCTCGCCGTCAACGTGCAGGGTGATTACGGCTATAAAGTTATCGTCGTCGAGGATGAAAATACGATAGAAGAAGTTATTCAGGTCGCAGTTGATCAAATCGTAGGAGTGCTCGTGGCTCCTTTTCCTGAAGGAACCACCTTGCGAGCCAAAGTCCATGGAGCCCGGGAGCCGTTGGAGAGCAGTCTGACGGTAGCCGACGCAAAGTTTATCCAAATGGAAGCGCTGCAGATTTATGCGGAAAGTTAGCTGTGGGCGAAGATCTTGAGTACCTTAAAGTCTGTGATTTGGATGACGTTTGGGAAGGAGAGATGGAGGTCTTTGATGTTGGTGATACCGAAGTCTTGATCGTTCATTCCCCCGGTCAAGAGATTCGGGCATTTGATCCTACTTGTCCACATCAGGAGTTTTCCCTTGCAGATGGTGAGTTAGAGAACTGTGTACTAACCTGTTCAGCTCATCTTTGGCAATTTAATGTTTTAACTGGCGATGGGGTGAACCCGACGGGGACATCTTTGATCAGTTATCCAATCAAGATTGAGGGAGAGTCAATCTTGGTGGCGCTTCCAGAACGGGAAAAAAATCTTAGGAGGTTGTTTCATGTCAAATGCTCAAGAGAACCGCTTTGTCGGACCAGTAATTAAAAATAGCGAGGTTGGCGAAGCGGTTGTGGAAGCTGTCTACGAAGACAACAGTAGTCGAAAAATCGAAGTGGAAGAGCACGCATCTTATTTTCGAATCAAGGTCGAAAAAGAGTGTGTCATTAGATTTGAAACCGTCTCAGAGATGCTCGGAAGGGATGTTACTCGGGCGGATATCGAAGCAAATATGCCCTCAATGGAAGGGTTTATTCGAGTTGAATCAGATCAGATTCGTTTTATTGCGACTCCTAGCTAGAGATCGGGGCGCATGCTTTGAGTTATGGAACTTAGATACTGCATCCATTGAAACCATCGGACTAGAAGAAGAGTTTAGTTATGAGTAACAAAGTGACAGGAATGAAGACCTGGAGCAAGCTCGCCAAGAATAAGAGAAGGCCTAGCGAGTACGAGATTGTAACGACCAATCTACAGACGCGAAATCGCCATCGTGACTCGGCATATGAATTATCCCCTGCGCCTGATTTGTCGATGAATGAGTGGTATCGCAAGCATGTTTTCGATAGTCCTCTACAGCATGATGATTGGGAGGAATTCCGAGACCCAGACGCGTTGATTTACCGTGTTTACACAAGAAGTCAGGACAGTCAGGAGGAATATATAGACGGCGTTCTGAACGAGCACAATGAGATTGGGCATGACGCCGATCTCGCGCCAGAGTGGTTGGATACGCTTGAAACGCTGTATACCCCAAGGCGCTATCTCCAGGTTACCTTGCAGATGACAGCCGCATATATCTTGCAAATTGCCCCGGCAAGCACCATCACGGCCTGCGCGGGATTTCAGGAGGGGGATGAGTTTCGCTGGCTGCAACGCGTTGCTTATAGGACTCGGGAGCTACAGATCGCGCACCCGGGTCGAGCCTTCGGTCAAAACGAGCGAAAGCACTGGGAGAGTGCTGCTCCTCTGCAGGGTCTGCGCGAGTTGATGGAGAAAACCCTGATTTCTTACGATTGGGGGGAAAGCTTCGTTGCCAACAATTTGGTCGCGAAGGTAGCCGCAGATGAAACCCTTAGAGAACTTGCTAGTACTGCGCGAACTTTTCGCGATCCTCTGCTTGCTGCACTTGCAGACAACCAGCTTCGCGACAGCGACCGTTCGCGACGCTGGAGCACTAGCCTTGTTAAATTCTGTACGGATGCCCGCGAAGAAAACAAAGCGGTTATTCGATCGTGGATTGACGACTGGACGCCATTAGCTACTAAATCGATCACCGCCTACTGCGCTGCCCTCCCCGAGAGTCAGGGCGCTTCCGATGCGGCAATCTCAAGAATGGAAGCATTCCATCGTAGTCTGGAACTTTAGGGTAGGGTTGAGACTGCCATTTCGGAAGGGCGAGCAGGAAAGATCCGCACGCAAAAACTATACTAAATCTAGTTTAAGAGCACTAAACCTTGAAGAGCTCGAGCACGCACCAGGTTTCCTTTGCAAACACAGACCTGAGTATCAAGATTGATTGCGGCGACACGCTGCTCGGGGGAATTCTGCGCGCCGGTATCGGAGTGCCTTATGAGTGTAACGCGGGGGGTTGTGGAAGTTGTAAGTACAAGCTAGTGCAGGGAATAGTGGCCGATGATCTTGAGGACACGGCTGGTCTTCGCGTTTCTGATAAAAGAAAGAACAAACATCTTGCTTGCATTAGTCGACCCCAGTCGGACTGCGTCGTCGATTTCAAACTGGATCCCCAATACACACCCAAAAACATCCCGGGGAACACTCCGGCAACACTTCACTCATTTGAAAAGCTCACGCATGATCTGTGGGAATTTCGTTTCGATTCGGTTGGGCCGGCCCATTTTCTTCCTGGTCAGTATGCAAAGATCAGTCTGCCCGACGTTCATGGACCTCGTAGTTACTCGATGAGCAATGTAGCGAACGATGAAGGAAAGTGGTTATTTCAAATAAAGAAGGTAGTGGGCGGCGCAGTTTCAGAAGTATTGTTCAAAGATTCATTGAAAAACCTCAACATCACGATTGATGCACCGTACAGTATTGCGCATCTCAAGTCGGAGTCTCAACGGCAGGCCATTTGTATTGCGGGAGGCTCAGGGTTGGCGCCTATGGTCTCGATCCTGCACGGAATAACGCAACTCGAACACGTAAAACCTGACCCAATTCTTTACTATGGTGCCCGCAACTGTAGAGATGTTGTGGATAAGAGCTATTTCAATACGATTAGTGGATTCCGTCCGGATGATCAATACATTCCGGTTGTGTCTGAGCCTGCGCAGAGCGACAACTGGGCTGGCGCGACGGGAATGGTGCATGACTTTTTGAAAACTCAACTAGAAGATGCGGTGTGCGATTACGAGTATTACCTAGCTGGTCCCCCACCTATGGTCGACGCGGTAAGGCGGCACCTTGTGCTCGAAAGAGGGGTTCCGGTCGAACAACTTCACTACGATCGCTTTTTTTGATTTACTCATTACTGATTTTCTTTGAGAGTTATAAGTGATGAAAAAAGAGTCCGGCTCGATCGACGGCAATTCGTTAGCTGGCGACTAATCCAAATGAGGAAAAATAGAGATGACAAATAGAGAAAATCACTTGCCATCTGATGGAATGTGGCGCTGGAGAGGTGAGCAGGTATTTTCAAATACGGTCGCGGTTGGGGATCAGGTGTTTATCAGCGGTCAGCAAACGCTGGATAAAGATGGTGCCGTACTGAATCGCGGAGATATTGCGGCCCAGACACGCAATGTCTTTGAGAACATGGCAGCGAGCTTATCCTCGTTAAACATGGGACTGGAGGATCTTGTTCGACTCAATACCTACTATGTATTTGATGGAGAGGATCAGGACGCCACCAAATTCTGGGAAGATATGACCAGGGTGCGTCTGGAGTATTTTCCCGATCCGGGTCCGGCCGCCACGGCGGTCCGGGCAAAGGGCATGCCTTACGAAGGCCAGCTGATCCAGATAGAGGGTGTAGCGCTCAGAGGAGAGTCAAGACGATGCCGTCAACGGATCATGCCGGAGGGCAGTTGGGACTGGAGTATTGCTGTACCACTCTCCCAGGGATGGAAAATTGGTAGGCGCATCTTTGTTGGCGGACAGATTTCCGCGGACAAGGCCGGTAGCCCGGTCCATGTTGGGGACCTTGATGCTCAGACCCGGAATATTTATGACTACATCGGCCAGATACTGTCTGACGCCGGTGCGTCATTTGCGGATCTCCTACGGATCAAGATTTGTTTTAAATATGACAGCGCAGATCCTAGTACCGGTCAGGCATTCGTCGATAGGATCATGGAGGTCGCGCAGGATTACATAAAGGGGCCTGCACCAGTAATCACGGCGTTTGCAGTTGATCTTCTGTATCCGGGATTGGATCTCGAAATTGACGCAATGGCAATTGTCGATTCAGACACTAAGGTCCTGGCACCGAGAGAGCTGGGCGGCCGCTATCAGCCTTCTGTGTTCTCAGATGGCGTCATGGCTGATGGGGAGATTTACGTGGGGGGCCAGACTGCGTTGGGATCTGATGGTCTGGTTCTGTTCCCAGACGACTTCCCGGAGCAGGTCAAGGAAGTATTCCACAGACTGGAAAAGGTATTGGCGGAAGCAGATGCCTCCTTAGATGATGTAGTTAAGTTGAACCTGTTTATTGTCGCTGAGGATAGTGAAGTTGAGGGCCGTTTCCATCAGGCGTGTCAGGCCTGGGCCCAGATCTGTCCAAATAGTCACCCAGCAATTACTCCAGTGCGAGTCCATGAATTGCCAAAATCCGGACTGTTGTTTCAAGCCGATTGTGTTGCAGTTAAATAATCCATTATTCACGATCAGAGCATGTTTCTAATTAAAAGGAGGAAAAATGATCAGTAACCCTGTCCCCTGGCCAGATGGCGCTAAGTGCGCTTGTGCCATAACTTTTGATATTGATACAGACAGCATTTTGCACCTTGAGCATCGTGAGCGGGCTCCGACGATGCTCTCAACCATGTCTTGGCTGAAGTATGACGAGATCGCAATACCTCGTATTCTTGAAGTCTATAAGCGCGCGGAGATCAAGCAGACATTTTTCTATCCAGCTTGGTGCATGGAAAGATATCCGCATCTTGTCGAGATGATTCTGGAAGGAGGTCACGAGATCGCGGCGCATGGATACCTTCATGAGAACCCCAATAAACTCTCCCCGGAGGACGAGCTTTATTGGTTCGAGAGGCAGATTGCGGTTATTGAGAAAATGACTGGTCAAAAACCTCGAGGATGGAGAGCGCCCCTATACAACTACTCGAAGTATTCAATCGATTACATGATTGAGCAGGGTTTTTCGTATGACGCAAGTTTGATGGGTGACGACGTGCCATATATTCTGGAAACAGAAAAAGGTAGCGTGATCGAATTACCCAGCCACTGGGGAATGGATGATTGGCCGCATTACACCCATGCCCCGGATATGCACTATATGATGCCGATCAAGTCTCCAGACGAGGCCATGAACGTCTTTATGTCGGAGTTCAGGGCTATGCATAAGTACGGAGGACTGTGGGTAACTGTGTGGCATCCTTTTGTTAGCGGTCGGCTGGCGAGGTGTGATCGTATGGCTCAGATGATCGAAGACATCCGATCTGAAGGAAATGTATGGTTTGCCAAAATGGAAGAAATCACCGCGCACATCCAGAAGTGCATCGATGACGGCAGCTGGACGCCTAGAGTAGATAAATTACCGTACTACGATGGCCCCATCCCTGAGCTGAAAGACGCCGGTTTGGCCTAGTCAGGGGATTAAGATCGCTGAGTTATTCGTGTACTAGGTCTTTTCGTATTTTGAAAAAAGGCCTGATGAGCTCGGAACTGAGGGGCCACTTGTGTGGTAAAGGAATAAGCGCGCATTGCCCCTCAGTTCCAGGAACATGAAAAATTCGGCCGAGTGGGCGGATCTTCTAAATCTCGCTAAGGATAGAGCACAGTAGAAGTGCTAAGCGAATCAATCACCCCTTCGGATCGATTGCTCGACGATCTCCCCGCGTTCCTTGCAGTTAGCGGCCATCAGTCTCAGGATGATGCAAGCAGCAAGTTTTGAAGTTGTATCGCTAACATCATAGACTGGACTCAGTTCAGAAATCTCGATAACGCTGGGCGTTCCTTTTTCGCCAAGTAGAGTAGCGAGCTGCATGACTTCTCTCGATTCCAAACCACCAGGTTCGGGCGCGGTGACTCCCGGAGCAGCTGAGGCATCCATGACGTTCATGTTGATGCTGAGATATTGCCCCGCTGTGTTGTCCCAGATTTTTTCGGCAGCTTCTCCGACGACAGGAGCGATGCCACGATCTAAAACCTCTCGCATGGAGTAGTAGCGAATCCCTCTAGACTCCGCGAGCTCAACATGATCTTTTGGATTCATCGAATTCCGCGCACCAATATGGGCAACATTGTCCGAATGGACGTTCGGTAACTCAGTGATCCGGGCCATGCTGCAAGGGCTTGTCATTTTTTCCCCGGCCCAGGAATCTGCCATGTCCAGGTGTGCGCCAAGGTGAAGATATCCCATCCGAGCATTCTCGCCGATATGATCAGAGAGTGCGCGCGACGCCGGGATCGAAATTGAATGGTCGCCTCCACAAATGATGGGGATCAGCCCAGATCGAAGCACCTCTCTAACTGCTCGATAGATCCGCTCGTGTGCTAATTCGGGAGAAACTTTCGGTATCCTCACATTGCCGCAGTCTACACAGTGGCCTTCGAGGTCGACTTGATACTCAAACCAGTAGGGAAAGTACTCATAACTCGCCATGCGAAATGCCTGGGCGCCATCTTCGGAGCCCGGCTTTCCAACATTGCCTTCGTCATAAGGAATGCCCATGAATGCATACCGGGCGCCAGAGTGTTTTAACGCGTCTGTCTCCATAGATACCTGTGGAGAACGAAGGAAAGTAATGACTCCGAGAGTTTTGAAATCTTCAGGATCACCCAGGGGAGAGAAAAGGTGATCGTAGTTTTTTGCTGGGTTCATGTGAATACCGTGAGTGAATAAGATTAAATGACGATTCGGCCTGAACTACGGACGCTGACCGCTGTTTCGGAGGGTTTCTGCTCGACTACCCAAATAGTGATAAATCATGCAGCAAACTAATTTTGTGCTCATGTCGCTAACGTCGTATTGAGGACATAATTCTGATATCTCAAAAACATCTGCCCCGAATGTTCCAGCAATTCGGGCCAGTTCCAGAGCTTCACGCGGTTTGATCCCAAAGGTTTCAGGTGCAGTAGTTCCTGGCATACAACTGGCGTCAAGCGAATCGGTGTCCCAGGACCAATAAATTCCGTTCGTACCTTTCCACGCAATGTCAAAAATTTCATTGGTGCATGCGTCTATTCCTCGATCGACTATCTCCTGCATCGGCACCATGCGGACATTGTTATCGACCCAAAAATCAACCCAGTCTTTAGGGTTAAGCCCATTACGTGAGCCCATATGAGCCATGTTACTGCCATCGCAGTTGGGAAGATCAAAAGCCCGTGCGGGTCCGGAGCAGTTGGTATTTGGATTCCCGTCCCAGTCTGGTGCAGAGTCCAAGTGACAGTCGACATGGAGGTAGCCGATCTTTCCTGACTTATGGAAGTCAGAAAGTGCTCGTGAGCCTGGTATTGGTACCGAGTGGTCACCCCCACAGAGAATGACTTTAGCTCCGCCTTCCAAACATTCAGTTATGTATTGATAGATGTAGTCGTGACTTTTTTCGTTATTACCAGGAACAACAGGAATGTCGCCACAATCCACTGGCCGGAAAAATTCCATTAGATCAACATCATATTCGAACATGTATGGAAAGTACTGTGTCGTTGCCTCTCTCAAACCCTGCGGACCTTGTGAGGTGCCAGCCCGTACCATTTGTCCTTGGTCCCAGGGTACGCCGAGAAAACAGACATGGGCATCCATGGCGCGGATTGCCTCTCGCTCAGGCGGGCAATAAGGAGCACCCATAAAGGTTGTTAGCCCGGCTGACTTGAATGCACCGTTATGTAATTTTGGTGAAACAATATGATCGTCTTTCCCGCTCTGCTGGACCGGGCCCTTGTGTTGATGTGGTACGAATTCCCATTTGGGTTGATCTGCCATTGGGTTGCCTGTCTATTGGGTGATGATGGGTTATGAGGAGAGAAATCCCACTGCCCGCTCTCCAACCGTTTTTTCGATAATTTCCTACAAAACGCTGTTACTCAAGAAAGGGGTCGATGATCATCCGAGTTTTCTATGACCTTGATGCTGACCAACTGCATTTCATTACCCGTCACAATCTTGACCGTATTGGAAAAACAATTAGGACACCGCAGACTATATTGGTTTACTGGAGAGCCTACCTGGCCACAGTGGGAGCACTCGACGGTCACCGCCACCTCTTCAATATCAAGTTTTGCCCCTTCGCAAATAGTCCCTCTAGCTGCTGATGTGAAACAAAAATGCAGTGGCCTTAGCATTCCAGATAGGACTCCAAGTCGTACAAAGATGTGATCAATGGCTCGGGCTTGGTTTTCTTCGGCGTATTCGGAAGCCAAGTCGATCAAACTCCGCGCTATTGTGAGTTCATGCATTTCACATATGCCTGATGAGTAATTGTGTTGTTGGCTCCGGACTATGCGTGCTGTCGTTGCGACAATGTAGATTGGGGTTGAGGTAAGACTTGATCCGTAATTGATCCCTGCTCGGCAGAAATCCAGTCCAACCATTCATTCATTCCTTCACCGTCTCGGGCAGACAATGTGATCACATGAATGCCCGGATTGATTTCACGAGCATGTTGGATGCATCGATCTAGATCAAAATCAACGTAGGGAAGCAGATCAATCTTGTTTACAAGCATAACGCTCGCAGCGGCGAACATATCGGGATATTTTTCTGGCTTATCTTCTCCTTCAGTGACTGATAGAAGCGCCACTTTATGTCGCTCACCGAGATCGAAACTGGCAGGACATACCAGGTTACCGACATTTTCAATAAATAACAAAGCGCCGGGCTCGATTCTCAAGTCATCCAAAGCATGTCCGATGGTATGTGCGTCAAGATGACACCCCTTGCCCGTATTGATTTGTACAGCAACGGCCCCAGTCTGCCGAATCCTGTCTGCATCATTCGAGGTCTGTTGGTCGCCCTCAATAACGTAGATCTGTCCGGAGTCATTTAAAGCATTTATTGTTTTCTCTAATAAAGTGGTTTTACCCGACCCTGGACTAGAGACTAAGTTAAGGCACAGAACTCGTTTCTGATTGAGGAGGACTCGATTCGCTTCGGCGTATTGTGAATTGCGATGAAGAATATCCTGCTCGATCTCGATAAGTGCTGGATCTCCATGCCCTAAGTTCTGGTGTCGCGTTACATGAATATGTTCGCTGCGAGAGGGGTCTTCCTCATCGGTTGATGGTGCCCCCGAATGAGAATGACTTCGTAGATCGGCATGGTTGTGCTGGGTTTCAGGGCGATGATGGTGATTCCGGTTAGAGGAATTCCCTTTGCCATTGGTGACTGCTGAACTTTCCACGGTTAGATTCTCACTGCTACAACCACACACTCCACACATGGGACTCTCCACTTTGTTTCGTTGTTCGGTCTCGATCACCTCAAGGAAGCCGACCAAGATTGGCTGATAATGTTGTAACGCACTTTAGTTTTGGTTTATGAAAACTGCAAGGCATATGCTACAGTTATGTTGAAAAAACAATCTATCAGGGTATATGACTGCGAAATTCGTAGCGATGGTGCGAAAATTTGCGCGAGGACGAGAAGTTGACGACTAACAATGCCACGTTATTTCGTGGGGAAAGGGTTCGGTCGAGCAAAGCCTTGAGGCAAAAAGGCCAGGGCGAGGATGTGTCAGAGTATGACAACCAGGTAGATTCAGAGCACCCCATTTTTGATGAACTCAATCGAAAAATACTCGAATACCTACAACAAGATGGCCGGATCGCGTTTTCGACAATAGCAAAACATCTCAAGATTTCTGAAGGGACAATAAGAAACCGTGTGCAAAGAATGAAACAGGCAGGGGCTCTTCAGATTGCCGCGATCATCGATCCAATGGCTATTCATTACAAGGTTGACGCCATGATCGGCCTAAAAGTAGCACCCCAAAGCCTACCGCGCCAGGTAGCTAAGCGTCTTGCTGAGTTAGATCAGATTACGTTTATATTTTGGGTTGCAGGTCGCTTCGATCTGCTAGTGGAAGTTGTTTGCGGTACGGACGGAGAGTTTCGCCAATTTATTGAAGATGAACTTTACGGCCGGGTGGATGTTGCAGAATTTGAAGTGATGTCAGGTATCGAGATGTTTAAAAACCAGTTCATATTGCGAGACGCATTAAGATGAGAATTAATTCGTCAGTTCCTACAAACACTTAACGGTAACGTCATGAACAAGAATTCTGAAGAGAGATTTATCCAGGCACTTCCTGATCCAAAGCGGGTTAAAGAAGAGAAAAAAAGGCTAGAAGCAGCGGGCGTCAAGTATATCTTTTCCTGTTGGATTGACCTTTTGGGAAGTCCAAAGACAAAACCTGTGCCGATAAGTGATTTTGAATTGCTATGTATGGGTAAAGGACCACAATTCGCTGTGCACTCGGTCTCCTTTGTTCCTGAACTCAGTCCAGCCGATTCCGATCAGATTCCGTTGCCGGACCTTGATAGTCTGGTAATTTGCCCGTGGGATACAAGTTGTGCGTGGGTGTTTGCTGATCTTTGGTGGGAGGGTAGTCCATATAACATTTGTCCCCGAAGTCTTTTGAAGCGGGCTGTCGCTGATATTGCGGAGCAAGGGTATTCGGTTTATGCAGGTATCGAGCCTGAGTTCATCGTGATGAAGTGGGAAGATGGTCAACCGGTTAAGGCGATTGATGATGACCCCCGCGGAACGGGCTTAAGACCCCGTAGGCAGGCATTTGGTTACGACGTTGAATACTCAATAGATTCAATGGGCTTCCTTGGAGAAATGATTGATATTGTTGAGAATCTAGGTTGGAACATGCACGATGTGGTTTGTGAAGGAGCGTACTCTCAGTTTGAGCTTGATTTTCATTACACCGATGTCCTTCAAATGGCAGACCGGTTCATATTTTTAAGAGTAATACTAAAAGAGATTGCCAAACGCCACGGAATGTTTGTGACGTTCATGCCTAAACCAACGACTGGAGATTGGCGCTCGGGAGCGCACCTTAATACTTCGATGCGTCCAATAAATGAACCAGATAAGAACCTATTTGAGGGATCAGAGGGGTCGTGGGCAGACCCTGTTTATGGCGCTGTTGGAGGTCTATTGCGTCATGGCGGCGCACTTACCGCTCTTGCTTGCCCAACGGTTAACTCTTATAACGGGCTGGTTCCGCGAGTGGGGGGCTTTGAAGGTGGCACGGTAACGTGGGCGCCTACGCACATGACCTATGGCTACAATAACCGCTCAGCGATGTTGCGGTTGCCCCAGACAAGGTTCTGTATCGAGAATCGGGCTGCTGATATGTGCATGAATCCATATCTCTCTCTTGCCATGACGTCAGCGGCGATGACCGAAGGAGTTGTAAACAAATATTCGCCAGGCGAACCGTTGAATTCGGACCTCTACAACATGGATTCTGAGGCAATCAGAAAATCTGGCGCGCAGCGATTGCCGCGAAATCTGCTGGAAGCGCTGGAGACGCTTCAAACCGATGAATTGGCCCTAAAGGTTTTAGGTGAGCCCCTGCGAAACTCTTTCCTTCAGTATAAGTTCGACGAATGGGAAAGATACCATCAGACAGTAACGGATTGGGAGGTTACCGAGTACCTCCGACTCTACTGAGAGGATCTTGCTAGTTTTAAACACAATCGTAAACTAGCGGAGTTTGCGGATTGCAAATTATCAGTCTGTGCTCGTAAGTCCTCTTGAAAAATCTCTTTCATCATCAACATAGACTGTAGACCGATCTCCATATTGAGAATGAGCATGATGAATCGTTGTCTTCGATAAGACTAAGTGTCGCTAGCCTAACTGTCTATGATCAGTTGATTGCTCATTTAAGAAATCCTCGATTGCGGGAGTTCGGTAGCCATCGGCCCGCCAGGTGATGGGAAAGTAATTCTCGTCCATGGTGTTGTCTCCAAGCCTTTTATAGCGGCTATAAATCGGCCCCGTGCCTTCGTGGAAATGCGCAGGGTCGTAGGTCGCATCGCTCCGCATGCCGTGCATCACCAAAGAGCGCCTGGAGTTTTGGGAGTGATTGAAGCCTGAGCCATGCCAGGTCCATCCATGGTGAAATGAGCCACCGCCTTTCGGTACCTCGACGTAAACGATCTCGGGCTCAACTCCTTGTCGGTCAGCGGCCATCTCCATATAGCGTCGGTAATCTTCTGGTCCGTGGAATTCTCCCTCGGGCTCGGTGTGATGCCAACGGTGGGAGCCGCGTACGAATTCAACCGTACCGCCGGCCCGGGCGGTTTCGTCCAAGGCAATCCAGCAGCTCAGGAGCTCAGAGGGGCGATACCAGCTGAGGAACGAATTGTCCTGATGATATCCAAGCGGTCGGCTTTGTGGGGGTTTCCAAAGGACATTATCTGACATCACCCGAGTGCCGGGCCAGTTACCAAGCGATGCGATAGCCTCACCAATATCCGGGCGGGTAATCACGCTGGCGATAGCGATATTCGCTTTCCAGCCATTACAGATCTGTCGGGTCAGGGAGGGGTCTCCGGTGCCTTCCTGCCAGTTGACCTCATCAGGGCATACCCCGGTTTCAAACTCGCCCCGAAAAAGCGCCTCGAAGCTGTCTCTCAATCTTTCGAGGGTATCATCATCGATCAACCGTTCGACAATGATGAATCCATCTCGATCAAAATCTGATTTTTGTTGTGTGCTCAGTCTAAACATGGACCGCTTTTTCTGAGGCTTAAGTAACCTGGAGTGTCGGCGCGCTATCAGTATTCAGACGACCTGCCGCAGTTCGCAGATGTGCTCCTTGCGAACGCCACAGCAGCCGCCGATCAGCTGCACACCCTGATCCATCCAACGTTTGGATACTTGGGCATAGTCTGAGGGAGAGATCATATCGTCGAATTTCGCCGTCGTATCGTCTTTACTAAATTGACAGACGTGTGCGTAGATCCCGACTGCGCCCTGCCAGTGAGTTTTTAGGATATCGAGACACGCGTCTATATGGTCGACTTCAGTGTGCATGATATTGATAAGAGGAACGTCTTTTTCTTTAAGCGCGACAAGCGCGTCTTCTAAAGGTTCGCCGCCCAAAAGGCACATCCTCCCATCTATCGGTTTTGCCGACACACCCGCCCAGACCGGCAATCCACTTGCCTTGGCTCCGTCAACGCAGGCAAGCAAGCGGTCGATGTGGCTCAGCATCTCAAGCATGATGAGATCGCATCCCCCGCTTGCCATCAGCATGGCCTGATCACGGGTATTGGTTTCAAGCTCTTCTATAGACGGTATATCCTTGGTCCATATCCAATGCGTAATTCCTCCTGCAATCAACAGCCCGGACTGGCTGGAAGCGCTCCTTGCCTCATTGGCAAGCCGGACAGCAGCTTTGGTGAGTTCTTCGAATTGATCTTCGATCCCAGCTGAACGAAGGCAATGACGCGATGAGCTGAAGGTGTTGGTGATAATGATCTCTGCGCCGCATTCGATGTACTCTTCATGGATCGCGCGGACGATCTCGGGGTGAGAGAGGGCAGCGCCGCTGTTCCAGGTGTTCACGACCTGAGGTACGCCTCGGCGTTCACACTCGGTACCGGTAGCGCCATCCAGCAGAATTCGCTCGCCTCGGCATATCCGATCCCAAATCGCCTGATAGCGCTTTGTTGCCATCCTTACCTTGTCTCCTTTAGCCCACTTTTAAGGCAGCACCACTAGTGGGAATTACTGAGCGGAGTGTCACCCAACGTAGTGCCCCCCTCTAGAACGATTTCCTGTAGGCGATAACTCCAACGCTCCATTAGCGTGGCCTGGGCTACCACCTGGTCTTCTAAAGAGACACGACTTGTGGGAATAGCCTCAGCCTGATCCACGACCTGTGCGGCAAGTTCGTTATTGCCAAGCTCAGTCATCTGCTCCCGGACATAGTTCCTTATATCCTCGGCCGTGACAGCCTCCATACCAATAGAAGACACATGTTGGTCAAGTTGTATAGAGACAGTGTTTGGCGTCAGGAGTTTGCCATCCGGGTCGAGAAAGACGCCGCTCCCCAGGGTTGATTTAGGAATCCACGTTAACACCCACTCAGGAATGGTCAGATCCCAGGCCGTTGAAGATTGTTTTTTGGTTCTCGTCCACACCCCGGTCTCTTCATCGATGTCAGACCAGTCCATTTCGACTATGTCTTTGAGCGGCTGTCCAGTTGCTAGCAGGAACCTATGCACCAAAGGTAAGTCGGGCCACAGGGCAAGAATCTCCGCATCCATGAGATCACGGGATAGAGTTTGTTCAGTTATCACCAAAAAACCTCAAAAGTTAACTTTTATCCGACAAGGCGGGATATTAATCTTGAATGGCTGTGGGTAGCCAATTTCTGCGTTAAGCGGGATGAGCCACCAAGTGTGTCAGATTTTGAGTTAATGGATTTGCGATCGCAAATCGTTAAGTATTGTGCGTTTTTTTACAATTGGAGGAGCATCAGATATGACAATATGTTCCGTCCACTTAGGAGGTGTGACATGCCTTTAGAGATGAATCTTAAGCCGTTTATTACCTGTGCCGTGACAGGTTCGGGGGGAACACAAGACCGGTCGCCACACGTGCCGCGCTCGCCAGAACAGATCGCGGCCAGCGCTATCGATGCGGCTAGGGCGGGTGCGGCCATCGTGCATTGTCATGTGCGTGATCCCGAGACCGGAAAGCCTGGCCGGCAAAAAGAACTTTTTCGTGAAGTGGTGGATCGTATCCGCGATGCCGACACCGATGTGGTGATCAACCTGACCGCCGGAATGGGCGGCGATATGGTTTTTGGGGATGCCGAAAGTCCATTGCCCTTGAACGAAGAAGGAACTGACATGGCAGGTGCAACGGAGCGTGTGGCTCATGTTGCAGAGTGCGTGCCGGAGATCTGTACTCTTGATTGCGGGACGATGAACTTCGCGGAAGCAGACTACGTGATGA
>PAUU01000036.1 GCA_002713825.1 Acidiferrobacteraceae bacterium | reverse complement strand
GCTGTTGGGTTCTGAAGAAGAAGCCCGAGCCGAAGGCCGACCGGCGCAACGCCTCTTTCCTGCGCGAGTCCTGGGCCCTTCCAAGTCCTCTGAAGGTCAGGAGGTCTACTACCTTGTGGAGTGGTTAGCGCCGCAATAGCGATTACGGTGATCAAGCGGTCGACGACTTCAGTGTTTCAAGCGCCGCGAGCGCCCGCTTGCGGCCCACATCCGGTTCGACGAGTGGCATCGGGTACGTTTCGCCCAGCCGGATTCCAGCGTTTCGCAGTACTTCATCGGGCGCAAGCCAGGGGGCATGCAGGTAACGGTCAGGTAGTGGCGCCAGTTCCGGAATCCAGCGACGCACGTATCGGCCGTCTGCATCGAATTTTTGTCCCTGCAGAACCGGGTTGAAGATCCTGAAATACGGGGCGGCATCTGCGCCGCATCCCGCTACCCACTGCCAGCCCGCTACATTGTTTGCTAGATCTGCATCAACCAGGGTGTCCCAAAACCAGGCCTCACCCTGCCGCCAGTGGATAAGCAGGTGTTTAACAAGTATCGACGCGGCAACCATACGAACACGGTTGTGCATCCAACCGGTTTGCCAAAGTTGACGCATTCCGGCATCGACGATGGGAAACCCCGTTCGACCTAATTGCCAAGCCCCGAGTAGTGTGGAGTTATCCTCCCAGGGAAATTGTGCAAACTCCGGGCGGAAGGGTTTTTCAGGCAGGTGGGGAAAATGAAACAGCAGGTGGGCGCTGAATTCACGCCAGCCCACTTCGCGTTGAAATGAGGCTGCTCCCCGGCTCGACTTTTGTCCTGAGATTGTTACCCCAGCATAAGCCTGTGCCGCGCTGATGTTGCCGAAATGCAAGTAGGGAGAGAGCCGGGAGGTCCCATCCTCTGCCGGAAAGTTGCGGTGATCGCTGTACGCAGAGGCCTTTGCGGCGAACTGTTCCAGCATGGCGTGGCCGGCAACTTCTCCCGGTTGCCATGTCTGTTCGATGCTGGTTGCCCAGTTCGGTTGTGAGGGCAGAAGGTTCCAGTCCTCCAGACGGTCTCCATCAGGCAGATCCACCGAAAATTGCGGTGATACTGGGCCAGTGGGAGTACGCATCTTGGCGCAATTGGCAACGCACTGCTTCCAGAACGGGGTAAAAACGCGAAAGGGTGCACCGCTGCGGTTTTGGACCTCGTCGGGAGAAAAGAGTAAGTTTCCTTCAAAACCCTGCGCGCCGATTCCATGAGCCTCGAGGGCAGAGATCAACGCCACTTCGTCCCGCCGGCAATGGGGTTCTACGGCTCGGCTGAAGAATACCGCGCTGGCTTGGAGTTCAAGAGCAAGTTCGGTTAGCACACTGACCGGATTGCCATGTCGTAGCAAAAGACGACCTTTGCGCTCACGGATGCGGTAATCAAGCTCAGCGAGACTGTGGTGCAGCCACCAGCGGCTAGCGGCTCCCGGCCGTCGCGTATGCGTGTCACGGGTGTCCAGCACGTAACAGGGGATAACCGCTCTGCCGCCCGCTTCCGCTGCCGCGAAAGCTGGGTGATCGCTCAGTCTTTGGTCTTGGCGCAGCCAGACGATAATCGGGGAGTTCAAGTTTTAAAGTCTAGAATAAAAAAAAGACAGTCGGACCTCGCGGTCGAGGGGAACACGGTTACGCGCATGGCTTATTCACGAAGACAATGACAAAATGAGAGTGTAAATCTTGAACGCGAAATAAATGTTAAGTCATCCCTTCTCTCTCGCTCTCTTTTGCTGCGCACTGATATCCGTCATTGCTTGGGCGGTCAGTCTCGCCAAGCGCGATGCAGGCGTTGCAGATGTGTTCTGGCCCTGGCTTGCCGTAGCAAGCGCCCTGGTTTTTGCAAAGGATACCTGGCCGCTAGGCGGCATTGCCTGGGTTACGCTAGTGATGATTGGGATAGCTGCGCTTCGTCTGTCGGTGATGGTCATCGTGCGCAGCGCCGCCACCGGGGAAGACAGGCGCTATACGGAGATCCGCTCGGGCTGGGGCCCAGGGTTTGGGATAAAAAGTCTGCCGGGTATATTTTTGTTGCAGGGCGTAATGGGGTTTGTTGCAGCGATGCCGCTGTCGGTTGTCATGACCCGGGCCGGCGGCTTGCTTTGGGCGGATGTACTGATGTTGGGATTGTGGCTGTCTGGATTTGTCATCCAGGTAGTTGCTGACCATCAGTTGGCGAAGTTTTCAAAAGGAGATGATGGCACCGGGGTATTGAAGACCGGCTTGTGGCGATACAGTCGGCACCCCAACTACTTCGGAGAGTTGTGCATGGCCTGGTCGGTTTTCGGCCTGGCCCTTATCGGCGGCGGCGGGTGGACGGTTTTTGCGCCCTTGCTCATGACATGGTCCATTCTCAGATTCACGGGTGTGGCCCGGATGGAGCAAGCAATACCGTCTCGGCGGCCGGGGTACTCAGACTATGCCAGTGTGACCAGCGTGCTGGTTCCTTGGCCACCGCGTCGCTGAACGCACTGTTTCACACGGTTATCACGGTACAGCCTCAGAATATTCAATCATTTCAAATGGACACGGATTTCATGGAAGTTCAAACCAAGGGCAGTGTGCTGCTCGTCGAAGACCATCAGGATATCGCTGAACTCGTATATGAGTACATGGAAGATGTCGGGTACGAACTCGACTACGCTCCCGACGGAGAGGTGGGAATAAATCTTGTGGCGCAAAATGATTACGATGCGATCATTCTTGATTTAATGTTGCCGCGCCGAGACGGCCTGTCGATGTGCCGGGAGCTTCGTGAAAAAATGGGAAAGACGACTCCCGTACTGATGCTTACCGCTCGGGATACGCTGGAGGACAAACTCAAGGGGTTTGAGTTTGGTGCTGATGACTATCTGGTTAAGCCTTTTGAGATTGAAGAGCTTGAGGCGAGAGTTCGGGTGCTGATTCGCCGAGGTCACTCGACTCCGTCGACTGAAGATACCCTGCGCGTCGGTGGCATTGAGTTCGACCAGAAATCGCTAGTCGTGAAGCGGGACGAGCAGGAACTCATCCTTTCGCCGATCGGCTTCAAGTTACTCAAAATCCTTATGGAGCGCTCACCGGGCGTGGTGTCCAGACAGGATGTGGAGCGGGAGATCTGGGGGGACATGCTGCCTGACAGTGATACCCTTCGCAGTCACATGTACAACCTGCGTAAAGTGATCGATAAGCCTTTCGACAAGACCTATCTACAGACTCTGCCGGGGATCGGCTACCGACTATGTGACCCGGATGCCGCCCATTAGAACGGGTGGAGTCCAGCGTTTTTCCCGGACGATCACGTTTCATCTCCTATTGGTCGTTTTTGCGGCCGTCCTCGGCACCTGGGGCGCCGGGTGGGTCATGGAAGAGCTTCTGGTTCGGCAGGCCCTTGATACGGAGGCAGAGTATTTCTGGGATCACCGGAAAAAGAACGCATCGTTTCCCCTTCCTGACACCCGTAACCTGACGGCTTATTTCCCGGATTCTGCTGACACGCCAGCGGCGTTGCGTGGTCTCGGTCTTGGCTTTCATGACATGAGGGGCCATCACCATTCCTACAACGTGCTGGTCTCGGAGCGTGACGGAGAGAGGCTTATCCTGGTTTTCGAGGGAGAACAGGTTAGGGCGTTAGCATTGTGGTTTGGCCTCGTGCCACTGGCGCTGGTGCTGATTGTGGTTTATGTGTCCCTATATCTCGTCTATCGCGTATATCGCAGCTCAGTCTCTCCGGTTGTCAGGCTCGCCGATCAAGTCGAGTCGCTGCAATTAGATGCATCACAACATCCCGATTTTGACGTCAGTGATCTGCCCGACGGCACGGATCGGGAGATTGTGGTGTTGGGGGACGCGCTGAAACATCTCGTCGAGCGGGTGAACGCGTTTGTGGCGCGCGAGCGTGAGTTTACCCGCGACGTGAGTCATGAACTGAGAAGTCCGTTAACCGTGATGCGTGTTGCCTGCGATCTAGCACTAAAGGACAATGCACTGTCAGATCGGGCGACGAAGTCGGTGACCAAGATTCAGCGGGCGGCAGTCCAGATGACCAACCTCGTCGAAGCCTTCCTGCTTTTGGCGCGTGAGCCGGATCGTGATATCGAGGCCAACATGGTCTGTATCAATGATCTCCTGTCAGAGGAAGTGGATCGGGCCTCAATTCTGTTGGAGAGTCGGTCCGTCAAGTTGAAGACCGATTTCTTTAACCGACTGCGGGTTCGAGCCCCCGAACGTGTTGTCTCGGTCCTGCTCGGGAATTTATTGCGTAATGCCTGTACCTACACTGATGAAGGCTCGGTGCTCATTTCGATCAAAGGCAAAGAGGTGACGATCACCGACACCGGAATCGGCATGTCGGATCAGGATCAGGATCATGCATTTCATGCCTTCAGTCGCGGCAGTCAGGCCCGTCCGGGGGGTCACGGCGTCGGACTGAATATCGTCGGCAAGCTCTCAGAGCGCTTTGGCTGGCCCGTCACGCTGCGCAGTGTTCAGGGTGAAGGAACAACTGCGCTCGTAGATTTTCCGGACGCGGTAACTGAGGATCTATAGGGTACTATTTTGGACGACTCTTTTGAAAAGTCGATCACCCCGCTATCGCGCTGGCGAGTGTTCGTCTACTGGCTCACCAATGACGATCGCTATCTTGAGCACGGCGGTTCCCATTCGCCCCGTGCTATGGATCCCTGGCGCCTTGCGCCCTTTGTTGGGATGCATCTTGGATGCCTGGGGGTGTTGTGGACCGGGATCAGCGGCTTCGCTGTTGCGCTTGCTGTCCTGATGTACGTCGCCCGGATGTTTTTCATCACGGCGTTTTATCACCGATACTTTTCACACCGAGCCTTTGAAAGCAGTCGACCGCTGCGGTTTCTGTTTGCGGTATTGGGATGTACCGCCGGTCAGCGCGGTCCACTGTGGTGGGCAAGTCATCACCGGCAACACCATATTCATTCCGACACGGAGTTGGATCCGCACTCCCCGCAAACCGACACTTTCTGGTTCAGTCACGTGCTTTGGTTCTTGACCCGAGATGCGTTTTCTATCCGCTGGGGGCAGATAGGCGACTTGCGCAAGATCCGTGAGCTGGTCTGGCTTGAAAGGGTGGACTGGTTGCCGCTGGTGGCTTTTGCCGTGCTTTGTTTTTTTCTAGGGGAATGGGCAGCGGCTGCTTATCCCGAGTGGCAGACGAGCGGGTGGCAGGCACTGGTGTGGGGTTTCTTTATATCAACCACTGTGCTTTACCACGCCACTTACACCATCAACTCCCTCGCACACCGGTTCGGCAAGCGGCGGTTTGATACACCGGATCACAGCCGCAACAACGCATTGCTCGCGGTGCTGACCTTGGGCGAGGGCTGGCACAACAATCACCATCGCTTCCCGGGCGCCGCCAGGCAGGGTTTCTACTGGTGGGAAATCGATCTGTCTTATCTGGGGCTTCGGCTACTGCGGAAACTGGGTCTCGTCTGGAATCTTCGACCCGTGCCGAATAACATCATCGAGGCAGGCCGGAGTCGGAGGTGAATATCGCCGTGGTCGGGGCCGGTGTCTCTGGCCTGGTNTGTGCCCTGGGGTTGGGNCGGCATCACANCGTGACNGTNTTTGAGACCGCNAACCGNNCAGGCGGNCATGCTCATACGGTNGANGTGCANGANGGCNGTTCCNGCATNNCNATCGACACCGGCTTNATCGTCTTCAACTTCTGCNCANTANCCGTTACTGAGCNCNNTGTTTGATNCGCTCNGTGTCAGGTCNCAGCCATCTGATATGAGTTTCAGNGTGCGNTGNGATGTGACCGGNTTTGAATTCAGCGGATCNAATTTGAATACCTTTTTCGCNCAGCGGNGNAANCTGCTGCNNTCNGAGNNTTGGCGGCTNCTNNNGGATATNNTGCGTTTNAACCGNGANGGGANAANGAGNCTCGAAGNGGGNCTTGNNGANCAGATNACGGTGGNCGATTTTGNNAAGCAGNACGGCTACAGNGATGTNCTGNTNGATCGGTATCTGCTGCCACTGGGAGGCGCGCTCTGGTCGTGCGATGCGCGCACCTTTCGGAATTTTCCGATGCGCTTTGTTCTGGAATTTTTGAGAAACCATGCGATGCTGCAGATCGGTAACCGTCCGGTTTGGCGTACGGTGACAGGGGGTTCGCGGCACTACGTTGAGCAGATTGCGCAAGCGCTTGGATCGCGACTTTGCCTGAATCGTCCAGTGACGAAGGTCCTGCGCTCGGGCCAGGGCGTCAAGCTTCTCTTTGGCGGGGGAGACAATCAGATTTTCGATGAGGTGGTTCTCGCCACGCACGCGGATACCAGCCTCGCGTTGGTGGCCGAGGCGGAGGAAGAGGAAAGAGAACTGCTGGGCACCTTCCCGTATCAGGACAACGAGGTTTGCCTGCACACGGATACCCGCGTATTGCCAAGAACCCAGCGCGCTTGGGCGAGCTGGAATTACCGAATGAAAGAGGGCGTACGCTCGGGTACGTGCGTGACATACAACATGAACAAGCTGCAGGGGCTCGACAGCGCACAGACGTTCTGTGTGTCGCTAAATCAACGTGAAGATCTTCGTCCGGATGCGATCTGGCATAAAGAGATCGTCCGACATCCTCTGTTTGTTCCCGGCCGAGACGAGGCCCAGGCCCGCCACACCCAAATGATCCGCCGGCGTGGGCTCAGTTACTGCGGTGCTTACTGGGGATTCGGTTTTCACGAGGACGGTGTGCGCAGCGCAACGCAGGTTTGCGATGCCTTCAATGTCGAGCGGCCGTTTTGAACAGCCGACTTTATTTCGGCAGGGTATGGCATCAGCGAAAGCATCCGCGTCCGCACGGATTCAGTTATCGCCTCTTTATGGTGTACCTGGACCTTGATGAATTGCCTATGCTCTTTGATCCGTACTGGCTTTGGTCGGCAAGAGGAACCGCGTTGGCGTGGTTTTGTCGGGCTGATCACCTAGGTGATCGAAAGCAGTCACTCAAGGCCTCGGTCGCCGCACTGGTTGAAAGCGAAGGGGGGCGTGCTCCCCAGGGGCCGATCACCCTGCTCACGCACCTTCGATACTTCGGCTATTGCATGAATCCGGTCAGTTTTTATTTCTGCTGGAATGAATCGGGCAGCCGAGTGGAGTACGTTGTCGCCGAGGTCAACAACACCCCCTGGGGCGAGCAGCACTGTTATGTGATGCATTACCCCGAAGGTATTGCTGCGGAGGAGAAGGTGTTTGAATTCGACAAAGCCTTTCATGTATCCCCTTTCATGCAGATGGAGCAGAGATACCGTTGGCAGTTTTCACAACCCGATGACCGGCTCCGAGTCAGAATGCGCTCAATCGAGAGTGGTAACGAAATGTTCTCCGCGGAACTCGATCTGCACGCTAGAGAGCTGAGTGCCCAAACACTAAGACAGGCGCTTTTGCGCTTTCCCCTGATGACAATGCGCGTCATCACCGCTATTTACTGGCAGGCCTTGCGTCTTTGGTTAAAGCGCGTGCCCTTTGTGCCGCACCCGGATGCTTCATAGGCAGGTCTCAGCCTGGATCTTCTTCTTGTGCAGACGAATAAAGACAGCGGGGTTCAACTGGAAGGCACAGATAGCAAGAAACTTCTGAAACAGCCGAAGCGGAAGAACAGAAGATTTTGTGGCAATAAAATTCAGTCGCAATAGAACGACGGGAGAGGAGAAGAGGATTGAACGAAAACGCAGCGGTATCCCCGGTATCCCGTCAGGGATCACAACCAAGCTGGTTTGAAAATAAGTGCCGCACAGCACTGGTCAACCGCCTCGCTGATCTGAAGGGGACGCTCGTCATAAAGGATGGTCAGGAAACGCTGACGTTGGGCAGTGGCGAGGGCGCGCGGGCTCAACTGACGGTGCGCAGTCCTGACTTTTACACCGACCTTGCTCTTCGCGGGAGCCTTGGGGCTGCTCAAGGCTGGATGATCGGGAATTGGGACAGCGAAGACCTTACCGGCTTGATTGCGCTATTTGCCCGCAATCCCGATCTGACCGATGGGTTTGATCAGGGCTGGGCGCGGCTTGCCGCGCGCGGCGCGTCCATTTTCCACAGGCGCCGCCGCAATTCTCTGGACGGCAGCCGGCGGAATATCTCCGAACACTATGATCTTGGAAACGAGCTTTTCGAGCTGTTTCTAGACCCGGCGATGAATTACTCAAGCGCTGTCTTTCATCACTCCGGTGATTCGCTGGAGCAGGCAGCCCGAAACAAACTGGAGCGGATCTGCGCCAAGTTGAGCCTGTCGGAAAAGACACATGTGCTGGAGGTCGGTTGTGGCTGGGGTGGGTTCGCCATCCATGCAGCGCGTGAGTATGGATGCCGGGTTACCGGCATCACCATCTCAAAGGAGCAGTATGATTTTGCGCGGACCGCCGTCGCAAAGGCAGGATTGAGTGACAAGGTAGAGATCGTTTTGAGCGACTACCGGAATCATCAGGGCGCTTACGACAGGGTCGTGTCAATCGAGATGATTGAGGCCGTCGGCAACGAGTTTCTGGGCGATTATTTCGCCAAGATCATGTCCTTGCTGCGAACTGATGGAGCCGCCCTGATACAGGCGATCACCATGCCTGATCAACGCTACGAGCAGTATCTGAAGGGATGTGATTTTATTCAGCGCTACATCTTTCCCGGCAGTTGCGTGCCGTCGTTGGGGGCGATGAGCCAAGCCTATTCAAGCCGGACTGACTGCAAACTCGTTCACCTTGAGGATATCGGGCCCCATTACGCCCGAACGCTTCGGCTATGGCACGACCGCTTTAATGCCCAGCGTGCGGCCATTTTGTCCCTGGGATACCCTGAGCGATTTGTCCGACTATGGCAGTACTACTTTTCCTATTGCGAGGCGGGTTTTTCTGAGCGTTACCTCTCCGATGTCCAGATGGTGCTCGCTCGGCCTGAGTGGCGCGGCAGTGTCTCATGTGAGGCGTTACCCCAGTGGTGATCATGCGGACTCATCAGTGGGCAAATTTTGCGGCCTTCCAGCTCGCCTGGCTCGTGGCGGTTTGGGGCGCCTCTGCCGGCCTATGGTGGCTCGGACCCGTCTCGGTGGCCGCCTGGGTGAGCGCCTACTCGCTTTGGCAGAAGTGCGGCCGAGCGGAGGCCCCGCTTTGGTTGGGTGCAGGTCTGCTCGGCGCGATGACGGATTCCCTGCTGGTGTGGTCAGGCGCCATGGCCTTTCCTGAAGCGGCGGGGCCAGCGTTTCCCACCACGCCCTGGATGGTGGCGTTGTGGATCAATTTTGCGGCAGCGCTCAGGCACTGCATGGGTTGGCTGTGCGGACGCTTTGTGCTGGCGACCGTGTTTGCGGCGATCGGTGGCCCCCTCGCCTATCTGGCAGGCAGCAAGTTCGGCGCGCTGGAGATCCATAGCCTGTTGGCCATTGTGATCGCATGGGCTCTGGTTATGCCCTGCTTGTTACTGATCGAAATGAAGACCCGTTCCGGGAGTGGAGCAGGTTCAGGAGCATTAGAAAAGATGAAAGGGGTGAACACGCCGGGAGAGGGCATATGAGCGCGTTTTTTGCCGGACCGGCAATGAAGGCAGTAGAGCGGGGTTGGGTTCCGGACTCGATCGTCCGTAGCGGAATCCGCTCTCTTTGCCGGCAGCGGATGCGCGAGATCCAGATCCCTCAAGCACAGCAGAGCCAACATCTGGACGAGTTCGTTCGCAACATGGGGAAAGCCCCGGTGGCACCGCTTGTGCATAAAGCAAATGAGCAGCACTATGAGGTGCCCGCGGCGTTCTTTCAGCAGGTGCTGGGCGCTCAGTTGAAATACAGCTCAGCTTTTTGGGATGGGGTGGATACCCTGGACAAGGCTGAAGTACAGGCATTAGCTTTATCCTGTGAACATGCGGATCTTAAGGATGGGCAGGAGGTATTGGAGCTGGGCTGTGGCTGGGGTTCGCTGACGTTATGGATGGCAAAAAGTTACCCGAATTCCACCATCACTGCTGTGTCCAACTCCCATTCGCAGAGACTGTTTATTGAGCAACGGGCGATGGAGACGGGTCTTGGCAACGTGCGGGTGATTACTGCAGACATCAACCATTTCTCGAAGGATCAGGAGTTTGACCGCATTGTGTCGGTCGAGATGTTTGAGCATCTGCGTAACTACGCCAGCATCTTTGATCGGGTCGCCGGGTGGCTGAAGCCGGACGGGCGTTTTTTCATGCACATCTTTTGCCATCACAGCACCCCTTACCTTTTTGAGGTTCGTGACGATACGGATTGGATGAGCCGTTATTTTTTTTCGGGTGGCATGATGCCGAGCGTAGATCTTCCTCTTAAGTTTCAGGATTCCCTATGCTTCGCAAACCGATGGGACTGGAGCGGCGTTGAATATCAGAAAACGGCAGAGGCTTGGCTGGATAACTTAGATGCAGCGCGTGACGAGGTGTTTGCGATTTTTTCTGATACCTATGGATCGGCCGATGCGAAAATGTGGATGAATCGCTGGAGAATATTTTTCATGGCATGTGCCGAGTTGTTCGGGATGCGCGGAGGAGATGAGTGGCGGGTCAGCCACTTCCTTTTTAATAAACGTTGAGGACTTTCAGTGAAACGATTTTTCGGGCGCACGGGCGCGTTGATCTCAGTACTTTTGGCCGCGGTAGGATCAAGCGCGTGTTCATTTAATTCGATGGCCGTTGAACCTCTCAGTCCGGTGGAGTATGTAGACCTAGAACGCTTTATGGGCCCCTGGTATGTGATCTCCTCGACTCCCACTTTTATCGATAAGAAAAGTTTTAACGCGATCGAGGAATATACACTCGCCAAAGACGGCACAATCAAAACCAGATTTTCCTTTTTCGACGGCGGGTTCGACGGCGAGTTCAAGACCTACCATCCCAGAGGTTTTGTCAGGCCGGATGGTTCCAACGCCGTTTGGGGAATGCAGTTCATCTGGCCGATCAAGGCAGATTACCAGATCGTGTATCTGGACGAGGATTACCGTCGTGTGATTATTGCCCGGGAAAAACGCGATCTAGTCTGGCTCATGGCAAGGGAGCCGACTATTCCGGAAGAAGAATATCGAGCGCTCTTGGCGCGCATCGTCGCGCTGGGTTACGACGCGGCAGACCTGCGACTGACGCCGCAGCAGTGGGACTGATGGAATAAGTTCTGCGGCCCCGCTGCGGCGTGCCGTATTGGGTTAACCCGGCTTCCTTCCATGCGATCTTCCGAACAACACCGCGGGCGATGCCTTTTTCTGGTCCTGCCGGGGCAGTGCTTTCCTGTGCGCTTCGTCAAACTCTGGCTGCATTGCGATTTTCTCCTCTCCGAATGGGCGCCAAACCTGTTGGGGGATCAACATCACCAGCAGAAGCTTGTGATGTTGATTCGCTCATTGCGCGCTTATGCAGATGAGTTGCGCAAGGCCGGCGCTAACGTCATCTATCACTCTCTTGAGGATGAGCGGTGCGGGTCGTTTTCTGACCAAGTGAGAGGTGCCGCTACGGACGNNGCTTTTTCAGAACTGGTGCATTTTGAGATTGAGGATCGCCCNTGNGCCACNGTGGTTGCTGNCCTCGCGAATTCNATGGGCCTGNCNCAAAANCCGCTCCCNAGNCCGATGTTTTTGTGCTCACGCGAAAGNTTTGCCGACTACCTCNAANACGANTCCCGCCCGCGNATGGCNAGTTTTTACCGCCAGCAGAGAACNCGCCTTGGCCTGCTGTTGAGCGAGGAGGGNAAGCCGTTGGGAGGCAAGTGGAGCCTGGACGCTGAGAACCGCAAGGCCTTNCCNANGTCCNTNGNGCCGCCNGTCCCCAAATTCTCGCGNCCGGACAAGACAACTCGGGAGGTGATTGCGCTCGTAAAGTCGCGCTTTTCGGCCGCGCCGGGCGATGCTGGTGATTTTTGTTATCCCGCAACACGCAGGCAGGCAGAGCAGTGGTTGACGGGATTTATGGGTGAGCGCTTGACACTTTTTGGTGACTACGAGGACGCGCTCACGACCCGATCCGAAGTGGTGTACCACTCGTTGATCTCACCCCTTTTGAATGTCGGCCTGTTGACGCCGGCGGAGGTGATCCACCGGGTCATGCGTTGTCACCAGCAAAGTGCTATCCCCCTTAACTCTCTTGAGGGGTTCGTTCGGCAGGTGATCGGATGGCGTGAATTTATCCGCGGGATTTATCATCATTTTGGCGAAGCGCAGGCCTCGGCCAACTTTTTTGGCCATGGTGCGCAATTGACCCATGACTGGTACGAGGGAACGACCGGTATCGCGCCGCTCGACCACGTCATCAAAAAGACACAGCGATGGGGTTGGGCACATCATATCGAGCGGTTGATGGTAGTCGCCAATCTGATGAACTTGTGCCGCATCCATCCACAGTCAGCATATGGTTGGTTCATGGAGATGTACATCGACTCGGCGCATTGGGTGATGGGTCCGAACGTATTCGGCATGGGCCTTTTTAGTGATGGCGGTATTTTTGCGACCAAACCCTATCTTTGTGGTTCCAGTTACCTCATGAAGATGGGCGACTTCGGCCGGGGCGACTGGTGTGATACGGTCGACGGCCTGTACTGGCGGTTTGTCCAGGACCATGCCGAGGTTCTGTCGCGCAACCACCGCACCGCGATGATGCCCCGAAATCTTGAACGGCTGTCGAGCGCACGACGAGAGAAGATCTTTCCTGCTGCCGAAGTGTTTCTCGCAGCCAAGACACACCCAGCTTTGTCCTGAAATCAGCGGCTTCGCTTTCACGCGAACCTCACGTTTACGAAACAGTCCGATCACATTGCGGTGCGTATCTTAAATGGCGACTCATTAACCAATTTGGAGCATGTGATATGGAAATTGTAATTTTGGCGATTGGCGTAGTTTGTGCGGGGGTATTTATTCATACCTTCCTCACCCTGGAATCCCACGCGAAGCAACCTATACGCATACCCGCTCGAATTGACCGCAGGACGTAGGGTCAGCGCGAAACCAACGGTCGTGGGGCGGAGCCATTAATCGATAGAGTAGACTATCGCTAACATTTTTATCCGCCCTGTAGAGCTTTTTATCATGACCTTTCGGACCTTTATCTTTTTGATGCTTTCACTTTTCGTGGGCGGAGCTGTCGCAGACGGTGTGCCCCAAGTGGTGCAGGACAAAGCTGCAGAACTGATTCCCGGCCGATCGCCGGATTCGGTCAGTGCAACACCGGTGGCGGGTTTGTATGAGGTGACTTTCGGGACGCAAGTCGTCTATCTGTTTGAAGATGGACAACATCTTCTGAGTGGTGACTTGATTGATCTCGATGCCGGCGCCAATTTGACCGAGGATGCCAGGAAAGCCGGTCGCAAAGCTGTGATTAACGGGCTGGATAAGGCCGGCATGGTGATTTTTTCTCCGGCCGAGCCTGTCAGTTCAGTTACCGTGTTCACAGACACGGAGTGCGGCTATTGCGTGCGCCTTCATGACGAGATCGACCAACTGTTGGCTGGAGGCGTGGAAGTGCGTTATCTCGGCTATCCCCGTGCCGGATTGCAGTCAACTTCCTTCAATACGCTGGTTTCCGTGTGGTGCTCAGATAACCCCCAGCAGGCGATGACTGATGCCAAATCGGGGAGATCAGTGGAGCCGCGGACCTGCCAAACCGACATTGCCCAGCATATGGAAGCGGCAGAAGGCGTGGGAGTGCGAGGCACACCGACCATTGTGCTGGAGGATGGCAAGACTATTCCTGGATACGTTCCTGCCGGGGACTTGATTCCGATGGCACTTGCGGCAACTTCCGCCATAAACTGAGTTGTTGTCATGAGGTACCGCGCACTCCTGACGCGTGCGGCCGTTGTCCTGCTGGCTGTGGCATCTCTATCGCGTGTGAGCGCTGCGGATGGGACATCCGCCGCTTTGACGCCAGTGCCTTCAGAGCACGCCTCCCCGCCCGCACTTGTTCTGAATGATCTCAACGGTGATCGACGATCCCTTGATGATTTTTCCGGAAAAGTGCTGTTGGTGAATTTCTGGGCAACCTGGTGCCCCCCTTGTGTTAAGGAGTTGCCTTCAATGCAGGCGCTACGCGGGCAGTTTGCCGGTGAACCCTTTGAGGTAATCGCGGTAAACGTGGGTGAAGATCCAGTCGATGTCAGTAGTTTTCTCAACCGAATCGATGCAGAGCTGGAATACCCGATACTGCTCGATGAAAACATGGTCGCGGCCAAAAACTGGAAAGTGCGAGCATTGCCGACAACTTATATCATCGACCCTCAAGGCCGGGCTCGGTATATCGCGTTGGGGGAGCGGGATTTTGGCGCTCCTGATGTGGTGTCCATACTGCGCTCGCTTGCTCTACCGGACGCTTAGGGCAGGGACAGCCTGTTTGATGGTTAATGTCCGGACCTCCCTCCCCATTAGAGCGATAACACCCATCGGGAAACCAGTATGAAGTCACTTCGCTTTTTGGCGCCGTTGCTGATCTTCCTGGTGGTTGGCGCATTTCTGGCGGTTGGGTTGAAACTCGACCCCCGGGAAGTGCCTTCCCCCCTGATCGACAAGCCGGCGCCGCAGTTCGAGTTGCCGCGCCTGCTGCAGATGGAGGGATTAGTGGGCACGAGTGATCTGCGTGGAGAGGTCTGGCTGTTGAATGTCTGGGCATCATGGTGTACCGCCTGTCGAGTGGAGCATCCACTGTTTAACGATCTGGCTGGAAAAAAGATCGTCAGGATCGTGGGGCTCAATTACAAGGACGCCTCGGCAGACGCCCGAAGATGGTTGCGTGAGTTTGGAAATCCCTATGATGTGATTGCGGTAGACAGGGAGGGCGCTGTTGGAATCGATTGGGGGGTCTACGGTGTGCCCGAGACGTTTGTCATCGATCGTGAGGGAATCATCCGGTATAAACACATCGGCCCTGTTGATCAAAAAGTACTGAGTGAAGTGATTTTGCCTTTGGTGAGCGATCTGAAAAGCTAGCTGGATACGTCAGTGCGCGCATCGCTTGCGCGGTTTTTGGTGTGCTAAATTGGCAGGGCGCTTTTTGCGCAACCCCGACCAACGAAAGAGCGCTCAGCAGACAAGCGGACCCTCACCGCTTACGGAGCAAAGAAAGCACAGGGAGTAGATTATGTACATCGATTTTGGCGATATGACACCGCAGCAGGTGTACATCACCATGACCCAGACAGTGATTCCACGGCCCATTGCCTGGGTGCTGTCTGAGAACGCGAACGGGTCGCTTAATCTTGCGCCTTACTCCTATTTCAATGCGGTCTCGAGCGATCCTGCCTTGGTGATGATTTCAGCCGGCGTGAAGCCCGATGGCGGAATCAAGGATACGCGCGACAATATCCGCGATCGCCGGGATTTCGTCATTCACATCACCAGTCTCGATCAACTGGATAACATGAACGCCTCTTCGGCGAGCTTCGATCCTGGGGTATCAGAGGTCGATCAACTGGGGCTTTCGACAGTGCCGATCGAGGGCTCCCGCCTGCCGCGGCTCGCCGATGCGCGGGTGGCCTTTGCGTGTAGCCTCTACGATATCCACCATATTGGGGAGGGTCCCCAGTCGCTCATTCTGGGAGAAGTCCACGGCTTGTTCGTAGACGACAGCGCTGTGGGAGAAGACGCCAAAGGCCGGCGTAAAATCTTGGCGGACAAGATCAACCCGGTCGGCAGACTGGGCGCTAGTGAATATGTCAGTTTTGGCGAATTATTAACGCGCCAGCGTCCCGACTGATTCTCGCTGGGAGCGTCGATCAACTGCGTATGATGCGACGTAATCTTTGCAAGGCAACGAAGACTGTCCGCGTGTTTTCGAATCTTGGGTGTGAAGTTTTTGCGGGCGTTGAAAAGAGCAACAAAGACAACCGCACTCTACCTTGCGTATCAAAGCAGGCCAGGCTCAAGGAGTGCTGAAAACCTGCGTCGCCGTTCAACTCGTGAGGCTAAATATCTGATTGGAAAGCGGATCACGCTTNTGGGTGTCTTCTCGGTGACACATTGTTTTGCACAAACTGGTGATGAGGGCTGAGGATTGGCTGATTCTGGCCTTTCACCTCGAGACACAACGCCTGCGGGGCCTAACTCACTGAAAATTAAACACTATTTATCTGCCTAAAAAATAGGCAATCAGGTGCATAGCCCTTTTGCTAGTTGGTGAGAACTCCTGAACGGCAACTTGTGCACAAAGTTATCCACAGCTTCTGTGGGCAACCCGGAAACCCTTCGGTGCGTCAATCATTTATGACCCATTACTTGTGTGCGATAGAAAGTGTAATGTGTAAATCATCTGGCAGTATCGGTTCCTCTTTCCCATGAGTGCTAAACGAATTGTGCAGGTGGCATTGCCGGTAAGGTTACGCCGTCTATTCGATTACCGCGTCGATCACCTGGCCAAGGTACCCGATACCGGTGCGCGGGTATTGGTGCCGCTGCAAAAGCGAAAAGTCATTGGCATCGTTTGCGCAAGCAGTGAAACCAGTGCGCTGCCGCTTTCAAAACTTAAGGCAGTGAGCCGTGTTCTCGACGATAAACCGCTATTGCCAAAAGAGTTGTTCAGATTGCTGCTCTGGGCGGCGGCCTATTACCATCACCCGATTGGTGATGTNCTGCAGACCGCTTTGCCGGGTCGGCTCCGACGGGATTGTCCGGCGGAACCCAAGCCGCTTTATCTCTGGCGTATCAGCGATGCCGGTCGGGAGCGCCTTGGCACGATTCCAGCGCGATACGCGGCCCAGCGACAGGTGCTGGAGTTGCTCGTCAGTGCAGAAGGCGTGGCTCTGCCGAGCCAAAGCCTGTCATCCGCCCTCCCTAATGTGGCAACGGTGCTCGNGCGTCTTGAGACGCAGGGTTTTGTGGATAAAGTGGTGGTAGACCTTCCGGGATTGCCTCGAGACCGCGAGGTGCCTCCCACCCTTAATCAGGCGCAGCAGGCGGCGAGTGCCTCCCTGGAGGAGGCTGAGGGCACCTACGCCCCATTCCTGTTGGATGGGATTACCGGCAGTGGGAAAACAGAGGTGTATCTGGACTGTGCTTGCCGAACTATTGCCCGTGGACGCCAGGCGCTGGTGCTGGTACCCGAGATTGCACTGACACCACAGCTCATCGCACGCTTTGAAGGGCGGTTAGGGAGTGCTTTAGCCGTGCTGCATTCGGGTTTGACGGATACCGAGCGCCATCGGGCCTGGTGGCGTGCGCGGGAGGGGAGCGCAGCCGTGGTGCTGGGGACCCGATCGGCGGTCTTTGCACCCCTGGCACGTCCCGGCGTCATTATTGTGGATGAAGAGCACGACCTGTCCTACAAGCAAAGAGAGGGGTTTCGGTACCAGGCAAGAGATATCGCAGTAAAAAGGGCACAGTTGGCCGATATTCCAGTAGTGTTGGGCTCTGCGACACCCTCGCTGGAAAGCATGGCNAATGNGGCCAACGNCCGCTANCGGCATNTGAAGCTTGAATCGCGGGCAGGCTCCGCCAAGNTNCCTAAGGTTCGAGATTCTCGATCTCAATCGCCTGGCTCTCAACGACGGGCTGTCGGCACCGGTAGTCGGCGCACTTAAGGAATGCCTCTTACGAGGCGAGCAAAGTCTGGTTTTCGTGAATCGCCGCGGCTTTGCGCCGGTGATCGTCTGTACNGACTGCGGTTGGCAGGCACTTTGCCCGCGTTGTGATGCCAGGCAGACGCTGCACCGGGGTACCGGCCGGGTGATCTGTCACCATTGCGGGCGCCAGGCACCGGCACCATCTAAGTGTCCGCAATGCCAAAAAGAGACTCTGTTCCCGGCGGGCGAGGGAACCCAGCGGGTGGAAGAGGCGCTGGTTCGGATTTTCCCTGAAGCGACCGTGATGCGCATAGACAGCGATGCGCTCGGAGGGCCGGACGATATGGCCAGAGCGCTTCAAGCGGTACGGGATCGCAAGGTCGATATCCTGGTGGGCACGCAGATGCTGTCAAAGGGGCATGATTTTGCGGGCGTCACACTTGTCTGTGTGTTGGCCGCCGATCATGGCCTGTACAGCCTCGATTTTCGAGGGTCAGAGAGACTTTTTCAGCAACTTTCCCAGGTGTCCGGTCGAGCTGGCAGACGCGAGACCCGTGGAGCAGTTCTGGTCCAGACGGCGCATCCGGAAGACCCCGCGTTTGTCCGGTTGCGTGAGCATAATTTCGCAGGTTTCGCGAAAGCGGCCCTGGTTGAGAGAAAAATGGCTGGATATCCGCCTTATGTCCGTTTTGCCCTGATGCGGGCAGAGTCGACTCAAAGTGGTGCTCCCATCCGCTTTCTCCAATCCGTCGCTCTGGCAGCGGAGAATATGGCTTCGCGCAGCGCGGTTGAGATCATGACGCCGGTCCCTTCGCCGATGGAACGCCGGGCCGGGCGTTTTCGGGCGCAGCTACTGGTGAGAAGCAAGGACGAGCGGCGGTTTCACCGCTTTCTTGAAGATTGGGTGCAGGGGATTGAGGGTTTGCGCACCGCAGCGCGTGTCCGCTGGTCTCTGGATGTCGACCCCCAGGAGATTTACTGAGCGGGATATCTTGCTGACCGGCTCGGCAGCCGGATTCCGGGTCTTTTCATTACGCGGGGTCTTGGGCCAAAATCAACGATCGTTTTGCTTTTTGGATCCCGTCGGTGTCCCAGTTAGATCTCTCCGGAGTGCTCTGCCAAACAGAGCAGGCCTTCACGCTTCCTCCCGCCTGCTACGTCGATAAGGACATCCTGGCTTTTGAGCAGGAGCGCCTTTTTGCCGGGGGTTGGGTCAGTGTGGGCCGAACCAGCGACCTGGCTCAGTCGGGAGACTATCTGGCATTTTCGGTCGCGGATACTCCTCTGATCGCGACTCGGGGTGAGGATGGAAGGCTTCGTTTATTTGCCAACACCTGCCGTCATCGGGGGATGCAACTCGTGGAGCCGGGCAAAGGCCAATGCCGTCAGTTTGTCTGCCCGTTTCACGGTTGGTGTTACCAACTGGACGGCAGTCTTTTTGCGGCGCCGAGAATGGAAGGGGCTCAGGGTTTTGAGTCAGCAGATTTCGGCCTGGTGCAGGCACGCAGTGAAGAACGGGCCGGGTTTCTGTTCGTCAATCTTGATGGCGAGGCACCTTCCCTGGACGACTGGCTGGGTGACTTCGAGAGCCTGCACGCACCCTGGCGGCTGGAGTCGCTGGTGACAGCGAGCCAGAGAGAGTTCACCGTCAAGTGCAACTGGAAGCTTTTTATTGAGGTATTCAACGAGTACTACCATCTTCGCAAAGTCCACCCGCATACGCTGTCAACGCTGTATGCCACGCCGGATCCGGTCGATCGCACTGACGGCGCTTTTGTCAGCCAGTTTGGCGAACATGCTAGACGCGGCAGCGTTGGTGTGCTGACTGATGCTGGCAGTGGTCTTGAGACGCTGCCTGGGCTATCAGGGCGGCTGGCCAACGGCACCCGCTACACCTGGGCCTATCCCAGCCTGACGTTTGCCGCTTCCCGTGATGCGGTCTGGGTGCTCGAAGCTGCCCCGATGACGGTGTCCAGCACCGCGGTGCGACTGACGTTGCTGTTCGATGATGACAGCCTGTCGGTACCGGACTTTGAGCAGATGCTCAAACGCTATGAGAGCCGGATGGCGATCGGCATGGATGAAGATATTGTGGTCCTCGAGGCGCAGCAGTTGGGCCTTGGCTCCCGGCTCGCACGCCCCGGACGGGTTTGTCCAGAGCTTGAGCCCAGTGTCCATGATTTCCATCGCTGGTATGCCCAGCAGTTGATCGACGCCAGATTGGGAACTGCTTGAACGTTGCCGACGCTCAGGGCCGGTGTGCGCTGGCGAGATAGTCTTCCGATTGGAATTCGTGAAGCCGGCTGGCTGTCCGGACAAAATCCTCAGCAAGGCGGTCACCCTGATAAAGCTTGTTGGCCGGTGCCGCAGCAGAGACGATGACATTCACCCTGCGATCATAAAGTTCATCGATCAGTTCGACCAATCGGCGGGCCATGTCCTCGCTTTCGGTGTCAAAGCGCGGGATGCCGCTCAGCAGCAGGGTGTGAAAACTTCTTGAGAGCTCGNCGTAGTCCACTTTGGACCGCGGCCCGTCGCACAACGCTTCAAANTCAAACCAGATGACCCCGTTGCCTCTTGCCCGAACCGGGATATTTCGGCCGTTGAGGTGAAGCGTATCGGCCCCAAGAGCTGCCGTGCGGTCAATCTCCAGCAGCAGTGCGAGCATGTCGGCCTCAGCCTGCGCGTCGTCTGGGATGTGGTAGGTCGGTCTGGCGCCAAGCATTTCCAGGCGGTAATCGCGACCCCCATCAAGGTGGATTACCTCAGTGTGGCGCTGTATCAAGTCCATCGCAGGCAAAAACCGGTCTCGCTGCAGCCCCTGCTGGTAGAGCAGTCGGGGAGGGGTGTTTGAGGTGAAGATCAGGGTCAGACCATTCTCAATCAAAGCGTGCAACAGCCCCGACAGGATCATGGCGTCACCAATATCGGTTACCTGAAATTCATCAAAACCCAGCACCCGTGTCTCGGAGCTGATTTCCCGACTGATACGCCGCAGCGGATCCTTTTCGTCTTTCAGCTGACGCAGTCTCTCGTGAATCTCGAGCATGAAGCGGTGAAAATGCACCCGTCGCCACGTCTTTGGAGGAAGCGCTTCAAGCAGGGTATCCATCATCAGGGTCTTACCTCGCCCGACCGAACCCCAAAGATAAAGGCCCGTCACGGCATTTGCCGGTTTTCCTCGAAGCCAGCGCAGGGGAATTAGGTCCCACAGCCTCCTGGAGGCAGATCCGGCCGAGCGCTGGTCGAGTCGGTGGACAAGTTCGGTGCAGGCGTTTAAGGCACGTTGCTGGTGTGCGTCCGGTTCGGCGCCGCTGCGACCGAGTCGTCCGATAAAATTCTGGTGAAGGGAGGCAGAATCCACCACACTCAGGTGAGGGGGCTGTCAGCCACAGCAATCCCGTCTGCATCTGCCCACAGATGGTGACCGGGCACAAAGACAATGTCGGCGAAGCGAACNCTGATCTGACTCTGACCCTCTCCCCGCTTTACGCTTTTCGCCGGGCAGGCGGCGAGTGCTTTGATGCCGATGGGGAGTCCAGCAAGCTGGCGGCTGTCCCGNATGCAGCCGTTGATCACCAGACCGGACCAGCCGTTGGCGACAGCAAGTGCCCCGATCTGGTCACCGACCAGGGCACAGCGCAGGGATCCCCCGCCATCCACAACCAGTATGCGGCCGTCGCCTTGAGTTTCCAGCAGGGAGCGGACCAGTGTGTTGTCCTCGAATACCTTGACGGTTGCAATCNCCCCCGANAAGGATGCCGCGCCGCCGAAATCCCGAAACAACGGGGCGCCGACCTGAAGGCGGGCGCCGTGCGCGTCATAGAGATCCGCGGTACCGGTCATGAAGCCTCTGCCTGATGAGTCGGCTGAAAATACCCGAGGATGTCCTCAAAGGCGTGGAGACTCGGGAATTCCTCNGTATCCACGGGCTCTAATGTGGAGTCGGGTTTGGGTACAGCCAGCAGGTGTGAAATCCCNTAGGCGGACGCAGCCCGTAGCACATCCAGGTTATCGTCGATAAACAAGGTTTTCGTCGGTGCAAACGGTTCAATCTCCTGCAGCAGTTCCCAGAAGCGGCCTTTTTCTTTGGGGTAGCCCAGTTCATGCGAACTGATGATGCGGTCAAAAANCGGTGCAATGCCGGTCCGNCGCATTTTGATATCGATCGTNTNNGGGTGGGCNTTGGTGACCAGAACAACGCGGCGCTTATCTGCATGNAGTGCAGACAAGAAGTCTTCTGCTCCCGGCCGGGTGCGGATCAGTTCCCGTTTGNCGTCCTTGAGTGCAATGATGTCCAGATCCAGTTCGCGACTCCAGAAGTCTGTGCAGTACCAATCCAGTGTGCCGCGCAGTTCTCTCATCCGGGCGAGAACCCTCTCCCGAGCGGTCTTTCGAGCCAGGCCGTGATGTTGGGCGTAGTGATCCGGAATGAATTCGACCCAGAAATGGTTATCAAAACTCAAATCGAGCANGGTGCCGTCGAGATCCAGAAATACCGATTCGATTTCGTTCCAGTCGATCATAAGTTTTCCGGCAGTGTTTCAACGCAGCGGCNGGCTGAGCCAATGGCAGCGTCTTATTCTAGCGTCCCGGCAGGATCGGGCGACCGGATCTTATGCAGCCACGCTGTTTTGGTTGTGTGATCTGACTGGCTGCGTTAATCTGACCGGGCTGCCCGCTTTGGGCGATTTTTGCCATGACGAACGCCTTGCCCGAGATCCTGAACACGACGCCTGTGGCGACCAGTCGCCTGTTCTCAATCGAGCAGGTTGACCTGCGTTTTTCCAACGGGACCGAGNCGTGCTTTGAGCGGCTGGTCGGAGAGGGGGAGGGCGCCGTGATGGTGGTGCCCATGCATACGGATCAGGAACTCATTCTGATCCGGGAGTATGCGGTCGGTGTTGAACGGTATGAACTGAGTTTCGTGAAGGGTCGCATTGATTCAGGAGAGACGCCGGAGCAGGCGGCACACCGCGAACTCCGTGAAGAAATCGGCCGCGATGCTGCCAAGATGCAGGGATTGGCCACAGTGTCGCTGACCCCGGCCTATTCGAACTACCGCACCCATATTTTTCTTGCCCAGGAACTGTTTGCCTCTCCACTGCCGGGCGATGAGCCGGAACCACTCGAGACCGAGCTGTGGCAGCTTTGTGATTTGCCAACGTTACGGGAGCGAACAGATTTTTCTGACGGCCGCAGCATTCTTGCAACCTTTCTCGCCGCGGAGCGGCTCAATTCATGANNGNCNNNGANGTGNAGNTAGAGGCCGTCGTAGAGATCGCCAAGGNAGCCGGCGNTGCCATCATGGANGTCTACGAGNGTGAGTACGAGATCATCGAAAANGCNGACGGCTCNCCGGTNACGACCGCCGACCATCGGGCGCATGACATTATCGTCGCGCAACTGCGCGAGCTGACTCCAGAAATCCTGGTGGTCTCAGAAGAATCCAAGGATATCGATGAGAGCGAGCGGCTTGAGGCTGACCGCGTTTGGATGGTGGACCCCTTGGATGGAACTAAGGAGTTTATTCGCCGTAATGGGGAGTTCACGGTCAATATTGGTTTGGCAGACCATGGCAGACCTATTTTGGGCGTCGTGTATTGCCCGAGTTCCGGTGTCTGTTATTTCGCCGCACAGGGGCAGGGTGCCTGGCGCCAATCAGGTTCTGTCGCACCTGAGCCGATTCAGGTGAGCGGCTACGATCCGGCACGGCCTCGGATGGTGGCAAGTCGGTCGCATGCGGGTCAGTCCGTTACTGCGTTTCGTCATGCCCTGGCAGCCAAGAGCGGATCCGATCCCGCCATTGTCAGCATGGGCAGCGCTTTGAAGGTCTGTGTAGTGGCTGAGGGAAATGCTGACGTCTACCCCCGTCTTGCGCCAACGTCTGAATGGGATACCTGTGCGTCCCACTGTGTGCTCAATGAAGCTGGGGGGCGACTGGTGGACTGCAACGGCACCGAACTCAGTTACAACAGGGAAAATATTCTCAACCCCTGGTTCGTCGCGATGGCCGAT
>PAUU01000035.1 GCA_002713825.1 Acidiferrobacteraceae bacterium | reverse complement strand
CGTAGCCGACGGCGAGCAACTGCACCACCATCCGACTGAGCCCATAGAGGGTGTCCCGGTAGGCGAGTGACCATCGCCACTGAATCGCCACCACCACAGCAACGGGAATAAAAATCAGAGCGAGTTGAGAAAGGGGAATCTGGCCAATCGGCATGTTGGATTCCAGTACTGGCGCGCCAGAATGTTCTTAGTCTTGAGAGCCCGTTCGCGTAGGCGAGAGGCGCATCCGCGGTCGTGGACCGCGGGTCAGACTTTTTTCTTGGGAATCGTTCTGAGATTGAGGTCTTCAATTAGGGTGCCGCAATACTGGGTGACCTCGCGCTTGGTACCCTGACGATAGCCGGTGACGGAAGAAACCGAGTTGGCGACCACATAGCGATAGCAGGTGCCGTCCGAACCGCCACTCGGCAGATCCGCTTTTTCGATCTTGACGACGCCGTAGGAGAGGTGAGGGAATTCTTCGTAGTTGAGAACCGGTTCAGCTTTTTTCATGAGAGTCCTGTACTAAGCGTTGTATCTGTACGACTGGGGTGGCGCAGGAGGTTTTATGCCAAAAGCGCGGATCAAGCGAGAGACGCTTTTTTCAACGCAGCCTGGAATTATAGCATGAATTTAGGCACTTACGGATTCTCCGCGCGCGGTCGTGAGTGGAAGAGAGCGGGTGCCTGAGCGAGTACCACCCATCTCAAATCCGCTAGCGATTGACTTTATGAATGGCACGCCCGTGGGCCGCCAGAGCCGCTTCATGAACCGCCTCTGCGAGCGTCGGATGGGCATGCACCGTGCGGGCCAGGTCTTCGGCGCTGGCCTCCATCGACATGGCAAGCACTGCTTCATTAATCAATTCCGACACTTGAGGCCCAATCATATGTGCTCCAAGAATTCGGTCTGAATCACGACCGGCAAGAATCTTTATGGATCCGTCTGTCACCCCGACTGCCTTGGCACGCCCGCTTGCTGCGAAAGGAAACACGCCTGCAGTGTAGGGGATCTCCTGTGACTTGAGCTCCTTTTCTGTTGCGCCCACCCAGGCGATTTCCGGATGGGTATAAATCACCCACGGAATTATCGAGTGATCGATATGACTGGCTCCGATAGCAATGCGTTCCGCCACCGCGATGCCTTCTTCTGAGGCCTTGTGCGCCAGCATGGGTCCCCGAACCGCATCCCCGATGGCCCAAACGCCCGGCACAGCCGTAGCGCAATCGGCATCCACCGGAACCACTCCGTTGTCGTCGAGCGCTACTCCACAATTCGGATCCAAAAGACCGTCTGTACAGGGCCGGCGCCCCACCGCAACGATTAGGCGTTCGACACCAATGCTTTTGTTGTTTTCTCGGTCAAGATAGTGGACGGTGCACCCGTTCTCGGAATTGTCGACCTGTGTGACTTTGCAGCCAAGACGGATATCCAGCCCCTGGCGAGAAAACTGCTTTTTAGCCTCCCGGGCAATCATGGGGTCTGCCGAGCCGAGCAGGGACTCGGCCGCTTCAAGGATCACGACTTCAGCGCCGAGGCGTCGCCACACGCTGCCGAGTTCCAATCCGATCACTCCCGCTCCAATGATCCCCAGTTTTTCAGGCACAGAGGGAAAGTCGAGCGCTCCGGAGGAGTCAAAAATCGTTTTGTTGTCCACCGCCATGCCTGGCAACTGCACGGGCTGCGACCCGCTAGCCAGGATCACGTGTTTTGCCGTGAGCGTTTGGTCATCTTGATCGTCAGACGATACCCGGACGACGCCCGCTTCGACAAGACAACCCTGTCCAGCATAAAAAGCAATCTTGTTGGACTTGAAAAGCGCGCTGATGCCGTCTGTCAGTTCCGAGACAATCTTGTCTTTACGGGCCAGCATCTTTTCAACATTGATCGACACGTCGCCGGTGTTGATTCCGTGATCTGCCGCATGCAGCTTCATGTCTTCATATCGTTCCGAAGAATCCAGCAGGGCTTTGGAAGGGATGCATCCGACATTAAGACAAGTTCCGCCCACAGAGGGGTTGCCACTTTTACCCACCCAGCGGTCTATGCACGCTGCCTTCAGTCCAAGTTGGGCACAGCGGATTGCAGCAACATATCCGCCAGGTCCTGCACCGATTACGACAACGTCAAAGTCACTCATGTAATGTGCTACTCATTTCAAATATCGGACTGTAGCGCCATCCGGGCGCACCGAATTCGTTGCCTAAACTCCCAGCAGCAGTCGGGCAGGGTCCTCAAGTGCATCCTTGATCGCGACCAGGAAAGAAACGGCGTCTGAGCCGTCGATGATTCTATGGTCGTACGACAACGCCAGGTACATCATCGGGCGTATGACAACATTGCCATCTATGGCCACAGGCCTATCCTGTATCTTGTGCATTCCCAGGATGGCGCTTTGTGGTGGATTGAGGATGGGCGTTGAAAGCATTGACCCAAACACGCCGCCGTTGGTGATCGTAAAGGTGCCGCCGGTCAAATCCTCAAGACTGAGCGTGCCGGACTTGGCGTGCTCGCCAAACGCAGCAATAGATGATTCGATGTCCGCAAGCCCGAGGTGCTCTGCGCTTCGTAGCACCGGTACGACCAGACCTCTCGGTGATGATAGAGCAATCCCGACATCGCAATAATCGTGATACAGGATGTCCGATCCGTCGACCGCTGCGTTGATGATAGGAAAACGCTTCAGTGCCTCGACGCTGGCTCTGACAAAAAAGGACATGAATCCCAGGCGTACGCCGTGGGCTTTTTCGAATGCGTCCCGGTAACGGGCGCGCAGGGATTTGATCTCGTACAGGTCTACTTCGTTGAACGTGGTCAGAATCGCAGCATTATGCTGGGCCTCGATAAGACGTGTGGCGATCGTTTTACGCAATCGGCTCATTCGCTCACGACGAATCCCTTGAGTCTCCTTAGTTGCGACTGCCGGGGAGGATGAGTCGGCGTAGGCCAGCACATCACTCTTGAGGACGCGCCCGCCGCGGCCAGACCCCGGTATATCCGAAAGATCGACGCTTTTGATTGCGGCAAGGTTCTTTACCGCCGGTCCGGCTGGCGCAGCGGCAGAATTGGTTTCCGTTGCAGCAGGCGAGGACGTATTAGCCGTAGGGGTTGCTTCTTCGGTCAAAGCAGGAGCCTGTGCCGGGGTTGAGTCTGTTTCTTCGGATATCGGGGTCTCGGTCTGTGCGCTATCTGACGGTCTTTCTTTGAACAGCGCGATCACGTCATCTGCTAGAACGGTATCTCCTTCTGTACGCAGAATCTCGGTGATGACGCCGTCCCGAGGCGCCGGCACTTCGAGCACCACCTTCTCGGTCTCGATATCGACGAGGTTGTCATCGCGGCTCACAAGTTGCCCGACTTTGACATGCCAATGAAGCATGGTTGCGTCCGCAACTGATTCGGGCAGCATGGGCACTTTGATTTCGACAGACAACTTGCTTAACTCCCTGATCCGGTGGCGGCAAGCGAAGCGGCAGGCGATCCCAACGCCTCGTTTACCAGAGTTTCTTGCTCCTCGAGATGTTTCTGATAATACCCCACGGCGGGTGAGGCCGATGCGTCACGGCTTACGTGCTGAAGACGCTGACCTTTGCGTATTGCGCGTGACAGGTGATTCTGGATCCGGTGCCAGGATCCCTGATTGCGGGGCTCCTCTTGACACCAAACTAGAGTTTGAAAGTTGGGATACCCGGCGAGCGCCGTCTCGAGTTCTTCCTGCGGCATGGGATACAACTGCTCGAGCCGGATGATGGCTGTCGTAGAGTCCTTGCGTGCGATTCGCCCCTCATCCAGATCAAAGAAAACTTTTCCGGTACAAAGGACCACCCGCGTCACCGCGGCCTTGTCTTGAATTGAGGTGTCATCGATCAGGTTCTGAAAGCGTCCCTGCGTCACATCGTTGAGAGAGGAGACAGAATGGCGGTGGCGAAGCAGGCTCTTTGGAGTCATCACAACCAGTGGGCGCCGCAGTGGTCTGATCATTTGCCGCCGCAGTAGGTGAAAGAACTGGGCAGGGGTGGTCGGGACGCAAACCTGCATGTTGTTGTCGCCGCACAATTGCAGGAACCGCTCCAACCGGGCGGAAGAGTGCTCTGGGCCTTGACCCTCCATCCCGTGGGGCAAGAAGAGCGTCAGGCCGCACAACCGCTGCCATTTGGCTTCGCCGCTGCTGATGAACTGGTCAATAACGACCTGAGCGCCATTAGCGAAATCCCCGAACTGCGCTTCCCAGATGGTGAGCGTCCTGGGTTCTGTAGTGGCATAACCATATTCAAAGCCCAGGACGGCCTCTTCTGACAGGAGGGAGTCAATTACCAGGAATTTGGATGGATCGTCGCTGATACTGCGAAGCGGAACATAGGGCTGACGACGCGCCTGATTCTTCAATACCGCGTGCCGATGTGAGAAGGTGCCGCGTCCAGAGTCCTGGCCTGACAGCCGGACAGAATACCCGTCGTCAATCAAAGAGGCATATGCCATGGTTTCGGCAAAACCCCAGTCCATCACGATTTCCCCTTGGGCCATCCGGGTTCTGTCTTCCAGCAGTCGCTTGACTCGACGATGCGGCTCAAATCCTTCTGGGAGGGTAACCAGGCGCTCATTAAGACGCATGATTCTTTCGCGGCCGATAGCGGTCTCGGCCGGATCCGTCCACTCTGCACCCAGGTAAGGAGTCCAATCGACCAAAAAACGCGACTTGTCAGCATCATAAGCCGGGGGATAAACAACGCGTCCTTCATCAAGCGCGTCTCGATAATCCCCCTCCTGGGATTCACTCTCGGCCTGGCTGAGGGCGCCCTCAGCAATTAGTTTGTCGGCATAACGCTCACGCGTGGTCGGCAGAGCCCGGATGACGCGNTACATNGATGGTTGTGTGATGGNGGGTTCATCCGCNTCGTTATGNCCGAGNCGNCGNTAGCAGATGATGTCGATNACAACGTCTTTNTGAAANTGCATNCGGTAACGNTGNGCNAGTTCCACCGCATAGATNACAGCCTCGGGATCGTCNCCATTNACATGAAATATCGGCGCCTGNACCATCTTGGCGATCTCCGTNCAGTANGGCGTNGATCGNGCATCTAGNGGGTTGCGTGTCGTAAATCCGATCTGGTTATTGACGATGACATGAATCGTGCCGCCCGTAGAAAACCCCCGTGTGTTCGACATGTTCAGTGTCTCCATCACGACACCCTGGCCTGCAAAGGCCGCATCCCCGTGAATCAACACCGGTAGAACTTGGTTCTTTTCCTCATCTTTTCTCCGATCCTGACGGGCGCGCACAGATCCCTCGACCACTGGATTGATGATCTCAAGATGGGATGGATTGAATGACAGCGCCACGTGAACGACGCCGCCTGGCGTGTCGACGTCGGCAGAAAAGCCCTGGTGATACTTCACATCACCGGTGCTGATTTCGTTACCTGCGGTTTTGACCTTTCCCTCGAATTCACTGAAGAGATCTTCAGGAGATTTGCCCAGGATATTGACCAGGACATTGAGACGTCCCCGGTGCGCCATCCCGATCACAACTTCCCTGATCCCCGACGCTCCTGAAATCTGAATCAACCGTTGCAGCGCGGGAACCAGAGCCTCACCCCCCTCCAGAGAGAAACGCTTTTGACCGACGAAACGGGTATGCAGATAGCGCTCAAGCCCCTCCGCTGCCGTCAGGCGCTGGAGCAGGTGTTTTCGGAACTCAACGTCGGGGCGGGGACGGACCGGGTCTGTTTCAAGATGGCTTTGCAGCCAACGTTTTTCTGCCGTGTCCGAGATGTGCATGTACTCGACGCCAACAGGTCCGCAGTAGACGTCCTGGCACAGATCCCGAATGCGCTTTAAAGAGAGTGTTTCGGGACCGAAGGCGAGAGATCCTGTGTCAAACACCAGTGGAAGGTCATCCTCTGAAAGCCCCTGGAATGAAAGATCAAAGTCTTCAGGAGTAGATGGAGCCGCGATGCCAAGCGGATCGGTATTGGCGATATTGTGGCCGCGGGTTCGGTAGGCATTGATGAGTCGCAGCACTGCGGCTTGCTTTTTGCCAGAGTCACGGGCCTGCTTCGAATCCGGGCCGTCGGTGGGCTGATCGGACAAAACCGGTTCATCGGGCAAACTGGCGAAAAAGTCAGCCCAGTCCGAAGAAAGNTTGCNCGGGTCTTGCTGGGATCTNGCGAAGAGATCCTCAAGATAGGCGCGGTTTGCGCCCGACAGAGGTGCAAGGAGGTGTTTTGGTCTCTGACCGGTCTTTTTGCTCATTCGGCAGGCGCGGCCAGCGCATGAGTTAACTGCTTAAACGACAATAAAGAGTATAACTGATGTCTGCGTGATCCGAATGTTTGAGCGGTTCTCGCACCGAGGAAATTGGGCGTCGCTTATCGTGTTCCGGTATGGCCGAATCCTCCGGTCGACCGCTCACTCTCCTCGAATGACTCGACAACGTCAAATTGGCACTGCAATACCGGGACGATAACGAGTTGGGCAATCCGGTCTCCCGGCTGAATCTCAAATGGATTATTGCTGCGGTTCCAGCAAGACATCTTGATCTCTCCCTGGTAGTCACTATCGATCAGACCCACGAGATTCCCCAGAACGATCCCGTGTTTGTGGCCGAGACCGGATCGCGGAAGCAGCATAGCTGCGAGNGATGGGTCCGCAATATGCAGGGCGATCCCGCTCGGGATGAGCTCGCACTGACCAGGTTCCAGGGTTAAAGGTACGTCCAGACAGGCAAGAAGGTCGATTCCCGCCGACCCTGAGGTCGCATAGTCAGGAAAAGGGAACTCGCTACCAATACGGGGATCGAGAATTTTAAGCGGAATGTTGTTCATGATATCGGTGGGCAATTTCAAAGATCAGATGTTCGGCAAGGGCAGATTTGCTGTGANGGCCAAGATCAATCTCATCAGTCTCACTGATCAGGACAAGATGATTTTCTTCACTGCCAAAGGGGTCATTGGTTTCGTTGANCTGATTGACAGCGATGAGATCAAGGCCTTTGCGTTTCAGNTTATCGCGCGCANTGGCAATGGCCTGATCCGTCTCCGCGGCAAAGCCAACCGTAAACGGGCGCTTTGGGCTCTGTGCGACCCGCGCAAGGATGTCTGGATTGCGAATCAGTTCAAGCATGACGGATTCCGCATTCTTTTTGATTTTCGACGACGCCGTTTGGGCTGGACGATAGTCTGCAACCGCAGCGACGCCGATAAAGACATCACAGTCCTCGATTTCCCTTTCGACCGCCGACAGCATTTCCTCGGCAGATTGGACCGGCCGATATTTAATTCCTGCCGGAGGGGTCAGTGCTGTGGGGCCGCTGACTAGAGTCACGGTTGCACCGGCTGCGGCTGCGGCTGCCGCAACCGCATAGCCCATTTTTCCCGAACTGCGATTGGAGAGTGCCCTGACGGGATCGAGGGCTTCCCAGGTCGGTCCGGCAGTGATCGTCACTTTTGTCCCGTCCAGAGCGCGCACCTCCCCACAAGACATCAGACGGTCCATGATTTGCCCGGGCTCGAGCATTCTGCCCGGTCCGACATCGCCACAGGCCTGTGCTCCTGATGCGGGACCCAACAGTTCAACACCATCCGCCGCGAGGCTATCGATATTCCGTTGTGTCACGGGCCTGTTCCACATGCCCTGATTCATGGCCGGGGCGAGCGCAATGGGTGCCGACGTGGCGAGGCAGACAGTGGTCAGCAGGTCTGACGCCATGCCTCCTGCGAGCCGGGCGATAAAGTCGGCGCTGGCCGGTGCAACGATGATCTGGTCTGCCCATCGTGCAATTTCAATATGGCCCATACCGGATTCGGCCGAAGGATCCAGCAGGCTGTCACGCACTGGCCGTCTGCTTAACGCTTGCAGGGTGAGGGGGGCGATAAAAGCCTTAGCGGCTTCGGTCATCACCACCTGAACGACAGCCCCCTGGTCCATCAGGCGACGGACAAGTTCGGCCGACTTGTAGGCAGCAATCCCGCCAGTAATACCGAGAACGATATGCTTTTCGGCGAGGGAAGGCATGATTGGGGAGTCTAACGGCTGACTCGGCTGGGTGGAAATGTATCATCTGGCTCACACCGGGCCCAAAAAACGGGTAAAGCGCGATCGGTCTAGGAAAAAACCTGAAAATCTGGTATAAATCGCGCCCTTCTTAAAGATTGCAATGCAGGGTGACCCTCATGGCCAGAGTCTGCCAGGTGACAGGAAAGCGGGTGATGTCGGGCAATAACGTCTCACACGCCAATAACAAGACCAAGCGGGTATTCAAGCCGAATATCCACGATCGTCGGTTCTGGGTTCAGAGTGAGAATCGGTGGGTGAAACTACGCGTATCCCATCAGGGTCTGAGAATCATTGACAAAAAAGGCATTGATGCCGTCCTGGCCGATCTTCGCGGCCGTGGCGACAAGGTCTGATCAGGCACGGGAGCAGAACATGAGAGACAAAATCAAACTGGTGTCTTCTGCGGGGACTGGACACTACTACACCACGACCAAAAACAAGCGTAATCAGCCTGAGAAGATGGAAATCCGGAAGTTTGATCCCGTCGTGCGAAAGCACGTCGCCTACAAGGAATCCAAGATCAAGTAGAGCCTCGCCGAGTCGGGCGTCTTGGAATCTGATGGGAATCCGTTCTGTCCAGATACGGAGCCGAGAGAAGAAAATAGCAACCCCCGCATTGCGGGGGGTTTTTTTGGGCTTAGCGGGCCCGGTAGGTAATCCGGCCCTTACTGAGATCGTAGGGCGTCAGTTGTACGGTCACCTTGTCGCCGCGCAGAATTCGAATATAGTTTTTTCGCATCTTGCCGGAGATATGCGCGGTCACAATGTGTCCGTTTTCCAGTTCGACGCGGAATTGCGTATTCGGCAGGTTCTCAAGAACGGTGCCTTCCATTTCGATATGTTCCTCTTTTGCCACGCGGTATCTTGGGCCTCCGCCCGATGAACAGGTTTGAGCGCGCAGTATACCCAACTTTGGTATTCTCGATGCGCTTCCTGGGCGCGCCGAAGAGCAGTGGTGCCACCGCACCCCGTTTGCCATCATTTCAGATTGTGAGATACAAAAAACATGATTGAGCTCTTTTTCTGGCCGACTCCTAACGGCATGAAGCCGTTGATCTTTCTGCATGAAGTAGGACTCGACTATGAGTTGACGGCTGTGGATATCAATCAGGGCGATCAGTTTGCACGGGAGTTTCTGAAGATTGCTCCCAACGGCAGAATTCCGGCAATCATCGATCACGCGCCAGCAGTCAGCGAAACAGCGGTGTCCGTTTTTGAGTCGGGCGCTATCCTGATTTATCTTGCCGAGAAGATGGANCAGTTGCTTCCGCAGTCTGAGAAAGGGCGGACAGAGGTGCTGGAATGGGTAATGTGGCAGATGGCAGGGCTTGGGCCGATGCTGGGGCAGAATCATCATTTCAACGCCTATGCACCCCAGAAGGTGCCCTACGCAATCAAGCGGTACAACGATGAGGCGTCGCGTCTCTATGCAGTTTTGGATTTGCGTCTTGCCGAGCGAGAATATATCTGCTCAGACTATACGATCAGCGATATCGCCTGTTATCCCTGGATAGCCCGGCACGAGCAACATCAGATCAATCTCGATGATTTTCCCAGCGTAAAACGCTGGTTTGACGCCATGAGTGAGCGACCCGCAGTGCGGGAAGCCTATGATCGGGCAAAAAAAATGAACGTTGGCGCGCCTGTGACGGATGCTTCTAAGAGTATCCTGTTCGGCCAGACCGCTGAGACCGTCCGCAGCGCGGTATCGGAAAAGCGTAGCTGATCCGGAGCGGTTGCGACCCTCAGCGCTCTGGAGTACTTCTCGGCAGGCTCAATTCAACGCAAAGCCCCGGATGGTTATCCAGGAGGCTTACTTGGCCGCCGTGCAGTCGGATCACAGCTTTGACCAGGCTCAATCCCAGACCATTTCCTGGTGTCGAGCGACTTGTGTCTGTTCGGTAGAAGCGATGGAAAACCTTCTCTCTTTGATCCAGCGCCACTCCGGGACCGCTGTCGCAAACTCGAATGCTGATGGAGCGCTCTTGAGACGAAAGCGACAGATGGATGTTGCCTCCCTCAGGGGTGTATTTGACGGCGTTATCCAACAGGTTGGCTAGCGCCTGGAATAGCATGTCCCGATCCGCAAACAGTGAAATGGATTGGGGTGTCTCTACGGAAAGACTCTGGTTTTTTTCTTCTGCCAGCGGCTCATACAACTCGGCCACATCACCTGCCAGTTTCGAGAGCGAAAGCATCGTCATAGCAGTTTTGCGCGATTCGGATTCGAGCCGAGCGATGCGCAGCAGCGCGTTAAAGAGGTTCAGTAGTCGATCAGCCTCCGCTAGTGCGCCCTGCAGCGCCTGGGTGTGACCCGCGCTGGATCCGGCCTCAACGTTCATTGCTTCAAGTTTTTGCCGGAGGCGAAAAAGCGGGGTCTTGAGGTCATGCGCGATGTTGTCACTGACTTGGCGAATCCCATCCATCAGCTCCTGGATCTGGTCCAGCATTTGGTTGAGATTGCCAGACAGACGGTCAAATTCGTCTTGCCGGCGACTTACGGGAATACGCTGCTTCATATCCCCCGCAATAATGCGCTGACTGGTCTCATTAATGATCTCAAGGCGCGTCAGCATTGTGCGGCTGATGAAGAATCCNCCGGCAAGTCCCAGAACCAGGGTCANGATGNCNCCCCAGCTGAGAGCGNTGATGATGCGGCGTTGGGCCAACTTGAGTTCATGAATGTCCTGCCCCACCAAAAGCTGGAAGCCGCCTGATAGCTGAAAGCGCCGGGCACGAGCAGGATGTAGATCTAGATCATCCCTGTCGCTGGTATCGAGATTGAAGTTGAGCCAACCGTCTTCAGGGTTGACCTGGGGCCAGCGACTGATGTTTCCCACGATNGGTCTGCCAAGCGGATCTGACAAGAGGTAAAGGGAGGAGCCGGTTGGTTGCTGGCGGGTAATCCGATCGAGAATCAGCCGCCTCAGGCCGGGTACGCCGCGGTTTTCATAACGCTCAGACAGGGTCTGTATTTCCGTCTGGATAGCTGAGTCTGATTGGGTCGCCATGTAGCGCACACTCGACCAATAGATCAAACTGAATATCAGGAGCACCGAGACGGTGAACAGAATGACGTACAGCAGGGCCAGNCTGAATGTCGAGCTGGCGAGAAAGTTACTCCGGTTCACGGAGCATGTACCCGGCACCGCGCACCGTGTGCAGCAGTGGTTTTTCAAAATCGCGGTCAATCTTTGCCCGCAGGCGGCTGACATGCACGTCGATGACGTTGGTCTGNGGGTCAAAGTGATAATCCCAGACATTCTCAAGCAGCATGGTCCGGGTAACGACCTGACCACTGTGGCGCATGAGGTATTCGAGAAGTCGAAATTCCCGGGGTTGCAGATTAATTGACTGATTGGCTCGTTGTACCTTTCTTGAAAGCACATCCATCTCAAGATCGGCAACCGCAAGTTCTGTNGTCAGGCTGCCGGGACCCGGACGTCTTCCCAGCGCTTCGACACGGGCCAGCAATTCCTCAAAGGCAAAAGGTTTGGGCAGGTAATCATCGCCACCTGCGCGCAGGCCTAGAACCCGGTCTTCAAGATCCCCCAGCGCACTGAGAATCAGTATCGGGATGGGATTGGTCTGCCTGCGCAAGGCTTCGATGATCGATAAGCCGTCCATCGACGGGAGCATCCGATCAACGATAAGCACGTCGTGCTCTTCATCAGAGGCCATGGACAGGCCATCCGGGCCGTTATCCGCCAAGGTGACCACATGACCCGCTTCGCGCAGGCCGCGGATAATATACCGGCTGGCCTCAGGGTCGTCTTCGATCAAGAGAATACGCACGCTGGGATTTTACCGCTGCCTTCGCTCGTGAGAAATCCGTTAATAAAAAATAGCCGGGGCAATGCCCCGGCTGGCAAAAGGATGTCCTCAATCAGCCCGTCTTCAACGCCACATAGCGCTGATTTTCTTTGCGCTGCACCAGGAGCAGCACAGGCTTTTCCTTTGACCTCATGTTTTTCACTTCTTCTACAACGTCTTCCGGCGAGGTGACCGTGGCATTGCCTACCTTGAGGATAATGTCGCCGGCCTTGAGCCCCTGTCGTGCCGCGGGACTAGATGGAAGAACCTCTTCAACTAGAACGCCGTCACCCTGATGGCCGAGCGCGGTGCGGGTCTCTTCGTTCAGGGGGGCCAGGCGCAGGCCCAGGCGATCCTTCCTGTGTGTGGGCGTTGTCATCTTTCTGGCCTGGCCGGTTTCAGGAATTGACGCCAGGACTGTATCGATCGTGAACTCCTTGCCGTCACGAAACACTTTTACGGTGGCGCTTTCTCCAACCGGGGCTTTTGCGACCATCCGGGGCAGTTCGCGGATGTTTTCGACCGGGCGATTATTAAAGCTGATGATGACATCTCCAGTCTCAAGCTGACTGCCAGCGGCAGGGCTGTCCGGTGNGATCCGGGATACCAGAGCGCCGGTCGCATCAATCATCGCAAGGCTCTCTGCGATTTCCGGCGTGACCGGCTGAATTTCAACCCCTAGCCAGGCGCGGGCGACTTTTCCGTCCTCACGAAGTTGTTGGATCACATTCTTCGCAACTNAAGCGGGGATCGCAAATCCGATTCCGACGCTGCCGCCGTTGGGTGAGAAGATGGCAGTATTTACACCAATGACCTCGCCGACATCATTGAAAAGAGGCCCGCCTGAGTTACCGCGGTTAATAGAGGCGTCTATTTGAATGTAATCCACGTATGGCCCGTTGTTAATATTCCGGCCACGGGCAGAAACGATCCCCGAGGTGGTCGTACCACCAAGACCAAACGGGTTGCCGATGGCAATCACCCAGTCACCAACACGGGCGTGCTCAGAGTCACCGAAATGGACAAAAGGCAGAGGAGAGTCCGACTCGACTTCAAGTAGCGCCAGATCGGTTCTGCGATCAACCCCTCGAACAACGGCCGGAAGCTTCTCTCCGTTATCCAGGATAACTTCGATTTCATCAGCGCCCTTGATGACATGGTGGTTGGTCACAACCAGCCCGCTTTCATCCACAATAAAGCCCGAACCGAGTGAGCGGCTGTCCATCGGTCCTTGCGGCATTTGCGGATAAGCCTCCCCGAAAAACCGCTNCATAAAGCGGCGCATCTCTGGTGGGCCGTCAAAATCGAAATGCTCTCGGCCGTAGTGTGGATTGGATTCCCCGCGGTTTGTGTATCCGTGGCTTAGTGATGCTGGCTGAATGGTTCGCGTAGAAATATTTACCACGGCAGGGCGGACCGCCTCGACCAGGTCGGCGAAGCCATGAGCAGGCCGTACAATTTTCGAATCCGCGGACTCAGGTATGGCGGTCACGCCCGTTCCGGCGTAGAGAACTGCGCCCAGCGCTATAGCGCTGGCAAGCGCGGCAACTGCGGTGGTGGGCGCAAAACGTNNCAGGCTTTCGGCAGGATATTTCATGAGTGTCCTTACTAAGTGGCTGTTAACGGCTGCCACCTTAGGACACGGGACGTTACCGGGACGTAACCAACAGGTTACGATTTGTTAATGAAACCTGGCCTTAGGAGTTCTGCATGCAGTCGAGCAGGCGTCTCAATACCTTTTCATAAACGTGAGAGAGGGTATCAAGATCTTCCGCGTTTACTACCTCATCGACTTGATGGATAGTCCGGTTCAGGGGTCCCAGTTCTACAACCTGCGCACCCGTTGGGGCGATAAAGCGCCCATCGGAAGTGCCCCCGTCGGTGGANAGGCGTGGTGAATAGCCGGTCGCGTCGCAAATGCTCTCGGTAACTGCAGACACGAGAGTGCCCGGCAGGGTTTGGTAGGGCAGTCCAAGCGGACTCCAGTCGATTTCAAAATGGTCGGCGTGCTGCCGGCAGATAGATTCGATCTTTTCCTTGAGATCAGGAGCCGTACTGTCAGGACAAAACCTCAGGTTGAATTGTGCCTCGGCCTCCCCCGGCACCACATTCGTAGCCCCGGTGCCGCCTCGGATGTTCGAGACCTGAAATGTGGTGGCCGGAAAGTACTCATTTCCATCATCCCAACGGGTCGAGGAGAGTTCGCTGGCGATTCGGCTAAGCCGATGAATGGGGTTGTCGGCAAGGTGAGGATAGGCAACGTGTCCCTGGATACCCCGTACTTTAAGCGTCCCGCCCAGAGAACCCCGTCGACCATTCTTTATGACATCACCCAGACGCTTGGAGCTGGTTGGTTCACCAACTAGGCACCAGTCGATCACGTCTCCTCTTTCGCTTAACGTCTCCACGACACGAANGGTACCGTCGACCGCCGGCCCTTCTTCATCACTTGTCAGCAGTAATGCAATCGAGCCCGGATGGTCCGGATTGGTTTCAATGAAGCGTTGGCAGGCGGTTACCATGGCCGCAACACTGCCTTTCATATCCGCCGCGCCGCGCCCGTGCAGCATACCGTCGATCACGTCTCCGGAAAAAGGGGGATAAACCCAATCTGCTTCGGGCCCGGTTGGGACAACATCAGTGTGCCCGGCAAAAACAAACAATGGTCCCTCGGTGCCACGGCGAAGCCACAGGTTTCTCACCTCNCCAAACGGCATGAANTCNGGGNTAAAGCCATGAGGCCGCAACTCATCAGCCACCAGATCCTGACAACCTTTATCATGCGGGGTGACTGAGGCTTTTCGGATCAGGTTCTGGGCAAGAGTGACGGTAGCGGTCATCTGATAGTTCAAGAAAAATTTTTTGCCAAAAAACAGGCGGCGATTAATTTTCGACGGCAGTACGGGCGCGAAGGTGTCCGAGCCAATGTTTCTCCCAGATCCGAAATCCTTTGCTGATCAAAAAGACCAGCGCCATGTAAAACAGCATGGCGGTAATAAAGCCTTCATAGGCCAGATAATAGCGCCCATTTAGCCAGCGACCCACGCCGAGTATATCCTGAAGCGTGATGGTGCTGAGCACAACTGAGCTGTGCAGCATGAAGATGACCTCATTCGAGTAGGCCGGCAACGCCCGTCTGAAAGCACTGGGCAGTACGATGCGCCGCATCACTCTGGCAGGAGACATGCCGCAGGCGCGTGCCGCTTCGATCTCTCCCTTTGCGGTGTTCTCGATCGCGCCGCGAAGGAATTCGGTTGTATACGCGGCCGTATTGAGACTGAAGGTGATTAGAGCGCACCACCATGGGCTGACAAGAACCGGATCCCAGAGAAAACTTTCCCGGACAAAGTCGAACTGGGCAAGACCGTAATAGACCAGATAAGTNTGAACCAGTAGGGGCGTGCCTCGGAAGAAGTAAGTGAACCCAAAAATCGGAGCGTTCAGCCAGCGGTGGCGGTAGGCACGCGCTATGGCGAGGGGGATAGCCATCACGCCGCCGATAAATAATGCCAGGACGGTAATTTCAATTGTCAGCAGGGCGCCATAGAAAAACTTGTCAATGTGGTCAGCGACNAGCATGAANTCGAGCGGTGAGTGGTTTTCACTCACGTAGACCAGATATTCAAAGAAAGTGCGCTCGGTGTCGGCCATGGTCTTATGCCCTGTCGACTCCGACGTTGTANCGCCGCTCGAGCCAGCGTAGTCCCACGTCAGAACAGGCCGTCAGGATGAGGTAAATCACCAGCACGGCAAACATGAACGTAAACGGTTCGCGAACTGAACGTCCGGCGGTGGAAGCATTCCAGACCAGGTCATGCAGACCAATCACAGAAACCAAGGCGGTGGCCTTGATGAGAACCAGCCAATTGTTCGTGAAGGAGGGNAGNGCGTGCCGGATCATCTGGGGCCAGGTGATGCGNCGGAAAATCAGGAACGGCCNCATTCCGCAGGCAATGCCTGCCTCAATCTGTCCTCGCGGGATAGCCAGAATGGCGCCGCGAAAGGTTTCGGTCATGTAGGCGCCGAAGACAAATCCGATAGACCAGACACCCGCGATGAACTGGTTGATTTCGACGTAATCCCACAAGCCCGTCAGGCTGCCGAGGTCATTGGCGATCTGCTGACCTCCATAAAAAAGCAGCATCATCAGTACAAGATCCGGCACGCCCCTCACCAGGGTGGTGTAAGCGCCGGCAATTTTTTGGGAAACGGGATTGGCGGCCAGTTTGGCTGCAGCCCCGACAAGCCCCAGGACGACAGAAAGCGCAAGCGAGGCGAGGGCGAGCTGCACCGTAACGGCAGTGCCGGCAAGCAGCAGGTTTCGGTATTCCCAGATGGAATCCATCGTTGGGTCAGAAAAGGAACGGGCCCGCGAGGGGCCCGTTCAGGTCATGCAAACAAAAGAACTTAGTTGCCGTAGATATCGACAGCAAAGTACTTGTCGTTCATGGCTTTGTAAGTCCCGTCAGCGCGGATATCAAGAATAATCTGGCTGAGCTGGTCGCGCAGCGCAGAGTCTTCCTTTCGAACGGCAAAACCGGCACCAACGCCCTGACACTCAACGTCATCAATGGCGTCGCCGAGAAAATCAAAGCCACTACCGGCATCCAGCGCCAGGAAGCCTTCGTAGGCCTGCAGAGAGTCAGACAACTGGGCATCCAGGCGTCCCGCCGAGAGGTCCTGCCAGACTTCTTCCTGCGTGGCATACAGAACGAGTTCTGCGCCTGGGAAAAGCTTCTCGGCCGAACACTGGTGTGTGGTGGCACGCTGCACACCTAACCGCTTGCCCTTAAGGCCTGCCGCCGTGCCGTCAAAACCAGCACCCTTTTTTGCGACCAGTTTGGCGGGGGTGTTGTAGTACTTCACGGTGAAGTCGATCTTTTTCTTTCGTTCTTCTGTGATCGACATTGAGGCAATGATCGTATCGAATTTCTTGGCCAGCAGCGCGGGAATCATGCCGTCCCATTCCTGCTCGACCAGCACGCACTCGCGATTCATCCGTTTGCAGACCTCCATCGCCAAGTCGATATCAAAGCCTTTGAGTGAGCCGTCTGCCTCTTTCCAGGAGAACGGCGGATAGGCGCCTTCCACGCCGACACGCAGTCCATGACCGCCCGCTGCGGCCGATCCTGTGACCAGAGCGAGCAGGCCGGCAAGCCCCAGCATAGTCAGTTTCTTTTTAATCATCTCTCATCTCCCATCGGTTGTTGGAAAGTTCAGCCCGCTAATATTACACGGACTATATTGAATTTGCTGACTCGCCAGTTTCAATGTAGCGCATTGGCCAGAAACTGACGAAAACGGGGTGAAGCCGGGTTATCGAACATCTCGGCAGGCGGCCCTTGCGTTTCAATCGCTCCTTCATGGAGGAAGATCACCTTATTGGAGACATCCCGTGCGAACCCAATCTCGTGTGTTACCACAATCATGGTTCGGCCTTCGTCGGCGAGCGTCCTCATGACCTTCAGGACCTCACCCACCAGCTCAGGGTCAAGTGCCGAGGTAGGCTCGTCAAACAGCATGACGTCCGGCTCCATGGCGAGCGCGCGGGCAATCGCAGCACGCTGTTGCTGGCCGCCGGATATGTGTGCCGGGTAATAGTCTTTTCGATCGAGCATGCCGACCTTTTCCAGGGTCTCGCAGCCGCGCTCATGCGCTTCAGTCTTGGACATTTTCAGAACGTGAACCAGAGCTTCAGTGACGTTTTCAAGAACCGTCATGTGCTGCCACAGGTTGAAACTTTGAAACACCATACCAAGACGNGCCCGCAACCGAATGACCTGATCCATGTCGGCAGGGACCGGACTCCCCGAGCGGCCAACAGTCATCCCGATAGTTTCCCCCTGAACCGTGATGGAACCGCTATCGGGCGTCTCGAGCAGATTGATGCAGCGCAGAAAGGTGCTTTTGCCAGATCCGGAGGCGCCCAGCATGGAGATCACGTCCCCGACATGGGCATCCAGATGAACCCCTTTCAGCACCTTGACCTCACCAAAACGTTTGTGTAGGTCATGCACCTTGAGTGCGAGAACGGGTTCGGCAGGACTTGTCACGGGTTTGTCTTTTTGGGGTTAACGCAGCGTTGCAGTCATTCTATCTCAGGGCACATGCCCAAAGGCAATTATCCGACCACCGTGGAGTGCTTCAAGCCGCTTTCAGTTGAATAGCCTGCACATTGGACTCAACCGGTAGCGGACTACGAGNTTTATGNGGCAAAGAAAAAGCGGGCCGAAGCCCGCTTTATAAATGTAATTGGAATGTTGAACTATTTTGCGAGCCAGCTGTTGAAGCGCTCGGTGAGTTCATCCATGTTGTCAGCCCAAAAATCAAAGTTGTAGGTCAGGGCAGTTGCAAAGTTGTCCGGTGCTGTCGGCAGATGCGGCAGGATGGCAGGGTTCACGAACTGCGAGGATGACTTACGAAGAGGACCATAAGAAATGTAGTTGGTCGTGTCGGCCAGCGCTTCTGCAGACGTGCAGAATTTTAGGAACTTCATGGCGGCCGCTTCGTTCGGCGCACCCTTCACGACCACGTAGGTATCCAGGTCAAAGACCTGTGGTCCCCACATAATCGCAAAAGGTTTCTTCTCAACGTACATCGCATTGAAGAGACGTCCGTTATAAGCGGTCGTAAATACCACCTCACCGTCGGCCAGCAACTGCGGAGGCTGTGCGCCGGCTTCCCACCAAACAACGTGATCCTTGATCTCGTCCATCTTGGCAAATGCACGGTCTTGACCTTCTTTGGTACCAAGCACGTCGTAGATGTCTTCGTTAGCAACACCATCCGCCATAAGCGCCCACTCAAGATTCACACGGGGGACTTTTCTCAGGCCACGACGGCCCGGGAATTGTTCAACATCCCAAAAGTCAGCCATGCTTGTTGGCGTGCCGTTGACTTTGGTTTTGTCATAGGCCGGAACGGTGGCCCAGGAAATGTTACCGACATGGCAATCAGCCAGGGCACCGTCAACAAAGTCTTCGGTGGCAGGCGTGCCGTCAGGCGCTGGCGCCCACATTGAATGGTCGAGTTCGACCAGCAGACCTTCATCACATCCACGGAGCGAATCCTGCGGAGTCATATCAACGATATCCCACTGAACGTTATCGGCTTCCACCTGCGTACGCACTTCGGCCAGTCCACCGTTGTAGTCGACAATGTTGAATTCCTGCCCGGTCAGTGCCTGGTAGGGCTCAACGCAGGCTTTCACCTGGCTGGCGGTATAGGCACCACCCCAGGAGACGAATGTGATCTTGTCGGCAAGTGCACTGCCTCCGCTTAGGGAGAGGCCAGCGGCACATGCCAGAGCAAGAGCCTTGGTTTGAAAAGTTTTCATCAGTCTTGGTCCTCCAGAGACTCAATCTCGGTTTCAGAGAAGTTTCAATTTTTCATCTTGAACCGNGTAAGCATGATTTTNGATCNCCTCACTCGATTCTGCAGACCCGCCACATGAAAAAGTTCAGCTTTAGGTTTACGGGACTCATTATACGGAAAACAACCCATCATGCCAGACTTCCGAGAATGTCCGGAAAGATTTGAAAACTAGTGGATTTTCAGGAAATAACTTGCGTTCTAAGCCGCTCACTGCGCCTGCGCAGGAGTTCTACGGCAATCAGCAAGATCACCGAGAAGGTCACCAGCATCGTTGCCACCGCGAGGATACTGGGGCTGATTTGTTGACGCAGTCCTGACCACATCTGGATCGGAATGGTTTTTTGCTCCGCATCGGCCAGGAAATAAATCAGCACTACCTCATCGAATGAGGTGATNAACGCGAAGAGGGCACCTGAAATCACGCCCGGTGTTATCAGAGGCATGATAACGCGGAAGAAGGTCCTTAGGGGTTTCGCTCCCAGGCTGCCTGACGCGCGAATCAGGGTTTCGTCGAATCCGATCAGG
>PAUU01000034.1 GCA_002713825.1 Acidiferrobacteraceae bacterium | reverse complement strand
TGTGTGTCTGGGTCATCAGAGCATTGCCCAGGCCTACGGCGGGAACATTATTCGGGCCCCCCGGCTGATGCACGGGAAAACCTCGATGATTGAACATGAGGGCAAAAGCCTTTTTGGCGAGATTCCTACACCCTTTCAGGCAACCCGTTATCACTCGCTGGTCGTGGAGGAATCCTCGTTGCCGGACTGCTTCGAGATAACTGCCCGCGCAGATGACGGGGAGATCATGGGCATCATGCACCGCGAGCACCCTGTCGTCGGTGTGCAGTTTCATCCCGAATCAATCCTGACGCAGTATGGCCATAAGATGCTGCACAACTTTCTGCAGCGCCGGACAGACTCTTGAGCGACGCCCCCGATATTCTTGAGCGGATCCTCGCGCGCAAACGCGAGGAGATCAACGAGAGACAGCGCCAGCATACCCTGTCAGATCTTTATGCAAGGGCAGCCGATCGCGATGCGCCGCGGGGCTTTGTGTCCTCGCTCAAGAAAAGCATTGGGGCGGGGCAGGCAGGCGTGATTGCAGAGGTCAAAAAGGCTTCTCCCAGCAAAGGCCTTATTCGAGAAAATTTTGATCCGGCTGCCATTGCCGTCAGTTATGAATCAGGCAGGGCGTCGTGTCTTTCAGTGCTGACTGACCATGATTTTTTTATGGGGAGCGAAGCGGATCTTGAAGCTGCCCGGGGCGCCTGCGCTTTGCCAGTGTTGCGTAAGGATTTTGTTATCGACCCCTGGCAGGTCGCTGAATCACGCGCCATCGGTGCCGACTGCATCCTGTTGATTGTGGCCGCCCTTGAGCAGGAGCAGATGGCAGAGCTCTCGGCTGCGGCAGCGGATCTTGCGATGGATGTTTTGGTTGAGGTGCACGACGGGGAAGAACTGGATCGAGCCCTTGCGCTTGACCCGGCTCTGCTCGGCATCAACAATCGCAATTTGCGCACTTTTGAGACGACGCTTGAGACCACGCTGGCATTAGCCCCAAAGGTGCCGAAGAATACGCTGCTGGTCACTGAAAGCGGCATTCACAGCATTGAAGATGTGAGCGCGATGCGCGAGGCGGATATTCATGCTTTTCTCGTGGGCGAAGCGTTCATGCGACAGGAGGATCCGGGCGCCCATCTCGCAGCGCTCTTCGGAACTTAGCGAAAAATAAAACCTAAAGAACTTAAAGAGCAGGATATGCAGGTCACGGTACAACTGGGGGAAGATGATGCCCTCGAAGGGCTGAGCGACAGTGGTCATCAGGTCACGATGGATCGCTCTCCTGACGTAGGCGGAAAGAATCTTGGCGCCCGTCCGATGGAGATGCTGCTGCTGGGGCTGGGAGGATGCGCGCTGATTGATGTGATCTTGATTTTGCGAAAGTCACGGCAGGCGTTTTCGGATCTTCGCGTGGAAATTAACGCTGATCGGGCCGAAACCATCCCAACGGTTTTTACCCGGATCCACCTGCATTTTGTGGTGACGGCGGGCGAGATNGACCCAAAGCGCGTTGAGCGGGCAATCAGCCTNTCAGCAGANAAATACTGCTCGGCNTCCAAAATGCTCGANTCCGTTGCAGAAATTTCCCACGATTTTGAAATTCTCCCGGGTTAGACTCTTTTNGGGANNAAACGGGNCGGGNTGCANATTGNCNGGGAGAATNCNGTCATGAAGATGATCACCGACTGGTTCAGNTACCAGTTCAACAATCCNCAGGTGGTGTTTTTAACNCTGTTTTTGNTCCTGCTGTTTGTCGTTGTNGTCCTNATGGGCAATATGCTGGCGCCCTTGCTCGCCGCGGTGGTGATCGCCTATCTCCTTGAGGGTCTGGTGGGCGTGCTGGAAAAAACGNGGCTGCCNCGNCTGATCGCGGTGCTGGTGGTGTACTTCGCCTTCCTNCTGTTTGTGGTGCTGATTCTGTTTGGGCTGCTGCCGTTGCTGTCGCAGCAGGCGACACAGTTCGTGCAGCAGATTCCCAGCATGCTGAATGTGGGCCAGGATGTGCTGCTTAAACTGCCCGAGAGTTATCCCGAGATCGTCTCGGCCGACCAGATTAGCGAAATCATTGTGGTGATCCGCAGCGAACTCACCTCTTGGGGGCAAAAACTGCTGTCCGTCTCTCTCGCGTCGGTGATGGGCCTCATTACGATCCTGATTTACCTCATCCTAATGCCGATCCTGATTTTCTTCATGATGAAGGACAAAGAAGCACTGGTCGCCTGGGTGGCCCGCTTTGCACCGAGTGAGCATCAATTGGTGGGCCAGGTCTGGTCAGAGGTCGATCGTCAGATCGGCAACTATGTCCGCGGGAAATTCTGGGAGATTGTCATCGTCTGGTTTGCCTGCGTGGTGACGTTTTCGGTGCTGGGCCTGCAGTACACCATGCTGTTGGCGGTGCTGGTGGGGTTGTCTGTGCTGATCCCGTTTGTGGGGGCTGCGGTGGTGACGATTCCCGTGGTCTTTGTCGCCTGGTTCCAGTGGGGGTTCACCGGGGATTTCTTTGTGCTGGTTTCAGCCTATCTCATTATCCAGGCGCTCGATGGCAATCTGCTGGTGCCGATGCTTTTCTCAGAGGTGAATAACCTGCATCCTGTGGCGATCATTGCCGCTGTCCTGATTTTCGGCGGGCTATGGGGGGTATTGGGCGTCTTTTTTGCGATTCCACTCGCGACGCTCGTGCATGCGGTGATCAACGCCTGGCCCCGCGAGACCAAGAACGCGGTCTAGCGTCCCACCGCTGTCAAACTCTTCCTTGACCCGTTGTCTCGGGTCAGTATCATTTCCGCTATTGATTGAGAAAAAACACACAAATTGTGTAGTGCAATGACGACTTCAAATCCTGTATTCGGAAAAGACCGGCCGAAAAAAAGCGCGGTGGCGCCGACGTCTTCAGAGAATCGGTCCCGGACTTACGAGCGTTTCTTTTTGCGGAGTGTGCTCGACGTGATGGGTTCGCCGCGTTTTGCGGTGGCGCTTTGGGACGGATTCAAAATCAGCCCGAGGAACGCCGCGCCGGTTGCGACGGTTAACGTCCATAGCCGTTCAGCGCTCAACCAGTTACTGCGCCAGGGGGACATGGGCTTTGGTGACGCTTTTTCAAGTGGCGCGATCTCGGTAGAAGGCGATCTCGTCGCCATGTTGGTGGCAGCGTTTGCCGTGCCTGAACCAACGGGCATCGCTGCAGTAGTGAAGCGCTTCCAGCAGCGCAAGCCCCAGGCAAATACAAAAGACGGTTCGCGCGAAAACATCCATCATCACTACGATATTGGTAACGATTTTTACCGCCTGTGGTTGGATAAGGAGATGCAGTACACCTGCGCCTATTTTCCCGAAGACGAGTTGACCATCGAGGCGGCCCAGCAGGCCAAGATGGATCATGTTTGTCGCAAGCTGCAGTTGCGCCCGGGAGACCGCGTGGCTGAAGCCGGATGTGGTTGGGGAGGACTGGCGCGTCACATGGCGTTGAACTACGGGGCAAAGGTTTCGTCTTGGAACGTTTCGGCCGAGCAGGTTCAGTATGCGACAGATCGTGCCAAGGCAGAGGGGTATGACGATCGCGTGACCTATGTGCTGGATGACTACCGCAACATCACGGGCGAGTACGACGCCTTTGTGTCGGTCGGCATGCTTGAGCATGTGGGGCTGGATAACTACACCGAGTTGGGAACCGTGGTGGATCGATGTCTTACCCAAAACGGCCGTGCTCTTGTGCACACCATTGGCCGCAACCGCCCGAGACTGATGAATGCATGGATCGAAAAACGTATTTTCCCGGGCGCTTACCCCCCGACGCTCAAAGAAATGATGGAGATCTTTGAGCCCAATCGTTTTTCGGTGCTCGATGTCGAAAATCTGCGGCTGCACTACGCAAAAACACTTGCGCACTGGTTGGCCCGGTACGATGCGTCCAACGAGCAGATACAAGCAGAGTTTGGCGAGGATTTCTCCAGAGCATGGCGGCTTTATTTGGCGGGTTCGCAGGCGGCATTTCTTGCAGGGGGGCTGCAATTGTTCCAGGTGGTCTTCACACGTGAACGCAACAACGAGCTTGCCGCCACGCGTCGTCACCTTTATTTCTGAGCGCCTCTGAGCCACGTTTCGTGCGCCGGGTTTTTATCGCTTCGGGTATCAGCGAGGCGCAGTTAGTCCGCCAGATGCTGGAGACCGCCGGCGTTTCTGTTCAAGTGCTCAATGAGCATGCCTCAGGAGGTCTGGGAGAGTTGCCTGCCACCGAAGCCTGGCCTGAGATCTGGGTGGAGCGTGAGCACCAGTTGGCGCATGCGCAATCATTGATCNGCGATTACGAAAGCGCCTCTGATCAGACCATCGACTGCGGAACGTGTTCAGAACCAAATCCGGCCACCTTTGAGATCTGCTGGCATTGCCGGGAACCGCTTCCCCAACCAGGCTGAGTGGAGCAGGATGCCCCGGACCATGCGGGTGGTGGTGTTTCAGCTTTGTCGCGGCGGGAACACAAAGGCACTTGGTGTAAAATCCGCACCCGTTTAGGGCGGCATTCGCCAGACATGTGGGCCAAAAGTCTATGGATACTGATCTCCCGAAGCGATTTTGTAGCGGTCAGGCGTGGGGTCGACTGGTACTGATGCTGGTTTACTTTCTCGCGGTTTTCGAGATTGCACTGCTGTTGGTAGGGCTCATGATGCTGTTCCAGTTCTTCTATCGATTGATCCAGGGTCAGGATGCAGAGCGACTGCAGAGCTTTACCCAGGATCTCAACAGCTTCATTTACTCAGCACTGCAGTACGTCACCTTCAATACTGATGAGAGGCCCTTTCCTTTCTGCGATTGGCCCGCGGCCGACAAGGCTGAAGACGGGCCGAATTACTACTGAACGATTTCTTTCTCCCGTTCCCTGAGCAGGGAGCCTAACCGGAACATCTCATGGAACCGCGCTATTCACCGGAGCAACTCGAACCTGTTGTGCAGACCCACTGGGAAGAGCAGCAGAGTTTCCAGGTCGCTGAAGACCCGGCGCGGGAAAAGTTCTACTGCCTGTCCATGTTGCCGTATCCCTCGGGCCAGCTGCACATGGGGCATGTCCGCAACTACACGATCGGCGATGTGATGAGTCGCTATCAGAGGATGCTGGGGCGTAATGTCCTGCAGCCCATGGGCTGGGATGCGTTCGGGCTCCCTGCCGAGAACGCGGCGATCCAGCGTGCGGTCCCCCCGGCAGAGTGGACTTATCAGAACATCGCACATATGCGCGGACAGTTGCAGCGGATGGGTTTCGCGTATGACTGGTCGCGAGAGGTAACGACTTGCAAGCCTGAGTACTACCGTTGGGAGCAGTGGTTCTTTACCCGGCTGGTGAAAAAGGGACTCGCTTACCGCAAGAATGCTGTCGTCAATTGGGATCCGGTTGATCAAACCGTGCTGGCCAACGAGCAGGTCATCGATGGCAAGGGATGGCGCTCCGGCGCCGTAGTGGAAAAGCGAGAAATTCCACAGTGGTTCATTCGAATCACCGCTTACGCCGACGAGTTGCTTGAGGAGTTGGATCGCATGCCGGGCTGGCCAGATTCGGTGAAGACGATGCAGCGCAACTGGATCGGCCGTTCCAACGGCATCGAAGTCGATTTTGCTCTGGCAGCAGGAGGCGATCCCCTGCGGGTCTTCACGACCCGTCCAGATACGATCTTCGGTGCCACCTTTATGGCGGTGGCAGCTGATCACCCACTCGCCGTGGCCGCGGGTAAATGTGATGCTGGGATCCAAACCTTTATCGAGGAATGTGCCAGCGGCGGGGTTAGCGAAGCACAACTGGAATCCGTTGAGAAAAAAGGCGTGCCGCTTGGGATTGATGCAATCAATCCTTTAAGCGGAGAACACATTCCGGTCTGGGTCGCGAACTTTGTGTTGATGGGTTACGGCACGGGTGCGATCATGGCGGTGCCGGCACACGATGAACGTGACCATGCCTTTGCCACCTGTTACGGTCTGCCCATCATCCAGGTGGTGGCTCCGGCAGAGGGTGATGCCGTTGATGTTTCCGAGGCGGCCTGGCCGGCCAAGGAAGCGACCGTCACCGTTAATTCCGGCGACTTCAGCGGACTGGATTTCAAAACCGCGTTCGATCGAATCGCCCAGCATATCGAAGATCACAGAATCGGCGAGCGCAAAGTGAATTACCGCCTGCGGGACTGGGGTGTCTCACGCCAGCGCTACTGGGGTTGCCCGGTGCCGGTGATTTACTGTCCGGACTGTGGGACGGTGCCGGTGCCTGATGAAGATCTGCCCGTGGTGTTGCCCGAGGATGTGACCTTTATGGGCGTCCAGTCGCCGATCAAGGCCGACCCCGAGTGGCGCAAGACGCGCTGCCCCGAATGCGGTCAGGATGCGGAACGGGAGACCGACACCTTTGATACGTTCGTGGAGTCGAGCTGGTATTACGCTCGCTATTGCACACCGAATGCAGAAGGCATGCTGGATCAGCGGGCTGATTACTGGCTGCCGGTAGATCACTATATCGGTGGTATCGAGCATGCAGTACTTCATCTGATGTATTTCCGCTTCTGGCACAAGCTGATGCGCGATCTCGATCTGGTCAGCAGCGACGAGCCGGCGACACAGCTGCTCTGTCAGGGGATGGTGCTGGCGGAGGCTTACTACCATGACAGTGCCGAGCAGGGCCGTGTCTGGGTGCGCCCAGATGAGGTCCAAGTCGAGAAGGACGGCAAGGGGAAAACCACCACCGCCCAGCGGATGAGCGATGGTGCACAACTGACGGCCACTGGCTGGACCACGATGTCTAAGTCGAAAAATAACGGCGTCGATCCCCAGAGTCTCATTGACCGCTATGGTGCCGACACGGTTCGCCTTTTCACCATGTTTGCGTCCCCTCCAGATCAGGCGCTTGAGTGGAACGATGATGCCGTTGCGGGGTCGCAGCGTTTCTTGCGCCGCCTATGGACGCTGGTCCATATCCATCATGCAATCCTCTCCGACGATGCCGGAGCCGGCGCGCAGCTTGATGAAGCGGCCCGTGACCTGAGGCGCGTTTTTCATGGCGCGCTGCAGAAAATCAGCCGTGATATGGAGCGCCACCAGTTCAATACCGTGGTGGCAGCCTGCATGGAAAGCTTTAATGCGCTCGACCGGTTTGAGCACGGGAACGATCCCGGCCGGATTGGGGTCATGCGTGAGGTCCTTGGGATCCTGATCCGGGTGTTGGCTCCCATCACCCCGCATGTCTGTCATGTGCTTTGGGGCGAACTCAAGATGCCCGGCGATCTTCTCGATGCGCCCTGGCCCGAAGTGGATCAGGAGGCGTTGACTTCAGCCACGCAGGTGCTGGCAGTCCAGATCAACGGCAAACTCCGCAGTCAGGTGGAGATCGATGCAAATGCTGACGAAGACTGGATACGCGACGCGGTACTAGCGGATGAAAAAGTGGCGCGTCACGTCGGTGACAAGCCTGTGCGAAAAGTCATCGTGGTACCGGGCAAACTGGTTAACGTGGTCGTATGACGGAGTTAAGTATGTGGGATTGAATCCTGAGCCGGATTCAAATGAAAGGGTCGTAGCGTTGTTCAATTGCAGACACTAACCATCAACAGTCGATAGACAATAGAGAGGAGCATATGCAATGGAAGATTTGAAAGACCCCCAGTCCACTCCGCCTTTATCCCAGGCGGTGCCGTTGGGCATCCAGCACGTACTGGCCATGTTCGCTAGCAACGTGACCCCCGCCATCCTGGTGGCGATCGCCGCAGGTTTGGCGTTCGGTAGCGGTGACATGGTTTACCTGATACAGATGGCCATGGTTTTTGCAGGCATCGCCACATTGATGCAGACCATCGGCTTTGGGCCAGTGGGCGCAAGACTGCCGGTGATGCAAGGGACGAGTTTTGCTTTCGTTCCAATCATGATCCCAATTGCCAAAACGGCGGGCCTTGGCGCCGTATTTGGCGGAGTGGTGCTTGGCGGCATCTTCCACTTTTTTCTTGGCACCATCATTGGGCGTATCCGCTCCTGGATGCCGCCGCTCGTCACGGGCCTCGTTATCCTGACGATCGGACTGTCGCTCATCCCTGTTGGTATTGACTACGCCGCAGGCGGTGTGCCGCTGAAGGGCAAAGAGGCATTCGGCTCGTTTGGCCACTGGGGCCTGGCACTCGTCGTAATCGTAGTCACGCTTGGGGTGCAGTTCTACAGCCGTGGCTTTCTCAGCACAGCTTCCGTGCTGATCGGCATCATTGCCGGTTACATCGTAGCAATGATGTTGGGACAGGTGGATTTTGGCCGTGTGGCCTCAGCTTCCTGGTTCGCTTTGCCACAGCCGTTCAAGATGGGGTTCAGTCTTAACCTTGCCGCGATTGTGGGTATGTGTCTGATGGCCTTTGTCTCTGCGATCGAGACCGTGGGGGATATCTCCGGGATTACCAAAGGAGGCGCCAACCGTGAGGCGACGGACAAGGAAATCTCCGGCGGCACTTTGGCCGATGGTCTGGGTTCTGCCGTCGCAGGGATTTTCGGCGGGCTTCCCAATACCTCTTTTAGCCAGAACGTCGGTTTGGTCGCCATGACCGGGGTGATGAGTCGTCACGTTGTGACCATCGGCGCGATTTTCCTGATCGTGGCGGGTTTGGTCCCGAAGGTNGGCGCGGTGATTGCCGCCATGCCGATTGCAGTACTGGGCGGAGGCGTCATCATGATGTTCGGTATGGTNGCNGCCGCCGGGCTCAACATGNTGACCGAAGTAAAGATGAATCGGCGCAACATGATGATCCTGGCGTTCTCGCTGTCTTTGGGACTGGGNCTNAAACTCGTGCCTGAGGCGATGCAGCATTTGCCGGCTACCCTGAAGATGCTGCTGCAGACGGGACTGCTGCCCGTGGCGGTTATCGCTATCGTGCTGAATGCCGTAGTACCCGACAGGGATGACTGACCGCAGTTTGGCCGCTGCCTTTGTGTTTGAGGTCTTGTGACTTTGTTTGCGCAGGGAGCGGCTATGGCACGGTTGATGCATGGCGTTCAGCTGACCGGTCACGGGGGTCCAGAAAAACTCCTCTGGAATGAAGCCATTCCTGTGCCGTCTCCTGCTGCGGGTGAAGTTCTGGTGCGGGTCCTGGCCGCCGGAGTCAACAATACTGACATCAACACCCGTGTCGGCTGGTACGCCAAGGAGGTGTCAGCCGCGACCAATGATGTAGAGGGTGACATCGAAAGCGGCGGCTGGGGCGGTACGCTATGCTTTCCGCGTATTCAGGGCGGCGATCTGTGCGGGGAGNTNGTGTCTGTGGGGGCAGGCGTTAGCGNTTTTGAGCGCGGCATGCGCGTTACCTGTCCCATCAACCAGCCCATGCCGACGGCACAGAACCGGATGTACTTTGAGGCGCTCGGTTCCGAGCGCGACGGAGCCTTTGCTGAGTTCTGTTGTGTCTCCAGTGCGCAGCTTTACGACGTCAGTGATGCGCCACTTTCAGATGTTGAAATCGGCGCCATGCCCTGCGCCTTTGGCACCGCCCTGAATTTGCTGGCCCGTGCCGGGGTTCGTGAGGGAGATCAGGCGCTGATTACCGGCGGTTCAGGCGGAGTGGGGCTTGCGGCGGTACAGCTCGCGCGCCAGCGTGGTGCCCACGTGACTGCGGTCAGTGCAAAGCCCAAGGCCGATGCAGTGCTTGAGGCAGGCGCTGAGCGCGTGATCGGCCGCGACGAATTGCCGCNGCAGGAGCAGTTCTCGGTTGTCATTGACGTTGTCGGGGGAAGTGCGTTTTCCTCTCTGCTGGAAGCTTTGCGCCCCGGAGGACGTCTGGCAACGTCGGGCGCGATCGCGGGGCCGGTGGTAAGCGCCGACCTCAGGACGGTTTACCTCAAAGATCTGACGATCTTTGGCTGCACCTACCAATCGCCGGAGAACTTTGACGAATTGGTCAGCCTGATCCGCGCAGGCGCCGTACGACCTATGGTGTCGCAGACCTACCCGCTGCGNGAGATCNCCAGNGCGCAGTCNGATTTCATCTCCAAGCGCTACCCCGGAAAACTGGTGCTGCTGCCCTAGGGCATTCTCGCCGGGCTTCGTCGGCTCGTTATAATTGACCCTCTTGACGCAACAGAGCCTGACTCACTTTAATTTTGAGATGATGCGAACCCTGACAGCAGTATTCCTATCAGCGCTACTGGTCGGCTGCGGCTTTCATTTGCGCGGCCAGGTGGAACTGACCCCTGTGATGTCGTCTCCCTGGGTGACCGGGCAAGATCCGGCACTCGTGGTAGATCTGCGTAACGCGTTGCGTCAAAGCGGTGCACAGCCGGTAAAGGATTCATCGTCGGCGACCGTGATCATTGATCTTGCCAGCGTGGATTACTCCCGGGCTGTGATATCGGTGGACAGCCAGGGAACGGCGACGGGCTACACGCTGAAGTACGAGGTGCTTTACCGCGTGGTCGATCGCAGTGGTCGGGTGCTTGTAGAGAATACCCCGCTCAGTTTCAGCCGCGATCTTCAGTACAGGAGTACTGAACTTTTGCAGAAGAAGCAGGAAGAAGAGGCGCTGAAAGTGTCCATGCGTCAGGAGATTGTGCGACGGATTATCCGCAGGCTGGGCGGCGTCGCCTACCACCGGCAAGGCCCAGACGCTCATCGTGTTGCCTTCGTATAAGGCTGCCCGCTCTTNGCGGAGCATCGCTTGCGATTAGCGCCCCCGGCGCTATCGGGCCGACTGCAAAAAGGCCTGGATAGCGCATATCTTTTGTTCGGGGCTGAGCCCTTGCTGGTTGAGGAAAGTGCCGAAGCCATCCGCACCGCCGCACGAAGCCAGGGCGTGGAAGAGATCCTTCGCTACACCGCGGGAGTTGATCTCGACTGGAAGCAACTGCTGTCCGCAGGACAAGCGCTGTCACTTTTTGCCTCCAAACGCCTTCTGGAGATTCGCTTGCCGACGGGCAGGCCTGGTGACACCGGCGCCGAGGTCCTGATGGAGTTTTTGAGCGACCCCAAGCGCACGGATCATCTGGTTGTCATTTTGGGGAAAGTGGACAAGGCCATTCAATCCAGCAAGTGGTTCAAGGCAATTGAATCTCAATCGACTGCGGTCGAAGCCCGTGCGGTGACATCGCAGCAGTTGCCCGCATGGATTCGTGATCGACTTCGTGCCGAAGGGATCAAGGCTACTCCGGGGGCCATCGAGCGGTTGGCTTACTGTTCGGAAGGCAACCTTCTCTTTGCGGCCCAGGAGATCAGCAAATTGCCGCTGGTGCTTGGCGGTGCCGAGCTTGATGAAGAGGCTTTGGATGCAATGATCAGTGACCAGGCACGGTTTTCAGTTTTCCCCCTGGTTGATGCCGCGCTTGCGGGANAGGTAGCGGAATCCGTGCGCATGCTGCATGGGCTACAGCGCGAGGGTTCGGAGGCTATCCTGGTTAACTGGGCTTTGGCCCGAGAAATCCGAAGCCTGTACCCCATGTCACTGGAGATCGCTGCCGGCGCGGATAGAAAATCGGTTCTGCAGCGACATCGGGTGTGGCGCAGCAGAGCGTCTTGCATCTCATCGGCACTCAGTCGCCTGACCGTAAAAGACTTTCGGGCACTTTTGCAGCAGCTTGCCTATTCAGATCTGGTGCTCAAAGGTCAGCGCCAGGCCCCGGGCGGTATCTGGGCAGAACTGGAGCGGGCCGTGCTGATGGTTTGTGGTATAAATGTGCTACAACGTAAAGACGCAGTAAACTACTGAAAATATGAGTAAAGTAGCTTCGATGCCTTCGGAAATACGCAACGCGATGAATGCTATCGGGGAACGGGCCCGTAGTGCTGCCCAAGTCATCGCGTGCACCCCAACCGGTCCTAAGAACAGGGCGCTTCAGGCTATGGCGCGACAGATCGAGGGTGCTCGCGACCGTATCCTCGAAGCCAATGCAGCTGATCTTGAGGCGGCGAACAGGACGGGGCTTTCCTCGGCGCTGCTGGATCGACTTGAACTGACGCCCGAGCGCGTCGGGGCGATGGCTGAGGGATTGGTCCAGATTGCCTCGTTACCCGATCCGGTGGGCGAGATCAGCGATATGAACCCGAGGCCCTCCGGGATTACGGTGGGCAGGATGCGGGTCCCGTTGGGGGTGATCGGCATCATTTACGAATCCCGTCCCAATGTGACTGCGGACGCCGCCGGGCTTTGCTTGAAGTCAGGCAATGCGGCGATCCTGCGCGGTGGTTCTGAGGCGCTTCACTCAAACAGCGCGATTGGCGACTGCCTTGCCCAGGGACTGGCAGATGCCGGTTTGCCCGAGAGTGTTATCCAGGTCCTTAAAACCACCGATCGATCAGCCGTGAGTGCGATGCTGCAGAGCCCCGACTATCTTGATGTCATTGTGCCGCGCGGNGGCCGGGGACTTATCGAGAAAGTTAGTGCGGAATCGCAGGTGCCAGTGATCCGTCATCTGGACGGCAATTGCCATGTTTTTGTCGATGACCATGCTGACATCGATAAAGCCGTCGAGATCGCCTTCAATGCCAAATGCCGGCGCTACGGAGTTTGTGGTGCGATGGAAACTTTGTTGCTGGCGAGCTCCGTTGCTGCTGCGGTACTCGAGCGGTTGTTGCCCCGCTATGTTGAGGCGGGCGTCGAACTGCGCGGATGTGTTCGGACCCGGGAGATGGTTCCGGAGTGTGCCGCCGCTACCGAGTCGGACTGGGAAACGGAGTATCTCGCACCGGTCCTGGCGGTACGCATCGTCGACAGTCTGGATGAAGCCATTGCGCATATCGGCCGTTACGCATCGGGACACACCGACGCGATTGTGACCAACGATCTTTCACGCAGTCAACGGTTTATTCGGGAAGTGGATTCAAGCTCAGTGATGGTGAACGCCTCTACACAGTTTGCTGATGGATTCGAATATGGGCTCGGCGCCGAGATCGGGATCAGTACCGACAAACTGCATGTCCGCGGACCGGTGGGGCTTGAGGGGCTTACCATTCAAAAGTACATCGTCTATGGCGACGGAACGACCCGTCCTTGACTGCAGCTGCTTTCCGCTTGTCGCCTGATCCGGCCAATCCATCGCTGCTGGTGTTTGGAGGCACCTTCGATCCCATCCACCTTGGCCATCTGGGTGCAGTTTCGGCGCTCCGCGAGGCGCTGCCTGTTGAGACGGTGATCTGGCTGCTCGCCGGTGAACCGCCGCACCGACCGCCGCCCGTGGCCAGTGCAGCGCACCGTCTGGCAATGCTGCAGCTCGCATTGGCTGAGCAAGCGGATTGCTTAATCGATACCCGCGAACTCGATCGCTCGGGACCCTCCTATACGGTGCTCAGCCTTGAGGAACTTAGGGAAGAATATCCGGATCAGCCCCTGTGCCTGGCGTTGGGTCTGGATGCTGCATTAGGGTTGACGAAATGGCATCGATGGCGGGAAGTATTGGCGCTCGCCGGTATCGCAGTGATGCGAAGGCCCGGTTGGTCGCTGCCAGAACCCCTACCGCAATGGTGGCGTGACGCCCAGAGTCATCCGCGTGATTCTTTGCCGACCTCCGGGGGCTGGATGCGGTTTGTGGACATTCCCCCAATCGATACAGCGGCTGCCCAGATCAGGGCAGACCTGATGAGCGGCAGATCTGTCGAGGCCAAAGTCCCCGCTGCGGTCGCAGGTTATATCAAGGAAACTGAGCTTTATGGAAAAAACACCTGAGACTGAACTGGATGCGGTGAGGCGCTGGATTGTTAATGAGCTGGATGATGCCAAGGCCGTAGACATTCTCGAACTTGATATCCGGCCCCTTACCCAGATTGCAGACTGTATGGTCGTTGCCAGCGGCACATCCACGCGCCATGTGCTGGCGCTTGCCGAGCGATTGCGGGCGGCCGGGGTAAGGCACGGCGTCAAGCCCTCAGGGGTAGAGGGCGAAAGCGACGGCGAGTGGGTCTTGCTGGATTTTGGTGACCTCATCGTGCATCTGATGCTTCCGGCCACACGGGAGTTCTA
>PAUU01000033.1 GCA_002713825.1 Acidiferrobacteraceae bacterium | reverse complement strand
GCTGAGGCAAAACGAGATAGCGCATCTCCGCCGTCGAGTCCCAGACCTCGATTTGGATATCAGGTTCAAGTTGTGTACCGAACTCGGCCAGCACCCCGCGCGGGTCCCGGACTGCCCGGGCCCGGTACGGAGCAGATTTGTACCAGGCCGGGGGCAGGCCCAGCACGGGCCAGGGATAACAAGAGCAAAGGGTACAGACGACGAGGTTATGAATGGTATCTGTATTTTCGACAACCTGCATATGCTCGCCCTGCCTTCCGGTGAATCCCAGTGAGGCAATCGCGCCATTGGCGTCCTTCAGCAGCCACACTTTGAACTCGAGGTCTATCCAGGCCTTGGCGACGACCTTTGCCCCGTTGCGCGGGCCTACCTTATGCTCATAGGTCTCGATCAGGGCATCCAGCGTCTCCTCAGAGACGAGGCCCTTCTCAATCAGTAGAGATTCGAGCGCCTTGACCTTGAGTGTGAGGCTGTCCGGCGGCTCAGTATGGTCGTGAGAATGATGATCGCCTGACATGGCTATCAGTCTACATCGCTGATCCGCTACCCACTAGGCCCACGGGAAGAAGGCCTCTCAAGATCCTTGGAGAATAACGCTGCTTAATCGCTTCTTAAGCCGCTGGAAAGATGCAACATCCAGTCAACGACAAAATTGACCGCCACGGTGAGGCCCGCGATGGCTGCCGCGGGCAATAAAGGCGTAATGTCGTTGTAATTGATGAGCGTTGCGTTTTCGCGAACCATTGAACCCCAATCCGCCAGCGGGGGCTGGATGCCCAATCCGAGGAAGCTGAGCGCTGCGATAAACAGAAAAACAAAACAAAAGCGCAGCCCGAATTCGGCGAGCAAAGGCGCCATGATATTCGGAAGCACTTCCTTACGGATCACCCACGCCATTCCCTCCCCTCGCAAGCGTGCCGCCTCGACGAACTCCATCACCACCACATTCATGGCGGCAGAACGGGCGATGCGAAATACCCGAGTACTGTCCAGCAGTGCGATGATGATGACCAGCGACGGGATAGAAGTTCCGAAGACGGTCAACAGCAGCAGCGCAAAGACCAAAGACGGAATCGCCATCAGAATATCGACGACTCTGCCGATTACCATGTCGTACCAGCCGCCAAGAATCGCGGCGAGCATTCCCACCACACCTCCGACCACAAACGCCAGCGCCACGGTCAAGAACGCAATGCCTATCGTGTTACGTGCACCATAGATCAGACGGGTCAGCATATCCCGCCCGATGTTATCTGTTCCGAGTGGATACTCATCAGACCAGAGCTCATAAGAACCCCCGACAATGGCGGTCTCTGCATAAGGTGCGAGCAACGGTGCAAAAAGTGCGACAAAGGCGTAGGCCATAATCGCCAGAATTCCGATCTTGGCACTCGACGGGGCAGTCCAGAATAGTTTAAGCATGCTCACAAACGCCTATCGGGGATGCAGCAATCGAGGATTGGAGACAATCGACACAATATCGGCCAAAAGGTTCAGCAAGATATAGACCGCCGCAAATATGATGGAGCAAGCCTGAACGACAGGCAGGTCTCGCTTGGAGACGCTATCCACCAGCAACTGCCCCAACCCCGGATAAACAAACACCACCTCGACGACCACCACGCCGACGACGAGATATGCGAGATTCAACGCGACCACATTAACAATCGGCCCCCACGCATTGGGCAGGGCATGATAAAAAATGACGCGAAACGGTCGCGTNCCTTTAAGCCGTGCCATCTCNATATAGGGACTGGAAAGCAGATTAATGATTGCAGCGCGGGTCATCCGGAGCATGTGCGCCAAAACCACTAGGGTCAGTGTCAGCGCCGGCAGCAATGTGCGATAAAACTGTTCCGAGAAAGCAAGATCAGTNCTGACGTTTGATATCCCGGGAAAGATCCCAGCNTTCACCGAGAGAAAAAGAATCAGGATATAAGCGACGAAGAATTCCGGGAATGAGATAGACGTCAACGTGGTGAAGTTGACGATACGATCAAATATGCTGTTTCGGTAAAGCGCCGCTAACAGTCCGAGAAACAACGCCAACGGGACCGCAATCGCGGCTGCCAAGCCTCCCAGAAAAAGGGTGTTGGACAAACGTGTTCCGACAAATTCAGAGATATCCCGCTTGCTGGCAAGAGATTGCCCAAGATCGCCAGTCAAGATCCCGCCCAACCAATCAAGATATCGGATATATGCGGGCTGATCCAGGCCGATCTCCTTCCTGAAGGCCGCAACCGTTTCGGGAGTTGCTGTCTGACCCAAAATAGCCTCCGTAATATCGCCCGGAAGCAGTTCCACGACAAAAGCAATAATCACCGAGACGGCAAACAGCGTCAGCAGGCCCAGCCCCAAACGCTGGAGGATCACTTTAAGCAGGGAAGACACAAAAACTAGGCTCTATGACCCAATGTTGATGATTCCTGATGCCAAAAACCCCGACGCGATATTTCTACCACGCCAGGGTTTATTGGAGCCAACTTCGAGGTCGCCAGACTAGGCGAACCACCAACGCTCTGCTGCTTTACACCCGTCCAACTCCCAGTTGCCGGCGATGACATCCGGGTAACGGACTTTGTCGTTCGTCGCAAAGATATCCTGCAGGAACAACGGCAGCACCGTACCGCCGTCGTTGTGGACAATCTGCTGCATTTCGACGTAGATGTCCCGACGCTTGGATTTGTCTGTCTCGACCCGTCCCATCTTCAGCAGATCGTTGAAACGAGCATTCTGCCAATAGGTATCGTTCCAGGCCGCATCACCTGCATAGACCGTTGAGAACATCATGTTCTCGGTCGGGCGACCGGACCAGTAGCACGCGGAAAACGGCTTCTTCATCCAGACGTTCGACCAGTACCCATCATCAGGTTCACGAACGACCTCGACGTTAATCCCCGCCGGGCGTGCAGTTTCCGCCATCAACTGGCCAGCGTCAATTGAGCCACCAAAACCAGTCTCTGCTGCGTGGAACTGAACATTGAGACTGTCAAGACCGGCTTTTTTCAAGTGATACTTGGCCTTGTCCGGATCGTAGCCACGCTGGGGAAGTTCATCAGTAGTGGCCCGATAGAAATTGGCCGGACCGATGGGATTATCGTTGCCGAGCTCTCCGTAATTTCGAGCAACCACTTTCAACCACTGCTCGCGATCTACGATGTACTTCATCGCCGTCCGTACATCATTGTTATCAAACGGTGAGACGTTGGTCAGCATCGGCAGGGTGACCTGCTTGTTGCCTTTTGTGGAGTCNACATTGATCCCGCTCTGACGCTTCAGAAGATCAGCGGTCTTCGGCGATACGTTATTCATCGCATCCAACTCACCCGTGCGAAGCGCATTCTCACGTGCAGCAGAATCGGCAATCTGAAGGGTTTCCACTTCGTCAAAGAAGCGGCGATTGGGCTTCCAGTAATTCGGGTTTGCTTTAGTCAGCGTGCGCACACCTGGCTCGTGCTCCACCACTGAGAAGCCCCCCGTACCTACGCCTGATTGCCAATCAATTGTGCCGTCTCCATTCGAAGGACANATCANNATGTGGTAATCNGTGAGGATAAACGGAAAGTCCGCGTCACCCCCAGTCAGTTCGACCACTACGCCGTACTTGCCATCCGCTCTCACAGAGGCAACACCGCCCAGCTGACCCTTTGCTGCAGACTTGGAGTCTTCTCCAAGATGATGGTTGAGTGAATCCACCACGTCTTCCGAGGTGAGGGACTTGCCGTTGTGGAACTCAACACCCTGACGGACTTTGAAGTTCCAGGTCTTGGCGCCGTTGCTGCCTTCCCAGCTTTCCGCAAGCTCCGGCACCAGCTCCCCTGAGGGGGCAACCTCGGTCAGGTTGTTGCGCAACTGGCCAAACTGCACGTTCAACATGTAATGATCCAGAATCTGGCCCGGATCCAGCACGTCACTGGTTGCCCCGCCCGTCACACCCTGACGAAAGCGTCCGCCGTGTTTTGGCGATGCCATGGCGCTCTGCATATAAAGACCAGGCGCCATTGCGCCCAGGCCCATGGCGGAGGCGCGCGAGAGGAACTCCCGCCGACTCATATTGCCCTTGGCCACCTTGGCCTGAAGGCGATCAAGTTCTGTCTTTTGTCTACTGTACATTGGCATTTATCCTCCGTATTCGGAATAATTTGCGTCGTTTTCAGGAAAAAACGTCGATTTCCCTACAAAAGGGCTGAGGTCAAACTAACCNGGGTATTGCCTGCTGTCAACAGGGATACATATTGGATGCAATTTGGATTCAATATTGAGAAATTAATGAAATGAAAAAGCCCACGCGACCTGCTGCTCCAGAAGTTGGCGCACCTGTGCCTGTCCCTGCGCTGTATGCCTGGCCGCCACGACCCCTGGCCGCGCTGAAATGGCTCCTCGGCGAATACCTCTTCCCCTGGGTTTATCTCTTTGCCGCTCTGGCTATTGTTTCCTGGTACTTCTTCACGCCGGATCTTGCCGAGATGAAGGTGTTGTCGTGGGAATGGGTCGCACTCATCTGGCTTCGTAACACAGCACTGTTGACACTTTTTGCAGCGCCTCTGCATTGGTGGCTGTACACCCGGCAAGGTCAGCAAGATCAAACCAAATTAAACAAGAAATGGCAGCCTAAAAACTCACCGCGCTTTTTGTTCAATTCACAGCTGAAGGACAACCTATTCTGGTCCTTGGCAAGCGGTGTGACGATTTGGACGCTTTATGAGTCGATAACCTACTGGTTATATGCCAATGGCTATGTGCAGTTGGTGGAATGGAAAGGATCGGAGATTTATCTTCTTATTATGGGGGTCCTGACTATCTTCTGGAGTTCGGGCCACTTCTATTTCGTTCACAGACTCCTGCACTGGCCGCCGCTTTACCGTGTTGCTCACGCGTTGCATCACAAGAACAACAACCCCCAGCCCTGGTCAGGCATCTCCATGCACCCGATTGAGCATGGGATCTATTTCTCTGTCTTTGTGCTTTTCTGGTTTATCCCCGTCCATCCGGTGCTGGTCATACTGCTGGGATTCTTCCAGGGAGTTTCACCAGCTATCTCCCACGCAGGATTTGGGGAAGTCAGGCTAGGCAGGCATCTTAAAATCGCGGCGGGAGACCCCTTTCACCAGATTCATCACAAGTATTACGAGGTGAACTACGGAAATAAACCTGCGCCCTTCGACAAGTTGTTTGGCTCTTGGCATGACGGAACGGTTGAAGCCAAACGTGCATTTCGTATGCAGCGCGCGCAGACTCTCAAAGGTTAATGAATAGCGTGGATCAGGAACTATGTTTCTGACCTTTTGATTACCTTGGCGAAGAGATGTCTTACCCCTTCTAACGCGATCAGCTGGACATCGGGATGGGTAGGCCGAGCTGGATCAATCGCGTGAGCGGGCCGCGTACTCCTCCAGCCCCTTGATACGGCTTGTTACAGCCGCTTGCGTCACGCAAAGCTCATCTGCCGCACGTCGAAAACTCCCTAGCCGAGCCACTCCCGAAAAAGTCTTGATTTGTGCATCAAGATTAGACATAACTTATTTCTATTGGCTTAAATATTTAGTTTAAATTTACTTTTACCTGATTATCCGGAAAATCTTCATTGCAACAACCTTTATCTGGAGTTGGAAATTTGACTGCCCAAACTTTTATTGCGACGAACGCGGATTCGAGCGACATCACTCTTGATCGCAAGACGCTAAAAGCACTTGCTCGCAGGTCGGATCTGCCCGGTCTTATTTATCTCGCTAAATGGTTCTTAGCTCTCTTGGTCTCGGGGTATGGGGTTTACCTTGGCCTTGGAACCCTTTGGGTCTGGCCAGCGATGCTGATCTACGGCACAGTTTTGTCAGTTCCGGTTTACGCCATGAGTCACGAAACTGCTCACGGCACTGCTTTCAGGACACGCTGGCTGAATGAAACAGTGATGTGGGTCTGTGCTCTGCTCTATCTCGAGGAACCGCTTCACCGGCGCTACACCCACACCAATCATCACACCTACACGTGGCATGTAGGCAAAGATAGCCAAATGCCGTTTGACACACCGATGACGTTTCCAAATTGGCTGATCGAGGTGTCAGGCTTTGCCCTGACCCGAAGTCACTTGCGCATGCTGATCCAGTTGGCCACGGCACGTTATACCGAGACTATGAAGTCAGTCATACCTGCAGATGAATTCCCCCGACTGCGCCGAAATGCCTGGTGCTTTCTCGGTTTTTATATTGCGTTAGGAATTGCTATTGCCCTCGGCGCAGCATGGCTATGGTGGTTTCTGGTGCTACCGACACTACTGGGGCGTTCTGTGATGCTGCTGATGACGCTAATTCAGCATGTCGAGATGGCTGAGAATTCCCCGTCGATTCTGAACAGCACACGCTCCTGCCGAAGCAGTCCGATCGCCTCTTTTCTCTACCTCAACATGGAGAATCATGTCGAGCACCATCTATATCCGCAAGTTCCTTTTTTTGCGCTGCCGGCACTTCATCAGGAACTCAAAGGTCAACTCCCCACTCCTGATCCTGGTTTCTGGAGAACAAACCTGGAAGTACTATCTGTCGTAATTCGACGCTCGCTGGGACGCAATACCAAAGCCTGGACCATCCGACAGGCGCCTCATATGGTGACCGACGGGGGCTCCGTTACTAGAATCTCAGAAAGATCAATGTGACATGAAACGAATATATGATTTCAGCCGCAATCCGGCGGATCGGAATTACACAATCCATGATCTGCGCGCCCTAAAAGGCTCCGGACAGAAAATACCAATGGCCAATCCGGTTGGGGACGACGAGACGTGTGTGTTGAAGCCGGCATAGATCTCTTCATCGTAAGCGCTGAATAAATGGACGCCCGCACACCAATAAAGTTATACATTACCCACGAGACCTAACCAGGAGATTACGTTGCCGCAGGAGATCTACGTCTGCCAAACAGACGACATTGAGGAAGAGGATGTCAAACGGTTCGATCACAACGATCATACCTACTGCATCTACCACACGACAGAGGGCTTTTTCGGAACCGACGGTTTTTGTACCCATGAAGAACAGCATCTGGAAGACGGCATCGTCATTGATAACGTAATCGAGTGCCCCCTTCATCAGGGCCGCTTTGACATTCGGTCGGGCAAGGCCCTGTCGGCTCCTGTCTGTATTGACCTTAAGACTTACCCGATTGAGGTAAGAGATGGCGCTATTTATTTATTTCTTAATAATGAAACACCCCAGTCCTGAACCCGCGACTTCAAGGAGAACATGATGGCTTCAAATCCCGCAGTACAACATGCGATTTCATCCGAAGAGTGGGCTTTGCGTCAGGATCTTGCCGCCTGCTATCGACTCTTCGTTAAATACGGCTGGACCGATCTCATTTTCACGCACTTGAGCGCCCGGGTCCCGGGACAGCCAGATCAGTATCTGATCAATCCTTATGGACTGCTTTTTCAGGAGATCACNGCGTCCANCCTNATTAAGGTCGATTTTTCNGGNCNGGTGATAGNCGGTGACTACCCNTACAACGATGCGGGCCATGCAATCCACTCAGCCGTCCTNAAGGCNCGGCCNGATATCAATGTGGCNCTGCATTCCCACACNCGNGCCGGGACTGCCGTNGCCGCCATGGAGTGTGGCCTNTTGCCNCTCAGCCAGCAGGCGAATGAGNTAGGAAACCTGATCTGCTATCACCGCTATGATCNNGNTANNGATAACGAAGCTGAATGCGCGCGCCTTGGCGAAGACCTTGCCGACAAATGGGCCATGCTCATGAACAACCACGGCCTGCTTTCGGTAGGTCGAGACCTGGCCGAAGCCTTTTATCTCCTCTACACCCTCGAGAGCGCCTGCAAGATCCAGGTGGACGTGATGGCATCAGGAGCAGAACACATCACACCGAGTCGGGAAGCCATTGCCGCAGTTGAGCAGCACAGNCTGNTAGGCAAANCTGGGGCTGATGANCCGGATAGNTATCTGCAANNNAACTGGCAGGCCCTTATCCGCCTGCTNGATCGTGANGATCCCTCGTTTCGGGANTANNCCTNNCCNATANGCGTTATCGANGTCTCAGGTGTTTTGCNCNGCCTTGGCNGNTTGTGNNTGGGCNCTATTCACCAGCCAGACNCCATACACGGTAACGAGCAGTGCGGCCCAAAGCCANAGNCTGTAGCGCTCACCGAANATNACCATCGCNATTCCTATNCCAAAAAAGGTNACGAGATACGCGACCTGACTGAAATAGACCGGTCCGGCTATGCGCACGAGGACAAAAAAGAGGGTAAACGCCACGGCAGAGATCACCCCATGCAGACTGATCAGGCTGTCGATCAAGGAAGGCGCGCTCCAGAGCACAAACCACTGGTCTGACATTAGCGTCACAATTAACAACAGTAACGCCGAGCCGCACATCATGCCGTTGGCGCCAACCAGTGAATCGATATCAGCAGGACGGCATTTCGCGGTGTACACATTTCCAGCTGCGTAGCCGATCGGTGACAAAAAGGCCAGCAGGAACCAGCCGATGGGCTGATCCGATGGCAATCCATTTTCCGGGAGGATCACCAACAACCCGCCCAGCAGTCCCAGCCCAATGCCGGACGCCCGCTTTAGATTCCGCTGCTCAAGACCGAAGATAAAGGACAGTAAATACGTCACTAACGGCACCATGGTGAGCACCAGTGACATTGCGCCAACACTGATGTAGTTCAGGCAAACAAACATATTGGCCGTAGGTAATCCTGATGTCAGCGTCCCCGCTGCCAGAAAGTAGCCGATATGCCGTCCCGATAGAGGCACCCGCTGGCGCCGAAGGATGTTCACCGCCGTCAGTAGCAAGGTGCCGATCAGTACAGTCCAGAACGCATAGCCAAGAGGTGGCGTATCAGAAAGACCGATATACCGCGCTACATTGGTGAGCCCGCCCCACAGCAACCCCAGCGAGATAAGAATAGTGAGCGGTAACCAGGCTTTTGTCACACAGGGACCCTATTTCCGGCAGGCCAGAAACTGCACAGACTACGGAACTGTTGGGCTGACTGAAAGGTGGCAGCACTAGGCACTGTTTTCTGTTTCATCTCTCAATAACAGGGTCAGAGCGAGTATCGTAGCCAACACGCCCGCCAACACCGCAGGCATCGGAAAACCGTTTCCCAAGGCGGCTTGCCAGAGAATCACCCAGCTCGGTGTGAGGTAGGTATAGGCCATCACTTTAGCGGCAGGCAGGTGAAGAGTCGAATACTGCACCAGGAAAAAGGACAGCGCGCTGGCGAACACAGCAAGATACGCCAGGGTCACCCAGACCATCGGCGGCAACGCAGCGTAGTCTGTAGCCAGGAGATCCCGAGCCCCGTATATCGACAACATAACCGAAGCACCCAGAATGGTTCCCAGGGTAAAGACGACGGGAGACTGATTCCGGTTGAGCTTACGCACCAGCGGTGTGTAGATTGCATGGGCCACACAACCAAAAAAGAACACGGCTTCGCCCCGCCCGATCTCAAAAGCCATCAGCGCATCAATGTCGGCCCTGAAAATCACCCAGACTGCTCCTGCCCCACCAATACTGAGTGCAGTTGCAATCCGTTTATCAATCCGTTGGGAGAGCAGCAAGTAACCGAAGACGGCACTGATCGCTGGAGTCAAAGTGAAAACCGCGGAGGTCGATACCGCCGGGGCCGTCTTGAGCCCCTCGAACATCAAGACAAAGTAAGTACCCATCAGACTGCCCAACAGCAGGTAGCGCCAGGAAGACTCAAGATCGCGACGGGAAATCCGGCAACTTCGCCACGTCCAGACCGCCATGACCACCGCAGCGAGCATAAAGCGCAACGCCGTCAGTGCAGCGGGAGTGATGTCATTGGCAATAATATGGCCGAGACTAAAGGAGCCCGCGACCACGGCAGAGAAGAGCAGCATTGCCCCATGAGCCCAAATTCCGGTAGAGGTAGACAAGGATCGCGCCGTTTGGGTCAAATGCAGGTTCGAGTATAACGACAGGCTTCTAACTGATGGAAAGAGCAGAAAAAGACGTCCCACGGGTCAACGGTTGAAGAACTCTAAACAACAGGGCGCCGCTTGAGTTCAATCACAGATGAATCCACAAAAAACGTAATTATGCTCTGGATACCCATTACGGTCGCTGCAGCTTTTTTTCAGAATCTGCGCTCTGCCCTGCAGCGACAGCTCAAATCTGAGTTGAGTGATCTGGGTGCGGCTTCGGTGCGCTTTTTATATGCACTGCCTTTTGCCCTGATGTGGCTTGCGCTCATCACCTTCCTTTCGGAGGCTTCCCTACCTGCCGTAAATTCTGATTTTACGGGGTGGGTCATCGGCGCCGCCATCGCCCAGATCATCTTCACCTTTCTGCTGATGTGGCTTTTTTCACTCTCAAACTTTACCGTCGGGACAGCGCTTTCTAAAACCGAAGTCATCCAGGTAATCTTGCTGGAGGCTCTATTGCTTCATGAGAGTGTTTCCGGGCGGGGATTGGTTGCGATCCTCATAGCATTCGTCGGAGTCATGATCATGACCTTAGGACGAAACCGGTTGTCGCTGCGAGCACTGTTTTCCAGTCTTGCGCAGAAAGGAACCGTGATCGGGCTCATATGCGGGTTTGCGCTGGGGCTTTCATCTGTATTCTTTCGTGGTGCGGCACTTTCTCTGGAAGGCAGCGGCATCGTCATGCGTTCTGCGTTCACCCTGGCTGTTGCCACCGCCATTCAGACGCTGCTGCTGCTGTGGCTCCGGGTGTTTCAGCCGGGGCAGATTCGTCGGACCATCAGTCAGTGGCGAAGTTGTGCCATGNTGGGTTTTGCGGGGTGGGCCGCTTCAATCTTCTGGTTCATGGCGTTCACGCTGACACACGCGGCTTATGTCCGCGCCCTGGGGCAGATCGAGCTGATCTTTACCTTTCTGGCCTCGGTATTCTTTTTCCGGGAGAAAGTAAGCCACGCTGAGATCGCTGGAGTCATACTGCTCAGCGGCGCAATTATCCTACTGATAATGGAAAAACCAGTCTAATTACAAAATTTTTTCTTCGGGAACAGCGAGAAAATAGTTATCCAGGAAATGATCAAGCCATTCCCGGGCATCACCCGCGCATCTTGAGTGACTCGTGAGTTGATCTTCGTGCGGTTGCGCTCCGGTCAGTTGCAACTTGGGGCTGCCTCTTTCCGACGTGCACCAGTGATTGACCATCTCCCGAGTAATTTCCGGGTGGAATTCAATTCCATAAGCGTGATCCGCGTAAGAAAAGGCTTGTCCTGAAAACGACTCGCTCCGGGCCAGATGCACCGCCCCTTCAGGGATTTCGAATGTCTCCGAGTGCCATTGGTAAAAAGTCGTTTCCTGAGGCAAGAAGGCTTTGCCTTCAGGAGTCGGTGCTACGGGCCAATATCCAATTTCTACGATACCGTCTCCGCGCGGTCCGACTTTTGCACCGAGCACCCGTGCCAGTTCCTGCGCACCGAGACAGATCCCCAGCAGAGGAATCTTCGAGGGCAGTGCCGTTTTTTCTAGCCAATCCAGCTCGGTCCGGATTCCCGCAACATCGTCGTCGGTAGCGCTTTGCGGCCCGCCGAAGACGATGACGGCGTCAAAGCGGGAAAGGTCTTCCGGCAATACATCTCCCAGGCAGGGGCAATACTGATCCAATGAATATCCTCTGCCCGTCAGATTTCTCCCCAGAAACCCAGGCGTCGAGGTTTCCTGATGGACTACCGTCAATATCTGCTGGCCGGGCTTCATCGAGCATTTGGATAAAAAGATAACAACGCCTGATTGTAATTCAGAAGGCGGACGCATACCCATCGTTGCATCCCCTCATACTTTCATCCCGGGTCCTCAAGTTTCGAACACCAACGCATGAGGAGAGCATCTTCAGCGGAATGTCTTCATAAAGATTTTACTTGGCCGTAAAATACGAGCGCTTTTTTCTGCAGGAACCATCATCATGGATCGCCTTTCTCTCGCCTGGGGCCGATGGGTCACACAGTATCGTGCCGCCACAATCGTCCTATCACTCCTGCTCGCATTTGGCGTCGCCTCGGGTGGTCAATTTCTCACTTTTACCAATGACTATCGAGTCTTTTTCGGGAGCGAAGATGCGCATTTGCAGGCTTTTGAGGAACTGCAGGATATTTTCAGCAAGAACGACAACGCGTTGATCGTTATTGCGCCCCGCGAAGGCGAGGTTTTCACCCCTAACGTACTCGCCGCGGTTGCCGATGTCACAGAACGGGCCTGGCTGATTCCATTTTCGATTCGGGTCGATTCACTCACTAACTTCCAGCACACCACCGCCATCGGGGATGACCTTGAGGTTGCCCCCCTTGTGGAGGATCCCGAAAGCCTTAACAGCGATCAACTTTCCCGTATTAAAGCGGCGGCACTCGATGAGCCTGCCCTGCGCAGCCGGTTGATATCACCCGATGCGGACGTTACCGCGATAAACATCACGGTTGAACTGCCGGGCATAGATGAGGCTACCGAAAACCCGCGCGTGGCCGCGGCAGTTCGTGAGATACGTGACTACATTGAGGCCAGCTATCCGAACATGGATGTCTACCTGACTGGCATTGTCATGATGAACCAGGCATTTCAGGAAGCCTCGATCAGTGACACTACTCAACTGATTCCTGCAGCACTGGCGATTATCCTGTTGATGGTCTTTTTGCAGCTGAGAGGCCTCACCGGCACACTCGGCACGCTCATTGTAATTGCGCTCTCCGTCATCGCCGCCATGGGCACTGCCGGCTGGATGGGANTTCGCCTAACACCGCCCTCCATGTCAGCGCCGACGATCATCCTGACCCTNGCTGTCGCNGACTGTGTTCACATTCTGTCGAATTGGCTCCAGAAAGTGNGAGANGGNCTNGGGAAACAGGAAGCCATGGCTGAGAGNATCCGCATTAACTTCAGCCCGGTACTGCTGACCTCNGTNACGACCGCCATCGGCTTTCTCTCGCTCAANTTCAGTGATTCGCCGCCTTTTCACGACCTGGGAAATATNTCAGCAGTGGGTGTGATGTTTGCCTGGCTTTTTTCCACGACACTGTTGCCGGCTCTGGTCACCTTACTGCCCGCAAAGCCCCGTCAGGGTCGCGGCCTGATTACCGAGATGATGACTCGACTGGCCGATTGGGTTATCGCACACCGGCGAACTCTCATGCCCGCGGTCAGTCTGGTGATTGTTGCTTTGGTGCTGGTTATTCCTCGGAATGAACTTAATGATGTCTTTGTGCGCTACTTCGATGAACGAATCGAGTTTCGTCCGCATACCGATTTCGTTGTTGATAATCTGACCGGGATGTACTTCATTGATTACGCGCTCGATTCGGGTGAATCAGGCGGCATTTCTAGCCCTGACTACCTTGCTCAGGTTGACGCGTTCTCGAGCTGGCTGTCTGACCAACCTGAAGTAATGCACGTGAGCACACTGACAGATGTTTTCAAGCGTGTAAACCGCAGCATGCACAGCGATGATCCTGACTGGTACCGCTTGCCCGAAAAGCGGGACATGGCGGCACAGTATCTTCTGTTGTATGAAATGTCCCTGCCCTACGGCCTGGATCTTAATAACCAGATAGACGTCGAAAAGCAACGAACCCGCTTGAGCGCCACTCTGGAAACCTTGTCAACCACACAGACGCTTGCCTTTGAGCAACGCAGTTACGACTGGATGCGGGAAAATGCTCCTGCGCTGCTGACAACGGCTGCCAGTCCACCGATTATGTTTTCCCATATCGGCATGCGCAACATTGTCAGCATGCTCGGAGGCACCACCTTTGCGTTAGTGGCGATCTCTTTGTTGATGATTGCAGCGCTGCGCAGTTGGCGGTTTGGACTGCTCACCCTGATTCCTAATATCGCGCCGGCAGCGATGGCATTCGGATTATGGGCTTTGGTGGACGGCGAAGTCGGGCTGGGCCTGTCGGTGGTTGCCGCCATGACGCTCGGGATCGTTGTTGATGACACGATACATTTCATGACCAAATATCTGCGTGCGAGACGCGAGCAAGGCCTGGATGCTGTGGAAGCGGTGCGCTATTCATTTGCTACGGTCGGCGTGGCGCTTTGGACCACGACTCTGGCATTGGCAGCGGGGTTCCTGGTGATTTCTACTTCGGCATTCTCGGTAAATGCCGAAATGGGATTGCTTGTTGCGGTGGTGGTGGTACTGGCGCTGGTTGTCGACTTTCTCCTGCTGCCGGGCCTGCTTATCCGCTTCGATCGGTGGCTTTGCGGTGGGAAAGTGCAAGAGTCCCGCGAGCGCCCTGCCCACCAGACCGCCTGACCCAAAAAATTCGCACAGACTACTGGAGCCTTTTATGAGACACCCAAGTGTTTTTTTCGTTGTGATCGCCCTTTTCTTGCCTCACTTATCAGTGGCTGACACATCAGACGACAAAGTCCGGGGTCTCGAAATCGCGACCATGGCCGATAAGCGGGACAGCGGTTGGCAATTCCAAAGTTCCGATATGGAAATGATTCTCCGCAACCGGGCGGGCAAGGAGAGCCGGCGAAAGATCAGCTCTCGCCAGCTTGAGGTCGAAGGGGATGGAGACAAAACTCTCTCGCTGTTCCACGAGCCGCGGGATGTCCGGGGGACGGCAATGCTGACTTTTTCCCACGGTCTCGAACCGGATGATCAATGGCTTTATCTGCCTGCAATCAAGCGGGTAAAACGGATTTCTTCGCGAAACCAATCCGGCCCTTTTATGGGCAGTGAATTTGCGTTTGAAGATCTGAGCTCTCAGGAACTCGATAAATATGATTATCAATATCTGCGAGATGAGGCCTGTGGCGTCTATCAATGCTACGTGATCGAACGCATTCCCCTCTATGACAACTCTGGTTACACACGCCAGATTGTCTGGCTGGATGAGGCTGAATTCCGATCCATCAAGATCGAGTACTACGACCGCAAGGATGAACTACTGAAGACTCTGGATTTTTCTGACTATCAGGAGTACCCGGGAGGTTACTGGCGTGCAGACGAGATGGAAATGACCAACCATCAAACGGGCAAAAGCACGACCCTGCTTTGGTTCAACTATGATTTTGAAACTCCCCTTGATAGCGGGGATTTCAACAAGAATGCCTTAAAACGCCTATTGTGATTGCGCTGGGCAGACGATGCTGGTGTTCGCGGCTTATCGCCGGGATTCTGGGCGCCCTGGCGGTTGCCTCTTACTCATGGGGAGATGTCGACCGGCAATTTGAACTTTCATTTTCGGGTCAATTCTTCCCAAATATCAAATCGGGCTCAGCCGATGTCCGCCAGCAGTTTCTTACGGGCCTAGAAGCTGAGTTCACCAACGATTTTGATTCCGACCATCTGATCGGCACGTTTCTCCCCTACGGCCGGATTGCCTCCACCGGAAGCGAGATGAATCATGCTGACATCCGGGAATTGAACCTACTGTACACCGCAGACGACTGGGAGGCGATTGCCGGTATCAGCCGGGTATTCTGGGGTGTAACCGAATCCGGACATCTCGTGGATATCATCAACCAGACCGATCAACTCGAGGGCTTCGATGGGGAAGACAAACTCGGTCAGCCGATGGTCAGAACGAGTTACCTGTTCGATCAGGACGTGTTGGACTTATATGCACTCCCCGGCTTTCGAGAGCGCGCATTCCTGCCGTCAGACCAACCCCTGGCCCTGCCCTTTCCCATAGAAGAGGACAAAGCGCTCTATGGGGCCCGCAATGGACAGCAACACGTGGATCTTGCGACGCGGTTTTCCGGTTATCGAGGCATGGTCGACTATGGTCTTTCGTGGTTTAACGGTACCTCACGTGACCCGGAATTCATTGTCCAGCCAAACGGGACATTCCGGCCTCGATATCCCCTGATCAACCAGTGGGGTCTGGATATTCAACTGACCCTGGACAGTTGGCTCTGGAAGCTTGAGGCGATTCACAGGGCCTTCGAGACCGAGGCACTTACCAGTGACTTCAGCGCAAGTATCGGCGGAGCCGAGTACACAATTTACGCACTTGCGGATTCGCTCTTTAATCTTGGCCTGCTCGCAGAGTGGCATTTTGACAGTCGTGATGACCGAACCACGGTACCGCTGCAGAACGACCTCTTTATCGGGATGCGCGCCTCATTCAATGACACCCAAAGTTCAGAGTTTCTGGCGGGAGTCTTCTCCGACCTTGACGACAGAAGCCGCAGTTTCCGACTAGAAGCCAATCGGAGAGTACTGGACGATGCCCGGATCACACTGGAAGCACAGACTTTCCTTGATGTCGATCCGGATAACGCTATCTCTTATCTTCAGGACAGCGATTTCATCGTTCTATCCCTTCANCTGTTTTTCTAGNNNTGNTCTAANANATCGGCCGNCCCGGTGNACCGCAGCNGTNCTGCCGNAATTGGCAGGACTGGACAGNATNCTGAAATAACTGTATATATGAACAGTATTTTGAATNCTGTCCAATCGGAATCCGNCNCNCCATGAACAGACCCCTCACTGCACGGCAACTGCAGGTGCTGGAATGTATCCAGGCCTTTGTCGACACTACCGGTATGCCTCCNACCCGCGCNGAGATTGCCAAGCAGCTGGGATTTCGCTCAGCCAATGCGGCGGAGGAGCACCTGCGCGCCCTGGCCCGCAAGGGTGTTATCGAACTTCAGTCTGGNGCNTCNCGGGGTATACGGTTNCTGACCCCATCCGGAGTGCCCGTTGTAGGTGAGGTGGCTGCCGGNAANCCCATCCTGGCAACCGAACACATTGAGGATCATTATCCTCTGCCGCCAAGGCTGTTTCGGCCACAAGCTCACTATTTATTGCGTGTGCGCGGGATGAGCATGCGTGATGCCGGCATCCTTGATCGTGACCTGCTGGCTGTGCACCGCACACGAGAAGCTACAAACGGACAGATCGTGGTTGCTCGACTGGATGACGAAGTCACCGTCAAGGAATTCCGGCGTCGAGGAAATATCGTTACCCTGATCCCTAAAAATCCCGATTTCGACCCTGTGCGGATCGATCTGCGCCAGCAGCCACTGGCTATTGAAGGAATTGGCGTCGGGGTGATACGGAATGACTCTCTGCCATGAGTCTGGAATCCTGCCTGCAACGGCGGGATATCTGGCGCGGCAAGAAAGCAGTCCAATCCGGGGATGCTGTCGCAACCGGTTTCTCCGCTCTTGACCAACATCTGCCAAATGGTGGATGGCCCCAGCATGCCCTCACCGAAATACTGGTAGAAGATATCGTCTACAGTCCGTTATGGCTGCTCATGCCGGCTCTTGGCAGAATCATATCCTCACGCCCCTGGCAGATCTGGATCGCGCCNCCAGCCATACCCTACCCGCCCGGCCTGAATCAGCACGGGCTGGATTTGTCCAAGATCCTGCTGATCAATACATCAGATCCGGCAGATATCCTGTGGTCAGCAGAACAGGCATTGCGCTCACGCGCATGCAGTGCAGTGTTGTGCTGGCCCGGCAGACTGCATCAGTCCGCCACACGAAGACTGCAATTGGCTGCCGAGCAGGGGGGCGGGCTGGGCATCTGCTTTCAAAATGAGAGTGCGCTCAATACTCACAGCATGGCCGCGCTCAAACTATATTGCCGCAATACTGATGATGGCCTGTGTATCGACCTGATCAAGTGCCGTGGTGGCCCGCTGCACCAGAATCTGATGGTGACGCATCCCTTATCCCAATCCACACCGATACTCAGACAGCATCAGGATGCGCCAAGAAAGACTTAGCATTGTGGCCCAGTTGCATCAGAACACAAAGCACCGGGCTGCTCCGCCAGTTCCGATGCACGACAACCCTGATTCAAATCACTCGCCATCAGATACACTGCCCAAGGCACGGCACCGTGCTGTTCAGGAACCCCTCTGGGTTGCCGTGTCTTTCCCTTTTCTGTCACTGGAAGCGCTCGGCAAAACTACGCAGCAGCAACCGATGGCTGTTTATGCTCAACGGGGTCAGACACACACAGTCATTACCCCCAACCCTCTGGCTCAAAAACGCGGTATACGATCCGGAATGACACTCACCGCAGCACAGGTTCTAAACCCTGCACTACAGGCAGTACCTCAAGATATATNGGCCGAAAGAGATTGGCTTGCACGACTCGCTCTGTTGGCGGGCCGCTGGACACCAGCGGTTAGTATTGCCGGGGATAATCTGCTGTTGGAAATCGGCGGAAGTACAAGACTGTTCGGTGGTGCCAACCAGCTTCTTAGGAAGATCCGCTCTGGGTTGGCTTTTGAAGCGCAATCACCCTGCGTCAGCGCCATGCCCACAGCCGCCAGTGCGCTGTTATGTGTTCGTAACGGGAAATCTTTATGTATCGCCACAAAAGAAGGGATGCATGCCGCCATACGTGGACTGCCGGCAAGCGCAGTAGTGGCCGGCGCTAAAAAGCAGCGGGCATTAAAGCAGTACGGCATAAGCACTGTGGGCGACCTGATGCGCCTTCCCAGAGATGGACTGGCCCGGCGCCTGGGCCCAGATCTTGTTCATCAACTGGACAAGCTTCTGGGTAAGCAGGCTGATCCTCAAGCAGCAATTACACCACCGCCGGTATTTCAACAGGATTTCGCATTTGATCTCGGCATTGCCAATACCGATCAGCTCATGCCTTTTATGGAGATCCTGCTGGGAAAACTGCAAGCCCATCTTATCCAGCATCACGTTCTGGCCGAACAACTCGAATGGCATCTTCTCAATGACTCCAATTTTTCAGCCCGCATCCCGGTATACCTGACGCATCCCCGCAGGAATGCTCTCGATCTTATGAAACTCTGTCGACTTGCGTTTGAGAGATTCCAGACACGAGATCTCATTACACATCTTTCACTCAGGGTCAGCCGTTTTGCGCCACTACCCTCTTCAAGTGAGGATCTTTTTTCGATACTGCCCAGAACAGCAGGCCGTGAGACCTCTCTGATTGAGCGGCTGCAAAATCGACTTGGAAGACAGGCGGTACNGGGTATTGGCATGCAGCCAGATCACCGGCCGGAAAAAGCCTGGAGCCGATGCACAGTCGGCAAAGCGGTCGCTTTGCCGCATGGCGCACAACGGCCGCTGTGGTTATTTGACAGACCTCGCTCCATACAGATGTCCAATAGGCAATTGCTTCTGGGGAACCAGTCACTTCTGCTGCAACGCCAGCGCGAACGCATCTGCAGNGGGTGGTGGGACAGTCAATCGATTCACCGCGATTATTATCATGCAAAATCCGGCGCCTTGAGGGCATGGGTCTTCCGTGACCTCGACAGCGGGATCTGGCGACTGCATGGTATCTTCTGATCTTCGCCCTTGCGCACCAACCGAGACAGATCTCAGATGAATTCGCCCTCCACGCGAGATATCCAGCGTCGGGTCTTTCTGTCCCAAACCGATTTTGCCGACAGCCGTCTTTCGCCACTACAGCAGGATGCCTCCTTTCGGCGCTATTTTTGCATTGACGACGGCGAGCACGGCTGCTTGCTTATGGACGCCCCACCTGAAACAGAAAATCTCACGGCGTGGCTTGAGATTGGAAGCCACCTTAACCATCTTGGACTCCGTGCTCCTGCTGTCCTGCGGTCTGACACNNATGCTGGTTTTGCCCTGATCGAGGATTTTGGCAGCAGTACGTTCACTCGACTCCTCGATGCAGGCGAGCCTCACGAGGCGCTGTATAAACAAGCTATTGACCTTCTGATTCATCTTCACCAGCAACCCAATGCCTTGCTCGAGGGTCTCAAGCCTTATGACTTTCAGGCCCTTATGACCGAAGCACTGCTGCTGCCGGATTGGTTTTTGCCGCTCCTGTCAGGCCAGCCGACGGACCCGCAGAAACGCGAGAGTTATCAGAGGATCTGGGAAACTGTGTTCGATTCTTTGCCCACACCGGCAATCTCTTTAGTGCTGCGGGACTTTCATGTGGACAACCTGATTGCGCTCCCAGCAGACGAGCCCTTAAAACAGATTGGACTGCTGGATTTTCAGGACGCCCTGATCGGGCCAATGGCCTATGACCTGATGTCTCTGCTCGAGGATGCCCGGCGGGATCTGCCTTCGCCCATTGTTGAGGCTATGCGGGAGCGATATCTGCAGGCGATGCCTCTTCTGGATCTCGAAAATTTCCAGCTGTGGTATCGGATCCTCGCTGCACAGCGGCACTGCAAAGTCGCGGGCATCTTTAGTAGACTCGCCATCCGCGACGATAAACCCCAGTATCTCAAGCATATCCCCCGGGTACTTGGACTGCTGCAGTCCCATCTGGAAGAACCCTTGCTTCGCCCGCTTGGCGACTGGTTATGCGCCTGTGGCATCACCGACAATCACCTGGCGATTTCGAGCGATTACCGTAGCGTCCGCACGGCACTGGGGCTTATAGACCCCTCGGCGGCTTGATCACCCATTTTCCAAAGAGGAATCACCATGGAAACCATTAATTGGAATGACTTTGAAAAAGTAGAACTTCGTGTGGGCACTATCGTGTCCGCGGAGGTGTTTAAGGAAGCCCGGCACCCTGCCTATATTCTGCACGTGGATTTCGGCCCCGAGATTGGAGTGCGCAAATCCAGCGCCCAAATCACCGATCTTTACGAGCCAGAAGCACTTGCCGGCGTACAGGTGATTGGCGTTGTCAACTTTCCTCCCAAGCAGATCGGGCCAGTACGATCACAGTGTCTCGTCACTGGTTTTCCCCAGGAAGACGGGTCGGTCGTTCTGGCAAATCCGGAACGGCCTGTGGCTAATGGCCTAAAACTGGCCTAGGCTCAAGCCACCCATTTATCCAAGGCGTCTGAAGGCAGATCCTTTGCACGGATCGCGTCAGCGTGCGCACGGCCATGAGGCAGCACCTGACGGGCGTAATAGATACAACTCAGGAGTTTCGCCTTACAGAAATCGCGGTCGGCCGTTTGGCTATCCAACTGTTGCTGAGCGGCGGCGGCGGCACGCGCCATCTGCCATCCTCCGGCCGCGATACCGAACAGCATCAGGTAGTCAAAAGACTTATGAAACGGACTTCTGGGATCTCGAATGGCGCTTTCCAGAATCTCGACTGTAGCGCCGGCGAGCGTTTCCAGAAGACTCAGCGCCGCCGCACCCACCTCCTGAACCGTCTCGATTGAACTTGATGCTGCGTCTGCTGCGTCTTGACGCATCAAATCGATCATCTCGTTGGCCATCTCACCCCCATCTCGCAGCAACTTGCGACCCACAAGGTCTGCGGCCTGAATGCCGGTNGTGCCCTCGTAAATAGTGGTGATCCTGGCGTCACGGTAGTGCTGGGCGGCGCCCGTCTCCTCGATGAATCCCATGCCGCCATGCACCTGCACTCCCAATGCCGTAATCTCGTTTCCGACTTCTGAACTCCATCCTTTGACAACCGGAGTGAGGACGTCCACGCGACGTTGGCCGAGCGTGCGTTCAATGGCATCCGGATGATGGCTGGCGCGATCTGCTGACGCAGCAGCAAAAAGCGATAGCGCACGCATCGCCTCGATTCGGCTTCGCATACTCAGAAGCATTCGTTGAACATCAGGGTGACGTGCAATCGGGGCCCGTGCAGCACTGGTATCTCCCACGGCGCGTCCCTGAACACGGTCACGGGCAAAAGCCAGTGCACGTTGATAGGCGCGTTCTGCTATTGCGTAACTTTCAATACCCACCGCATGGCGAGCGCGATTCATCATGATAAACATATATTCAAGGCCCCGGTTTTCCTCGCCCACAAGGAATCCCACTGCCCCGCCATTGTCTCCATAAGACAGTACGGCGGTCGGGCTGCCATGGATTCCCAGTTTGTGTTCAAGCGACACACAACGCACATCATTGCGCTCGCTCGGTTCTCCGTCGGCGTTCAGGATGAACTTCGGCACGATAAATAAAGAAATTCCTTTGACGCCCTCTGGTGCATCCGGGGTGCGGGCCAGCACCAGGTGGATAATATTCTCAGAGAGGTCGTGCTCTCCGTAGGTGATGTAAATCTTTTGACCAGTCAGTAGATAGCGGCCTTCCTCACACGGCACCGCGCGGGTTCGCACTGCCGCCAGATCCGACCCTGCCTGGGGTTCGGTGAGATTCATGGTCCCNGTCCATTTTCCGGCCACCATCGACGGAAGGTACTCGGATTTTTGTTCATCACTGCCTTTCAGGAAGATCGCCTCGGCCGCAGTCTGGGAAAGCATCGGGCAGAGTCCAAAGGCCATATTGGCTCCATCCCACATCTCCTGGACCGCACATGCAAGAGTCTGCGGCAACCCTTGTCCNCCGTATTGCGGATCAAGCACCAAACCCGTCCAGCCTGCCTCACTGAACTGGGCATACGCCTGCCGCCAGTCTTCCGATGTAGTGACCACCCCCCCATCAACCGTCGGCCCGCATTGATCACCTGAGCGGTTGATCGGCGCCAGCACTTCGGACGCAAACTTTCCTGCCTCTTGAAGCACGGCGTGGGTCAGATCTTCACTCGCATCCTCAAATCCCGGCCATGAGGCGACCTCTTGCAGGCCGGCGAGATCCAGAGCAAACCTTAAATCTTTTAGGGGAGCAGTGTAATTCGGCATGTCGCTATTCTCTTGAGTAAAGGTCGGGTCAGGCTTATTGAACCCGATCCCATGTGATGAAATTATAAAATCCCCGGAATCAGGGCGCCAATCCACACAAGGGGATTTCCCTAGGAGATTTGAAGCGGGGACAACGCCCATCCCGACGCTCTTCCGAGGACGCTTCCCGACACTAGTCCAGCAAAAATGGGGCTCACCCAGTTAATATTGGCCGCCATGCAGACGCCCGGGTATCAGACCAAAACACAGAGTGATCGGGCCTGGCCGATCATTTTGATCCCGGCATTGTTTGGTCTCGCACTCTTTTGTGTGCCACTGCCGCAGGATCACATTCTCAGTATTCATGAGTCGGTCCTGCCCCAGACGGCCAAAATGATGTTCTACAACGGTGACTGGTTGATCCCCCGTCGCGACAGCATGACACCATGGCTAGAGAATCCTCCCCTGCCTCAATGGATTACCGTCTCACTATGCAGCCTCGTAGGTACCTGCTCTGAAGCCTGGGTAGCCCGCCTGGCAGCTGCGATCGCCGGCGCCCTGGTAGTCCTGTTAGTCACTTTGATGGGCGCCAGACTCTTTAATCGGACGCTTGGCATCCTCGGCGGCCTGATTATGGCAACCAGCTTTGAGGTCGTCCGCTACGCCACCCTTGCCGAGGACGAGATTTTCCTTGCCCTCGCCTCGACGGCGGCAATGACCTGTTTCGTCTTTGCGCAGTTCAGATCACCCAGCAGACCCGTCAGTCCTGCGTCCCACCTAGCGGCCGATAGCGTCGGCTTTTGGGGGAGGCGCCCCTGGACAGTCATCGGGCTGTTTGCCGCGGCAGGCCTGGCTAATCTCACCAAGGGCATTGGCTTTGGGCCATTGATGGTCTTTATTCCCGTAACAGCCTTCATCCTGCTCACCGGCAAGCTGCCTGTGATTCGCCGTTATCTGTGGGCATGGGGTGTCATGCTTTTTTTGCTCCTCGGACTCTGGTGGCCGCTCTCCATCAGTCTTGAAGTTCCCGCCGCCATAGAACTGTGGCTCTATGACCTCTTTGGACGTGCCTCCGGTGATTACGCGCTGATGAGCAAGCCGTTCTGGTACTACGGTGTGGCGTTACTGCAGGTGAATGCTCCCTGGATCCTGCTGGCTCCTGTGGCCTTCGCCGCNACCTGGCGCGCGGCACTGTACGATCGCGAGTCTCCGGAACGTTTTTTGTGGATTTGGGCCTTTTCCGTTCCGGTGGTCTTGAGTTTTTTTTCTGGCAAGCATCACCATTATTTGCTGCACAGTGTCGCNCCCTGGGCCATGCTCGCTGCCCTTGGCCTTAAGCAGATTGCCTCTCGCATCCGGGTGGGCTGCCGATCACCGCGGGTTGCAACGTCCCTGCTTTTTTGTACGCTCGCGGTGATTTACGGTGGGCTATTGGTAAGCCACAAAACGGTCCACCACGACGATGGGAAGTTCATCCAGACCATAGCGGATGCCTACCCCTCTGGGCCATTTCTTGTCGATCACAGCATTACCGATGATCTGAAGGGGCTACAGATATTGTTCTACCTGCCTCAGGAGCACACCAGAGGGCTTCACAACCTTAGTTTTCTGAAGGCGAAAGCCATTACTCAAGAACGGGTATACGTCATTACCGAGCAGGGTCGGCGCGATAAGTTGGCATATTTCGGGGACGTCACACAACTATTGCAGAGTAGAAAAACAGGACGCCAAACCGATCCAAAGGCTCTACTGACTCTATTTGAACTGACCTACCATGATGATCTCGAGCGTGTCAGCACCGAGGGCCTCGTGATCACGCCGATGCAGGCGATGTACCGCACACCGGGACCCGATCTTTAATCGAAGCCAAATCCGTTTTCACTTCAATGGCCGTAGCCTGTAAACCGTGCTAATGTGCCAGCGCACCCGTCACCGGCAACGGAGGAAAGCATGAAACTTACCGGGGGCTGTTATTGCAAGGATGTGCGTTATCAGATCCAGGGCCAGGCACAGGCCGCTTTNCACTGCCACTGCCGGGAATGCCAGTACATNAGCGGCGGCANTCCCAATGCCTTGATGATCTTCCCGCTTGACGATTTCAAATTAACCCAAGGCGAGATGAAGTCTTTTCGCCGGCCAGATCTGGATAGCCCTGTCACCCGTTATTTCTGCGAGACCTGTGGCACGAGTCTCGCGACAGAGACACCAAAACGACCTGGCTCGATCGTGATCAAGGTCGGCACCCTGGACGATCCGTCAGTATTTACTCCTGGGGCCGCTATATTTACCTGCGACAAGCAGGCTTTTCATCATATTCCTGACGACATACCCACTTTTGACAAACGGCCAGGCTAACCGCTTGGATGATTTTCTCAGGCTTCAGGTGCTGCGCCTTTTCGCCAACGCATCGGCAACCACGCATAAGATCTCAAACATCATGGTTGCCCCNGTCANGGCCGTGTTGCCGCTCGGGTCAAAGGGTGGCGCTACCTCAACGACGTCGCCCCCCACGAGATTCAGGTCCTGGCATCCACGGATCATCAACTGCGCCTCAACCGTGCTGAACCCACCCACCTCAGGCGTGCCTGTCCCGGCAGCGTAAACCGGATCCAATCCATCAACGTCAAAGGTTAGGTAGCACGGCTGCTGACCTGCGACCCGGCGGATCTCTTTGATCACGGACTTGACGCCCAGTTCGTAGAACTCATCCATATAGATGACCCGCATTCCGGTGTCATGACTGAACTTCCATTGGTCAAGATCATTCAGGGAGCCGCGGATGCCAATCTGGATGGCTCGTTTGGGATCAATCAGTTCTTCCTCCACGGCCCGACGGAACGGCGCGCCATGGTGGAACTTGGACCCGAGATAGTCGTCGCCCGTGTCACAGTGGGCATCAAAGTGTACTAACCCCACGGGGCCGTCCTTCGCGATGGCTCTCAGGATCGGCAAGGTAACCGAGTGATCTCCCCCGGCAGAGACGGGCACCACTCCCGCCTTGTGAAGTCCTGAAAAAAACGTCTGAATTTCCTCGAGACTCTTTTCAAGGTGAAACGGCGACTGTACCCACGCATCTCCCACATCGGCCACGGTACAGATATCGTGCGGACTGATGCCGCTCGACTGGTTTCGCCGGCGCATCAGACTCGATTGGTTTCGAATCTCCCGAGGACCGTGGCGCGCTCCGGTGCGATTGGTAACTCCCCCATCAAAGGGGACGCCGACTAAACCGATATCGAGGCCCGCGTAGTCTTCCCGAAAAGGGGCCCGCATAAAAGTCGGTAGCCCGGTATAACGCGGCCGCTGGATCGGATCCTGGTAGGCGTCGTACTGATACATATCATCCTCACTTATCTTTATGATCAATAACCCAAACCCCAAGGATGCCGCCTTCTTGGCCATCCTGACAAGCCCAGCTGTCTACCCGGTGGTTTGAGCCAAGCGGTGAAGCCAGCATCGGATAAACGACGAGACCCCGTATCTTGGGGTCGCCTACATTAACCTGAAACACGGCGATATTCACCTATATTCCACCCTGCGGTTGATTTACTATTATGGAAATACGTCAAGGAAACACCAATGGGAAAACGTCTCAGCAAAATCTATACCCGAACGGGCGATGAGGGTACCACCGGACTCGGTGACGGCACGCGGGTTCCAAAAACCTCGCCGCGAGTGGAGGCTATGGGTCAGGTCGACGAACTCAATAGTCTCATCGGATTAATGATGACCGAAACGTTACCGACGGAAATTCACCAATTTCTAACTGTCGTGCAGCACACCCTGTTTGACCTGGGTGGTGAACTAAGCCTGCCCGGCCATACGCTGGTATCGGTCGATCGGGTCGAGGCAGTGGAAAATATGCTGGATGAACTGAACGGGGCGCTGGCGCCCCTCGAGGAATTCATTCTGCCCGGCGGGACTCGGGCTGCAGCCTTGTGCCACGTTGCGCGCAGCACCTGCAGGAGAGTTGAGCGCGCGCTGTTCGCAGTGGACGACGGCCATGCGGTCTCTGATGCCTCCCGCCAATACGTTAACCGGCTTTCCGATCTTCTGTTCGTGATGGCCAGGAGCCTCAATCAGTCTGCCGGAGAACCGGACATCCTATGGCAGCATGACAAGCCCTCTTGATCAAAACAGTGCCCGAAGCGGCNAAANACNTGGTTTCCTNGGTNTCNCCNAGNTTNCTTTNCTCCTGAGATGCTTCATTTCCCAAAGCAGGAATTTGATCGGCGCATCAGTCGNGCGCGGAAAGCCATGGCTGAGGCACAACTGGATGGGCTGATCCTATTCCGGCAGGAAAGCATGTTCTACCTGACTGGGTACGACACCAGCGGCTATTCCATGTTCCAGGCCATGTATCTCGGCCTGGAGGACGGGTTGACATTGCTCACGCGCACTGCGGACCGCATCCAGTCCCGGGAGACGTCGATTGTTGATGACATCCGGATCTGGATCGATCAGGAAGATGCCTCCCCGGGCATGGAATTGCGGCGCATTCTCGAACAGCACGGCTGCGCCAATCGTAGGATTGGCATTGAGTACCATGCCTATGGATTAACCGGGCAGCGNGCTTTGATGGTCAATGACGCGCTGGACGGTCTATGTGAAATCGTCGATGCCTCAGATCTGATTCGGCTCGTCCGTCTGGTCAAAAGCGAGTTGGAGCTGGATTACGTGCGTCAGTCTGGCCGGATCTGCGATGCGATCCTCGAAACCAGCATCGCGCACACCCGACCGGGTGCCACCGTCAAATCGGTTTATGGGGCGATGATGAATACACTGCTTTGTGAAGATGGTGACCCAACAGCGAGCCGTTGGCCGATGGGCGCCGGGGAGGCTGCCGTATTTTGCCGATACCATACCGGGGATGAGGTGATCTCAGAGCAAGACCAGATCGTCTTTGAGCCGGCAGCTGCGTATCGGCACTATCACACCTGCATGATGTATAACATCTTGACGGGAAACGTGGATCCTAGGCACCGGGCAATGAACAACGCCTGCTCCGAAGCGTTGGATGCCTGTCAGCAGCGTCTCAGCGCAGGAAACACGGTGGGTGATCTTTTTGCGGCCCATGAACAGGTCATGCAATCTCATGGATTCGGGCATGCCGCATTGAGTGCATGCGGATATTCCGTTGGTATTAGTTACCCCCCCTCCTGGATGGATTGGCCAATGATCTGGAAAGACAACCCTCAGACGCTCGAGGCCGGAATGGTTTTCTTTCTGCATATGATTTTATTGGATGACCACACGGGTCTGAGCATGTGTCTCGGTGAGACCGCCATTGTCACCGATGACACCTGCGAGCCAGTCAGTCGTGTCCCCCGCCATATCATCCAATCCTGAATACACTAAAAAGGACAGATATCATGAGCAAAGCACCCTGGGAAGGAATGGGTGGGTATACCAACATCGACAGCGCGGCGCTTCCGATGCTCACTGAAGACACTCCCACATTTATGGGGGTCCCTTTCGCCCGCAGTGCTAATGAGTTGCAGTGTGTCGACGTCGCCATCATTGGGGCCCCCTATGTCGCTGGCGCCCGGGGAAAATATGCAGGCGTGGACAAGGCCGAGTGGCTCGCCGCGCCAAAACGGGTCCGACAGCAATCCGCGCGTTATCCCAGCGGTTATATCCAGGAGCTCGATGTTGATATATTCGAAAAATTGCGCGTAGTCGATATGGGNGATGCCGANATCGCCCCGGAGTGCAANNTNNACCCCACCGCAGAAAATATTCTGAAAGCCCANGNNGCNGTNGAGGNNNTGGTNAANCGCGCNCTNGANGCNGGCGCNATTCCCATCGTGGTNGGNCAGAANAGTCCCTGNAGTTCCTATGCCATCGCNAANCCNATNGCCGANCGATCTATCTGGCAAGGTNGGNATGATCAGCACTGACACCCACTGGGACTCGCGACCGCTGGACTACCTGACGGGTGATGAACGGATCGCCGGGAGCGGCAATTGGAAATCAAAAACTTTCAGCAGTTTTTCAAACTTTTCCGTTCCCAATCTTGTTGAGATTGGGGAGCGCGGCATGCTCGAGGAGGCCGCAATGGTCCGGAATTACACACAACAGGGTGCCCATTTTTACCCGATGTGGAAGGTGCGAACGGAGTTGGGTATTGGGGGGCTTTGTGAGGAACTTCGGCACGCCTACGAGGGCACCGACGATGTTTATGTCCATTTTGATATGGATATTCTGGGCGGCGCAGGCCCCGCACCTGGCGATATTCTTGGGGAACTCGCTGAACCCATGGGCATGACCGACTACGAAATCATTCGTTTGGCCCACGAGATCGGCAAACGCGGCCTCACGGGAATGTCGTTCATCTGCATCCCGCCNGGATCAATGGTGACNTANAGACTGATCGTCTACATCATCGCATTTTTAATTGCGGGGGTCGCCTTAAGCCGCGGGAATTGAGCTCCGGTAGCGGTCCCAGTCAAAATGCGGGCCCGGATCGGTTTTGCGTCCCGGAGCGATCTCTGCATGTCCCACTATACGATCCGAGGTGATCGCAGGCCACACCTTCTGTAGAGCTCTCGTCAGGTTCGTGAGCACGTTATATTGCGAATCTGTAAAACGGGTGTCATCTGATCCAACAAGCTCAACCCCCACTGAAAAGTCATTGACCCGATTCCGNCCNTCAAACCAGGATTCGCCCGCGTGCCAGGCTCGCCGAGTCACNGGAACAAACTGANTAAGNNNGCCGTCCCGCCCAATAACAAAGTGAGCAGACACTTTNAGCGTGGCGACCTCCTTAAAGTACGGATGTGCGTCGGCATCAAGACAGCCTAGAAAAAGGTCACTGATGGGTCCCGTATCGAAGTAGCCCGGGGGGAGACTGATTGCATGAATCACCAGGGCATCGATGGAGATCCCTTCAGGGCGGTCGTCGCAATGTGGAGAACAGAGGCAGGGGTTTCCACTTAACAGGCCGGTTTCGCGATCCAACTCTAAAACCGCAGCATCCATGGCGAAGGCTAGCGNCCTGTTGCCGGTTCTAATGTGTCTCTAGAGGCAGGATCCCGGAACACTATGCGCGTTGTCCTGGGGCCTACCGAGAACCTACTCGTCGTCCGAGTCGTCTGCTATCTCAGGCCTATCCAGTAGCTGCACATACGCCATTGGCGCATTATCCCCTGATCGAAGTCCACACTTGAGAATACGCGTGTATCCGCCCGCCCGGTCCTGAAAGCGCGGTCCTAGGGTATCAAAAAGCTTGGATACTGCCTCACGGTCACGCAGGCGGGCGAAGGCGAGACGGCGATTGGCCACGGATGGTGTTTTGGCCAGCGTAATCAGCGGCTCAGCAACACGGCGTAATTCTTTCGCCTTGGGCAAAGTGGTCCGGATCTGTTCGTGCGTAAAGAGTGACACTGCCATGTTCGCAAACATGGCCTTACGGTGACTCGAATTACGCCCAAGCGCACGGCCGATTTTGTGATGACGCATATCTGATATTCCCTTCTATCTTACGATCTAGTCCTTCTGATCTTTCTTACCTTATTCGCCCTGGTTTTCTACTCTTCCCGCCAGTTTCTACAACCGATACAGCATGTATACCGAGTTGCTTCCGGCAGATCAGTGCAAATTGTCCCGTTTTTCACGCTGAAGTGATGCCGGGGGCCAGTTCTCNAGTTTNACACCCAANGANAGTCCNCGNGTGGCCAGCACATCCTTGATCTCGGTCAGCGACTTTTTGCCGAGATTCGGTGTCTTTAAGAGCTCCACCTCGGTTCTTTGAATCAAGTCGCCGATATAGTAGATGTTTTCAGCCTTTAAGCAGTTAGCCGAACGCACCGTCAGTTCCAGATCGTCGACCGATCTCAGCAGAACTGGATCGATTCGTTCTTCTAGGATCTCAGCGTCGGCAATTTCGGATTCTTTAAGCTGAACGAATACAGAAATCTGATCATGGAGAATCTTGGCGGCCCGTCGGACGGCCTCTTCGGCGTCGATAGTGCCGTTGGTTTCAATCTCCATCACCAACTTGTCGAGATCAGTCCGCTGTTCAACACGAGCATTTTCTACTGTGTAGGACACGCTCCGAATCGGACTGTATGACGCATCAAGCCGAAGCACACCGACACCCCGGGTCTCGCCTTCTTCAACCGCCAGGTCGACAACCTGGTAGCCGCGCCCGGTACTGACGGTAATCTCCATGTTCAGATCACCGTCGGGAGAAAGATTTGCCAAAAGATGCTCAGGATTCACCACCTCGACGTCATGATCCAGCTGGATATCCCCTGCGGTCACAACGCCCGGTCCTTTTTTTGATACCCGCAACACTGCCTCTTCTCTGTTGTGCATCCGAACAGCCAGGTTCTTTAGGTTCAAAAGGATTGCGATCACATCTTCCTGAGCACCGGGCACTGCCGAATATTCGTGATCCACGCCTTCGATCCGNACTTCAGTTACGGCTGCGCCAGACATGGAAGACAAAAGAATTCGGCGAAGGGCATTGCCCAAGGTATAACCGAATCCCCTTTCGAGGGGTTCCAGGGTCACACGAGCCCTGGTCTCGTTAACGTTGTCAACATTGATCACGTTCGGCTTCAGAAATTCTTCTTGGGGTTGCGACATTGTGTACTTACCTCTGGAATTGGTCGGGTTTTATCTTTGCGTTCGTTTTTCGCTGGACCGGAGCAGGTTGCGCTAATCAGCGACAGCGCAAGTGTCCAGAAAACGGTGTGCGTTTCAGTCTGATTACTTGTCGATTAGCTGGTGGTTACTTGGAATAAAGCGCGACGACAAGTGATTCATCGATTTCTTGGGAAAGCTCTGCACGGTCCGGCACAGACTTAAAAACACCCTTAAAGGCTTTACTGTCCACATCGACCCAGGGCACAAAACCCAACTGTTCGGCAATCTCTAATGCTGATTTAATCCGCAGTTGGCTTCGTGAGCGCTCACGGACGGTGATCTCATCGCCGGGCTTAACCTGATATGACGGGATGTTGACCTTTGCACCATTGACAAGCACAGCATTATGTCCCACCAACTGACGGGCTTCCGCCCGCGTAATACCGAATCCCATTCGGTAGACAACGCTATCCAGGCGCGACTCCAGAAGNTGGAGCAACGTCTCTCCGGTGGAGCCTTTTGCGCGCGCAGCATCAAGGTAGTAACTATGGAACTGTTTCTCCATCAGACCGTAAATATGACGGAGTTTTTGTTTTTCGCGAAGCTGAGTGCCGTAAACGGTCACCCTGGGGCGTCTCGCGCCAGCTTTGAAGCCTGGGGGCCGATCGAACTTGCACTTGGAGTCAAGCGGTCGGACGGGGCTCTTTAAAAACAAGTCGGTCCCGGCGCGCCGGGCCAGCTTACATGTGGGTCCTCGGTATCTAGCCATAATTATCTAAATTTCCTGATTTTTAGTGCCTGACGTTAAGGGTCAGAATGCTCGGAACTGGTATGGGGTGGTCTGTAGAGGTCAAGTTAAGCCTGGGGCGTACTATCAGACCCGTCGCCGTTTCGGGGGACGACAACCGTTATGCGGCACGGGGGTCACGTCGGTGATCGAATTGATCTCGAAACCAAGGTTATTTAACGCCCGCACAGACGAATCACGGCCGGGCCCGGGCCCTTTCACCTTGACATCAAGCTGTTTCATACCAAATTCCTGCGCGGTACGCCCCGCTGTCTCGGCGGCAACCTGGGCTGCAAAGGGTGTGCTTTTACGGCTACCCCGAAAGCCAGCTCCGCCAGAAGTTGCCCAGGCGACAGCATTCCCATGACGGTCGGTAATAGTAATGATTGTGTTATTGAAGGTGGCATGAATATGCACCACACCTTCAAGAATGTTCTTTCGGACCTTTGCTTTGGTTCGTTTTTTGCTCTGTACTTTGGCCATTTCTTAAGTTCCTGCCCTTATTTACGTATGGGGCGTTTGGGTCCTTTGCGCGTGCGCGCATTGGTTGAGGTGCGTTGACCCCGTACAGGCAGTCCGCGTCGATGTCGCATACCGCGGTAGCAGCCCATATCCATAAGGCGCTTGATATTCATAGAAACTTCCCGGCGGAGATCGCCCTCGACGGGAATTGCCGCCACTTGCGAGCGGAGGCGGTCTGCATCATCTTCGGAAAGATCGTGGACCTTTGTGTTCCGACCGATTCCTGCCTGGTCGCAAATGCGCTGCGCTGTGACCCGACCGATGCCATAAACCGAAGTCAAGGCGATCTCGACGTGTTTATGAGCGGGTAGGTTTATGCCTGCTATTCGTGCCAATGTTCTTGCCTCTTACTCTGTCTCGGTTTAGCTCTATCTGGTTTCTGTGCCTAGTCAGTCACGTGGCCAGCTGGTGTTTCTGCAATGGTGGGTTGCCGGACTCAGCCTTGGCGTTGTTTATGTCGTGGATCAACACAGATTACCCTGANACTTCCGTTACGCCGNATGANCTTGCAGTTCCGGCAGATTTTTTTTACAGATGCTCTTACTTTCACTTTGCTTCTCCTGCGACTGTCGCTGACTGGTTTACCGGGGCATTCCCATACCGCCACCAACCAGCGACGACTTCTTCATAAGGCTTTCGTACTGTCGTGACATCAGGTAGGACTGGACTTGCGACATCATGTCCATCATCACGACCACGATGATCAGCAATGATGTCCCGCCAAAATAAAACGGCACGTTCCACTTCACGATTAAAAATTCGGGTATGAGACAGACCACGGTGAGGTAGGCCGCGCCTGCGAAGGTTAGCCTAGAAACCACCTTGTCGATGTATCCTGCGGTTTGGGCTCCGGGCCGGATTCCTGGGACGAAGGCGCCAGATTTTTTGAGGTTGTCAGCAATTTCTCTTGGGTTAAACACAAGCGCGGTGTAAAAAAAGCAGAAAAAGATGATCATGCCCGCATAAACCATGGTGTAAATCGGCTGTCCAGGGGAAAGGGTCGTCGCAATATCCTTTAGCCAACTCATTCCATCAGACTGGCCAAACCAACTGCCCAGGCTNGCCGGNAANAGAATGATGCTGGAGGCAAANATCGGNGGAATNACNCCAGCCATNTTNAGCTTAAGNGGCANATGAGTNGACTGCCCNGCNAACATTCNCCTGCCTTGTTGCCGCTTAGCGTAGTTNACGGTCAANCGCCTCTGNCCTCTNTCCACNAACACCACAAACGCGGTNACNGCNANTGCCCCNACGAACAGNGCAAGNACGCCAATNGGGNTGAAGGCNCCNGTNCGNGCCANTTCNAGNGTCCCNGCNACNGCAGACGGNAAGCCNGCNACAATGCTGGCNAAGATNAGNAGAGANATACCGTTNCCAATNCCNCGCTCNGANATCTGCTCNCCCANCCAGACNANAAACATAGTTCCTGTGACCAAAGTGGCCACGGTCGTGATCTTGAATCCCAATCCAGGGACCAACACCACCGGGCCGCCGGCCGCCTGCTGCCCTTCGATCGCAATGGCGATTCCCAATCCCTGGAAAAGGGCGAGGCCGACCGTTCCATAACGCGTGTACTGAGTAATCTTTCGGCGACCCGCCTCGCCCTCTTTCTTCAGGGCCTCCAACTGCGGAATCACTGACGTCATCATCTGGACAATGATGGAGGCCGAAATATAGGGCATCACTCCCAAGGCGAAAATTGACAACCGCTCCAGGGCCCCTCCGGAGAACATGTTGAAAATGTCGACAATAGAGCCACGCGTCTGCTCGAAGAGCGCAGCCACAGCTGTCGGATCGACGCCCGGTATCGGAATGTGGGTTCCCACTCTGAATACGACCATTGCTCCGAGCACAAAAAGAATGCGCTGACGGAGCTCCGTCATCTTGCCGATTGATGCCAAAGGAGATGCCGCCATGGTCGTTAGGCTTCGACTTTGCCCCCGGCCTGCTCGATTGCTGCCCGCGCGCCCGCGGTGACTCCGATCCCCCTCAGCACCACCGCGCGCTCGATACTGCCTGAAGCAATTACCTTGGCGCGGATTGCGTCGTGACGGATGATGCCCGCGGCCTTAAGAGTGGCGAGATCGATGTCACCGGAATCCATCTTCTGAAGCTCATGGAGCCGAACTTCCGCAACACGGGGACGGGTGAGTGAACGGAAACCGCGCTTGGGCAGACGCCGCTGCAGGGGCATCTGTCCGCCCTCGAATCCGACTTTATGGTATCCACCGGATCTGGATTTCTGACCTTTTATGCCACGGCCTGCCGTTTTCCCCAGGCCCGACCCTGGGCCGCGCCCAACCCGTTTTGCAGCCGGACGAGATCCGCCTGCGGGTTTTAATTCATTCAACCGCATCTTAAATTACCTCTACCCTGATTAAATGCGCAACCTTGTTAATCATCCCCTTGATAGCTGGTGTGTCTTCCAGCTCGACAGTTTGGTTGATTCGCCTAAGTCCCAGTCCATGTACGCAAGCGAGTTGCTTAGCGCCCCGGCCAAACTTGCTCTTTATCAAGGTGATCTTGATTTTTTGATTACTCACCAGCTGTCTCCTGTCCGCGAATCTCCTCAACAGACTTTCCGCGGCGGATGGCTACCTGCCGCGGATTGCGAACGCTAGTTAAACCAGCAATGGTGGCCCGGGCGACATTAACCGGATTCGTCGTGCCAATGACCTTCGCGAGAACGTTACGTACGCCAGCCGCTTCAAAAATCGCGCGCATGGTGCCTCCTGCGATGACTCCAGTACCCTCTGAGGCTGGGCGCATCACCACGCGGGCAGCGCCGTGGCGACCGATGGTGGCGTAATGTAGGGTTCCTTTTTTGAGACTGATCTTACGCATGTTCCGGCGCGCCTCGTCCATCGCTTTCTGAACGGCTACCGGAACCTCACGGGCTTTCCCGCGGCCAATACCGACCCGGCCCTTGCCATCCCCCACAACCGTCAGCGCCGAAAATCCGAAGATTCGTCCGCCCTTTACAACCTTTGCAACGCGACGTACGTTAATCAGTTGTTCTATAAAGCCTTCGCCGTCGGCGCCAATCTGTTCCGCGTTCGTTGCCATAATTTGTTCTACTATTCTGTGTTCCTGTTTTTAAATCTCGGCAGCCATACTGGCGTAGCTGATTAAGATTCTGTTTAGGTTTTTAGTGATTCAGAGGCAGTGCGTTTCCTGACTTAAATCTTCAATCCGCCCTCTCTAGCGGCCTCTGCCAGTGCCTTAACCCGACCGTGGTATCGAAACCCAGATCGATCGAAGGCGACCGTTTCAACCCCTGCGGCGAGTGCTTTTTCGGCAATTCGCTTTCCGACCAATACCGCGGCGGCAATGTTGCCCCCGTGATTGACGCCGACTCGAACCTCAGCCTCGAGGGTAGATGCGCTCGCCAGCACTCGGCTCCCAGAAGCGTCGATCACCTGGGCGTAGATATGCCTTGGAGTTCTGAAGATGTTCATGCGCGTAGCACGGTCGCGGGTAATCCGCGAGCGTGTTTTCTTACCGCGCCGGATGCGTGAGGTTTTCTTATCTCTCATGCTGGCTTGTCCTAAAAGATGTTTAGCGGGTTATCGGCCTATGACGAAGTGCGTGCTACTTCTTCTTCGCCTGTTTACGGACCACATGCTCGCCGGAATACCGGATGCCTTTACCTTTGTAGGGCTCCGGTGGCCTGAACGCCCGAATCTCGGCGGCGGCCTGCCCGACCTGTTGCTTGTCTGAGCCCTTGAGAACAATCTCTGTCTGGCTGGGCGTCTCAACGCTGACACCCTCAGGCATTTGGTAAACCACGGGGTGTGAAAAGCCAAGGCTCAGATTCAGTTTTTTCCCCTGCGCCTGCGCACGATAACCCACTCCGACGATCTCGAGTCTCTTCTCAAAACCGGTACTCACTCCGGTCACCATATTTGCAATGAGAGCACGGAAGGTCCCCGCCATCGCCCAAGATTGGTCATCCTGGGAGCGGATTTGGAGCGATTCGTCCGCCTGCTCGACCCCGACACTGGGGTGAAGCGACAACGACAATTCGCCCTGCGGCCCTTTAATGCTGACAGAGGCATCCCCAAGAATGGCCTCGACCCCCGTAGGCAGGTTGATGGGATTTTTTGCAACTCGCGACATGATTAGTGCTCCAAATTCTCTCTCGACCTAGAAGACGCGGCAGACCACTTCTCCACCTACNCCTGACAATCTGGCCTGGCGATCGGTCAGGAGGCCTTTGGAAGTGGAGACCATGACGATTCCTAATCCGCCATTCACCCGCGGCATGTCGGCGACGTTGGCATAGACCCGACGCCCTGGGCGGCTTACCCGCTGGATTTCCTCTATCGCCGCGACACCGTCGGCGTAGCGAAGCGTGATCGCCAGGTTCCGATGGGCGCCATCTTCCTGGACTTCCGCGTCTGTGATGTAACCTTCCTCTTTGAGCACGCGGGCAATCGCCTGTTTCATGTTGGAGGCAGGCATAGTCACAGTACGCTTCCGCACGGCCTGCCCGTTACGAATACGGGTCAGCATATCTGCGATGGGATCGGACATACTCATATTGATGTTTTCCTTGATTCGTCTCGAGACTAAAAAACGCTGCTATCTCTATTTGACTTGTCTATCTCTAAAATTGACTGTGCCTGTTAAATCGGTCGATCCACTTGTTGTTAAGGTTCCGACTACCAACTTGCCTTGACCACTCCCGGGGCTTCGCCGCGCATGACGACCTCTCGAACGGCATTTCGCGCAAGCCCAAAGCGACGGAAGTACCCTCGCGGCCGCCCAGTGAGCGCACAACGATTGCGCTGACGAGTCCGCGCGGAATCACGCGGCAGCTTTTGCAGGTCCAGCATCGCCTGCCACCGCTCGTCATAAGATAGGGATTCATCTACCACCCGCTGCCGCAATGACTCACGGGCAACGTGGTGCTGTTCATTCAGCCTCCGCCGTTTGACTTCACGGGCAATCATCGATTTCTTTGCCATAACTCGCTATTTCCTGTCTTTCACTTGTCTTTTCAGGTTGGTCTTTAGTAACTATTGCAGAACGGTGACCCCTGACGTCTTACCTGCGAACTACTTCCGCAAGGGGAAGTTAAAGCCACGCAGTAATGCTTCCCCTTCTTCGTTGGTCTGGGCACTGGTTGTAATCGTTACGTCCAGGCCTCGGATCGTGTCCACTTTGTCATAGTCGATTTCCGGAAATACGATTTGCTCCTTGAAACCGACACTGTAGTTTCCTCTGCCGTCAAACGCGCGGGCCGACAATCCGCGAAAGTCCCTAACCCGCGGGAATGCAACGGAAATCAACCGATCAAGAAATTCATACATACGGTCTCGACGTAGGGTGACCTTGCACCCAATCGGCCAGCCCTCTCGAATCTTGAATGCCGCGACAGATTTTCGGGCATTCGTGACGATAGGTTTCTGGCCCGCAATCTTGGTCAGGTCCTCCACAGCACCCTCCATTGCTTTTTTATCCGCCACGGCTTCGCCCACTCCCATGTTCAGAGTGATCTTTGTCAGCCGGGGTACCTGCATCGCGCTGGAATACTTAAACTGCTCCATCAGCGACGGGAGAACGTTTTCTTGGTAATGCGCTTGTAGTCGTGCCATGGTAATTCGCCTGTCGGCATCAGCCAACGTCGATCATTTCTCCGTCAGAACGGAACACCCGGACTTTCTTGCCGTCTTCAAGAGACTTGAAGCCGACTCTGTCCGCCTTCTTGCTGTTGGGGTTGTACATCCCCAGATTGGAGATCCGGATCGGGGATTCTTTTTCAATGATCCCGCCTGTTTCTCCTTTGTTCGGGTTGGGGCGGGTGTGCTTTTTCACTACGTTGACGCTGTCCACCAACGCCCGCTCATCGTCTAGGACGCGCAGGATGGTCCCGCGTTTGCCTTTATCNCGGCCTGCGAGCACGACAACGTCGTCGCCTTTTTTAAACTTCTTCATTTGCTTGATCGAGTTTTCCCTAGTTTGACCTTTGACTCCCGAGTGTCAGAGCACTTCCGGAGCCAATGAAATAATCCGCATGAAGCGCTCTGATCGAAGTTCCCGAGTGACAGGACCGAAGATACGCGTACCGACCGGCTGATACTGCGCATTNAGTAGCACCGCAGCATTGTTATCGAATCGGATCAGAGAGCCATCGCCTCGNCGAACNCCNTGTTTGGTGCGNACNACGACTGCNTGNTAGACNTCGCCNTTNTTAACGCGACTGTTCGGGATAGCCTCTTTGACGCTNATTTTGATGATATCCCCCACACCCGCGTAGCGGCGTTTAGAGCCGCCCAACACCTTGATACACTGCACTCGGCGGGCACCGCTGTTGTCCGCCACATTGAGGTTGCTTTGCATCTGGATCATTGCTTTCTACCGACTTGATACGTTAAATGGATTCGTTTCATTGTGAAAAGGCTGAACGGNGATTCCGGGAATCGCCTCAGCGGGCTGCACCATCTGCACCATCGGCCTGGGAAACAACCCTGACCAGCCGCCAGCTTTTCATCTTGGAGATAGGTCGACATTCCTCAATGATCACCACATCGCCCTTTTGGCACTCATTGTTGGCGTCGTGTGCGTGCAGGCGCGTGGATCTTCGGATGTATTTCTTGTAAAGGGGGTGCTGCAGCTGCCGTTCCACGAGCACTGTGATGGTCTTATCCATACGGGCGCTCTCGACACTGCCCTGAACGCTACCTGCGCGGCGGGCTGTGTCGCCGGGCGTGGACTCTTTTGCCGCTACTGTATCTGCGTCGCTCATGAAGCCGTCCTGTTAATGTCGACCATCCGGGTCTTGATTCGTGCAATCTGCCGCCGCACCGCTTTGAAACGGGAGGGATTCGCCAATTGCCCCGTGCTGCGCTGCATTCGCAGGTTGAATTGTTCTTTTCGAAGCTCTAGCAACTCAGCCTTGAGTCCTGNAGAGTCGAGTTCTGAAACGTTCTTATCCGCCATNGTTCTATGCCGCCTGTCGTTTTACAAAAGACGTGNCGACCGGAAGTTTTGCCCCTGCGAGCCNAAANGCTTCCCGNGCCAANTCTTCATCNACACCCTGAATTTCGTANAGCATGGTTCCGGGCTGAACCAGCGCTACCCAATATTCTGGATTTCCCTTTCCTTTGCCCATNCGGACTTCCAACGGTTTCTTAGAGACTGGTTTGTCCGGGAACACACGGATCCACACACGTCCNCCACGTTTGACGTGGCGGTTGATNGCGCGNCGTGCGGACTCGATCTGCCGNGCNGTNANTCNCCCACGGCCNGTGCACTGCAGGCCGAANTCNCCNAAACTGACGCNACTNCCGCGNACGGCNAGNCCGCGATTACGGCCCTTNTGTTGTTTGCGGAACTTGGTTCGCTTTGGCTGCAACATGTCAGATCATCCTCAAGCCGCTGACGACTGGTTACTGGCTGGGGTCTCGACTTCGGAAGCCCCTGGCATCACCTCGCCTTTAAATACCCAGACCTTTACGCCAATCACACCATAGGTTGTGTGGGCCTCGGCAAACCCGTAGTCCACATCAGCGCGCAGCGTATGCAGCGGCACCCTACCCTCTCGATACCATTCGGTACGGGCGATCTCGGCCCCGTTCAGACGCCCGGAGATCATAACCTTCACGCCCTTGGCTCCAATGCGCATCGTGTTCTGGACCGCTCGCTTCATAGCGCGACGGAACATGATTCGCTTTTCCAGTTGCTGGCAAACGTTTTCTGCGACCAAGCGCGCATCCAACTCGGGCTTGCGAATCTCTTCCACGGCCACCTGGACGGGCACGTTGTTGTTAAGACGAAGAATGTCGCGGCGGAGTTTATCGATATCCTCGCCCTTTTTGCCGATCACAATGCCGGGTCTGCCCGTGTGGATCGTGACGTTCAAGGTTTCGCCTGCCCGGACCAATTCAATGCGGCTTACCGCAGCATTGGCCAACCGCTTACGGAGAAAGTTGCGAATAGTCTGGTCAGCGACGAGATTTCTTGAGTAGGTCCTGCCGGTGGCAAACCATTTGGCGTCCCAATCGCGAATGACGCCGAGCCGAAACCCGTTTGGATGAATTTTTTGGCCCATCTGCTAGTTGCTCCCCGATCCGTTGTCGCTGACACTGACTGTAATGTGGCTAGTCGGCTTAATCACCGGCGTTGCGCGCCCTTTGGCCCGAGGCCGCCATCGTTTCATCACCGGGCCCTCATCAACCATGATCTGGCTGACCTTTAGTTCGTCGATATCTGCACCCTCGTTATGCTCCGCGTTCGCAATTGCAGACTCCAGGACCTTACGAATCAGACCTGCTGCTCGCCGAGGGCTAAATTGCAATAACTCCAAGGCTTTGCCTACAGGGAGGTTGCGTACTTGATCCGCTACCAGACGGCCCTTCTGGGGCGACAATCTGATGAATCGGGCGACGGCTCTTGCTTCCATGTTGAAATTCTCTTTTTCTTTCTTCTAACTGCTGTTACTTCTAGTTCTAGGTTGCCTATTTCGCCTTCCGATCAGCGACATGGCCCCGAAACGTCCGGGTCGCTGCAAATTCACCGAGCTTATGGCCCACCATGTTTTCGGTCACAAGGACAGGCACATGCTGCTTGCCATTGTGGACAGCGATCGTAAGCCCGACGAACTCCGGCATGATCATCGAACGGCGCGACCATGTCTTAATGGGCCGACGCGAACCTTCTTCTTTGGCCTTTGAAACCTTTGTCCAGAGGGAATGATCGATGAAAGGGCCTTTCTTAACCGAGCGGGGCATAATTATTTCTTCCTTCTTCGAATGATCATTGAGTTGGTGCGTTTGTTACTGCGAGTACGGTAGCCTTTAGTGGGCACCCCCCAAGGGGAAACGGGATGGCGACCACCTGAGGTTCGGCCTTCGCCTCCTCCGTGTGGGTGGTCTACTGGATTCATTGCAACGCCTCGTACCGTCGGCCGAATACCTCGCCAGCGCTTTGCTCCGGCTTTACCGAGTTTGCGCAGCGAGTTCTCTGAATTTCCGACCTCGCCGACCGTTGCCCTGCATTCGACCAGGACGCGCCGGGTCTCGCCAGATCGCAGGCGCATTAATGCGTAGGCTCCCTCACGGCCCAGGTACTGGACAGAGGCGCCCGCAGAGCGCGCCAATTGCGCGCCCTTGCCGGGTTTGAGCTCAACGCAGTGCACAACGGTACCGACAGGGATATTCTTTAGCGGCAGTGCGTTTCCTGTCCGGATTGCGACATCTTCTCCTGAGGCAACTGGGTCACCAACCGCCAGGCCCTTCGGGGCAATGATGTAGCGCCTCTCTCCATCCGCATAAAGCAACAGGGCGATGTGGGCGCTCCGATTTGGATCGTACTCGAGACGCTCGACCTTCGCTGCGATGCTGTCCTTCTTGCGGCCGAAATCGATAACACGATAGTGACGTTTGTGGCCGCCCCCGCGATGTCGGACGGTGATGCGTCCTGCATTATTTCGTCCATTGATCGCACTCTTCGGCTCAGTTAGTGATGGGACTGATCTGCCTTTGTGCAGACCCGTCGAAATCACCCGCACCATTCCGCGGCGCGCGGGAGAGGTCGGTTTCTGTTTAACGACTGGCATAACGGCTATCCTTGATTTNCTGATGGGCGGGCCTAACCGGCTCCACCCATGAAGTCGATATCCTGTCCGTCAGCGAGACGAACGTAGGCCTTCTTCCAGTTAGGGCGTTTGCCCGGCGTCCGGCCAAAGCGTTTCACCTTACCTCGAACATTCATGACTTGCACGGCCTCTACCGTCACATCAAATTGGGTCTCAACCGCCTGTCGGATTTCCAGCTTGGTCGCATCTGCCAAAACCTGGAATACCACCTGATTTGCGTTGTCCGCGGCGGTAGTGCTTTTCTCTGAAATGACCGGGGCGAGAAGAATCTGGTGTAGTCGCTCCGGATTCACTGTAATGCCTCCTCAACCTTTCGCAGGGCCCCTTCCGTAAAGACAATATTTTCACTACCGACCAAGCTCACCGGATCGAGTTGACTCGCCTGAACGGTTTCGACACTGATGAGATTTCGCGCTGAGAGTGCAACGTTTACATCATATTCTGCGGTGACCAGCAGCGTGCGTCCTGAGACACCCANGCCACCGAGTGCATCCGCCATCTTGGCAGTCTTCGGCTCGCTTAACTGGATTTCATCACATATCAACAGACGCTCCTGCCTCAGCAACTCTGACAAGATCGACCGAATGGCCGCGCGATACATTTTTCGGTTGACCTTCTGGCTATAACTTCGGGTCGACGATGGAAATGCCCGACCCCCTTTTCGCCAGAGCGGGCTACGGCTGGTTCCGGCGCGCGCCCGACCGGTCCCCTTCTGGCGCCACGGTTTGGCGCCACCGCCACTAACAGCAGAACGGTTCTTTTGAGCACTGGTTCCGGCCCGCGCGCCGGCAAGGTAGGCACAAACTACCTGATGAACCAAAGGCTCTTTAAATTCGGCTCCGAACACGGCATCAGCGAGGCTGACCTTCCGATCGGTAGAGCCATCAATTTTCACGACTACGTGTTCCACGTTAATTTACCTGTTGCCTGTTCTATTTTTGTTGGGNGTGACTTTTTTTCGTCTTTGTTTCGTTTAAAGGCGGTGATATCGCGCAACTACTCAGAAGTCGATTCAGAAGTCGATCCCGTATTTTTGGCTTTAACAGACGGCTCAATCAAAAGGTCAAACCCCTTAGGGCCAGGGACCGAACCCCGAATCAAAACGAGGTTGCGCTCCACGTCAACGCGCACGACTTCGAGGTTCTGCTGAACCCGATTCACGCTTCCCATGTGNCCCGCCATCTTCTTCCCTTTAAACACGCGTCCGGGATCCTGGTTTTGGCCGATAGAACCGGGCTTGCGGTGNGCCTTAGAGTTGCCGTGTGTGGCACGGCCACCGCCAAAGCCATGACGACGTATGACGCCGGCAAACCCTCGGCCGATCGTCGTCCCTCGAACATCTACTTTCTGGCCTTCCTCAAGCACTTCGACCGTCAGTGCCGAACCCGCCGGATACTGCTCCGCGGTTTCAGCATCGACGCGGAGCTCCCACAACTTACGGCCCGCTTCGGTACCGGCTTTGGCAAAATGTCCGCGAAGGGGTTTGGAAACGCGATGAGCGCGGCGAGTCCCGGTCGTTAGCTGAAGAGCGATGTAGCCGTCGGTGTCATCCTGTTTGACCTGAGTAACCCGGTTGGGTTCCACCTGAACCACCGTCACCGGCGTCGAGACCCCCTCGTCATCAAAGACGCGGGTCATCCCTACCTTTTTTCCGACCAGTCCTAATCCCATTTTCTGCTCCCGATCCCTAGCCCAACTTTATTTCGACGTCGACACCCGCTGCGAGATCAAGCTTCATAAGGGCGTCAACCGTTTTGTCCGTTGGTTCGACAATATCCATGATCCGTTTGTGAACGCGAATCTCGAGTTGGTCCCGCGAGTCCTTATATTTGTGCGGCGAACGAAGCAGATTAAACCGCTCTATGCGCGTCGGTAAGGGGATGGGTCCCCTTACTACAGCTCCGGTCCTGCGCGCCGTATCGACAATCTCCAGCGCCGACCGGTCAATCATGCGATGATCGAAGGCCTTCAGCCGTATCCGGATCTTTTGGTTGCTGACGTTGACTGCCATAGTTTGTTTCCGTTTCGCTCGGTCTCAACCGACCAGGTTCTTTTGTTTATTGTTTCTCAGCCTAATCAGGCAATGATCTTGGAGACCACCCCGGCACCNACGGTACGGCCACCTTCACGAATAGCGAAGCGCAGGCCTTCTTCCATG